>JAJRYV010000030.1 GCA_024275575.1 bacterium
TCACCTATCTGCACAAAGATGGAGCCGGACTCGGTCAACAGGTCCCGCGCCACGGTCAGGCGGTCGCGCAGGTAGGTCAGGTAAGAGTGGATGCCGTCGCGCCAGGTGTCCCGAAACGCCTTCACCTGCTCCGGCTCCCGGGTGATGTGCTCGGCCTTGCCGTCTTTCACGTCGCGGCTGGTGGTGCTCCACTGGAAGTTGGAGTTGAACTTGATGCCGTAGGGCGGGTCGATGTAAATGCACTGCACCTTGCCGCGCAGTCCTTCCCGCTCGGCCAGGGAGGCCATCACCTGCAGGGAGTCGCCCAGAATCATGCGGTTGCTCCAGTTGGCGTCGTGCTGATAAAACTCGGTGCGCGCCGCCTCGTCCGGCAGGCCGTTAAAATCGGCAAAGAGATCGATCTGAGTGGCTTGTGGCTGGTGGTCAGTGGCCAGTTTTTTGCTTTCGCGTTTCAGATCGTCCACAAGAACCTTTGGATGAATCTTTTCCTGAATATACAGCGGCGGCGCCGGCACCACCAGGTCGGACCAGTCCAGCATATCCTTGCCGCGCCACACGAGCTGCGGATCCAAATCCCGGTTGCGGCGTTCGTACGCCACCCGGATCGGGCTTTTGTCCTCCTCCCGCAGCACGGACTGGTACTCCGCTGTGGGGATATTTGTGCGTTTGGCTTCTTTGTGCTGCAGCGCTTCGATGGATTTGGGCTTGCTGTGTTTCTTCCTGGTCATGTTTTTTTCCTGAATGCTTTGTGTTTATTTTCTGTTGCGGCGGCTCTTGCGGCGCTGATAGAGTCGCTCTGTAAAGCCGCCTTCCTTTTCAAAGGCTGCGGCCTGGGCGGCAAGCTGGCGGTCTAAAAAATAACAGCACAGATTTAATAAAGAAAGGGCCCCATTGGCTACAATTTCTGAATAAAATCTTTTTCGCTTCGGACTTTCATGGACAGGCACGGACTCACTTCCTTGATTGTCTTTTTCAGTGCCTGTGTCTATCCGTGTTCGTCTGTGTTCATCTTTTACCCAAGCCTGTACTTCTTCCAGAGTAGAACAGCGTTTCTTTTTAAATCGAATCAAAGCCGGATCATCCGGCTCCCACTTTTCCAACCCCCGCTGCCTCAAAAAATCCTCATAGTCCAGCCGCAGCTCTTCCAGGCTGGCCCGGGCCACGTTGGTCAGTTTCATTTCCATCTTTTTCGAGGTGCCGGACACCTGGCTGCCTTCGGCAATGTTTTGCACGCCGCTGCGCGCCGCCTGCACCATCTGATCATGGGTGCGGCTGCGCCTGTCGATGTAGCGGTTGCAAAAGCGCACGGTTACATCGTACACCAACTGTGCAATCTGAAAGCTCTTCAGTTTGCGGTAGCCGCCGTGCTTTGGAATTAAAGGGTCATCTTCTTGCATGGAGCGCCTCTTCAACCAATCTGTTGAATTCAGCTTCAATTTCATACACATCCCGCAGCTCGGCAAAGGCCCAGCGGCCGTAGCTGCCGAGATTGTTCACCCCGGGTACCCAGTATTCTTCCATCGTGGCTTTTTTCTCCTTGGCATTCTCGCGGCGGTAGCCTTTGATCTCGATGATCAGATTGAGCGGATCATCCCGACCATCATCCACCAGCACGATAAAATCCGGCAAATATTTGCGCGTGGCCGAGCCGTAACGGTACGGCACTTCCAACCCCAGGCCGTGGTTTTTCACATAGGCCCTGACCCGCGGGTACGCTTCGACCACCCGGCAAAGCTCAGCCTCCCAGTCGCTGTCCAGAATTACCCAGTTGATGTGGCACTTGCGCGAATCCGTTTCCCAGCGGTTTCGTTTTGATGTGCTGAAATTGACATGCGCCGTCGTACCGGTGGGATTGTAGGGATCGAGCACCGCCTTGATCGGTTTGTCTCCGACCAGGGCGCGGGTGATCCCCGCAGTGATGCGCTCGCAGGCTATATCCGCCAGCTCCTGGTACATGAGTTGCGCCGGATAGGTGCCGCCCTTACAAATCAGGCAGGTATCCAGCCACAGCCGGGTAATGCGTTTGAGCTGGCCGAACAGATGCAGCTTCGGCTCCTCGCCCGGATCGCGCCATTTGGTGTAAATTAGTCGTGTGGTCAAATGAAACAGCAAAGTCGATCTGCGTAAATCACCGGTATGAACCAGATTCAGATCCACCCCTTCGCCAATGATGCCGGCGTTTTGAGTCTTCGTCGGACCAACTATAACTGGTGTGAGCTCCAGCATCGAATCTTCGTTAAATTCAGCCGTCAGCCGCTCCTCAGGCAATTCCACCCGATAACCCTGCACTCGCAGGAAAAGGATTTCCAGATGGTCGCGCTCCGGTCGCATGGCCTTGACCTGGATGACCTCGCGCGGCGGCTGCGGCGGCGCCACCACCGGCTTCGCCGTAAAATCGAACGGGATGCCCAGCACGTCGGCGTATTCCACCTCGAACAGATTGTCCTCATTCAGCTCATAGGACTGCCGGCGCAGCGCCCGGCCGATGACCTGCTCGCACAGCAACTGCGTTCCGAACGCGCGCACGCCGAGAATATGGGTGACATTGTTGGCATCCCAGCCCTCGGTCAGCATCGACACCGACACTACGCAGCGGATGGACTCGCCCAGCCGGCCCTCTTTGCCCACCGTGTTCATGACCTCGCGCAGCAAATCCTGGTCGGTCAGCGTCTCCGCCTGGCGCCGGTCGCCGGTTCTTTCGATGATTTCGCGCCGGAAGCGTTTGATCTCGTCCGCTGCCATCTTGCGGAAGTTGCTGTCCAGCGCCTCACCGGATTCGAGCTGCTCGCTGTCGATCAGCAGTGTCCTGGGCCGTGCCAGGGGATTGCCGTGCTCATCGAAATTGCGAAACAGCGGTAGCCGGCCGTTCTCCAGTATGGTGGAACCGTCTTCCTTCTCGCGGTAAAATCCCGACACATAATCATACACCAGCTTGGAGGTCGAGGTGTTGTTGCAGACGATGATGAAACAGGGCTGCACCCGCAGGCCGCTTTGTTGCCACAGCTCGAAAGTTTTTTCATAATGCCCATAGAGCGCTTCCAAAGCGGTCTGTAATTCCACCGGTATACTCAGCGGATCGAGCTTGCCGGATTTGCCGCGGCCCTTTTTCGGCATGCGCGTGCGGATGTGCTCCCAGAGATTGCGGAACTTCGGCATCTCCTCGCCGGGGATGTTGTCGGCCACCGGCACCCGCGGTAGCTTGACGATGCCGCATTCGATAGCATCCATCAGCGAAAAATCGCTCATCGTCCACGGGAACAGCGTGCCTTCGGCATAGCCGGAGCCGCGCAGAAAAAAGGGTGTGGCTGAGAGATCGATCACCCGGCTGAGACCGAGCTTCTTCTTGACGATCTCCAGACCGCTGATCCATAGCCGTGCCGCCTCATTGTTGCGCTCGGCTTCTTTTCTCTCGCCACCGCGCAGCTTCTCGCTGGTATCATCAGGTTTGGCACGGTAACAGTGGTGCGCTTCGTCGTTTAGCGCTATAATATTTTTCATGCCCATCAACTCAACCATAACCCTTTGCAGCATCTGACCCTTAGTTTCCAGCGTGTTCAACGTCGGGCCACGCCCTTGCAAAAGCAGACGCCCACCTTTGGAAAGCGCCATGCGTTCCCGCAGCCTGAAAGTGTGGTAATTGGCGATGACGATTTTGGCGCGCTTCAGGTCCGGCAGCAGGTCGTTGGGTACTAGTTCGCGGCTTTGATAGTAGCTGTCCGGATCGTTGGGCTGCAAGACCCGCAGGCGGTCTTTAATGGTCAGCTCCGGTGTGACCACGAGAAAGCCGCGCGTGAATCGACTGCTGCTGGGCCGGCGCACGGCGTTGATGGTCTGCCAGGCGATGATCATCGCCATAACTGTGGTCTTGCCGGCTCCGGTGGCCATTTTCAACGCCAGCCGAAAAAGCTCCGGGTTGGCCTCGTTGTTGGCATTGGCCAAATGCTGAAGAAACTGCCTGCCCGCCTTGCCGATCTGCGGCGCCACTTCGATTAGCCAGATTAAGGTTTCAATGGCTTCGATCTGGCAGAAGAACGGCCTGAAGCTATTGAAATAGTAATGTCGCCAATGCTGCAGCAAGCGCGCGGTTTCCGGTGTGACTTTCCACTGCGTCGGATCCGGCAGATTGCGCCATTCATCAACATGCTTGCGCAGCGTATTGATTACCTCGGCATGCGCGTATTGCTGTTGCTCCGTCGAAAGACCCTGCCCCTCGTCGAAAAGCAACTGCTGTTGATCGGCAGCGCCTTTTCGTTTTTTCGGTTTCGGGATCGGAGTGATGAACGCTACGTGTCGACGTTTTTCCATAATACGCTGCGTCGGCTGCCCCTGTTCATCCAGCTCCCAGTGTCGGGAAGGATATTTGTATGGGGAGTTGATGACGGGTTTTTTAAAAAAATGGTCGTTCATTTATTCTCCTGATAATCTTCCTGTTTGTATATTGTGAGAGCTTTGCTTGCAGACGAGATGAACTTACCAAAAAAACAATTGTGTTGACCCCATTTGCTGTTATAAATTGTTTGGATAACTAAGAATTGAACGAGGTATATCAAACGGATTTGTCAGGACAATTCCAAGTTATTTTAAATACTGAAATGAGCGTACCTTAAGTGCTGAGACGGGCTTGTCGGTTAATTTCTGTTTTATTTAAGTTACTGTTTTACGTTTTCTATTATTTGCTTCGTTTAACTTTAAACAGGTGCAGCCATTATTGCTTGACAAGCGGTCAATTTATCTTTATATTCAAAATTCAAATAAAAACAGTCCTGTTTTTCATCTTTTTATTTCGAGGCATCGATGAAATTTACCAAAGCAGACATTGAAAATATCGCCGAGGTATTGGGCGCGACTTATAAAGATATGGGCAATAATTTTCGTCTGACGATCGTTGGCGAAGAAGATGACCGCCGTATCAGCCTCGAAATTTATCCTCACACACAGATCGGCAAAAGCGAGGGCAGTCTGCTGATGGTTTACACCGCCAGCGCATTTTTGCAATTGCAATTTTGCACCGGATATGTCATCAGTAAAATGCTCGGTGAAGTCACCTTTGTCGCCCAGCACAAAGGCCGCATCAGCGGGCTGATCGTCGAATCCGGCGCCGGCTGCTCCCTCTATTCCAACGTCGATGAATCCGTGCTTTCCGGAGATTTTACCCGACTGGGCCCGGAAGTAATGATGTCGAGCATCGCACTTTCGCTTTCCGAGCATTTAATTAATGCGGGCGAAGAACGGCTCGATGCCGATGCACTGGCTGAAGGCGAGGATTAACAGCGCATTCATAGCAAAAATATGCAGGCTGCAAAACCCCGGAATTTTCTTGCCGAGCTCATTTCAGAGTTTCTCTCCTATCTCGCGGCTGAAAGAAATTTGGCAAAGAATACGATTTCAGCCTATGATCGTGATCTCATGCACTATCAGTCATGGCTGCTCAGTATCGAAATTTTCCAGCTTAAAAAGATAGAACGCAATCACATCCTGCAATTTTTAAATGCACTTGAAAAACTGCATCTCACCGAAGCGAGCATCGCACGAAAGTGTTCGGCGATTCGTATGTTTCATCGCTACATTCTCACTGAAAATTACTGTGATACAGACCCTGCTGATCTGGTCTCTTACAAACGAAAAAAACAAAGCTTGCCCGATGTGCTGGATATAGCGGAAATTGAGGCCGTAATCGACTCTATCGATGCGAGCTCTCCCCTGGGTTTGCGAGACCTGGCGCTGGTCGAATTTTTATACGGTACCGGCTGCCGGATTTCCGAGGCGCTTGATTTTGAGCGGGCAGATTTTTATGCCGAAGATCATTTCGTCCGTCTCACCGGCAAAGGCCGTAAATCACGACTCGTGCCAGTCGGTGAAGTGGCGATTCTGGCGATGTTGAATTATCTGCGTTTCGGCCGCCCGGCGCTGGCCAACCCATTGATTTCTCAGGATGTTTTTTTTCTCAATAACCGCGGACGGAAATTGTCGCGCATGGGTGCGTGGAAAATCATCCGAAAATATCTCGATGCCGCGCATATCGAAAAACACGCTTCGCCGCATACTTTTCGCCATTCCTTTGCCACTCACTTGCTCGAGGGTGGTGCCGACTTGCGGGCGGTGCAGGAAATGCTCGGCCATGCGAACATTTCCACAACACAACTTTATACTCATATCGACCGCAGCTATCTGCATACGGTCATCCGTGATTTTCATCCACTCGAGCAACGGCGAAAATAATGAGTTCTATTCTCAAGGAGTAAAAATGATTCTCGTAATCGATGTTGGCAACACGAATATCACCTTAGGTTTGTTTGAAAAGGAAAAACTAAAGGAAAGCTGGCGGCTTTCCAGCAAGGTGGCACGGACCGAAGACGAAATCTGGGTTTTTATGAACATGCTCTGCCGCGACGCCAACGTCGATGTTAAGGATATCAACGGCATTGCTCTCGGTTCGGTCGTGCCCTCGGTAACAATTTCGCTACAGCGCCTGATCAACAAACGGCTGAAGGCGCGTCTCGTTGAAGTTTCCTCCGATATCAAACTCAGTATTACGATTAAAAATGTCGATCCCCACACGGTCGGTGCCGACCGGATTTGCAACGCAGTCGCCGGATTTGAAGATTATGGCGGGCCGCTGATCATCGTCGATTTTGGTACAGCTACGACTTTTGATATCGTATCGCAAAAAGGTGAATATCTTGGCGGTATCATCGCACCGGGGTTGGAAAGTACGGTAAACAGCCTACACCGTTACGCGGCAAAGCTGCCCATGGTCGATCTTAAATTCCCTTCTGAAATTATCGGTCGTACCACGGAAACCAGTATGCAATCGGGCCTAATGTATGGCGGCGCCGATATGGTCGAAGGCCTGCTAAGTCGGTTGAAAAATGAAATGGGTGCGGAAATGCGGGTCATCGCAACAGGCGGCCTGGCGCCGGTGCTGTTGCCGGAGTTACCTTCGGTTGAGAAAATTGAACCGACATTGACACTCATTGGGCTTTTCAGGATTTTTCAGATGAACAGGTGAAGCATATTGAAATATTTAGCGACGTAAAACTAAGCTCGCTGAAGTGAGCTTGATAATTGAGCCGCCTTCAGGCGGGCCTTTTTACAATAGCTGCGGGATTCATTCCGCAGTGGAGGTTATATCACTATTATCTTCAAATGGTTTACGCTCTTAATTTGACAGCGATGCCCTGGAACCGCGGCAGGAAAGTCCCCAATGTCCCCAACAACTAGAGCGAAGGCGTCCTCGCCGAGCGTGCGTGTGCCTCGGCGAGGACGCCTTTGGCCTATATTTTAGTCACTGACAAATTATTTTCTGCCATTTTTTTGGCAAGAAATATTGATCTAAATCCTCAAAAGCAAAAATTTCACGCGAAGACGCAAGGGAATCGCAAAGAAAAAATTAAAAAATATTTGTGTATTCTCAGCGTCTCAGCGACTTTGTGTGCGCTTTGGAATTTTCTTTTTCAAGTTCCGGTTTATCCGGGTTAGGGTTTCCAGCCGGACTTATAGGTAGAGAGTATATTTACCGCTTGCTGTTCTGGATACCCATAGCAATCCGGTCAGAAATGAGCAAGCGCAAACGCATTATCACGATGATTTCAAATCGTCCACTTTGGCCGCTTTTCTCCCACCTGAGGGGCTGCTGCTTCGTGACAGTTGCAGCATATCTGTTATTCTTTGGCAATGACTACTTCCTGCCCACACGGGTGATTCAGGCGCCGGTTATATCCCCTTTTACTGGCACTTTTGTTGCAAATTTCGCTCTTTTAAAAAATATCACCCCGTCAATCCAGTTGATAGCAATGACAATGTCTGAAAAATTTGTGCAATTACACGAAGCTTCCTTGTGCAAAGGTGGAATGAAAATACAACACGGGCCGGTTGGTTCTGTGATTAAAAGAACAGCACTACAAGATGGTAAAGCGGCCAGAAAAATTATTCATCATGCTGCCAAACCATCTGTTGAAGCAATCATGGAAAATGAAATTATCACCGGTGTACGCATAAAATGTGCCTGCGGTGAAGTGATTAAAGTTTATTTTCAATATGATCAATCATCATAACTCGGTGTGTTGGAATGGAAAAGACTAAAATCAGAAAAGTCGAAGAGATCGCTGACCTGACAAACGCGATCGATATTTTCACCGATACAACGCGGCGTCTTGAAAAAGCTTATTCTGAATTACAGGATAAAGTCGATCAATTGAATTCGCAATTGGATCAGAAGAACCAGGAACTGTCGCAGCAGGTTTTCGAACTGAATTCATTGCGCCGCCATTTTGATAATGTGCTTGAAAGCATGCGTACCGGCATCGTTGCTATCAATCTCGATGGCGAAATAACCCTGTTTAACAAAGGCGTCGAACGTATCACCGGATTGCGGCGGGACCAGGTTTTCGGTAAAAAATATGAAGAGATTTTTCCGGCGGAAAATGCTGAACGGCGGGATGCCCTGGCCACTTTGGAGAGTGGTTGTGCTTTTAATGATATCGAAGATTTCATCCATCATAAAAATATGAGTGATATTCCTGTCCGGCGCACAACCTCCATCATTCTGGATGAAGATGATCAAATCGTCGGGGCGATGGATCTCATGGATGATATCACTGAACTCAAGGCATTGCAACAGGATATCGAACGTAAAAAAACCCTGGCAGCACTTGGAGAGATGTCGCGTCAGGTCGCTCATGAAATCCGCAATCCTCTTGGTGGTATCGCCGGCTTTTCGGCATTGCTGGAGCGTGAATTTGAGAAACAGGACCCGCGAAAAAAATATGTACGCAAGATCATCGAAGGAATCGGAGTGCTCGACCAACTTGTTTCTGATTTATTGCTCTACACACGGCCGCTGACACCGCAACTGCGGCCGCTGACGCTTGCGAAAATAACCGGAGAGCTGTTGGCTTTCGCGCGGATCAAATACGATCAGGACAATAAAATCAACATCCGCCGCAATTATGCAGATGAATCGATGATCGTGCTGCTGGATGCCTCGCTTTATCAGGAACTGATCCTGCATTTATTCCACAACGCAACCCGTATTTTGCCTGCAGGGGGTGAATTCCATGTCAATATTCGCCCGGACCGAATGAAAAGAAATGCTGTTTGTGAATTTGTCGACAACGGCCCGGGTATCGAACCGGAAGTTAAACAAAAACTCTTTTTACCATTTTTCAGCACCAATGCACGAGGAATCGGGCTCGGCTTATCCATAGTTCAACGTATAGTCGATTTGCACCACGGGACCATCAAGTTCGATGATTCCGTTCCCAAAGGAACGAAAATCACCATCACTTTTCCCCTGAAATCTTAAAGCCGGATCGTATGAATATATTTGAAGAAAAGAAAGTTCTCGTCGTTGATGATGAACCGCTGATAAACGAACTTTTAGACGAAACACTTTCACGTTTGCAATTCGATGTGACACTGGCATCGAACGGCAATGAAGCCATTGAAAGTTTGCAGCAGAAAGAATTCGATTTAATCATCTCGGATGTGCGCCTGCCGGGCCTGAGCGGCATGGAAATTCTCAATAAAGTCACTGAACTCAGCAATGCGCCGGGTGTGATCATGATGACGGCCTACGCCACGGTGAAAGACGCTGTGAGCGCTATTCGCAAGGGAGCTTATGATTACATCACCAAACCATTCGATCTCGACGAGCTGGAGATCGTTCTCAATAAGTACTTTAAATACCAGCAATTACAGCGGGAAAACACCATTCTGCGGCAACAGCTCGATAAAAATAATAGCCTCGATGATATCATTGGCAAGAGCCAGGCGATGCAGAAAGTTTATGAGCGAATCCGCCTGGTCGCACCCACTGACAGCACCGTTCTGATCATGGGAGAGAGCGGCACCGGCAAGGAGTTGGTTGCCCGCGCCATCCATAATTTAAGTGACCGGCGTGTGCATCGGTTTGTCGCACCGAACTGTGCCGCACTGCCGGAAGAATTGATGGAAACCGAACTTTTCGGGCATGAGCGCGGCGCCTTCACCGGCGCCCATACGCGAAAAGAAGGACGTTTCATGCTTGCCGATAAAGGCACTATTCTGCTCGATGAAATTTCCGAGATGAGTCTGCATCTGCAGGCAAAACTATTGCGGGTGATTCAGGAAAGAGAAATCGAACCCATCGGCAGCACGAAAACGATCCCCGTCGATCTGCGGATTTTGGCCTCGACGAATTGTGATCTGCAAACGCACGTCGACCAGGGGAAATTTCGTGAAGATTTGTTCTATCGATTAAATGTCGTACAGATTGTTTTGCCGCCGCTACGGGAACGCAAAGAAGACATCCCCATGCTGCTAAAACATTTTGTGGAACAGAAAGCCGCCCGCTTGAAACGGGAAATCAACTATGTTTCGGAGGAAGTCTATAAAATATTCGAAAATTACGACTGGCCCGGCAATGTCCGGCAACTGGCAAATGAAGTTGAGGGTGCAATCGCCATCAGCAAAAGCGATAAGCTGGTGAAGGAGCAATTTTGCCATTTGGAGACGGCGCAGTCCACGGCCGATGATTATCGTAAGAAGATGGCACAAATGCCGCTGGCGGAGACCGAAAAAGTGGCGATTATCGAAACCTTGATTCAGTGCAAGGGTAATCGCACACATGCCGCCAAATCATTGGGAATCAGTGTGCGAACTCTGCGTAACAAATTGAAGGAATATGGTGAAGCGGGCGATCTTCCAGATGATGTGGAAATATAATTTGGCTTGAAATTGCCAATTCTTCTGCCGACATCATGGTTAAGTGAATGAAATCAGACGGAAATTATCATAAAGGAAATAGTGATGGCACTGGAAACTGAAGTGATGGAAAAAGTCAGTACCCAGAAAACGGATGAGATTCTGCAGTTGGTCAGCTTTAAAATCGGCGAAGAAGAATTCGGGGTTGAAATTCTCGCGGTACAGGAAATAATCCGCATGATCGAAATTACGCGTGTGCCGAACTCACCTCATTTTGTCGAGGGGGTTATCAACTTACGCGGTAAAGTCATTCCGGTGGTCAATTTGCGCAACCGCCTGGGTTTGCCGCCGATGGAATATAGTAAAAGCACCCGCATCATCGTCGTTGAACTGGAGAAAAAAACCGTCGGTTTTATCGTCGATTCCGTTTCTGAAGTGCTGCGGATATCAACGATTGTCACTGAACCGCCACCCCAAATGGTCGGACGCGTCGATTCGGAATATATCATGGCTGTTGGTAAACTCGAAGACCGGCTGGTTATTTTGCTCGATCTGAACCGGATTTTATCGAATAAAGAAAAAGCTCTTTTGAGTTAACTTAAATAGATACAGCATTACAAGAAGCACATTTCCGGCTCACCGGGGATGTGCTTTTTTTTTACCCTGAAGAATCTCCGTAGGGATGAGAAAAACCCACCAGGCCGATATGGCTGAATAACTAATGCAAATTTTCAAACATGTTTAAATTCTTTCGAATGCTAAAGTACTATTTACAGTGAGTCGATGCCTTAGTAGTCAAAATTCAATGCTTCTATACTTGCTTAAATACGAGGTGCAGAATTGAAGGATTTAGAAAATAATAAAACCATTGAATTACTTTCGAGCACCGATCCTACGGAGCGCCGTCAGGCGGTTGAATCCGTTGACCCATCCCAGGAAGAGAGTCTGGAGATTTTTTTATCAGCATTGCAGGATAGCAATAAGGGTGTGCGCGATGCTGCTTCGCAGATTCTGATGTTGGCCCCGACCAAAGAAGCAGCCACGCGCCTGGTTGGATTACTTGGTCACGATTCGATCGAAGTTCGTAACCTCGCCAGCGAGCTGCTCATTTCCTACGGTGAAATGGCTGTCGAACCCCTGGTTGCCGAACTCAGCTCCGACGATAGTGATGTCCGTAAATTTGCCGTTGATATTTTAGGGCTCATTCGGGATGATCGCGCATTTTCCGAACTGGTTAAAGCATTAGACGATGAAGAGCCAAACGTCGTCGTCTCTGCCGCTGAAGCCCTGGGTAATCTCAATAATCTGGAGGCCGCACCCTGTCTGATCGGACATTTCCATGCTGTCGAAGGTATGGAGTATGTTGTCATCGAAGCATTGGGAAAACTACACACCAAAGAGTCGACTGATTTCTTGCTGGAAATTGCCGTTTCCGACGAATTGACCGAAGCCCAGGTTGCGTTGAACGCCCTGCAATTCGTCAAAGATTCCGCGATTGCTGATAATCTGTACAAACAGCTCGAATATCTCGACCCGATTCTTCGCGAAGAAGCCGTTTCCTCTATTTTGAGCATTCACCTCAATTCGGAAAATACCTTCCCCGCTTATTTTGATACCGATCAATATGCTGAAGAAATCAAGGAATTGCTTTCAGCGCGTGAATATAAACAGAAAAACCGGTTGGTTGAAGTTTTACCCATCGATTTTATTTCAAAAAATATTCTTTTCTTTATTGGGATAAATCCGGAACATGATGAAGAGCTGGATCAAATTCTGGCAGTGAGGCTGGCGGAGATTGAGAATGAAAGACTGCTTCGTGAGGTAACGGAAAATTTTGCTTCTGCAAGTCTGGAAGAGCAACTTAGCCTGGCGCTCATTTTGGCGCAGAAAGATATGCCGAATGCGGTGCCGTTTTTGGAACGTCTGATCACCCGGCCTGAGCCTGAAGTCAAAACGAATATCATACAAGTTATCTCTGCAGTGCCAGACCAGTCGACCATACCGTTGTTGCGGCAATTTATCGCTGATGGTGATGAGTCAATACAGGAGAGCGCTTATTATGTGCTGACCAATTTTCGTGATAAATCCAATCAGCAGCTTTTCGAGCAGGGCTTGCAAAGCAACTCCATCGCAATAAAAGAGATTTGTGGTGAGGCGCTTTCACAAATCGCACCGGAGCGACTGTCTGAGATCATCTCGGCCAAACTGGCTTCCCCGGATTCGGATGATCTGATTTTCGCTCTCGACATTGTTGCCCGGTTTCCGATGTTTGGTTCTTTGCCGACGATTGTGGAACACCTCGATAGCGATGATGCGCGGGTGCGTACAGCGGCGATAAACGCCCTGTCGAATTTCCAGCATTCTGAAGCTTTCGATGCGGTGGAATTTCTTTTGACCGACCTGGATGATGAAGTGCGCCGGGCTGCTTTTGATGCATTGCTGAAGATCGATCCCGAACAAGCAGAACGGCCGGTACGCGCAGCGCTGTCTGATGAAAATTTCTGGCTGCAGATTGCCGGAATCGAGTGTGTGAATGAACGTCGCCTGAAGATGTTCAACCGCGAGCTATTTCAATTGCTCGGTTCGGGAAATAAAATGGTGCAGATGAAAGCCGTCGAAGTGCTGCTCGATCTCTTTCCCGATGAAGTTGATGAAGAATTGACGCAAAAATTAAACGATCTGGGGGAAGATGGTGTAGCCATTATAACTACTGCTAAGGAACAAAAAGATGCTAATTGGTTCTAAACTTACACCGGTTAACAGAAACGCAATTCTTACAAAAGATATTGTTCCTATGTCGGATCAGGAATTTCCGCTGGTGACAGCATTTATTTATGAAAAAACCGGAATTGAGTTCAAAAGCAATAAGAAATATCTGCTCGAGAACCGTTTGTCACCGCGATTGCGGGAGCTGGGATGCAAAACTTACAAAGATTATATTCTTTATATAAAATATGATCAGAGCAAAAAAGAATTCCACCGCATGTCGAGCGCGATTACGATAAATGAGACCAGTTTTCTTCGCAACCCACCGCAACTCGAGGCGTTTCAAAATGTCATCTTGCCAAAAATCGTCGAAACGGCAAAAACACGGGTAAGCAATACGATCAAAATATGGAGCGCCGGCTGCAGCAGCGGTGAGGAACCGTATTCTCTTGCTTTGTTAAGTGTCGAGAAATATCCGACATTCGCCAATTCAAAACAATTGCAAATGCTGGCCACCGACATCGATGATGAGATTATCAGCAAAGCCAGGGCCGGACTTTACGGCCGCCTGACGCTGCGGAACTTAACCCCGCGACAATTGAGCGCATATTTCAAGCCTTCCGGTTCTAATTACGAAATCAATCAAAATCTCAAAGCGCTGGTCAAATTCTCCAATTTGAATTTGAATGATTCTGCCCGCATGCGTTTATTGCGTGATATCGATGTCATCTTCTTTCGCAATGTGATGATCTATTTCGGCGCCGATGCACGTAAACGAATCATCGCAAATATGTATGACAGTTTACGTCCCGGCGGTTATCTCTTTCTCGGGCATTCAGAATCACTGCATGGCATTTCAAAAGCATTTAAATTAACAAACCTCGGTAAATGCATGGTTTATCATAAAGAATTATAGATAGAGTGGCTAACAGGTGAAATCATGAAAAAAACTGTATTGATAGCCGATGATTCGGCAACCATCCGGAAGCTGGTGACCCTTTCCTTAAGAGCAATCGGCAGCAATGTTGTTGCAGCGTGCGATGGCATGGAAGCCCTCGAAACGCTTCCAACTCTCGATGTGGATTTGATCATCACCGATTTGAACATGCCGAATGTTGACGGTTATGAACTGATCAAAGCGGTGCGGGAAAATGCGGCCTACGATGACGTCCCGATTATCATCCTGACAAGTGAAAAGGAACAGGCAGACATCAACCGTGGAATTGATGCCGGGGCCAGCAGTTATCTGATCAAACCGTTTGTCTCAAAGAAGTTGTTGTACGAAGTCTCGAAGTATCTTGGTTGAGCAGCGTAGAATTTAACCCGACAGGAGTCTTGATAAATGAGTCTTAAATTTCTCGCCGTCGACGATTCTCCAACTATGCGCCGGATAGTTGCAAACACACTCAAAAGATTGGGCTATGAAGATGTCGTCGAAGCCACAAATGGCAAAGAAGCATTGGAAAAACTGGCAACCAACAGCGTTAATTTTATCATTACGGACTGGAATATGCCGGAGATGGACGGGCTTGAATTTGTGCAAAATGTCAAAGCCAACGGCGACACTGCAGATGTTCCCATTCTGATGATCACAACCCGTGGTGTAAAAGACGACATCGTCGATGCGATGAAAGCGGGTGTCAATAGTTATATTGTCAAACCGTTTACACCGCAGGTTCTCAAAGAAAAAATTGATTCTATCCTGAATGAATAAGGGCAAAGGAAAGAAGTGATGTATAGGCCAATGGAAAGATCAGGAGGAATTAATGCGTCAGTCTGATGTTATCAAAATGCTGCATAAAGTCGAGGAAGTGAAAGCATTATTCGTTTTTGGTGCCCGCGTTATCCCATATCTCGAAGAACTGGTATTATTTGTCCAGGAAACGGCGCCAATTTTGGAGGAGATGAATACCAGCATCGAAGAAAGCTCGCAAAAGATGCCTTTTGCGGTGGAAAAACTGGATAAAGTCACTGAAACGACGGAGAATGCCACCGCGAGTATGCTGGATCTCATCGATCAGATTTTAACCAATCTCGATCGTGTTATGGAAGGCATGGCCGAAGTGGAAAACAGTTATAATCAGCGCCTTGAACAGGAAAAAGAACTGGTGTTGAAACTGGCGCGCGCCCTCGATGGTGATGATGAAACCCAGGCCGCTGATGTTGAAGCGGAATTGAAGAAACTCATTGAGCTGGAAACCGATGGAAATATTTTTTCATCTATGAACGATCGGTTAACAGGTATGCAGGGTGATGTTTTTGATATCATGAATGCGCTGCAAATCCAGGATATCACCAGCCAGCAAATCATGGGCGCAAACAGTCTGATTGAAGCGGTGCAGGAGAAACTGCGCCAACTGCTGAGCAAGTTTTCTGATATCGAAGTCGATGAAAGCCCAAAGAAAAAGGTCAGAGCTTTCGACCCCAATGCTTCTTACGAAGATAAATCAGATATTCAGGCGATGGCCGATCAAATTCTTGCCGGACATGAGAACGAGGTGGAAGAGCCGGTGACGGTCGTTCCGGAGAAAGAAGAAAAACCGGCTGATGAAGAAAACGCCACCCCGCCTGCGATAGCGGAAGAGCAGGAAACCGTCGACCAGGCGGAAATTGATAAGATATTAAAAAACTTGAAGTAATAAACCGGGAGCACTGAGGCATGGCCGACGAAGACCTTGATTTTATGGCGGAGATAGTTGCTGAATTTCTTGTCGAATCCAAAGAACTTTTAGAAAAGCTCGATACCGATCTGATCTCTCTGGAAAAATCACCGGACGATCTCGATCTGATCAATGAGATATTTCGTGCTGCGCATACTTTCAAAGGCACATCCGGTTTCCTCGGATTTGATAAAATGATGCGCCTGACGCATGCGGCAGAAGATATTCTCAATCGCATGCGCAAAGGCAATTTGAGTTTGACGCCGGAAATTATGGATGCTATCCTCGAAACAGTGGATGTGCTGCGTACATTCCTCGATAATATCGCCTCGACCAACAAAGAAGGCGAAGTGGAAGTCGAGACCCTTGTCGAAGTCCTGAATGAATTGAACTCGGCTGAGGAGAACGGCGGTGAGAGTGCGCCGGATGAAAAGCAGGATGTTGCGGCGACCGAAGACGTTGCAACAGAGACTGAGGCTGCGGAAAGCGTAAAAGACGAGCCCCTGGCTGAAGCTGATGATGGTGAGAGCAAACCGGCGCCTGCAAAAAAGAAAAAGACTGTCGCCAAAGGCAAAAAAATTGTCGCAAAAAAATCTGAAAAATCTGTAAAGAAGGATAAAAATGTAGAAGCCAATAAAGCAGGGGGCGAGGAAGCAAAACCGCAGACGCACAAAAAAGCAGCCCCGGTAACAGCCCCAAAAGCACCTGCAACCGTAGAAAACAAAGACAATAAAACAGCGCAGACTGTGCGCGTGCCCGTGAGCCGTCTCGACCATCTGATGAACCTCGCAGGTGAACTCGTACTCGGCCGTAACCGTTTAAATCAGATCAATACTTTTTTCGAAGCGAGTATTCATTCGATTCAAAGCGATGATGGCTTCGGCAATCAGGCCGATTATGCGGCGAGCAAGGAAATTCGCGGGATTTGGGAACATAACGTCGAATTGCTGTCGGAAACCAACTCCGCACTGGCGCTCATAACTTCCGAATTACAAATGGCGATCATGCAAACCCGCATGATGCAAGTTGCCTCTTTGTTTAAAAAAGTGCCGCGTCTCGTTCGAACACTTTCCCGCGAGATGAAAAAAGAAGTCGAGTTGGTCGTCAAAGGGGAGGAGACTGAACTCGATAAATCGGTTATCGAAGAGCTGGGGGATCCGCTGACGCATTTGCTGCGCAATTCAATGGATCACGGCATTGAATCACCCGAGGTACGCAAAGCGGCCGGTAAAAATCCTGTCGGCACAATCGAGCTTTTTGCCAAACAGCAGGGGAACCACATCATCATCGGCATCCGCGATGACGGCGCGGGTATCGATGTGGAGAAAGTGAAAGCGCGGGCGCTGCAGCGCAATATCATCTCTGAATCCGAGGCCGAACGGATGAACGATCGCGAGGCCTTTAATCTTATATTTCAGCCCGGTTTCAGCACTGCGGAAGTCGTAACCAGCGTTTCCGGCCGTGGCGTCGGCATGGATGTGGTTAAAACCAATGTCAGTCGCCTCAACGGTATGATCGAGGTTGAATCGGAAAAGGGTGCCGGCAGTACTTTTATTCTTAAATTGCCGCTCACGCTGGCGATCATTCAGGGTCTGTTGGTAAGAGTCGATGATGACGTATTTATCATTCCCATCGTCACGGTTCTCGAAACACTGCGCGTGCAAAAGGATAGTTTCAACACCATCGGCAGCCGCCAGGTCATCCGTTTGCGTGATACGGTTATACCGGTTGTGCATTTGCGTGACTTCTTTCATACCTGCACTGGTGAAAAAGTTGTGGAAGAAATGTACGTTGTCGTGGTTGGTGTTGCCAATAAACTGGTCGGGTTGGTCGTCGACAAACTGCTGGGCCAGGAAGAAGTGGTCATCAAATCACTGGGAGAGTTTTTTGAAAGTTCCGACGCCATCGCCGGAGCGACAATTATGGGTGACGGGCGTGTTCGCCTGATTATCGACATCTCGGAAATCGTCAATATCGAACAGGAACGCGTTGCATGATTCGTGAAATCAGAGTGCTCGTCATCGATGACTCGGCTGTGATGCGGCGTGCGATTACGCAAATTCTGGAATCGACGCAGGAGATGAAAGTGATCGGGCAGGGGCGTTCCGGCAAAGACGCGATCGAAAAAGTAAAGGAACTGAAGCCGGATATCGTCACCATGGATATCGAAATGCCGGTGATGGATGGGCTGACGGCGCTACGGCATATTATGAAAAATACGCCGGTCCCCGTCGTTATGGTTTCCAGTCTGACTACGGATGGGGCGCACGCTACGTTGGAAGCATTGAGCGCCGGCGCCGTCGATTTTATTCCTAAGAACTTTGCCGCTATTATGCAGCAAAACAAGGAGTTTATCCAGGAGTTTATCGATAAGATTAAACTGCTGGCCCGCAAAAACCTGATCACACAGAAAAGTGATCCGGCCTTAAGATCGCCGCAATCTGCGGTATTGCGTTCGGCAAAACTAAATCCGTCGGCGAGTCGTGGAAGAAAGTATGAATTGATTTTAATCGCTTCCAGCACCGGCGGTCCGAAAATCTTGCACCAGATCATCCCGCAAATCACTGCGGATCTTACAACGCCTGTGTTAATCGTTCAGCACATGCCGCCCCATTTCACCAAGTCTTTGGCCGAACGTTTAAACAACCTGTCACCCTTGTCTGTTGCGGAAGCGCGTGATGGAGACGTGCTTGCGCGTGGACACATCAAAATAGCCCAGGGTGGCCAGCAAATGTTGCTGGAGCGTCACGGCGATCGTTTTTTCGTGCATATCACCGATGCCGGCAGTGAAACGATTTATAAACCCAGCGTCGATCTCACCGCGCGTTCGATCGCCAATAATTTTCGTGGCAGGGTATTGGCTATTATGTTAACCGGCATGGGAAAAGACGGGCTGAACGGCTTTCGCCAGTTGAAAAAGAAAAACGCCCATATCATCGCCCAATCTGCCGAATCGGCAGTTATTTACGGCATGCCGAAAGCGATTGTCGAAGCCGGGATCGCCGATGAAGTTTTGCATACCGACCAGATTACCGCCCGTATCAACGAATTGTGCTGTAAAACCGGCATGAACGCTCACCGAACTCCGCAGCATTAATAAACTGTTATATCGACCAATCGATAACACAAGGAAAGAAAATCCGTACCCCGGCAATAATTTCCGGGTTCTTTTGATGACTGGCAATAGCTGAATCCATTTCTCTGAAAAACCATTGATTCCCGGAATAAGACTCTGTTACATATCACAAATCTGTTGCTGCTTAACTTCTTGATTTCATTCCGCTGGTTAAATGTCATTTGACACTGCTTCAACTTTTCCGGCAAATCGGATGGCTGTCATCACAGTAAATCTGGCGCTGGCATAACGATTGCATTTAGCCTGATGCAGAAAAACAGGAGTGCATGATGTTACTTAAAGGCATTTTCAATCACACAAAAATTCCATTGCTGAGCAAATCCCTGAAGGCCTCCGCGGTGCGGCAACGTATCCGCGCTAACAATATTGCCAATGCCAATACCAAAGGTTACAAGCGGCTCGAAGTCAAATTTGAGGAAGAATTACGTAAATCCTTGCGCAAACGCAGTGTCGGTGGAATGCAAACGAATGAAAAGCATATTCCGCTGGGCCGCCGGCGCGCTATCGAGCTGGAGCCGGAAGTTTATGAACCCAACGATCCCGTGGATCCCAGCGGTGTCAATAATGTCGATATCGAACATGAGATGGCGGAATTGGCAAAGAACCAGCTCATTTACAGCGCAGCGGCAAAGTTTACTGCAAAAAATTTTATGAAAATAAAAGCAGCCATCAAAGGTCGCTCATAATTGAAAACGGGATAAGATGATGTCTTCAATCGGAATTATGCCATCGATCGATATCAGTGCTACCGGCCTTTCGGTGACGCGTCGCAAGATGAATACGATCGCCAGTAATATCGCCAACGTGGAAACGACGAGAACCGAAGACGGCGGCCCGTATAAACGCCGTGAATACAATTTCATCGAGGGGGAGGGCTTCCCCGGTGCGCCGTTTTTTTCAAAAAATAATTTTGGCCGCTTGCTGACAACCAACACAAAACATTTGCAGGAACGATTCACCCGGGTACCGGAGGACAGAAACCTGTTGCACGGCGTCAAGGGTGATCTGGTGATCTCTGAAGATGAACCTATCCGTGTATTTGATCCCGGCCATCCCGACGCTGACGAAAGTGGTTATGTTTTGCTGCCCAATATCAACGTTGTGGAAGAAATGGTTGATCTCATCGTTGCCTCACGCGCTTATGAGGCGAATTTGACGGTGCTCAATGCTGAGAAAAAAATGGTCAAAGATGCACTTGAAATTTAAAACAGGTGAGTGAAAATGAATATCAACGACAACATCTCCCGGGTAGATAATGAATTTCAGCGCATGCGACTGGTCAGTAAAATTCGGCAGCAAGATGCTGTCCAGGCGCCCTCAGCAGCTCAGAAGGCGCAAAAAACTCAGGCGCCGCAAGCGGTAGAAAAAACAGCGCTTGAAAATAATTTTAAAATGATTTTTTCCGACACTGCGCTGACAAAAGTACTCACCCGGGATGAAAAAGCTTTTATTACCAAAGTTTTTCAAAATGAAGAACTCAACTTCAGCGATGGTTATACCCGCGGCTCCCATGTTTCCTCGAAACCGAAACTGGGACAAAATATCGATGTGAAAGCATAGCCGTTGCAAGGAATTTTCTGGAGAACAACAGGGAATGGACGTCACAAAAACAATGGGTTTGCAGCCCGGTTCACTCAATCCGGCAAAAACACAAAACAAAGAATCAAAAGATTCTGATTCAGCCAATTTTGTGGATTCGATGAAATCTTTTCTCAAAGAGGCGAACACTTTGCAAATGCATGCAGCCAATCAGGTGGAATCGTTGATCAGTGGCGAAACCACCGATGTACACGATGTGATGATCGCTATGGAAAAAGCAAGTGTGAGTTTTGAAATGGTCATGGAGATCAGAAACAGAATGCTTGAAGCTTATCAGGAAATAATGCGCACACAAGTTTGATTTTCTTTTTCATCTAAACCGAATACGACTGCGGAACCGGAACTGGCATATTTAACGGGACAGGAATGGATCGATTTTTACGCCTGGTAAATCAATACCAGGAAAAAGCAAAAATAATATGGGAACGGCTGAAAGTTTGGCAGAAAGTCGCCTTTTCTTCGGCGCTGATTCTCGTTTTTACCATCCTCTTTTCAATATTTGCGCTCTTGCCGTCTGATGATGAGTTTGGCGTACTTTTCAGCAATCTGACGGTCGAAGATGCCGCGACTATCATCACCCGCCTCAAAGAAGAAAACCTGAAATACAAACTGGAAAATGATGGCCAGACTATTCTCATTAAAAAAGATTTGATTTTCGAAAAACGGCTGGTGTTGGCTGCAGAGGGCCTGCCGGAGAACGGCTCTGTCGGTTATGAAATTTTCGATAAGAATAATATCGGCCTGACGGATTTTGTCCAGCAGTTGAATTACAAACGCGCGCTGGAAGGAGAACTGGCGCGCACGATTCGCAACATCGATTATGTGAAATTCGTGCGCGTCCATATCATGGTGCCGAAACCGTCGCTTTTTATTGAAGATGAAAAACCTACGACAGCCTCGGTGATGTTGCATCTTGAAAAGAGAAGGAAGCTGACGCAGGCGCAGATCGACGGAATTGCTAACCTGGTGGCTTCCAGCGTCGAGGGCCTGGCGCTCGATAAAGTCGCAATCGTCGATTCACACGGCAAAGTATTGAGCAAAAACCGGGAACGTAACAATCTCGTCGAGCTCACATCTTCGCAACTCGATTTGCAAATAAAGGTCGAACAATACCTTGAAAATAAACTTGCGACTCTGCTGCGCGGTGTCGTCGGTCAGGATAATTACATCGTGCGTGTTTCCACCACACTCAATTTCGATCAGATTGAGCGCACCAGCGAATCTTATGACCCGGAGAGCGCTACTATCCGCAGTCAGGAAAGCGACACCCAGGGTTCGGCTGATCCCGGCGCCACACAGCCGCAGTCGGATAATACCATCACCAACTATGAAATCAGCAAAAGTGTGGAACGTATGGTCGGCGGTATCGGGCGTGTCGAACGGCAATCTGTTGCCGTAATGGTTAACGGCACATTTGCCATTCCACCCGGCGCGCCGGAGGGCGCCGCGCCGCAATATGTACCCCGCACGGATGAAGAAATTAAAAATATCACCACCCTCGTTCAAAATGCTATCGGTTTTGACGCCGGCCGCGGTGATCAGGTGCAGGTGACCAATGTTTCATTTGACACCTCGGAATACGAAAAAACGCAAGAGATGATCGTGCATGCCGAGCGTATGGAGCTTTATAAAACTATTGGCAAATACATCAGCCTGGCGATTGCCGCGATTGTTTTAATCAATCTGTTGCGCGGCATTTTTGATTCGATGCAGCCGAAGATTGAAATCGAAGAGAAAGAAGAAGTACTCGATTTCGAAGAGCTCGAAATGCCGGTTGAAACACAACTGAAGTTGCACAAACGCAAGATAGTGAACGATATTGCGCGCGATAAGCCGAAGGAAGTTTCGAAGTTGATTCGAACCTGGTTATTCGAACTCGAAAAAGTGGAGACGGATGATTGGAGTATGAAAAACTAACTGGGACGCAAAAATCGGCTATTTTGATGGTCGCCCTGGGGGTAGAAACAGCCTCGATTCTCTTTCAAAACATGCCTGAAAGAGAGATGGAAAGGGTGGCGATGTCCATCGCCAGCCTCGATGAAGTGCCTTCCGAGATTATGGATAAAGTCGTCGAAGAATTTTTCCAGATGATCAAGGCGCAGGAGTATATAACACAGGGTGGTGTGAGTTATGCCTCCAAACTTTTGGAAGAAGCCATGGGCACGAGCAAAGCCAATGACATCATTCGCCGGATGGAAGCGGTACAGAGTGAGGCCGCCCGCGGATTCAGCCTGCTGAAACGGGCGGATATTCAACAGGTTCATAATCTTATCGCCAACGAACACCCGCAAACGATCTCGCTGGTTTTAGCGCATCTTGAGCCAAAACAGGCCTCGGCGGTTCTGGCCGGACTGAATTCCGACGTGCAGAGTGATGTTATATACCGCCTGGCTAATATGGAAAAAATCTCCTCCGATTTGCTCGATGATGTTGAAAATATCATCAAAATTCAGATCGAGTCGGTTTATACGCGTGAACTGAACGAGGTCGGCGGAACTAAATCGGTGGCGGAAATCCTGAATCTGTCGGGTAAAATCACCGAGAAACAAATCATCGAACATATTCAGGAGCAAAACCCCGAGCTTGCCCAGGAAATCCGCGGCCTGATGTTTACCTTCGAAGACATTCAGAAAATCGACGATCGCGGCATTCAGCGCTTGCTTAAAGAGGTCGATACGAAAGTTTTGACAATCGCACTCAAAGGCAGTTCCGAACTCATTCAGGAAAAGATTCTTGGAAACATGTCGACCCGTGCCGGGCAGATGGTCAAGGAAGAAATGGAATTCCTCGGACCGCTGCGGGTCAAAGAGGTTGATGATAGCCAGCGGCAAATCGTCGAGATTATTCGTAACCTCGAGGAAGAAGGTGAAATTGTCATCATAGGAGGCGAGGGTGGTGAAGAGTTTATCGTTTAAAGTTCCTTTTCCAGTCGGTAAAATCGGTGAATCGCCGTTTGTTACGGTGCTGCCGCCACCGTGTGAGGGAGAACCGGTGAGCCCTGAATTCGCCGAGCTTGCGGAAGCTGTTGAAGCCGTCAATCCGGCAGATGAAAATCCGGTAGCAAACCAGGAAGAGGAAATTGATCTCGAAAACATCATCCTGCAAAAAGCGCGGGAACTGGTGGCGAGTGAAATGGAGTTGCCGATTCAGGCTGCACAGAACGTGCTTAATGCCTTGCAGGAAAAGTTTGATAAGGAAATACACGACTTGCAGCATAGCGCATTAAAACTGGCTTATGCGATCGCCAAAAAGATTGTTCATCGCGAAATAGCGGAAACTCCGGCGCTCGTTATGGAGCAAATTCAGGCTGCTTTAAAACAGTGTAGTGAAAAGCAGGTGCAAGCTTTGCTCCTGCATCCGGATGACCATGTTTTTTTGCAAGAGAATCTCGATTTGTTGCGCTGGGTGGAAAGTAATTTCCCACGGATGAAAATAGAAGTTGACGAAGGTATCAGCCGGGGCGGGTGCAAATTGGAGCTTGAAAGCGGTGCGATCGATGCAACGATCGAAGCGCAACTGGCGCAGATTGAAAATGAACTTTTATAAAAGAAAAGCAGGCAGATGAATTTGCTGGAACAGGCTTTGGGAAAAATTTCGAGTTGCGATCCGATTCTCAAACTTGGGCGTGTATCAAGAGTCGCCGGAGGGATCATCGAAACGGTCGGTTTGCCGTTGAAAATTGGCGAAATTTGTCTCATCCGTGGCGATGCCGGGCAAGAGCTTGGCCTCGCGGAAGTGATCGGATTTCGCCAGGGCGCCGCTATTTTGATGGCGCTTAAGGAAATTGACGGCATCGGGCCGGGGGCGCTGGTTGAGCAGCGATTTCGTTTGTCTGCCGCCTCTGTCGGTGAACAATTTATCGGCAGAATCATTAATGCACTCGGTGAACCGCTCGATGGCAAAGGCCCGGTTTTCGGATCGGAAATACGTCCTCTTAAAGGCGTGCCACCCTCACCGATGAGCCGTAAACCCATTCGCCAGGCATTGGCAACCGGGGTTCGCGCTATCGACGCATTTTTAACGATCGGCTGTGGGCAGCGCATCGGCATCATGGCCGGCAGCGGTGTTGGCAAAAGCGTTTTGCTGGGCATGTTGGCACAACACGCTTCCGCCGAGGTGAATGTGATTGCACTGGTCGGTGAACGTGGTCGGGAAGTAGCTGAATTTATCGAAAGAGACCTGGGACCGCATGGTCTTGCCAGAAGTATCGTTGTGGTTGTGACCTCGGATGAGATGCCGCTGTTGCGCGTAAAAGGTGCGTTGCTGGCAACAACATTTGCCGAATATTTTCGCGACCAGGGTAAAAATGTACTGCTGATGATGGATTCGCTGACTCGTGTTTCCATGGCACAACGGGAAATCGGTCTTTCGGCGGGTGAACCGCCGACGACGCGAGGCTATACACCATCGACATTTTCGATGATGCCGAAGTTGCTTGAGCGGGCCGGCAACAGCGCTGACGGATCCATCACCGGAATTTATACGGTACTGGTGGAAGGTGATGATTTTAATGAACCCGTGAGTGATACGGCACGCAGCATCCTCGATGGACATATCGTGCTTTCACGGCGTCTCGCGGCGCGGGCACATTATCCGGCTATCGATATTCTGGAAAGCACCAGCAGGGTCATGCCGTTCGTCATCACAGACAAGCATTTGCAGGCTGCACAAATCTTGCGGGAGACGCTGGCGGTATATACGGAATCCGAAGACCTGATCAATATCGGCGCCTACAGCGCCGGCAGCAATGCAAAAATCGATTTTGCCATTCAGCGTATCGAAGCGATTCATAATTTTCTTAAACAGCGCTTTGACGAACAGACGGATTTTGCCGATATGCTGCAGGTCCTGCGCTTGCTGGCTTCACCTGCTGGAGAAAAACGGTGATGCCATGAAACGATTCCGTTTTTCATTACAACAAGTGCTCGACTTGAAAACGAGTCAAAAGCGCCAGATAGAAAATGAACTGGCAGTGCTGCAGCGGCAAAAAAAACGACTCGGGAGTAATTTGCAGGATTTACGTTGTCAATGGCAGGCTGAAAACGAAAAGTTGGCCATGTCAAAACGCAAAGCGCTCGATGCTGATTACCGGCTGCGCCGTGCTTATCTCGATTTTATCGATCAGCAAAGCGAGGTCGAAAATAAATCGCTGCAAAATGTACTGAAACAGATTTCGACGACACGTGAAAAACTGGCGGCCATCATTCAGGAAGAAAAAGCGATTAAAAAACTGCGGGATAAACGCTTCGATGATTTTTATGCTGCATTGCGCAAGGAAGAGCAGGATACCAGTGATGATCTCGTTAATCAACGGATAATTCAGGAAATGATGAACATTTCGCGATCTGATGAAGGTGATTTATAAACGATGAAATACCAGGTGATACATTCGCAGAACGGCAACGTAAAAGCCGTGCTGGGCATTCTCATTTTTTCAGCGGTTTCGTTTGTCATCACCTTTGCTACCGTGTGGTTGGCGCTCATCGGGCCGGAAAACCCCTTCGTGGAAAAAGGGCCGCAACGAACCCGAGCTGAGCTGGCACGAGCAGATTCCTTGCGGGTGGTTGAAAATGCCATTCGCCAGCAGATTAAAGTCCTGGAAAAACGGAAAAACAGACTTAATAAATCCGCCGATAGCCTGACGGCAAGGATTGCCCAGCATACGAAATCGGTGCAGAGCCTGAGGGATGAATTAACTCGTCTCGCCGGTCAGGTGGGCAAGCAAAAGAAAGAACGTATGAAGAAGCTTTCGGGAATCGTTTCCGGTCTATCGGATAGCAATCTAAAACGAATCACTGAAGACCTCGATGTGCAAACGCTGGTTTCGCTGGTGATGAATTCATCCGGGAAACGGGCAAAGACAATTATGAATGCGATGAACCCGAAGAGGGCTGCAATTGTCGCACGGGAGATGTCCCGAATCAAGGGTCTGAAGACAAACGGAGGTTAGTTAGTGATGGATTTATCAGGATTATTATTTGGCGCCGGGTCCAAATTGCCCGAAAATCAGAATCATACGAACGATGCGCTTGCCGGCCAAACTCAGCAGGATAATCCCGATGGAGTAAAAACAGGCTTCTGGCAATTCCTGCAACATTTTCTGCGTAGTCATACGGCGGCGGAGGCCGGTCAAAATCTCGATATTACCAATATCGGATTCTCTGAAATCGATATTAATCCCTCTGCGATCGTCGTCGAGGGGATGATCGCAGAGGGACCGCAGACCTTGCTGCAGTCTGATTCCGGACAGCCTGCAACAGGTGTTGCGGAAATCGAAAATAAAGCCCGCTTTCGTGAGGCTTTTTCGAAAATGAGCGAAAAGCAGTGGCTGACTTTTAACGAGCTGGCCGATCGGGTGAGTTTGGCAAAAAATGCAACTCCCGGCAATCTTTTTTCTGATGAAAATTTGCAGCAAGTTGCCGGGAAATTGCAAACCATTTTGTTCGTGGCGGCAACCGAAACGGCATCTGTACCAGTAGAAAATACTGCACAAGTTGATTTGCAGCCTGTAATCAAAGTACAAACTCAGTTAAGTTTAACCGGAGATGAAACTGAAAATCACCTTGTCCCGGAAAAATTGCCAACAGAAAACATCCCGTCTCCTGACCTGGAAACCAGGGGGAATCCGGCGATACAAAAGCTGGATTTCCGGGCTGAATCTGAAAAGAGTGAAATAGTGGAAAACGAGAAAGCGTCGTTGCAAAAGCCTGTGTTGCGGCCCATCGCGCTGGCCAGCAAAAACAGATCAGATATCGGTCAGCCGCCGAAAATAAGCCCGGCCTTTTCGTTTCAAACCGGGGTGGAAACTTATATCGTTGAACTCGAACCTGATCAAAATAATCTTGATATTGAACTCATCGGAGTTGCAGTGAATTCCGAACGGGCGCGAAACCTGTTGCAAATTATGGCGCCGGAAAACGACGAGGCGGCGCAAGATGTTTTCATGTCTTCAAGCGAACCCGAAAATCGGCTTTCCGCCGCTACTGTACTGCCCGCTGCAGAAAAATCTACTGCAAAAACTTTGAAACAGGAGACTGCTGATCAGGAAATGCCGTCGAGTGCCAAACCGCTGCTGCAGCCGGATGACTCTTCTGCGACAGCAGATGAGGTGAATGAGCAAAATTTGGATTCAGAGCGTGCTGGTACTCTGTCGCTGCAGGTGCCGGTGGCGGCAGGACAAAAATCAAAAACACCGCAAGCCACGCCGTTAAAACATCCACAGCCGCCGCAACCGGTTGTGCTTAACGGGAAAATACCGGCAGAAGATACGGCTTACCTGAAACTGGACATCAATGAAACAGTTATTGATGAATCGTTGGAAAATCTCGAATCAACCGGCAAGCTGGAGCGGCGGATATCGGAAAAGCTCAATGTGCGCATTCTGAAAATCAGCCGGGATGCCCCGGAGCAGGTGGCCGGGCAAGTTTACAATAAAGTGCAGGAAATCGTTTTACCCGAGAAAAGCAAGGCGCAGTTGCTTGAATCTGTTCATGGTTTTCAGAAGACAGCTTCAGCCTGGCAGCTTGCTTTGTCGGATAAATTACAGCAGCAAAATCAGGCGCCGGAATTACGATCGGCTGTGGCAACCGGGGGTAATGACAACCCGGGGACGCGGCAGAATGCGATGAAGTCTTATTCTGAAAATGCCCATGATCGCTCTCAAACAAAGAAGGAACCGACAACATCACCAGAGTTGACTGAGGTATCAGGCAAAATGGTAGATGAAGGTGTGCCGGTGTTGAAAGAAAAACCAGTCTTCCCACCGTTGCATGAGGCGAAAATAACAGCGACGAAATCAAAGCTGATGCAGCAAATTGACCGGGTGAAATCTTTTGAGAATATTCGCAGCCAGATTGCTGCCAGGGTGCGCCAGGGGCAATCGGAGATTCAGATTCAGCTTAAACCGGAAAGCCTGGGCAGCATGAAATTACTGATGTCGATGAAAAACGGCTGGTTAAATGTCAACTTTCTCGTCGAATCGAGTGAGGTGAAGGCGCTGCTCGAAAAAAATATACCGGCTTTGCGGGAGACTCTGGCCGATCGTGGCATCAAAGCTGAGCATGTGGAAGTGCAGATCAATCAGCAGGTTGTGCAAACGCAGCGGGCGGAAAATCAGGACGCGCGTAATTCGCGCAATAACCCGGATGAGCAGCGGCAAAAGCAGGAAGAACAGCCGCGCAAACAGCGGCAAAATCAGGACAAGGCTCCCCGAAAGCAGTTTGATCAATATTTATAAATGTATTTCTCTCAGCGCCTCTGGCGAACACTGAGTTTGCCGAAGCGGGCGCCCTTAGGCAAGCTCAGGTAACAGATACTTGTCAATGAATGGCTATCATGCTGAAATATACACTTAAACGAAAGGAATAATCATGAACATAACACCTGCCACCGGTGCCCCGCCTCCGGTTCAAAATAACGCTGATCTTTATGAAGACCCAAACTCGATGGATAAAGAGGTTTTTTTGAAATTGCTTATCGCACAGTTGAATTACCAGGACCCGCTGGAGCCGGCGGCAAATGAGCAGTTTGTCGCACAACTGGCACAATTTAGCTCTCTCGAGCAAATGCAAAATATAAACGAGAGTCTGCGGCAATCGATCGAATCCGATTTTCTGCTCAATCAATCGTTGAATAACTCCATCGTCACCACTTTGATCGGCAAGGACGTCGTCGCGCTGACAAATGAGTTTCAAGCTAACGGCAAGGATTCGGTCAAGCTGGCATTTGATGGGCGCCAGGCATTGAAAGACGTGAAAGTGACCATTTACGACAGCAGTGGTGCGATCGTGAAAGAAATCAGTCTCGGCAATGCCGAGACGGGTTACAATACTATCGATTTCGATATTTCCGGGCTGTCTCGCGGTGTTTATACGTTTGAGGTTGCCGACACCAGCCTCACCGCCGGTACCCTGACCCCAGCTGATGCTTATATTCGCGGCCGAATCACCGGTGTGAGTTACGAAGGTGGAGAAGCGCGTCTCGTACTCGACGGCACGATGCTGAGCCTGGGCGATGTGGCCCGCATCGTCAGCCGGGAGAACGGTGGCTGATGGGTAGCGGCCGGATATGTTTCGTTTTATGGCAGGGAAAGATCGAATAGAACAAAGGAATAAATAATGAATACAAACCCGCTAAACCCAAACAAGACAACGGGTGTGCAGCCACAGCAGGAACGACTGGTTCGCAAGGGCGTGGGTTCTTCCGGAGACGGCCCGGATTTCAAATCCTTGCTCGACAAAGCGCTGCGGCCGGGTGAGAGTCTGAAATTCTCCCGGCATGTCCAGTCACGAATTGATCAGCGTGGCATCGCTATCGATTCGACGCGCATGCAATCGCTGCAGCATGCGGTTGGCCTGGCTGCTGAAAAAGGAATCCGTGATTCGCTCGTTGTCGTGCAGGATGCAGCATTTATCGTTAACATTCCGTCGAAAACCGTGGTCACTGCTTTGGATCAGGTCGATCTGAAACAGCGGGTGTTTACCAATATCGACGGCGCTGTTTTTTATTAATTCATTTCAAATGCATATGAGCAGGACCTCTTGAGGAATGCTCGGCTGCTGAACGAATGATGTAGCCTTGATACAAATGCATTTGAAGCAGGTTATTCTTCAATAACGGAGGTAAACAATTATGATGCGATCACTTTTTGCCGGAGTTTCCGGCTTGCGCAACCATCAGGCACGAATGGATGTGATCGGTAACAATATCGCCAATGTCAACACGGTCGGTTTTAAAGCAGGCCGTGTTAATTTCAAGGAAGTGTTGGCTTTGACCCTAACCGGTGCTGTGCGGCCGACTGAAACCGATGGAGGCGCCAATCCGCGTCAAATCGGTCTTGGTATGACCGTCTCCAGTATCGATACGATTTTTGCTCAGGGTAATCTGGAAGCCACCGGTAAAACAACCGACCTGGCGATAACCGGTGATGGTTTTTTCGTCATGCGCAACGGCAAATCGAATTATTATACCCGGGCGGGCAATTTTGATTTCGATGCCCGCGGCCGTTTGATCGACCCCTCAAACGGCTGGATCGTCCAGGGGCAAATGGCCGATAACCGTGGCGAAATTCCCAGCAGTTCTATTGTCGAAGATATCGTATTGCCGTTCGGCCAGAAAGTGCCGGCCAACCCGACCCAGCAGATCATATTTACCGGCAACCTCGATGCAAGCTCCATCCCCATCGGTACGATTCTCGATTCCAGCGTGCTGCTGGCCATCGAAGAAGCCGGCGACGACAGCACTATGGACGGTCTTTTTTCCAAAGGACAGGCGAACTCATTGATCAGCGGTTTGATTTCCGGCGTGACCACACTTACGGTCAACGATGGTACCACCACGCAGGTTTATACATGGGTGGCCAATGATACGGCAATAGGAAATTCACTTTTTAACTCGCTGGATGATCTTGTCGCTGAGCTCAATAATGATTTTGCCAGTTTTACGGCAGCGGTCAATTCCTCCGGCGCCGTCGTATTTACCGATACTACCGGCTCTGCACACACAATGAATTTCTCCAGTAATAACCCTACGTTGCAGACAGCGTTCAGCAACGCTAATGCCAGCATTGACAGCAGCGCCAGCTTGACAGCCTCAACCGATGAGTTCTCGCATTACGCGACAGAAGACGAGCCGCTGATCAAGTTGCGCAACGCTATTGGTGAATCGTTAACTATCGCCGATGGGGACAGTATCGATATCAGCGCGGATGTCGGTGGTTTGCCGACTTCCGACACCCTGGCGGTTACGAGCACTACAACCCTGGGGGATTTAACTACACAACTGATTTCTACCTTTGGTATCCAGGGTTTGCCCGGCGTTTCGGTCGATTCCGATGGTTCGATCTATATCGAAGGTGACCAGGGGATGGATAATGAGATTACCGCCGTGGTTATCCGTTCCACCGGCAATGCCAAATTTAATACGGCCATGAGTTTTGTTGAAGAGCAGGAGGCGAAAGACGTGACCCACAGCGCCAGTATAACGGTATTTGATGCGTTGGGTGAAGAACATGTTGTTTCACTGGAGTTCAAAAAAACCAGCTTGCGCAACCAGTGGGAATGGACGGCGACAGTCGGCGGTGATGAGATTATTTCCAGTGGCAGCTCAGGTGTGGTCACCTTCAATGCTGATGGTTCCCTTAATACATTTACTTTTGATAATGGTCTAAATACTTTGAAAATTGATCCGAATAATGGAGCGAGTATCATCGATGTTGCATTGGACGTCGGTACGCTCAATGCCTTTGACGGATTAACCCAGTTTGCCTCGTCTTCAACTGCCGTGGCGTCATTTCAGGATGGTTACGGTAACGGTGATCTGGATAATATTTCAATCGACCGCACCGGTAAAATTACCGGAACGTTTACCAACGGTGTCACACAAACATTGGCGCGTCTGGTTTTAGCAACCTTTAATAACCCTTCCGGCCTGCTGCGTGTCGGTGATAATGCATATCGCACAACAGGTAACTCCGGCAATTCTATCATCGGTATTGCCGGTGAATCGATTCGTTCGGAAATCGTTCCGGGAACGCTGGAAATGTCCAATGTCGATCTGGCACAGGAATTTACCAATATGATTATCGCGCAGCGGGGGTTTCAGGCCAACAGCCGGGTGATCACCACCAGTGATGAAATGCTGACCGAACTGGTGAACCTGAAACGTTAATGATGCCTGGATAAGCATGATTTGTGCGCTTTTGTTCGTGCTGACAGCGTGGTCCTGTCGGGGTTTATAATTCCGGCAGGGCTTCACAATAGTAATAGTCGAAATTGAGGTGAATTGTGATTGAAGTAACGAGGTTCAACGGTACGCATTTTATCATCAATGCGGAACTCATTGAGACCATCGAGGCTACGCCGGATACAATACTTTCATTAACGACGAAATCAAAGTATGTCGTCAAGGAGTCGGTGCAGGATATCGTGCAAAAAGTGTTTGCCTATAAAAGGCGCCTGCACGTGACTAATTTTGGCGGTGATCTGGACGACGTTTCATTTAAAAACTAAGGTGAGTGGAAATGGATTTAGCCACAGTTATCGGAATTATATTGGGGCTGAGCGCCATTATTGGATCAATAATGGCTGGCGGGCCTCTTTCTTCATTCATCGATGTTGGTTCTATTTTCGTCGTCGTTGGCGGTACAATTGCCTCAACGTTAATTAATTTTTCTCTTGGTCAGGTAACGGCGGTTATCGGCGTGATTAAAAAAACATTTTTATACCCGATTGCCCCACCGGGAGAAACTATCAAAAAACTGGTTCATTTTGCCGATATGGCACGGCGTGAAGGCATCCTTTTTCTTGAAAAAGAAATGGCAAATGTCGATGATGAGTTTCTCAAACAGGGTTTGCAGCTCTCCATCGATGGCACCGAGCCCGATGCCATTCGCAATATCCTGACTACGGAAATCGCCTCATTGAAAACACGGCACGATTTAGGTTCGAGTATTCTGCTGAGCATGGGAACGATGGCGCCGGCTTTCGGTATGATCGGAACCCTCATCGGACTGGTGCTTATGCTCGGGTCCATGGACGACCCCTCGACCATCGGCCCGTCTATGGCGATCGCACTCTTGACCACATTTTATGGCGCTGTGCTCGCCAACGTCTTTTTTAACCCTATGGCCGGCAAGCTGCAGATGCGCTCAGGCGAAGAAATACTGGTGCGAACATTGATGATGGAAGGCATCCTGGCGATGCAGAGCGGTGATAATCCGCGTATCGTAGAGCAGAAACTCATTTCCTTTATCGCACCACAATTGCGCTCTGATGTGCGCAGTGAGGAGTAATTGAAATGGATGAAGAACAGAAGTGTCCTGAAGGATTACCGGAATGGTTAGCGACTTTTGCCGATTTGATGTCGCTTCTTTTATGTTTTTTTGTGCTCATCGTTTCTTTTTCTTCAATGCAACAAGTTGAATTTAATAAAGCGATGGGATCGTTGCAGGGAGCGTTGGGCATTTTGTCATCAAAAAGAGCGATAATCCACCTTGACGCCCAGCCGACGACACCCATTCAGTTTCGCAAATTATCGATGATTTGGGAAAAGCTGCAGGATTTGAAAGAAGCGGTGCAAAACCAGGGCATGGCCGGGGCTGCCCAAATTGAATCGACCGAAAATTCCATTCGCTTCATCCTGCAGGATGAGCTGCTCTTTGAATCAGGAAAGAGCAATATCAAACCGCGTATTTTTCCTTTGCTACGTAAAATTGCTGAAATGAACATCGCTGCAAACGGAATTTTACGCATTGAAGGACACACGGATAATGTGCCCATCAATACCCGGCTGTTTCCGTCGAACTGGGAATTATCCAGCAGCCGGGCGCTGAATGTGCTGCATTATTTTGAAAACCTGGGCATAAAAAGGGAAAAATTGGCTTGCAGCGGTTTTGCCGATACCCGGCCACTTAAACCCAACGATAGCCCGGCAAACAGAGCAAAAAATCGCCGTGTGGAAATTTTTCTCGAACTCGTCGATCTTTACAAACCTGCTGCCGCAGTCGAAACTGCCGAAGGGCAAAACGAGAAAGAGCCGGCGTTTATTGCACCTGGAAATAATAAATTATAAGGTGATTTTTCACGCTGAGAAGATACCTCTAACCGGAGCCTGACCAATGGCGAAGAAAAAAAACGAAGAAGCCGCCCCTGAAGAAAATCAGGAACAGGAAAAGAAACAGGGCAGCAATACGATGAAAATGATCCTGATGATCGGTTTGCCGATCATGGTGGTGCAGGCCGGCCTGGCCTGGTTCCTGATTTCCAGTTTTGCACAACCGACGAAAGCGGTCGGCGAAGAAAAGCAGGAGACGGAAACTGAAGGCGACCCTGGCAAGCCGGGTATTCTTTTTGAGTTTAAAGATGTGATCATCAACCCGGCCGGAACCGCCGGCTCACGATTTCTCAATGCCACCATCGTTCTCGAATTCACCAAATCGGAATTGCAAGCAGAGATCTCTGAAAAGAGCGTCCAGGTGCGCGATGCGCTGGTGAATATTCTGGTGAGTAAAACCATTCTCGAGCTCGATGGGGCGCAGGGGCGGGCCAATATTAAACAGGAAATCAAGGAAATCTGCAACAGCATTTTGAAAAAAGGAAAAATCAGGGCGGTCTATCTGCCGAGTTTTATTTTCCAGTGAGCAATCCCTGGAATAAAACCTATGTTTTGCAGTTTTTTCGTTTGATTTTTTTCCAGCAAGAAAGGTTTTCAATTGGCTGAAATACTCAACCAAAATGAAATTGATGCGCTACTTTCCGAGATAGATTTCGGAGATGCTGCCGAAGAGAAGGTGCCTGAGAAGAAGAAACGCCAGATCAGCATCTACGATTTTCGCCATCCCAATTTGATCTCTAAAGACCATTTGCGTATGCTGCAAATGGTGCATGAGCGGTTTTGTCAACTGTTGGAAAACTACCTCACATCAAAATTGCGTACCCTTGTCAATGTAAAACTGATCGCTGTTGATCAGGTAACCTATTCCGAGTTCAGCCTTTCGATGTCTGATCCCAGTTGTATTTACATTCTCCGCATCGAGGAACTGCAGGGTGATGCGATTATGGAACTGACTCTGCCGTTCGTTTTTTACGGTATAGATCGCCTGCTCGGCGGTGAGGGCAAAGGCATCGATGTCAACCGGGAATTAACCCTGATTGAACAGCGGGTGATCGGCGCCGTTTCTGCGGAGATGGTGCGGGAAATGAATAATGCCTGGATTCAGGTAACACAACTCAATGCCTTTTTATCCAGCTATCAGAGCCGGCCGAATTTTATCCAGATTGCGCCAATTGAAGAAATCGTCATCTCGGTTTCAATTGAAGTGAAAGCGCAGCAGACGACGGGTTTCATCAATTTATGTTTTCCGATTCAGATTTTTGAAACGATTTTGCCGCAAATGACCGCCCATCAGATGATTCGTTCACGCAAGATCGAAAGGACGAAAACCGAGGAGAAGCAGTTGATGAATCAGGTCAAGTCCGTGGAAATGCCGGTTCATGCCGAGCTCGGACGCCGCAGCATTACGCTGAAAGAGTTTATCGATTTAAACGAAGGGGACGTCATCCGGCTCGATACGGAAATCAGCGGCGACGTTCCCGTCTATGTGAATGGTGCATTGCGTTATCGCGGCCGTCCGGGTGTCGTAAAAAACCGGATCGCACTGGAGATTAATGAAGAAGTGGGGACCGGTGCTTGAAATTGCCCCGGGTAAATATGTAAATGGAGCTAACCGATGGCTGAGGAAGTTGCAAAAAATCTGATTTTAAAAGTTGAGTCATAAATATCGCAAGAATTTAGCACGATGATGGCGAATGACGCCATGATCACCTTAACTTTTACGCCGAAAGACGTGGATCTGCTGCAGGCAGATGACCTCGGCGCCCTTTTCGGGGATGCGCCTTGCCAGCTCATTAGTTCAAAAATTACCTGGCAGGATGAGCTGGAGCAAAAATTTATCATCACCGAGGAGAATGCAAATGCGCTGATCGCAAAAATCAATGAATTCAACGACGCCATCGATTCGGTTGAAATTCTGCTGGAAAACTGGAACCTTGCCGGGCAAAACAATCTCGGTGCAAACCTTGAATCAGCGCCGCTCTTTTCAGCGCCGGAACTCGAAATGCGCAGCCTCACAGGATCGGACTCACCGGCTGAAACGCTGCATGTACAATATGAAATGGAAATCGACGGTTCAGTTTTTCATTTCAGCAAAATCGTCGGCACAGGCTGGCAGACAATTCTCGAAGCTGCGCACCTCGATGTGACAACTGTCGATGATGTCGAAGCAAAACCAGCAGTCACAGTTGATGATGCCGATTTTAGTGACCTGGGCAGCGGATCAGCACAGAGCAATGACTCTAGCGAAAGCACTGACATTTCAATGCTTTACGATTTGAAACTCGACGTCGTCGTCGAGCTTGGCCGGACGCAAAAACTGGTGCAGGATATTCTGCAACTTGGCCGCGGCGCCATCGTCGAGCTCGATAAACTCGCCGGCGATCCGGTGGAAATCTATGTCAATGGTAAACGGCTGGCGCTCGGCGAAGTCGTGGTCGTCGATGATCATTTTGGTGTGCGCATCACGCAGCTGGTTCGGCGCTCCGAACGTGTACATAGCCTGGGAGATAGCTGATATGGTATTGAGTAGAAATCTCAAGTTTATCCTGCCCGTCGTGCTTATCACGTTGACTTTCGGCTATGCTTTTGTGCAATTGATCTCTGGTGAAACAACTGAGGAAACAGCAAAACCGGCCGTGCTGGATGAGTTCGCCGCCTTGGAAACAGTTGCCGTGCTGGCATTTGTGTTTCTATTGCTCGCGGTATTTGCCTGGCTGGCAAAGCGGTACTTCTCACCGCTGCATGCTTTAAAAAGAAATGATCGCCTGCTGAAAATACTCGACAGCATGCCGGTCTCCCCAAAATCAAAAATCATCCTGGTTGAAGTGGCAAACGAAACTCTGCTGCTCGGTGTCACAGAACAGACGATTAATGTTCTGACAGATATTGAAATTGCACCGAAAGTTGTGGATAAACAGGAAATGGAAAAAAGACCGCATCGCTTTTTATCCTACATCAGAGAAATAAATAAAACCGAATCCGGCCCGCTTTCAAGTGAAAGAAGCAAAGGCCAATCCTGAAAACCTTTATTATTCTCCCCAACTCGCAGTGGCACAAATAAAAACAGTATAAAATATTTAAAAACAATATCGGCGACTAAATACGATATGGAAGCCTCTAACTCTCATTTCTAAAATTACCGGGACTGCGTCATGAGCAGGATGCCCAGACGAAGCTTATTCCTCATTTTTGTAATACTGGTCCTTTTGGGCGCTGCAGTGGCAGAGTCGCATGCGCAAACTGTGCCTAAGGTCTCGATCAATATCGACAATACGCAGAAGCCGCGGGATGTGGCGCTGGCGCTGGAAATACTTTTCCTTTTTACCATTCTAACACTGGCACCTTCGTTCATCATCATGATGACTTCGTTTACGCGCATCGTGGTGGTCCTGCATTTCGTTCGCCAGGCCATGGGGGTTCAGCAGATGCCGCCGAACCAGATTTTGTTGGGTTTATCGCTGTTTCTCACTTTTTTTGTCATGCAGCCGGTTTTTAATGCGGTGTATGAAAACGCATTTCAGCCTTATGTCGATGAAAAAATCAGCTCACAGGTTGCGATCGAGCGCGGCATTGAACCGCTGCGGCAATTCATGCTGGAACAGACGCGGGAGAAAGACCTTGCCTTGTTCGTTAAGCTTTCCAAAGCAGAGCGACCAAAAAATCAGCAGGATATCAGCACGCTCATTCTGGTGCCGTCGTTTATCATCAGCGAGATGCGACGGGCTTTTCAGATCGGGTTTCTGCTTTATGTGCCGTTTTTGATGATCGACATGATCGTCGCTTCGATTCTTATGTCGATGGGAATGATGATGCTGCCGCCGATGATGATCTCGCTGCCATTCAAATTGCTGCTGTTTGTTTTGGTGGATGGCTGGTACTTGCTCATCGGTTCTCTTGTCGAAGGCTTTGGATAGGGCGTCGGAACTGTCGGCGTATTTGGGGATTTTTTCTGCACAGTGCAGAGAAAACGAAACAAATATTTACTAGGAAATTCGGAGTCAAAAATGACGCAGGAACTTGTTATATCGATTATGAAAACAGCCCTCTGGACGACGCTGAAAATCTCCGGCCCTATTTTACTGCTCGGGCTGGTCGCCGGCCTGACTGTGGGTATTTTTCAGGCCGTCACACAAATTCATGAGATGACGCTCACCTTCATCCCCAAAATCTTGCTCATCGTCGTCGCGCTGGCCATCTTCCTGCCGTGGATGCTCAATTCTATGCTCGATTTTACCACGACGGTTTTCGGTTATATCAAAACAATAAAGTAAATGCCGGGCGGAAAAAAATGCCACTGCTGTTCCCGGTTTTTAACGATAGTAGGAATTTCGCGCACCTCATAGGCAAAAGTTGCCGGATTAAAAACCGCTGTTTTTTACGCCGCAATATTTGCCGGTTTTCGCGAAATCTGCTTAACTGGTTATAAGACAAAGAGTAATCCTATTACAGTGTTATAAAGCGGTGTTTCAATGTTAAGTGGCATGTTGCTTGTATGGCAACCTGCGAAAAAGAGGAGAAGCGAACTGCAACGAGGGATTGGCAACTTTGGATGATTTGTTACAACATGTGGAAGTATTTTTTTTGATCTTTATCCGAATCTTCACCCTGTTTGTTTTAATTCCAATATTTAACCACCGCGCAATTCCCATGACGGTTCGAATTGCGCTCGCCCTTGTTTTTACCATTTCTCTGATCCCGCAAGTCCCAATCGTTCAAATCGATATTTCCAATACAGCCGGTTATTTTTTCCTTATCGGCAAGGAAGTTTTAACCGGCATTATTCTCGGTTTTGCGACTGAATTCATTTTTCATGCCGTGCGTTTTGCTGGCCAGATCATCAGTTTTTTAATGGGTTTTTCCATGGTCGTCGTTTTTGATCCCGAAGTCAAACAGCAAATTTCGATCATCTCCCGCATTAAGTCGATCACGGCGATAACTTTGTTTTTAATCATCGACGGTCATTTTTTACTGCTTGAGGCACTGACGCGGTCGTTTGATATCATCCCGCTGGTGGGGATGAAAGTATCCGGAGATTTGGTGATTTACATCGTGCGCCTGAGTGCTGATATTTTTGTCATCGCTTTACAAATCGCCGGGCCAATTCTGGTGATGTTGTTGCTGACCAATGTGGGGCTCGGTATTCTGGCGCGCACGGTGCCACAAATGAATGTTTTTATCGTCGGATTCCCGCTGACGATCAGCATTGGTTTTTTCGCTCTGGTTTTCACCTATCCGGCGTTCGGCCACTATTTCCAGGGACTGGTCATGAGCTTGCGCACCACCCTGAGCACGCTGTTGTATGCGATGGCGGGGTAGACCATGCCTGAAAATGAAAACGGCCAGGAAAAAACAGAAGACGCGTCGCCGAGGCGCAGGAGTGAAGCACGAGAAAAAGGCAATGTCGCCAAAAGCGTTGAACTCAATTCAGCAATAATCATTCTCGCCGGCAGCAGTTTTCTCTACTTTAGCGGTGGTATGATTTTACAAAATATCATCGTTTTATTTAAAAGCTATTTGCTCAATGCGGCTTCATTCAATATGACATTTGAAGAGGTTCGACCGATGTTCATTAAAATGTCAGCCCAAATGCTGGAGTTGATAGGCCCTTTTTTACTTTTTATCGTCGCCCTCGGGCTTACGGTAAATATTTCACAGGTCGGTTTTTTATGGGCACCAAAATCATTGCAACCGACTTTCGATAAATTCAATATCATCTCCGGCGTCAAACGGTTGTTTGCAGTGAAATCACTGCTGGAACTCTTGAAAAATATCATTCGGCTGATCATCATCGGGTCCATCATTTATTCGGTTCTGAGTTCGAAATATGCCACGTTTTTCGTGCTGATGAACGAAACGACCGGCCACCTGATGCAGTTTATCGCCGATGTGGCCTTCGAGATTCTCGTCAAAGTCGGATTGGCCATGCTGGTTCTGGCCCTGGCCGATTATATTTATCAGAAATATGATTTTGAGAAAAATTTAAAGATGACCAAACAGGAAGTCAAGGATGAGCAAAAAATGATGGAAGGCAGCCCGCAGATCAAAGCCCGTATCCGTGAAATCCAGAGTGCGATGTCGCGCAAACGCATGGTTTCGGCAGTGCCGGAAGCTGATGTGGTCATCACCAACCCGACCCACTACGCAGTTGCGCTTAAATATGAACCGGGCAATAGCAATGCGCCGATCATCACAGCGAAAGGTGAGCGCAAATTTGCCCTGAAAATCAGGGAGATCGCCAGGAAACACAATGTGCCCATCGTCGAAGACCCGCCGCTGGCACGCCTGCTCTTTCATCAGGGTGAGCTCAACCGGGAAATTCCTATGGATGCTTTTGAAGCCGTCGCTGAAGTATTGAGTTATGTTTATCAAATGCAAAACCGCAGATTCAAGGACCGATTGAACTGACATGACCACAATCGCACTGACAATTTCGCAGCAGTTTCGCCGTTATGGCGATATACTCACCGCAATCGCAGTTTTGGGAATTCTCGCCATCATGATCATTCCCATGCCTACGGCATTGCTGGATATTCTGCTGGCGCTTAATATCTCCGCCGCCCTGTTGGTGCTGATGATCACCTTGTACATGACAGAGCCGCTGCAGTTCAGCGTTTTCCCCGGTTTACTGCTGATTTTGACCCTGTTCCGTCTCTCCCTGAACATCGGCTCGACGCGGCTGATTTTGAGCGAGGGGTATGCAGGCAATATCATCACAGCTTTTGGTAATTTTGTCGTTAAAGGCAATTATGTCGTCGGTTTTATCATCTTTTTAATTCTCGTTATCATTCAGTTTGTCGTCATCACCAAAGGCTCAGGTCGTATCGCGGAAGTGGCGGCACGCTTTACCCTCGATGCCATGCCCGGCAAGCAAATGGCCATCGATGCGGATTTGAACGCCGGCCTGATCGATGATGCGCAGGCGCGGCAACGACGCGAAGCCATCTCCAGCGAAGCGGATTTTTATGGTGCGATGGATGGTGCCAGCAAATTTGTTCGCGGTGATGCTATCGCCGGATTGATCATCACCGTTATCAATGTCATCGGCGGGTTTATCATCGGTGTCGGGCAACGCGGTATGGAATTTACCGATGCTGCCCAGACCTATTCGCTGCTTTCAATCGGCGATGGCCTGGTCTCACAGATTCCGGCCCTCATCATTTCTACCGCCTCGGGCATCATCGTCACTCGCGCTGCTTCGGATGCTTCACTCGGTCAGGATTTGTTTAAACAGCTTTTTTTCGAACCACGCAGCCTGTTCATCGTTTCCGCCACCTTGGCCTTGATGGGCACTGCGCCCGGCTTGCCGACGATTCCATTTTTTACGCTGAGTGCATTTTTTCTGATCGCCGGCCGGACTATCGCCGGTGGCCGTAAAAAAGCTGCCGCCGATCAGTCTGTCGATAGCGAAGATACTGAAAAAGAATCTGAAGAGAATGTGGAGAGCTACCTGCATGTCGATGAACTCGAACTCGAAATCGGTTACGGCGTCATTGCATTGGTCGATGCCGAACACGGTGGCGATCTGCTGCACCGCATCACGATGATCCGCAAACAGGTGGCATTGGAGCAGGGTGTTATCGTACCGCCGATTCGCATTCGGGATAATATTCAACTGCAGCCGGATGAATATTCCATTAAAATCCGCGGTATCAGCATCGCCACTGGTGAGGTGCGTTCCGGTTATGTCATGGCTTTAAACCCGGGTGGAATCGAGGGAAAACTGCATGGTATCGATGCTGTGGAGCCGGCTTTCGGCCTGCCTGCTGTGTGGATTGAAAGCTCCCGTCGTGACGATGCTGAAAGGCTCGGATACACCGTTGTTGAAGCCGCAGCTGTGCTGGCAACTCACCTGCGCGAATTACTAAAAGCGCACGCCCATGAATTGCTCGGCCGCCAGGAAACACAGAAACTTATCGATAATGTAAAACAGGACTATCCGGCGGTTGTCGAAGAGCTCATCCCCGCACAATTAAGTCTGGCGAATGTGCAGCGCATACTGCAGAACCTGCTCAGCGAACGGGTATCCATCCGCGATCTCGTGCGTATTCTCGAAACCCTCGGTGATCATATTCATCTGACAAAAGACGTCGATTTGCTGACGGAATATGTTCGCAATGCTCTCGGGGCCTCGCTGCATTTACCCTATGTCGCCGATGATGGCGCTTTGCATGCTCTCTCTCTCGACCCGACCGTGGAAAAGTTAATCAGTGAGTCTGTCAGGGGCGGTGAGAATACGCTGAAAATTCCAAATTTGTCTCCTGAAGTCTTGCAGAAAATCTACGCTGAAATCAAAAAATACATGGATATTTTACAGCAGGACGGCTACCCGGCGGTACTCGTTGTCTCCCCCGGTGTGCGCCTCTACACCCGGCGCATGATCGAAACCGTTTTTCCGGATCTGACCGTCCTGGCCATCACGGAACTGCCTACGACCCTGGAAATCAAGCTTGTTGGAGCGATTCGGATAGAAAATGAGAATTAAAAAATACCGGGCAAAGAGCATGACTGACGCTCTCAAAACTGTAAAAAATGAATTGGGTGATAATGCCCTGATTTTGAGTTCGAAAAAGATGAAAGACAAAGATGGCGGCATCGAGGTTATCGCCGCTATCGACGACCGGCCGCTGCAAACCTTGCCGGCTGCTGTGCCGCCGGTTCCGGCATTCGAAGAGCGCAGCCCGGTCGCTAAACCGGCAAAAGCGAAAAAACGTCATTACGCAACACGGATCTATGCCGGCTCTGAAAGTGAAGTCGCTGATAAACGTCGTGTTACGGTTCCCGGCTTTGAGCGTATTTCGACGAATGAAGAGGGCGGGCATACGGTTGATAGCGAACGAGTATTGACCTCGCTGAACCCATTTTTTCACGCGCTGAAGCAGGTTTTATCCCGCGCCGGTGTGCACCGGGAAATCGCCGATGCGCTGCTGCTCGATTTGAGCGAAAATGTACCGCAGAATGAATTTCGCAGCGCCGAATCGGCGGCCGCTGTACTGCGTGAAAAACTGGCGCCATTTTTCAATATCAGTGCCAAACCGGCAGATAAAAAATCGCCGCAAATTATCGCGCTGGTCGGTCCGACAGGCGTTGGTAAAACGACTTCGATTGCTAAAATCGCAGCTCAGTTGACTTTGCACCAACAGATGAACGTCGCTTTGGTTTCTATCGATACCTATCGTATCGGCGCCATCGACCAATTGCGCACTTTTGCAGAAATTGCTGAAATTCCACTGAAAGTGGCTTTTTCACCGCAGCAACTGGAATACATCGTCAATTCCTTTGAAGACTGTGATTACATTTTTCTCGATACGACTGGCCGCAACCCGCGCAATCGTATTTTTCTGCGGGAATTAAAACTCTTTCTGGAAAATGTGGAAATTACCGAAGTGCATTTGACGCTGAGCGCAACGACCCGTTATGCTGAGCTGGAAGATATCATCAACTGCTATCAAAAATTACCTTTTGACCACGTACTCTTCACTAAAATCGATGAGGTCATGGACCCGGCGATCATGCTGAATCTGAAAAAACTCACAGCGATGCCCGTTTCCTATATTTGCAATGGGCAAAATATTCCCGACGATCTGATCCCGGCTTCGGCCTCGGCTCTGGCGAAAATTCTCGTTGAAACCTGGGATGTCGATCGATGGATCAGTTGAAAAAAATGCGCGATTATCGCGACGCACAGACCGGGCTGTCACAACCCCGTAGCAGCAGCGCTGTTGGTAAAAAACCGGTGTTTTGGGGTATTTTCAGCGGCAAAGGCGGTGTCGGAAAATCGATTCTGAGCGCTGCGCTGGCACTGCAATTGGCACGGATGGGTTACAAAACCCTGCTGGTTGATACGGATTTTTCGCTGCCGTGCGCCCAGTTGCTGTTCAATCTCGATAACTTTGCCGAACCGGAGGAATTGTTGCGCAATGACCTGCGGGCAGAGACTTTCGATAGCGGTATCGAAAATTTGCATGTTTTTGTGATGCAGCCACAAATCGAACCGCACAGCGCCGGCGTGCTGCGCAGCTTTGAAGCGTTTATTCAAAATACAACAGCCGGTTTTGATTTCATCATTCTCGACGGCGCCAACGGATTTGCGGAAATTCACCGGCGTTTGATCCCGTCGCTGAGCTTGATGACTATCATTTCCACCGCTGATCCGGCTTCGATTGCCGGCGCCTACGCATTGATCAAAATGGCGAAAATGGTGCAGGAGAAGCTGCCTCTCAATATCGCATTCAACCGCATGGAGTCTCCGGAACATGCGAAGGATGCTTTTGTGAAGATCAATCTTATCGTCAAACACTTTCTTCATTTTCAAATACCGATGCTGTGCTGGTTGCGGGATGACAAACAGATCTCGGAATTCATCCATGAAAGCGTGTCGCCGGATCAATGGCCTGTGCACCTTGCCATTTTAAAAACCATGGCCGCAACATTGCAAAAACTGGCGCCGGCTCTGCAGCCGATGGAACAGAATCCTGCAAACAGAGCAAAAGCATTTGCCTGAATCTTGAGCTGGAACCGATACAGATTTAATAACACCGGAGTTGAAAATGGTATTGAAAGCCTCGCTTTCCTTTGCGTTGTTTGTTTTTATCGTGCAAAATATTGCCGGTGTGCCCTATGGTGAAACCCTGATGAGCAGTGTTTTCTATTTTATCATCGCATTCGTCATCGGCCTCTGCATCGATACGTTGTACCGTCATATTCGTGTTCGAATAAAACTGATTGAAGAAGAAGAACGGAAAAACAGCGAAGAAGAAGACGCAAAAATCGCCGATGTTTCACGGGCAAAAGCTAGCGCTATTGCCAAATTATTTAATTAAAAATTTCGAATCGAACAGTAATTGGGCCAGAGAAAGGAGGCAAAAAGCGAGAGCTGAACACTATTGTTACCATTGAATATTATGGGATTTAAAAGTTATTATTTCGCAGCGATTTATTAAAATCTTGCGGTGGAACCGATACTTTAAAAACCTCTTCGAGGAGAATTGCATCATGCCAAATACCGAACAAAAAGTATTGTGGAAAGCTTACCTGGCGGACGGAGAAGCTGACGTGAGAGAACAACTGCTATCCAAATACTTGCCATTGGTTAAGTATGTCGCCGGAAAGATGATGATCAGCCTGCCTTCCAGTGTTGATTATGAAGATTTGGTGAGCTCTGGCGTTATTGGCCTAATCGGGGCGCTCGATCGCTTTGATCCCACGATGGGCGTCAAGTTTGAAACTTTTGTTTTGCCGCGAATTCGTGGCGCCATTCTCGATGAACTGCGAAAACTCGATTGGGCGCCGCGCAGCCTGCGTTCGAAAGCGCGGAAATTTGACCGGGCGCTCAACGAACTGGAACGGGAGCTTGGCAGGCCGGTTAACGAGCAGGAAGTAATGGACCGTCTGGAGATGCCGGAAAAAGAATTTATCGCGTTAATTCGCGATATCAATACCGCATCGCTGGTCTCCCTCGATGGGCCGGGTGTCGATGATTCGGAGCAGCACACATCGATGTATGACGTGGTTGAAGACCTGAAATCATCAAATCCATATAAATCGATTGAATCTGAAGAGGTAAAAAACCTGCTCGTCCGCACGATTGAGCTGCTGCCGGAACAGGAAAAAATTGTCATGGCGCTCTATTATTATGAGGAACTGACTTTGCGGGAAATTGGGCAGGTTTTGAATATTACCGAATCGCGCGTATCGCAAGTTCATAGTAAAGCTGTTTCAACTTTACGCAATCTATTAGCCGAAGAATTAACGGGGTAGTCTGAGGCCTTCCATGCGTTAAGGAGGTGCAATATGATTGGACCAGTAGAAATTTCTGATGCCATCGGCAAAACACAGGCACTGGAACGAGTGCAGCAATCAGATAAAATTGCCGAGAATGCCAGCCAGAAACAGGCCCATGCTGCGGTTGAGGATTCGCACAAAAAAGCCTTAAAAGAAGCGCCTCCCACGGGCAAGGATGAAGATGTGCAGAATTCTCTTCGCGACGAAAAAAAGAAAAACCGCAAGGGTAAAAAACGCAAACGGCGAAAAAAAACAGTGGACAAGGATGAGAAAAGAATGACAAATCTTGGTCACACAATTGATATCCTGGGATAATTATGCACGTTAATGGAAATAGTAATACGATGTTCCTTGGTGAACTGCAGGCAAAACGCATCGCGCAGAATGTGCTCAATCTGCCGACTCTACCCACAGTCATAGCGAAAATGATGCAGATTATGGATGATCCACGCACCACAGTTGCCCAACTGAGCCGGCTCATTTCCAGCGATCAGGTCTTGTCGGCAAAATTGCTCAAACTGGCCAACTCCGCTTTCTATGGTATTCCACGAAAAGTCGGTACCCTCGAGCTTGCCATCGTCATGCTCGGCTTCGAGAGTTTGAAAACACTGGCGCTCGGCGTCAGTGTGATCGATCGATTCTCCGATAACTGGAATGATGCATTTGATTACAGCGAGTTCTGGGAACATGCTTTTGGCTGTGCCGTGGCCTCCAGTATGGTTGCGCGCGATATCTGCCCCGATCAAAAAGGCGAGGCCTTTGTGGCGGGATTGCTGCATGACATCGGAAAATTGATTCTCAGCCAGTTTGCAAAACGGCATTTTTCCGCAGTGATTAAAAATGTGAGCGAGTATAATTCAGATTTCTTTTCCGCGGAAAAAGCAATTCTTGGGGTGGCGCATGCGGATATCGCGGCATGGTTTGCCGATAAATGGAATTTCCCACGCAAGTTGATCAATGCTCTGCACTACCACCATACACCAAAATACGCACAGCAGGACAACCAGCTGGCAGCTTGTGTCCATCTCGGCGATTATCTGGTTCGTCTCGTCGGTATCGGCTTTTGCCCCGGCAAAAATATGCCGCTGTTTGACGATACTGCTTTCGAGGAAAAAACCGTGCAGCGCGATGCGATCGGTCAAATCGATTTCCAGTATTATTCAGAAAAATTGCTGGTTGGGGTGGAAGAATCAGACTCATTTTTAAAGATTATCGCGAGGGGCATCAATCATGCTATGGACTAAAAAAACAATCAGCATTGCCCTGCTGCTACTGATGCTTGTGCCTGTCGCGGCACAGCAACAGGTGAAGATCGATGAAATTCGTTTCGAAAAATATGATCGCTTTGTGCGCTTCGATATCGCGGTGTCAAACAAACCCGTTTTTTCATTTGAAGATGATTTGCGGCACGGCGTTCTTCAGGTGCATCTCGATGCTGAAATCCCACAAAACCTGCCTATGCCGCAGGCTGCTCCGGGTGCAATAGCTGTTTTGCAAAGCGGTAAGAAGACCGTTCTGCAAATCAGGTACCCGAACAAGTTTCGCTATAATTCCTTTTTCTACGCTCCGGAAAATAAAATTATCATCGATATTTATCCCGGAAAAGAGCCGGCCGCAGTGAAGACTCCGGTAAAGAATACTGTTGTCGCCATCGGCAGTACATATGCCAACGCATTGACCGCTTTGCAATCGGGCGATACGACGAAGGCGATCGCTCTTTTTAAAAAAGCTATTGAAAAAAACCCAGGGCATGACCGGGCGTATTTGCAACTCGGGATTTTACATGCGTTGCGCAATGATAAAGAGGCCGCAATTGCCAGCCTGCAACGTGCCCGTAAAAATGTCGAATTCTCTTTTATTTCCAACCTCTATCTGCAAAAACTCACCGACTCTGAAACAGCCGTTGTTAATGCCCAAACGATCAGCAGCAAGTTAAATCAAAAAGTGCTGAAAAAAGACGAACCTGGTATTGAAAATCAAAAAGAAACAGGCTCTGCGGGTGAAAATGCTGCTGCCGGGCCGCTGAAAAAAGCAGGCTCATATCTGTCTGGTCGTGTGCTCACCTATGCAGGCATCGTCATCGCACTGACCGTGTTGATTTATTTATGGCGTTTATTGTTCGGTTCGAAACCTGGGCGAAAAACCGGCAAAGATGATCAGGTGCAACGCATTCTCAGTTTGATGGAGAAAAATGATCTGTACCGTTCAGCAAAATCACAAACGCCGAGTAGCCCAATGGAGGAGGTAGATGATGAAGCCGAACCTGCGGCTGAGCGTTTGAGTCGGTTAAATTTGCAGGATGAAGCGGTGCCAGCCGCACCTCGAACAGCACTGCCGCAGGAAAAAATTCAACTTGCTGAAGGTTATCCACCGGCGGAACGACGCATCGAAAGCTCGCGTCTGCGACAAATTCAGCGGACAATGAATGAAAATAATGTTGTGCCGGAAAGCCGCAACCGCTTGACAGCCACGGCTTTAAAGGTAAAATCGCAGGTTCTCGACTACGCGCTGGATGGTTACTCCGTACGGGAAATTGCTGAAAAATTGCAGGTGGGTGTCGGTGAGGTGGAGCTCATTCTCGGCCTGAAAAAAGCGCCAAAAACAAAAAAAGGCGATGACAAATCCGCCTTGCGAATCGATTTTTCCTATTAGCCCTATATGATCTATGAATGTGTCGCAATTTGCCGAGCTGTTTTCACCACCGGTCGCTGTCAAAGTTCTTTCAAAAAAGGTCATCGAAACATTATTCCGGCCGGGCAGGAGTTTGCGCGGCATCGTCACCCGGGACCTGGGTGACGGCAAATTCGTCTTTCGAGTGGCAAAATATAACCTGGTTGCAACTTCGGTTAAACCATTGCTTGTCGGCCAGCAAGTCAAAGTGTTGGTGAAACAGAATAAACCCAAACTGTTTCTGCAGATCAAATCCGATGATGAAGAATTCACGGTTGAGAAACCGGCAATCGAAAAAATGCGAAAGCAGGAAAAAACGGAGGTCCCCTGCATTTATCTAAAATGCACTGAGGGTGAAGCCATCGAAGAAGCGCGAATTTTTGACGCCAAACTTCCACTTTCCCGGGAAGCGGCGGCGGGAGCCGCTTTTGTTCTCAGCATGTTTACCGGAGAAACGGGCAACAGTACATATCAATTTTGCCAGACAGATGAAGCATTGAACATCGATATTATTACCGGGAATTATCGTTGGTTCCAAAAAATACGCTCGAGTTTGCCGGAGCTGCAGCGGCTTTTAAAGCGGCAAACAGCGAAACGGGTTTTTATCAATGTTCGTCTGCAAAAAGAGGGTAATACGGCAAAATCAGTTCCAACTTCCGGTTCATTAAATTATAAAATCTGAATCGACTCAAAAAAAACGGTAGTTAACCGAAAATAATAAGATAGGGTGGGACTTGCAAAAAAGGAGGAAACAAAAGACCGCCGTCGCCCTTTCTTATCATCCTGAAAAGCGGACAGCCCCACAGATCGTGGCAAAAGGAAAAGGTTTGTTCGCGGAAAAAATTATTGCAATCGCACGCGAGAACGGGGTCGAAATCCATGAAGAAGCGAATCTGGCAGAGGCTTTGTTTAGCCTTGAAATTGAACGGGAAATTCCTGTCGAGCTGTATGATTCAGTCGCGGCTGTGTTAGCGTTTATCTTTCAAAAACACAGGGCGATGAAGTCCCGGTAATATCGTGTTTTCATCAACTGGAAAACAGCAATGAGCAAAGAGAAATTAAATGTCCGTGTGGTCTCCGATGAAGAAATTCACATGAGCATGCGTGGACTTCGAAGTTTGATTAAACCAATCCGTGACAAGCTGGAAGATTTTGCCCAGGAAAACGGCTTCAACAGCCGGCAAATTTACGAAATAAAACTGGCGGTCAATGAGGCGCTGGCGAATATTATCAAACATGGTTACAAGGGGGAGGATGTTGGTGATATCGAGCTTTCAGTTGAAACGAACAATATGGGTGACCTGGAGATTGCTATCCAGGATTTTGCTGAAATCGTCGATATGGCCAAACTGGTTTCACGCGATCTCGATAAAGTGGAAGACCGGGGGCTCGGACTGTTTTTGATGAATTCGTTGATGGATGAGGTTGAATATAATCTGTCGCAGGAAAAAGGAACGCGACTTATTTTAAAAAAGAAATTGAAACCATAAACAGAGGTCGGCTATGAGTGAACTGGTTGAAAAAACGAACGATACTGCGGTCATCACACTTCAGGGCGAGCTGGATGTGAATAACGTGGACAATCTCAAATCGGCGATTGAGGCGGAACTGCAGGAAGGCACCGGCAAAATCCTGGTGGATTTGAAAAATGTATCTTATATGGACAGCGCGGCCCTTGGCGTTTTGGTCAGCGGCCTGAAAAGGGCGCGCCTGGCGAATGCCCAGTTCAAACTGGCCAACGTCACCGGCAACGTCGAAAATATTTTCAAATTAACCCGCCTCACAAAATTTTTCGAAATCTATACAAGTGTTGATGAAGCTGTCGAGAGTTTTTAAAACAGGAGAAATGATGGATATCATTCGTATCATCCGGGAAAAACTAGAAGAAAGCAAGGCGCGTTGTTCCACTGAGGAGTATCGCGAGCTGGTGAAAAGTGAGCTGGATAAATGTCTGGATTTACTCGCTGAACAGATTGAATTCGAATCAGCGAGCCTGTACGTTCTCGTGCGCCGCAAACGAAAATTGCAGAAAATGTGTGACCTCGGCGGCGGTGTCAATTTTATCGACAGTGTGCGCTTTGAAAACGGCTCTGGTTTGTCCGCCTGGGTCGCCAAGAAGCAAAAGCCGATTTATCTGTCGGATATTCACCGTGGCAGCCGTCATGGTCAGGCGCCCATCCGTTCCTATTTATCGATGCCCATCGTCGCTGATGAAAATGTGATCGGTGTGCTGAATCTTGCACACACCAAAGCGGCGGCTTTCGAACGACGCGAGATGCTGACCATCAAAAATTTTATCGAAAATCTGAAACCCATCCTGGAAATTTACCAACGCTACAGCTATGGATTTAGAAACCTCTCGGAAAGCAATTTTACTTATTGATGATGACCGCAATCTGCACCAGATTCAGCAATTTGTCCTTTCGCAGCATGGATTTGAGCTCATCTCCGCCTATTCCGGGGAAGATGGCCTGAAAAAAGCGCTGTGTGAAAAACCGGATATCATTTTAATGGATTATATGATGCCCGGTCTTTCCGGTGAACAGGTGCTGCAGAAAATTCATACTGAAGCGCGCTATAAAGAACTCAAACCCGTTCCGGTTGTCATGCTGACTGCGGTTGACCACGACGAAAGGCATATTAAAAGCTTGTTGCGTAATGGTCTGGCTGCTTATCTCAGCAAACCCTTTGGTAAAAATGAACTGATCAATGTATTGCAAAATGTGATTCATAAACAGGAAGAGACGCTGCAAGAAAAGCGTTTGATGGATCAATTGCTGCAATCGTGCGATTTTTTCTATAATATTCTTGCCAACTTCCCGGGTTTGCTGTTCGCAACCGATAATCTCGGCGATATCACTTATTTTACCAGGGGCGCCAGCCGCTTCACCAGCCTTGATTATCAACAAATTAAGGGCCTTTCCTTATGGGAAATCGTGCGGTTGAACGAAGGCGAAGTGTTCAATTATTTCCTTGATAATGGCAATAGCAAGGATTTTAAGAAAGAGACCATGCTTTGCGATCCGCAAAAAGGCGAGTTGCCGGTGGAAGTGACACTCACCCCGTTAAAAGTCAATAATGCCGATGTGCAGGGATTGTTGTGCATTGCCAATGACCTGACTGCCAAACGCAAGCTGGAAATCGAACGCAGTGAGAAAGAGAAAATCAAAGGTATTGTCCAGGCGATGGCTACGGTCAACCATGAAATCAATAACCCGCTGACGCCGATCCTTGGCAACCTGAGTCTGCTGATCGCTGACGCCGCTCATCTCTCGCCGGAGGAAATCGCAAAACTCAAAGGTATACAGGATAGCGCCGAATTGATCCGGGAAAAGGTTTATAAAATGAGCAATATTTCCAAGCCTATTTTCAAACCGTATTATAAAGATGAGATGATCATCGACATCGATCGCTCACAATGAATTGCCGGCACTTGTGCGAACCAAACAGCCCGGCATTTCTCTCCCTGCCCTGCAAAAAATTCCCCGTTAATCGGATGCATCTGCTTTTATTCTTTTGGAAATTGATTGTTTTAAACCATGTGATAATAAAGAGTTAACTTGAGCATTTGTGGTCTGTATCCCTGTGGCATAGCCCTTGCATATAGCCGGGTAATTTGCGTGCACACTGAGTTGAGGTTGAAATGATCCGAGGTTTATACACATCTGCATCGAGTATGATGGCGCGCCGCACCGTTCAGGAAGTCGTCACCAACAATCTGGCGAATCTCAATACCGTCGGTTATAAACGTGACCGGGTTGCCTTCCGCAATATTCTCGATGCGCAAAATCTTGTGGGAGATGATGAAACCGGCCAGGGCGTGGAATATATCGAAACTGATTTCTCCGGGGGGCAGTTCAAACAGACCGACAACCCCCTTGATTTCGCCCTTGAAGGCAAGGGCTTTTTTGTCGTGCAAAACGGCGACGATAGACTTTACACGCGCAACGGTAATTTCAAACTGGGGACGGAAGGAGAGTTACTGACGGTAAACGGCTATCAGGTGATGGGGGAAGATGGACCGATTATTTTGCGCGAGAATGAAATCATCGTCGATAAACAGGGAGCGATTTCATCTGATGGTATCACCATTGGCAAGTTGCTCATCGTCAACTTTGGCCAGCCGAATCTTTTAAAAAAGGCCGGAAATAATTTTTTTACCAGACCCAAAACAGTGCAAGAACCAAACCTGATTGATACCCCAATCAAGCAAGGTTCGCTGGAAGATTCCAATGTAAACCCGCTTGAAGAGATGGTCAATTTGATCATGATTTCACGGGATTACAGCCAGAACCAGAAATTAATCCAGACACAGGATTCGACACTGCAGAAAGCCGTCAACGATTTAGGACGCATCTAAGACCGGAACCGGATTTCCATGAAAGGAAGTTGAAAATGATTCGAGCACTACGAACCGCTGCAACGGGCATGTATGCGCAGGAATTGCAGATTGACACCATCTCCAATAATCTCGCCAACGTCAATACCACCGGATATAAGAAAGCAAAGATCGAATTTCAGGATTTGCTCTACCAAAACCGTCGCGCCATTGGTGTTGCCAATATTCAGGGCGTCAACACACCGACGGAAATCCAGATCGGGCATGGTACAGCAGCAGTTGCCGTACAAAAAAGCTTCTCCCAGGGGGATATTAACATCACCGAAAACCCGCTTGATCTCGCCATTGACGGCGATGGTTTTTTCCAGTTGCTACGCAACGACGGCACCATCGCCTACACCCGTGACGGCTCCTTTAAACTGGCGGCTGATGGCCGTATCATCAATTCCGAAGGCCTGGTTTTAGAACCGGAGGCAACGCTGCCGGCCGATACTCAGAGTATGCGAATTTCCAAAGACGGTATTATTTCGGTGCTGACTTCCGGTGAAACCGAGTCCATTGAAATCGGTCGCATCGAATTGGCGCGTTTTATCAATCCTGCGGGGCTGGAAAATATTGGCGGCAATTTGTATATCACGACAGAGGCCGCAGGCGAACCGATTGTCGGCAATCCGGGTACGGAAAATTTCGGCACCGTGCTGCAGGGTGATCTGGAAATGTCAAACGTCCAGGTTGTGGAGGAAATGATCAACATGATCGTCGCGCAACGTGCGTATGAGCTCAATTCAAAAGCGATCCGGACTTCGGAAGAGATGCTCAACATCGCCAGCAATCTCAGAAGATAAGCAGGGGGATAAAATGAAAAGTAACTCAAACCGCGGTATTCTCTTTTTCTCCGTTTTTCTCCGTTGTGCACTCTTTGTCTTTTTGTTGGCTGATTTTGTTGTAGCCGGGCAGAAAATGACGCTCAAATTAAAATCCCAGGTTATCGTTGTGGGGCCGAATGTAAAATTAACAGAGATTTGTACTATCCTGCCGAATGATGCAGCGTTGCTGCGCCGGCTTGATAAAATCATTCTTGGCCGGGCAGCCCCGCCTGGCGAATCGAAAGAAATTTCCCGCAGCCTGATTAAAATGAATCTGCGGCGAACCGGCATGTACGATCGCCTGGGTGCCATCACCGGGCCGCGCACCGTGCGGGTTAAAACCGCTCAAAAAGATATTACGCGGGTAAAAATTGAAGATGCCGTGGCGCAGTTTATCGGAAGCAAAATGCCTGACAGGGCCGTCGAGTGGCGTTTTGATTATAGCCGAATCGCAGAAAAAATAGCCGGCCCGGTGCACCCGTTTGAGTTCAAAATCAGATTGCAAAATAGCCGATTAAACAAAGGGCACACGACTTTTGAAGTTCGTATAATGGCCGACGGCAAAACTGTGACCCGCACCAAAGTGTCCGGTATTTTGCGAACGTTTGAAAACGTCGCCATCGCTGCGAAAGAATTATCCCGCGGGCAAGTATTGCAGCCGGGCGATATGCTGACAAAAAAAATGGAGACGACTTATCTCGCCGGCGATCCACTGCTCACCCTTGGCGGGGAAAAACCGCTGGAAAGTCGTGTGCGCATCCCTGCAGGAAAAATAATAACCCGGAAAATGATCATGGCAAGCCCGGCGGTTCGCAAAGGCGAGCGGGTTGTGCTGGAAATCGTTGCGGGAAATGTGGCCTTGCGCACCCGGGCATTATCGCAGCAGAATGGCGCTTTGCATGAAAATATCCGCGTCTGGATGCAGGATACGCGCAAAATTTTAAAAGGTGAAATTATCGCCAAAGGTTTGGTGAGGGTTGAATTATGAAAAGATTACGATTTGCCGGTTTTTTTTTCACCCTGATATTTTTTGTCTGCAATGCAAATGAACTGCTGCTTGCTCAAACATTTGCGACAGCCGAATCATTTTATGCCGATACCCGGGCACACCGGGTTGGTGATATCATTACCATCCACATCGTCGAATATTCACAAGGCAGCAATGAAGCCGATTCGCGCACGCAGAAGGATAGTTGGATTGGGCTGAATACGAAAGGCTCGGGGCCGTTGGGATTTATTCCCATCGGCGGATTTGGGCTGCAGAATAAAGTTGATTTTACTGGCCGGGGCGAATCAAACCGCAAGGGCAGTCTGCGTGGTAAGATGACAGCAAGAATTACCTCGGTTGATGATAACGGCAATTTCGCTATCAGGGGGAACCGGGAAATCATCGTCAACAACGAAAAACAGATGATGGTTTTGGATGGCACCATTCGTCCCGAAGACATCTCAAAACAAAATATAATCATGAGTTATCAAATTGCAGATGCTAAAATCAGTTACAACGGTTCGGGCCCGACGGTGCGGAGCCAGAAACCGGGTTGGATTACGCGCATATTTAACTGGCTTTTCTGACCTGTTTTTTCTATGTTTGGTTAGTTTTTTGCTTTTTTCAACCCTGCATGCGGCAGTTCGAACGAAAGATATTGCCAGTGTTCAGGGGTTGCAAGCAAAAAAACTCGTTGGATATGGGCTGGTCATCGGCCTTGACGGCTCCGGGGATACCCGCCGTTCGATGGTATCATTGCAGACCGCAACGAATATGCTGCGTCGTTTCGGCATCAGCCTGCCGAAGGAACCGCTGCAATTGCGCAACATCGCGGCGGTGATGATCACGGCGGACCTTCCGGCATTCATGCCTGCCGGCAGTGCCATCGATGTGCAGGTTTAATCGATGGGCGACGCTAAAAGCCTTGAAGGCGGCACACTTGTGCTTTCGCCTCTTGTCGATGATCGTGGTAAACTCTTTGCCCAGGCTCAGGGCCCGGTATCAGTCGGAGGTTACAATATCGAAAGCATTGGCGGAGATCGCATTCGTAAAAATTTTACCCTTGTTGGCCGTATTCCAAATGGAGCAGCCCTTGTGCGGGATAGTGAGATCACGAGTCTTCCCGATTCCGTTCTTTTTCTCACATTGAAATCGCCGGACTTTACGACCGCCGTCAAACTGGCGATAGCGATCAATACGACTTTGAACAGTAAGCAGGCGAGTGCGCTCAATGCGGTACAAATTCGTGTCGATATTCCTGCCCAGTATCAGGCCAAAGTTGCTGAATTTATAAGCCTTATTGAAAATACCGAAGTCGAACCGGACGTGCCTGCCCGCGTTGTTGTTAACGAGCGTACCGGAACGGTCATTGTCGGAGAAAATGTGACGATTTCGCCGGTGGCAATCGCCCATGGAAATTTGCGCATCGAAGTGAAAAATTTCCCCATCGTTTCGCAGCCAGCACCGTTTTCACAGGGGCAAACGACGGTTGTACCCAATACACAAACGACGGTAACCGATACCTCCGGCCGCATGCTGGCGTTTGACGCTTCGGCAAACATCAAAGACGTCGCCCGCGTGCTCAATGCGCTGGGTGTGACGCCGCGTGATCTCGTGGCGATCTTCCAGGCATTAAAGAGGGCTGGTGCGCTGAAAGCTGAACTGGTCATCATGTGATACAATTACTGGCTGTCATTTCCGCTTACAAAGGATACAGATATCATGGAAGATTTTAAAATCATCAATAATCCTTTTGCCGACAAGCTGCTGAGCGAGGCGCAGGCCAACATGAAAAACCCGAAGTCGGCAAAAGCTGATAAAGCCAACGAGCAGTTTGAGTCGCTTTTCGCTGGTATGCTTTTCAAGGCGATGCGCAAAGCGATGGCGCCGGAAGGTTTTTACGGTGAGGGTCCGCAAGGTGACATTTTCCAATCGATGATGGAACAGCGCTTCAGTGAAATTGTCGCGCGTCGAAACCAGCTCGGCATCGCCGATTTGCTCAGACAACAGTTTGATCTTTCCAGTGGTCGCCCGAAAAACGAAACATTACCCGAGTCACAATTGCAGGAAATTGTCGCGGAAGCTGCCAAACGAACCGGACTTGATGCACGCTTGATCCTGGCTGTGATCAACCAGGAAAGCGGCGGCAATCCAATGGTTGTTTCAAAAGCCGGCGCCAAAGGCATGATGCAGTTGATGGATGAAACTGCAGCGCAATTGCAGGTACAAAACGTTTTTGACGCACGGGAAAATATTTTTGCCGGCAGCCGATATTTAAAGCAACAACTGGATGAATTTCAGGATTTGAAACTGGCACTGGCTGCATATAATGCCGGCCCGTCGGCAGTGAAAAGGTACGGCGGTATTCCGCCGTATAAAGAAACGCAGAATTATGTGCACCGCATTTTTAACCTGCTGCAGCGCACGGAGGAATAAGCATGAATTCCCGGATTAAAAGGGCAAATAGCGGTTTGATTTCTCAACTGAAAAGCGCCCACCGGCAACTGGCATTGTTAATCGATTGTTTGAAAAAGGAACAAAAAGCGCTCACCGGGCGTGACAGAGAGTCCCTTTCTGAAATTTTACAAACCAAGCGGAAAACAGTGGCAAATGTTAATGCCCTGCTTCGTCGATTGCCTGCGCCCAAAAAAAATGTCACTACCTGCCCGAATGATGAAACATGCCAGTTAACCGCCGGTATTTTCCATCCTGCAGAGCAAAAACTGTGGCGGGAAATTCAGGAGCTGGCAGAGCTTGCCATGCAGATGAATCAAAACAACGCTAATATTATTCAGTTGAGTCGAAGTTTTTTTAATGAATATTTGAATAAACTCAAAGATTTTCGCAAGCATGTTTGCTGCTACCATAAATCATCCCGGAACAGTGATATGTTCTTGAGCAATATGATAATAAATCGAATAACTTAACGGTTGAGGAAATTGCGATGCCCGGTGGTCTGATGGGATTGCTGCAGTTGGGAAAGCGGACACTGCAAGCGAATCAATATGCACAAAATGTCGTTGGTAATAATATTGCCAATGTGAACACACCCGGTTATTCACGCCAGCGTGTCCGGTTAACGCCCGGGCCATCGGTTCAATCACCTTACGGAAAAATCGGTTCGGGTGTGAATATCGAAGGCATCGAACGCATGCGCGATAATTTTACCGATCAGATTTTCCGCAACAGTACAAGCAATCTCAGCCGCTGGGAGATGACGGATATGATTCTGCAGCGTACGGACGCGGCCTTTAGCGAAGAAGACGACAGCGGTATCGGCGCGATGATCGACCGCTTTTTCAACTCCTGGTACGATCTTTCCAATGACCCGGAAAGCACACAGGCCCGCGTTGCCGTGCGTGAGGCCGGGCTTTCTTTAAGCCATACGATCAACCGAATGGCGCGATATGTTCGCGATCAGCGAGTCAGCGCCAATGCACAGGTCGAATCCATCGTTGGCCGGGTTAATGGATTAATCTCAAAAATTGCAGATTTAAATGCAAAAATCCCGGGAGTAAAAGATTTAAGCATTACCCGATCCAGCGAACTGATGGATCAGCGGGACCGGCTTATCGATGAACTTTCCGAACTGGTCGATGTGCAGGTTTCGGATAGCGGCAATGTTGGGTTGAATGTTTACATCGGTTCGCTCAACGTCGTTTCTGGCGGCAATGCGCTGGAAATCGAAATGACGAGCAATGTCTCAAACGGCGTGCCGATTACGGAATTGACGGTTTTAGGCAGTGTGCCGCTGGAGATTAAAAATGGCGAGTTGGCCGGTTTGATCGAACTGCGGGATGAGACCCTGCCGGCTTATTCCAATGATCTCGATACATTGACGCAGGGTATTGTCGAGCAGGTGAACACTTATCATGCTGCCGGTTATGCCGCCGACGGTTCCACGGGTATCAATTTCTTTGATAATCAATTTATCACAGCCGAGTCGATACGCCTTTCCAGTGATATCTTGAATGACGTCAATACTATCGCACCTTCAGCACAGGATGCAGCCGGTGATAATAACCAGGCGTTGCTCATCGCCGGGCTGAAAGATACACCGACGCTTGATGGCAGCAGTATCCGGGATTACTACGGCCGGATTATCAATCAGATCGGAGAAGACGGTTATCTCGCCAAAGTCAACGTACAAAATTATGAAATAATGCAAAGCCAGGCGAGCTTGCAACGCGAGGCGATTATCGGCATATCTTTAGACGAGGAAATGGTGGAGATGATCAAATACGAACAGGCCTATCAGGCGGCGGCTCGAGTCATCAGCACGGCAGATTCGATGATTGAAACACTGTTATCTTTAAAATAACATCATAGCTTTTCATTTTTCCCGATTCTATCCGATCATTTACCTGAGGGTTGCTTAACTTTAAAGAATATACGGAGCTAGGATATGCGAGTCACGAACAACCAGTATTATATTCAAATGTTGCGCAATATTCGCCGGCCTGCTCAAAATATGCTGGATATTCAGAACAAGCTCTCGTCCGGAAAACAGATCAACGCCTATTCCGATGATCCGGGTGGTGCGGCGATCCTGGAAAAATATAAGAGCACACGCAATGATTCGCAGCAGTTTGTGAGAAATATCACCGATGGCAAGGTCTGGATGAACCAGACTGAAGCGGCTTTGTCGAGAATCGAGGACAACATCATTCGTGCAAAAGCGCTCACCGTGCAGGCGGCAAATGCTTCAAATTCCCGCAAGGAGCGGCAGGATATCGGTAATGAGATCAACCAGATTCTCGAAGATATGCTCTCGGTTGCCAATACAAACTTTCGTGGTAAATACATTTTTGCCGGTCTTTATACCCAGGATCGCCCGTATGTTGAAACGCGTGACAGCTCAGGAAATATCGACGGTTTAGGCATGGCCAACGATTTGAGCGGTGTTGTCAAACGTGCGATTAATGAGGGGGTGAATGTGCAGATAAACATCTCCGGAACAGACGTTTTCAACACGACTGATGGCCCCCTGGCAACACTGATGACACTGCGTGATGCACTTTTTAGCAACGATATCGAGGGAATTCAAAACTCACTCGATACACTTGATTCTGCTTTGGAAACATCTCTGACGGCGAGAACGGAATTGGGATCGCGGATGCAGCGTATGGAAACAACGCAGTTTTTTTTGGAAACACAAGAAATTAGTTATACTTCACTCATATCAGAAATAGAAGATGCAGATTATGCAGAATTGTCAGTGCGCTTGGCCACGAGTGAAGTCGGTTATCGTGCGGCAATTGCAACAACTGCACGAATTGTCCAGACCAGCCTTGTAGATTTGCTGACCTAGGAGAAAGAAAGCATGGTTTCAAAAGCGAGTTTAAAGGAAGATATTGTGGAAGATCAAGGTTGTTACAAGCTCGAGCACAAGCGGTTAGGTGAGATTTCTTTCAAGGATGAAGATATCATAACCTTTCCACAGGGTTTGCTGGGGTTTGAAAAGAAGAAAAAATTTATCGTTGTCGACCGTGAAGATTATTATCCCTTCGTTTGGATGTTGCATACGGAAGACCCGTTGACAAGTTTTGTCATGGTCAATCCATTGCTTTTTCATCAGGAATATAATCCCAATGTTACCAAGCGTGATTTGAGCGAAATTGAAATTGACAATCCGCAAAGCCTGTTGATGTATGTTATTATAACTCTGAAACCTGATGCTTCACAGTCAACGGCAAATTTGCGCGCTCCGATTTTGATTAACATCGCAAAGAAAATTGGTAAACAGTTAGTACTACTCGATGATCAATACTCAACTAAACACCGAATCCTCAATCCTTAAACAGTCTTTCCAAAAGGAGTTTGTATGCTAGTCCTGACACGGAGGTTGGGAGAAACAATAGTCATCGGCGACGATATTACCATAAAGATTGTTGATATACATGGAAAACAAATCCGCATAGGAATAGAAGCCCCCAAAGAAATTAGCGTCTACCGCGGTGAAATATATGACCGCATCATGCAGGAAAATAAAGCTGCCGCGGAGGCTGCTAACGTCCAAAATGACACCATCACTGATAATATGCGGCAACTGCTGCAACAAAAAACATTGCCCGCCAAAGATGATTGAACTTAGGGAGCTTTAAGGTTCCCTTTTTTATCTCCCATTCAAACTTTTTGCCCCTCCCCCAAAAAACTTGTGTTGTTTAAATTCTTCTTCAAATTATCCCATCGCCAATAACATGAATTTGTATCTCGCTCAGTGCACAACGCGCACGCTGCGCCAGCCGAAGCGGCAGTATCTTCTCATCTCGTCCAAATGCGCCTTCCTTCGCAAGCTCAGGGAGCGCTTCTCTCACGCAGGCTGAACGAGATACATAAATTGCTCTCTATCTGCCTGTTTGTTGTGAAATTAATTCAGTTTAACATGCTCAAGTTGGCATTAGCCTCACCGATAATACTTCAGACATCGATGTCAAAAGCTCATCAATTACCTATCCCCGAAGGTTTTCATAATCGTGACAAATATTATCGCTGAAGCTGAAAAATATTATTTGAGTGGCGAGGTTGAACGTGCCCGAAGCCATTTTGAGAAGGCGCTTGCTGAAAATCCTTACAACGCCGAGGTCCTGAACAATCTCGGTGTTATCGCGCACGAGTCCGGTGACCCGTACACTGCCGAGGCTTATTTTTTGCGCGCCATCGAAAATGATGCAGATTCCGTCGATGGCTATCTCAATCTTTTGCCCCTTTTATGCGAAATCGGCAGCGTAGCTCGCGCTGCATTGCTCGCCGAGTTTATGCTCGATCGCTTTGCTGGTAATGAAGATATTCAGGCACAAACCATGCAAGTCGTTGAATTTCTCGCCATGGATTTTGCAAAAAAACTGCCTGAATTAATGGCCGGCTACTGGCACGACCGCAATATTCTTAAATACAGTGAATTATTTCAACACTTGTGCGAAAAATCTGATAGAATACAGGAGCAAAATGCTCATGCCAAATTGACTGCCGCGCTTGCATACGTCGCTCGAAATGATGATTATCCGAGAGCATGCAAGCATATCACACCGCATTTTGAAACCGAAAACCTGATGCCTGTGGAATACCTGCTTTTGTCCTGCTTCTGGTTTGCCGCAGAGCGAATCTACGAAAGCCGCCTTTACGCTTCTTTTCTGTTAGATGATGAAAAATTCGCTCACCTGGCGCGGGCGCTCATCGATGCCGGCCTGACAAAAGTAAATAGTCAGGTTGTGGCGGCTGCATACAAAAAAATATTGGTCGTCATGGATGAAGGCATTGGCAACATGGTAATGCTGACCCCGTCATTGCAGGGAATCCGCCGGCGTTTTCCCAGCAGTGAAATTACCGTGCTCTGCAAAAAACTCTCCGCTCAGATCATCGATGGTCTGCCCTTTGTCGACAAAACAGTGCAGCAATTGGCTGATGATCAATACGACCTTGTTCTATGTTCTATCTGGTCACAAAATTTTCTTTCCCAAAACGCTGTTGAGATGCCGAAAAAGACGACGTTTGCATTCACCGCACCGTTTAAAATCGGCATCGATCATGAGGTCGAAGCCAATTTCCGCTTGGCCAATTTTTTGGGCTGCGGCAATCAATTTCCCCTGCCGCAAGTGGCCTGGGAACCCTGTGAGATGATCGATCTCACCGACCGCGACCTAGCTATCATCGCCAATACCACGGTGAATAACGACGGCTGGGAACGCAAACGCTGGCCACATTATGCTGCGTTAGCGGAAAAACTTTTGCATGGCGGTTATCAGGTCGCTGTCGTCGGCGGAGATGATGAGGCGTCAAAGTTTTCAGCCGGCTACTGGCCGGCCGGTGTTTTGGATTTGCAGGGTAAACTCAACCTGAAAGAAACCGCCGGACTGATCAAACAAGCTGCCTTATTCGTCGGTAATGATAGCGGACCGGCGCATATTGCCGCGGCGTTGGCCGTGCCGACCTATGTCTTGTTCGGTGCGTCCAATATTTCGAAAAACCGGCCGCTCGGAAAAAATGTGCACGTATTGACAAAAGAGCTGCCGTGCAGCCCCTGTCAATATACCGAGCGCTGGAAGAAATGCACCGATTGGCAATGTATGGCGAAAATGTCCGCCGATTGGGTTTTTGATCATATCAAAGGACGAAAATCGCAAGTGCGTTGTCTGCTGTCAACAAAAGAAACAGAGAAATTAACCCTTGTTCGCCGGCAAAATCGTCTGTTCGTCAAAAGCGAAGATGCAGAAGAACCTCTGCGCATTCACCTCGTTGGCAAAAGCGTTATCAATTTCCCCTGGGGAATGGAAATTGAGGTCGCCCGGGTTTTTGAGCGGCTGGGCTGCGAGGTAATCACGACGGATTATGTCGCCCATGCCAATGACTTTTCCGCGCGGTTTTTTCGCCCGGCACACCTGATGCTGGTTTTCCGCGGTAGCGGCATCCCCGGTCAGTTGATCAGACGCGTTGCCTGCAAAAGCGTGCTCTGGTATCAGGATGACGTTTTTGCGGCGCCACATGTTCAACGAGACCTGGCATTCAATGCCCGCTTTTTCGACAAGGTTTACAGCTTCGATAAAAACGCCATCGATGAATACAAAAAATACGGCGTTAAAAATATCGACTGGCTGCCGCTCGGCGCGACACCGGAAATCTACCATAAACAATATCTGCCAAAAAAATATGATGTGAGTTTTGTCGGTAATATTTATGAAAACCGTCAAGCGCTGTTCAAAAAGTTGGAGAAAAAATTCAATCTCTACGTCACGCAGGCATTTGCGCGCGACGCCGCCGGAATTTACAATCAATCAAAAATCGTTTTAAACCTCGGTATCGGAAAAACCGGTATTCAGCAACGTGTATTTGAGGTGCTTTGCTGTGGCAGCTTGCTGTTCACCAGTGAAATCCCGTCCGAAGGCCGCCTTTTTAAAGATAAAAAACATCTGATTTATTTTAACGATGAAAATATCGAAGAATTGCTCGCTTATTATCTGCAAAATGAAGAAGAACGCGAGGAAATTGCTCTCGCCGGCTATCGCGAAGCGCTGGCAGCCAATACCTTCACGCATCGGGCGGAGAAAATACTGCGTGACCATTTCAATTATAACCCGGTTGCAACAGGGGAGGGTACGTCGGTCATCATTCAGCGAGACCGGAAAGTCATTCCCGGATTTGTGCCGGTCGATGGGGAAAAACTGAATGAAAAACTGCAGCAGCGGAAATTGCGAATTTTCACCGCCTTCCGCCAGTTCAACTGGGAAAATGAAAACCTGCAACCGGCGCTGGAAAAATTCGGCGAAGTGGTGCGCTATGACTGGTATCCGGATTATTGCCAATACAACAAAGAATGGCACCTGCACGAAAAACAGGAGATGAACCAAAAACTGTTCAACCTGGTTCGCGACGTCCACTACAACGGCGGTATCGATCTCTTTTTCAGTTATCTCTCCGGCAGGCTGGTTTTCCCTGCTACTATCCGCGCCATCCGTAAAATGGGCATTCCAACAGTCAATCTTTATCTCGATGACGTGAAAGGATTTTGGGGCAATTTCGAACCCACCGGATTCAGCAGTATGATCGACATCGCCGGGGCTTTTGATCTCGGCTGGACGAATTTTCAGGAAGCGCAAAAGTGGTATGCTTCGCAGGGAACCGAGGCCGTATTTCTGCCCAGCGGCGCAAATCCTGATATTTACAAACCTCTGCAACCGCAAGTGGAACGGGATATCGATGTTTTATTCATCGGGCAGCGCTATGGCCGCCGGCCGAAGATAATCGAGTTTTTACAGCAAAACGGCATCGCGGCGCAGGCGTTCGGCAAAGGCTGGAAGAATGGCGAAGTCAGCATCGAAAAGATGATCGAATTGTATAACCGGGCTAAAATCGTGCTCGGTATGGGCGAGGCTTGCACCGGCGGCGTGAAGAAAATACAGATTAAAGGCCGCGATTTTGAAGTACCGATGTCCGGAGCGCTCTATTTGACCCAGGCAAATCCCGAGCTCGAACCCTATTTTGAAATCGGTGAGGAAATTGCCGTCTACCGCGATGAAAATGATTTGCTGGAGAAGGCGCGGTTTTATCTGGCAAATCCACAAGTTGCTGAAAAAATGCGGCAAAATGCGCGTAAACACTGCGTTGCCGAGCATTCCTGGGAAGCACGATTTCAGGCTGCTTTTGAAAAACTGGTGCAGGTTGTTTAACATCATTATTAAGACGAGATTCCAACTTGACAAAAAATAAAACAAAAAAAGCGCTGGTCACCGGCATCACCGGGCAGGATGGCAGTTATCTCGCCGAACTTTTGCTGGAAAAAGGCTACGAGGTGCACGGCATTGTTCGGCGCAGCAGCTCCTTCAATACCCATCGTATCGAACACCTTTTTCAGGACCCGCATGAGGATGAAATCCGTCTGCATCTGCATTATAGTGATTTGACCGATTCCAGCAATCTTTCACGTTTGCTGCGTCGTATCGAGCCTGATGAAATTTACAATCTCGGTGCGCAAAGCCATGTGCGTGTCAGTTTTGACATGCCGGAATTCACTGCAAATGTGACGGCCATGGGCACGATTCGTCTGCTCGAAGCGATCCGCGAGTGCGGCATCGATACACGTTTTTATCAGGCCTCGAGCAGCGAGATGTTCGGCCGGGTGCAGGAAGTGCCGCAGCGCGAAACGACGCCTTTTTACCCCTGCAGCCCCTACGGTTGCGCCAAAGTTTTCGCCCACTGGACGACGGTCAATTTCCGGGAAAGTTATGGTCTCTATGCGGTGAACGGTATTTTGTTCAACCATGAATCCCCCCGGCGCGGCGAGACTTTTGTCACGCGGAAAATTACCCGCGCAGTGGCAAAAATTAAAGCCGGCTTGCAGCATGAACTGTTTCTCGGTAACCTCGAAGCAAAGCGCGACTGGGGTTATGCCCGCGAATATGTGCAAGCGATCCATCTGATGATGCAGCAAACCGATCCGGAGGATTTTATTCTTGCAACCGGTGAGACGCACACTGTGCGGGAGTTTGTTGAAATCGCTTTTACCCTGGCTGGGCTGGATTGGCCAAAATATGTGAAGATCGACAGGCACTATTTCCGCCCGACGGAAGTGGATATGCTCATCGGCGATGCAAGCAAAGCTCGCAAAAAGCTTGGCTGGCAGGCACAGACCCGTTTCGAAGACCTGGTGCGTTTGATGCTTGTCGCAGATATAAAATTGCTCATGCGGCAGCTTGGCGGTGAGCAAAATGTACATGTGGTTGATATCCCTGGCACAGAGACGGGATTTCCCTTCGACCTGCCGATGCGAAACGGCGCTGAAAATGTCGAAAAACTCCAACTGGCGATGGAAGAACTGGCAAGATGATGACCGAACAAACCGTAAATCGGGTTCAACGCAGAATCGGCGTCGGTGGTCTGCGCATTTCGCCGCTGGCGCGGCAATACATCGATCAGGCTCTCGATGCCAACCGTTTGTCGATCGGCCCGTTTGTCCATCGCTTTGAACGGGAATTTGCCCGAAAACACGGCTGCCGTTTTGGCGTTATGACCAATAGCGGCACTTCTGCATTGCAGATTGCCCTGGCGTCACTCAAGGAAAAATTCGGCTGGCAGGATGGCGACGAGGTCATCATGCCGGCGATCACTTTCATCGCCACCTCCAATATCGTTCTTTACAACCAGCTAAAACCGGTCTTTGTCGATGTCGATCAGTTCACTTACAATATCGATCCGCAGGCGATCGAAAAAGCAATGACGCCGCGAACGAGGGCGATTATTCCGGTGCATCTTTTCGGCCTGCCCTGCGACATGCAGGCCATCATGGACATCGTACGCAAAAACAAACTGGCGGTGCTGGAAGATTCCTGCGAAACCATGTTTGCCGATTACCGTGATCAGCCGGAGGGCTCTTTTGGTGACGTTGCCTGTTTTTCAACATATGTGGCGCATATCCTCAACACCGGTGTTGGCGGATTGGTGACCAGCAATGATCCTGAAATTGCCACCATGTGCCGCAGTCTGCTGGCGCACGGGCGCGATGAAATTTACCTCGATATCGATGCCGATCAAAATACTGATGCGGAACTCATGGAAATCATCGATCGGCGATTCTCATTTGTTCGCTTGGGACATAGCTTCAGGCCGACTGAAATCGAGGGTGCGCTCGGGCTGGCGCAATTGCAGGAAAGAGAGGAAAATATCAATAAACGCCGCCTGAATGCATTTTATTTAACGAAAAGACTCACCCCGCTGATGGCCAAAATCCAGTTGCCGATTATTCCCTTCGAGCGCCAACACAGCTTTATGATGTATCCGGTAACCGTTTATGAAAACGGGCAGCGGGATAAACTCTGCCTGCATTTGGAAAAAAACGGTATCGAAACCCGTTTTGCTTTTCCACTGTTGACACAGCCGGTTTATCAAAACCGCTTTGCACAAAAAATCGAGGATTTTCCCATCGCACAATCTATCGGTGAAAAGACGTTTTATATCGGCTGTCACCCGGAGCTTGAAACGGATGATTTGGACTACATTGTCGAGATGTTTTTCGAATTTTATCATGAACAGAGTTAATCGCAGATTATAAATAGTACAGGATCAAAATGAAAAAAAAACGACAAACGATAGCCGTACTGGGCGCCAATGGATTTGCCGGGCGCCATATTTGTAAAAAACTGATGGATGCAGGCGCCGCCGTTCATGGTTATTCACGCAACTTTCCGCTGGAACTGGAAGCCTGGCCGCGGTTTTCCTTTTTCGAGTTTGATCTGAAAAAAGCGGCATCCCTCGAAGGAACATTGCAGTATGACGTGGTGATCAACGCCACAGGCCATGTCGCCGGCGTCGGTTATAACGCCAGCCACCAGCGGGAAATGGAAACAGAGAATTTTCTGCTGATGATGCACGCTGCCGACATGGCTTATGAACAAGCCAAATACTTCATCCAGATTTCCAGCGCCTGTGTTTACAGCAACGAAGTCAGCGAAGGGGCTGAAGAAAGTCAGGGATTTGTCGGCGAACCCGATCCGGCAAACCGTGGTTACGGCATCGGAAAAAGGAAGGGTGAAGAATATACGCGCCTGCTCTTTGCCGGGCAATCGCGCGCATTCACTACTTTAAGGCCCTACAATCTCTATGGTCCGGGGGACGATTTTTCCGACCGCGCCCATGTCATCCCGGCATTGGTGAACAAACTGTTTTTTGATGAAAAAGTAGAAGTCTGGGGGAGCGGCGAACAGTTACGCGAGTTTCTCTTTGTGCGTGATTTCGCCGATGTTGTCGCAAAAATTGCCTCGCTGCAGCCCAACGGTGTTCTCAATATTTGTGGCGGCAAAGCGCATGTGGTCTCCATCCACAATCTCGTTTACACGCTGGAAAAAATTGTCCAGTCAGGAAAACAGATTCAGTTTACCGGCGAGGGCCCAACCGGGCAGATGGTGAAATTCGGCGATAATAGCAAAATGCTTGAACAGGGACTGCACACCCCGACCCAGCTCTACGACGGCTTGCAGGAAACAGTGCTCTGGCGCCTGCAGAATTTACAGGCGCAACCAAAAGTTATCGAACTGCAAACGTTTAAAAAAAACGATGCGGCAGCAGAGAACCAATTTGAAAAGACTTTCCAAACGAAAGAATGAATCGTTTTCAAAGTTGCCATTGGAGAAAAATGATTCCCCCAAATAGTGGTTCTTCAAGATTAATATAGTATCGTTTTTAAACTTGAAGTACCGGAATACTGACCGGAATAAAATGAAAGCAGTTTTGGAACATAAATCTTACCGCTATGAATCGCAGCAGGCGGTGATCGATGAAATCGATGCTTTGGCCGAACAGCTTGATCAAAAACACCCGCTGGAGCGCAAAGTCCGCTTTCTGCTCGATATTCGCGGTTATTTGTATTTGAACCGCATATGCGGTAATTATATCGAATTCGGCAGCTTCAAAAGCGAAATGCAATACGCTGCGTTTAAAATTCTTGACGGCACGGGCGCCATCACCGCTTACCTCGGTCTTGATATTTTCACGGGGGAGCCCGATTTGAATCCGCATGAAGCGACGGCAATGCCGGTGACGGCCTCCGGTGATTTTTCCTGCGATTTTGAACAGGTACAGCAATTTGTTCAGCAGAATATGGCCGGCAAAGGCGAGCTCATCAGGGGCGATTTTCGCGAGAAAACGCTTTTACAAAAATGCGATGCTTTTGCCCCGTTCAATATCGCCGTCATCGATTGCAATTTGCTGAGTTCCCTCGAGGTGGCGACACGCTATGCACTACAAAACCTCACTGACGGCGGTTTGCTTTTTTTTGATGATTATTTCACCAACTTCGGGCAGGGTGTACCACGCATCCCGCGGATGGTGCAAAGATTGGCTGCGGTCAGCGGCAGGAAATTGCTCGAGCACGGGTTCTATCCACCGTTTGCCAAATCGTTTATCGTTTGTAGTGAATAGTTTTGGGAAAAATGATGATTACAGAAAAAGTTGAATACACAAATCCGGTTTTTGCAGATTATCAGGATGTACATCCTGGAGCTTCGGCAATCCTTTTCGGTTGCGGGCCGACATTGAAAGAATGGCAGGAGCGCGAGTATCCCGGGGTTTTGCGTGTCGGGGTGAACGAACTCATTTTTACGCCAATCGCCCTGGATTATTATTTCGTCGGCGATAACCAGATCAATCACCGGCCGCAAACTTTCGGCAATAACAAAGCGGCTTATTATGCCTATGAGCCGCGTCTGGCAAAATTTGTGCGCAAACAAACCTGGGGCAGCCGTGGCGAAATGCCGCGTGATTTTACCAATGCGTTGTATTACTGGTGTGATATGTCGCGGAATCTCGTCAGGGATATTGTTAGCCAACCCCTGGCCTGCTGTGCTTCCATTTCTTTTGAAGCTTTTCAGTTTATGCTTTACACCGGCATAAAACGCATTTATTTCGTCGGGCATGATTGCAATTACACCCGGGGCACCTTTCGTACAGCTTCGGCGAACGATGCTTTCCATCTGCAATGCGGTAGCGATATCATCACCGACTGGGAGATGGTCGCCAACGAATGGCTGCCGGCGAACTACCCGGAAGTAGAAATTTTCTCGATCCGACCGGTCGCGCTGAAGGTTTTCCCCGAAGTTACACAGGATGAAATATATTGAAAGGGCTTTTGGGTTTTTGTTCAGCATGCACAATTTTTGAAAATAGCAGGTTATGACAGTTAATCTTAATTATTCTCGCGGAGACGTAGTAGCGCAGAGAAAAACAGCATAAAATATTTAAAAACAAAACTCTGCGTCTTGGAGACTGCAACTGTTCAGCATGTTTTTTTTTGAACCTGGAAAGTCTTGGCATCCCGAGTGTTCCACCGTTTTTTGGCGGGATGTATCGAAGGATGCTCCATGGTGACTTTTCATGCTGAACAGAGACAGAAAACCGACCAATTTTTACAGCGAATTTACATGGTGGAGTCAGCGATGAGTTGTGAACTATGCCGGCCGAATTTGAACTTAAACAACGCAGATTTCAAAGCGATTCGGGCGATTTTAAACAGTAAATGGGTGAGCAACCGCGATCATGTCGCAGCGCTTGAAAGCATTTTTCAAAAGCGTTTTAAAGTGGCGTTTGCCATCGCCTGTTCCAGCGCTACAACCGGTTTGATGGCAGCGGTGAAAGCAGCCTGGGCGCCGGGAACCGCCATCGAATTGCCGGCTTTTACCTGGCCGAGCACATTGCTCGCCGCCCAATTCAACGAAGGTAAGGTACTCTTTCAGGATATCGATTTGCAATCCTGGTTCATGCAACAGTCGGAATTGCCGAAAAGCCGTTGCCGCATCGTGGTCGATATTTTCGGCAACCAGTATCCGGCAGTGAAGAAGTCTGAGAAAGTGCGCACCATTTACGATGCGGCACACGGCTTCGATCTGCCGAAGCTGGGCCATCGTGGCATCGTCGAAGTGGTTTCCCTGTCGGCAACGAAACCGGTGACCGCTACCGAGGGCGGGATGATTCTGACCGATGATGAAGAAATTGCTGCCAAAGCCCGGCAGATCGTGCGTTATATCGGCCGCCTGGAGGAGATCAACGCCTATCTCGCCAGGCGTTCCATTGAAAATTTTGACAGCCCGGCCTACCGGCAGCAAATGGATGATATTCGCGACCGCTATCTCGCCGAGCTCGATTTCGATTACCAACTGCAGTATATTCCTGAAGCGACCAACAAAAGTTCATTCCAATTTTTGGTCAAAAATCAATTTATCCGCAACCGGATTTTTGCCGCGCTCGCTGAAAAAGAGATCATCGCCCGCGCTTATTATGAACCGCTGTCGGCTCATCTCGAAATCACCAATGAAGTTTTCAACCGCATCATTTCATTGCCTTTTCATCCGTTCATGGCAGAAGATCAGAAACAGATTATCGATCTTGCAAACACGGCAGCAATGGCCTCGAGCGAGATCACGACTGTGCGCATCATCGATCCCCGCAGTGTTGTGCCGCCGGTCACCCGCGAACAGACACGCGGCGTTCCGGGTTAAGTATAATTAAAAAAGAAAGCCTGTAAAAATGCGAATTACTTTTATTCAGCCTTACTACCGCAATGTCTGGGAATCCATCGGCCTTGGTTACATCATTTCATATTGCAAAAAAAACTTCGATGGTGATCTTGATGTGCAGTTCTTTCAGGGTAATTTCGATTCTGATGCGGACATTGTTTCCGGTGCCCGGGGTTCGGATATCGTGGCTTTTTCCTGTACTTCGCCGTGTTATGTTCCGGCTTTGCGCCTCGCGGCAGCGATCAAGGCGAAAAATCCACATGTGCGAACCGTCGTTGGCGGCTGGCATGTTACGGCATTGCAGGAAAAAGCGGTGAGTGAGGTCATCGATCAAATCGTCGTGGGTGAGGGGGAGCAAGCGATGCTGGAAATTTTGCAAGGCAATACGGACCCCATCGTGCGGGGTTATGCTTTGCCGTTCACAGAACTGCCGTGGCCCGACCGCGAGGCTATTAAAAACCACCGCACGATCGATTTATGTGAACAGATGAACGGCCGCCGCACCACCGGTTTTCAGGCTAACCGTGTCTGCCCGACTTCCTGTGTTTTTTGTGCGGAAAAAATCATGACCGGCAAATTCAACCGCCGCAGCAACCCCATCCGTTCGCGTGAAGTCACGGATGTGTGTGCGGAAATCGCCGCGACGATCGAGAAATATAACCTGACTTATTTTAAATTCGTCGATGCCACATTTGATATCACCCCACAGTACGTGATCGATTTCTGCCGTGAAAAACTCAGTCGAGGTATCGATACCGAATGGGAATGCCTGATTCATGCTGGTTTCTGCACTGAGGAAATGTTTCATTGGCTTAAGGTCTCCAATTGTAACCAGATCAATGTCGGCTGCGAAAGCGGCAGCCCGAAAATTCTCAAACAGATTCACAAAGGCACAAAGGTCGAAACCATCGAAAAAGTCTTCCACTGGGCTAAAAAACACCACATCAAGCGCCGTGCTTTTTTCATTCTCGGTATGCCGGAAGAAGACCGTGACGACCTGCAGATGACTGAAGACCTCATCGGACGCATCGATCCCGATGTCGTCGGTTTTACTATTCTTTGTCCATATCCCGGTTCAAGTTTGTATGACCATGAAAAATACGGCGAGCAGGACTGGCAGCAGACGGACGAATATGCCAATGATTTCTGGCGTAACAAAGCTTTTTCAAATGCAGAACTGAAAGAATGGCAGGCCTGTTTTATCGATAAATATGAAAACAAACTCTGTGAAAGACTGGAGAAAGGTGGTTCAGAACTCAGAATTCAAACTTCAGGATTATAGTTACTGTTTAGCCTCACCCTCGATAAATAGCAGCGAAAGCGTCCCCGCTGAGCGTAACGCTCGTGCCGCTCGGCGAGGACGCCTTCGCTCTATCTTTAAAAATTATGCAGGCTAAACAGATACGGATTATATATTGAAAGTTGAATCCGGGTATCCATTTAACTCAGAGAAAATATGGAAAGAAGATTAGTTGCAACCCGTTGCGATGATAATATCGCCGAGATGACCGGTTTGACACACCCGATCATAAAAAAATTCTGCAAAGAGTGGCACGCCGATTTCCTTTGTTTGAGCGGCGACTACAGTTTTGTGATGGATTATGAAGGCTGGAGAAGTTACCGGATTTTTGAGCTCAATGAGCATTTTGCCAATTATGACCGCGTTTTGAGTCTGGATTCGGATGTGCTGCTCAGCCCGAAATGTCCCAACCTTTTTGAAGTTGTGCCGCAGGGGAAAATCGGCACGATTTACGAAGATGTCGGTTCACGCCGCACGATGCGTCATCAATCCATCCGCAATGTGCAACAAAAATGGGGTGATGTGGGCTGGAAAATAGGGTACACCAATAGCGGTGTCATGGTTTTTGACAAGCAGCATCAGGACATGCTGCACCCCGTGAATGGCGAATACTGGCTCGGCTGGGAGAGTGATGATATTCATCTGGGATATCAAATCCGCAAACTGGGTTATGAAGTTTTTCAATTGCCGTTTCAGTTCAATCACATGTGTATGTTTTCCGAGCCCTGGAACGGCAACCCGAACCGGTTTTTATCTTTCATTATTCATTATGCCGGTGCTGCAACATTCCCGGGGACAAGCGGCAAAAAAGTCGAAAAGATAAAGCAGGATATCGATGTTTTGTGGAATGGCAAAACGTTCTAACGGTCCAACGTTCACAAGTTTTCAGGAGAATTATGTTACGTCTCGGCATCAATGGTTTTGGTCGTATCGGGCGGGCGATTTTTCGCAATAATCTGGTAAAAAATGCCTTCAGGGTGGTGGCGATAAACGATATCAATCCGGATATCAGCAACATCGCCTATCAGCTCAATTATGATACGCTTTACGGCCCTTTAGATGATAAATATTACGCGGTAAACGAACAGCTGTGCAACAATCATGAAAAAATCCGCATCTACCACGAGCCTTATGTTGATGAAATTCCCTGGGAAAATGAAAAAGTGGATGTCGTCATCGATGCTTCGGGTGTGCTCGAAAATGTATTACGGGCGCCGAATGCGCGTATGCGGCATATGTTGAAAAAAATTATGATCACCCACGCTCCGGATGAAGTCGATTTTTCCATGGTGCTCGGTGCCAATGAAGCGCAACTCGACCTGAGCAAACATCATGTCATTTCCACCAGCATCTGCGACGCCACTGCCATCGGCCCGGTTTTGCGGATTATTCATGAAAATATCGGCATCCGGAATGGCTACATCACGACCCTGCATCCCTGGCTGAATTACCAGAATCTTATGGATGGTCCCGCCAGCTCGTGGTCGGTGCCGGGCACGATTTACCATCATTACGCCCTCGGGCGTTCGGTGATCGGCAACATGATCCCCAAACCGACCTCGGCGATCGCGGCGACTTGCAGAGTTGTGGACGGTATCAGCGAAGAGATGATCGGATCATTTTCCTACCGCACGCCCACGGCGATCGTCGGTAGTGCGGATATCACGCTGAATCTGAAATCCACGGCTTCGAAAGAACAGGTGCTATCGCTCTTCGTCGCTGCAGAGAAACAACAGCGTTGGAAAATTATTCGCAACAATTTTGAACCTTTAACCTCGCTTGATTATAAAAGCTGCGACGCTTCAGCCGTGGTCGATCATCGTTGGACGGATGTATTGGGCGGGGAGGTATTGAAACTTGTTTTGTGGTATGACAATGAGTGGGGTTATAGCGCCCGTGTGCTCGATCAGGTTTTATACGTGGAAGAACAGATGAGAGAACAGTTATGAGGAAAAATCTCGCCGTAGTTTTGCCGGCACGCATAGGCAGTAAACGGGTGCGAGCGAAAAATTTGCGCAAACTCAACGGCAAAACTTTGATCGTCAATATGATCGAAATTTTGCAAAAAACGCAACACTTGAAAAATATTTATATCAATTCGGACAGTGAGTTATTTGCCGGCATCGCTGCGCGCCACGGTGTGAAATTTTATCACCGCAAGGCTGAACTGGCGACCAGCGCTTCGCTTATCGATGATTATTTATACGATTTCATGGCTAACGTGCCGGCTGAATTTCTGGCCGTTGTCAATCCGACTTCGCCGTTCATCACACCAGAGGCGTTAGATGAAGCCTGGCTGAGTTTCCAGAAAAATGGATTTGATACCCTGCTTTCCTGCGAGAAAATTCAGACGCACTGTTTTTTTCAGGGGAATCCGGTGAATTTTTCAATCAACGGCAAACATCCGCGCTCGCAGGATTTGCAGCCGGTGCGGGCATTGAATTTTGCCATCACCATATGGAATTGCCGGCGCTATATGGAAAATTATAACAAACACGGCTTCGGCGTCTACGCCGGAAAGATCGGCTTTTATGACGTCGAAGGTTTCGGCTGCATCGATATCGATTATGAAGAAGATTTTCAGTTGGCGGAATTCGTCGCACGTTTTTTGAACAAACGGCAAAATTTCCCGGTAGTATACGACGAAGTGCTGCAACCATTGCTGGCGCAGGAAACGGATTTTAGTAACTGACAAGTTATTTTCTGCCATTTTTTGGCTAGAAATATTGATCTAAATCCTCAAAAGCAAAAATTTCACGCGAAGACGCTAAGCCGCAAAGGAATCGCAAAGAAAAAATTAAAAAAATCTTTGCGTATTCTCAGCGTCTCGGCAACTTTGCGTGCGCTTTGGAATTTTCTTTTTCAGATTCCGGTTTATCCGGGTTGGGACTTAAGCAGCAGATCGACGGCCCTGATTAATGCAATTGTCGCTATAATTTGAGGAAATAATGCCTGAATTAAACCCGCAAAACATTCACTGTCTCGCGTTAAACTATCACGGCGTCGGCTCGGTCGATGTTGAACCGCTGTATTTTATCAAATCGCGGCAGGCGCTTTGTTTCGATGGCGCCCAAATTCATTATCCCGAGCGATGTGAGAATTTGTGGACGGAAGTCGAACTCGTGCTCGTCATCAAAAAACACTGCTGTAAAATTTCTGTAGACGAAGCTGTGCATTATATCGCCGGTTTTACCGTCGGTGCAGATATCACCTGTGCCAACGTTGCCAGTCGTGATCACCATCTGGCCTATTCCAAAAGTCGCAAAAATTTTTGTCCGGTGAGCCAGGGAATTGTCAGTCTGTCGCCTTCCGAACTGGATGATTTGCAATTGACGACATCCATCAATAGCAAAATAACGCAGACGGGAGGCCTTTCGCAAATGATTTTAAACCCTTTTCGGGCGTTGAGTTATGTGTCTTATATCACCGAGCTGGATGCAGGTGATATTCTGCTCACCGGCACACCGGCGGGTGTTGAGAATAACCGCATCTGGCGCGGCGACCATGTACGCCACGAAATTGAAAAAATTGGATCATTACGCTATGAAATCGTCTAAAGTCTGGATAACCGATTATATCAAAAATCCGCAGATCGAGCGGGAAATTCTCGGCGAGCAGTTGAGTGAAACAGCGCATGAAAATATTGAAGTTCTGCTCGTTTGGCATGAAAATATCGATGCCGGTCTCATGCAGCGCTTCCCCCGCTTGCGGGCGATTATACGCTATGGAGTCGGTTTTGACAATATCGATCTCGAAGCTGCTGCAGCGCGGAATATTGCCGTTTGCAACACACCGGATTACGGTACCGAAGAAGTTGCCGATACCGCTATCGCGATGATCATGGCTTTGACCCGGGGGCTTTTCCACTATCAGCGAATTGCCCGGAATTTACCCGCCGACTGGCAGGAAAATACCATCTCCGGCCTGCGCCGGACTGAAGAGATGAAGCTGGGCGTCATCGGCGCCGGGCGTATCGGCAGCGCTGTCATATTACGCGCCAATACGCTGAGATTTCAAACGTATTTTTATGATCCGTACAAGGAGAGCGGATATGAAAAAGTGCTTGCGACAAAACGGGTGGATTCTCTGCAAATTCTGCTGCAGCAGGTTGACGTCATTTCCTTGCATTGCCCCTTAACCAGTGAAACACAAGGACTTATCCATTCTCAGTTTCTCGCTGAAATGAAACCTGGCAGTTTTCTGATCAACACTGCGCGAGGGAAGATATTGCGGGACTTAGACATATTGCTAGAGCCGCTACGACAGAGTCATCTCGCTGGAGTTGCCCTCGATGTGCTGCCGCAGGAACCGCCACCGGCCGATTCGCAATTGATCGAGGCTTGGCGCAATGATGAAAAGTGGCTGCAGGGCAGGCTGATCATCAATCCACACACGGCGTATTTCAGCCGCCAGGCTTACCGCGAAATGCGGCAAAAAGCCACATTAAACGCTTTATGCGTACTTCAGGGGAATGAGCCGATAAACAAGGTGACAACTGAATACGAAACTGGTTAATGAGATGAACAGGATATAATAAAATTAAGGTGAACGATGAGTAAACAAAATTTGCAAAACGACAGGAAGAATTCTGTTTGTGTCATCATCTCGGGCTATTATGGCGCGGACAAGATGAATTAATGCGTGGAAAGGTTTTTAACCGCAGTCGATGAGATTCTGATAATCGATACGGGAAGTATCCCGGCTGATTTGATTGATGAAAAACAGGTTAAAGCTTTTGCGAAAAAATCTCTCAATGATGCTGTTATAATGATCAACAACCGGCCTGAGAAGGAGAAAGCGGACTGGCTGCTTTTTGTGCATGCCAACGAGAGTTTCCAGGATAAAATTCCCGCTGCCTTCGATACTTTATCAGCGTTGCCGCGGCGCATCGAAGGCCTGCAATTCCCTGTTGCAACCATCGGCATGGGCGGAAAGATTGATTTTTGTCAATTCGAAACCCGTTTGGTGCGTCTCACAGCCCGACCGCAAGTCTGGTTGCTAAATCAATTGCAGGTCCAAGGCAAAGTCGAAACAAAGCGAATGCTTGTCAGGAGAGATTTGCGCGAAGTGCTCAACGCGCCGTCTTCCCGGGTTTATACCCGCATTCGCGATGATGCGGTGCGCTGCTGGGAGCGCTGCCCGGATGATCTGCAGGCTGTGTTTTTATTCTATCAGTTCCTGCACTGGATCGGTGATGCGGATGAAATCGTTGATAATTGCATGCGCACGCTGGAACAATATCGGGAGCAGATCAGCCGGGATTCGCAATTCTGGGGTTTATTCGCCATTTTGGGTGCGGCCTGCTTCCAGAAAAAGGAGATGACAGCGCTGGAGCAGACGATCAGTTTTGCTAAAGAAGTTTTGCCGAAAAATCATCTCGATTTACTTTATCTATCCTGCCTTGAAGCGAAACTAATGAATGATCACAACCAGATCGTTGCCACTACCGATAAATTTCTCGCCCGGCATAAATCAGTGCAGAAAAACCCGGTAACGCTAGCAAAAAACAGCATTTATGCGCTGCGTTTTGAAAAGCAAATCAGCCGCTGGAGACTGTCCGCTCTGACGGCTTTGGAAAACTGGCCGGTTGTTTTTGCCGGTCTGCGGCGCCTGACGAGTTTGCTGGGTTTTAACGAAGATGATGCGCTCGTGATGCTGGAGGAAATGCAATTCGTCCCTTCCGATAAACTGGCGACAATTTTACCGCTTCTCTGGAGAACTTTTGCCTCGCCGCAGTTTGTGCTCGATAGCCTGAAAATATTCCCTTTTGACATTTTAAATGAAAAAACCCGGCGTACCATCGAAAAAGAATTGTTGCCGCGTTTTCGCGGCAAAAAAGAATACGCCGCTGGTTTGTTATTTATGATGCTCAGTCGTTATCAGGATGCACTGGATGTTTTCCTCGTTTTTGAGGATGATGCCGGTGCAGGAGAAGGCGCGATGTTCAATGCAGCGCAAATGTATCTTGAATTGGGCTATTTTGAAGAGGCGATTAAAATTTTGGCAAAATTGCTGCGCCAGTATCCCGCCAATAAGGATGCACGCCTGCTCTATGAGGGACTCAATCCTGAGGTCGGTGATGTTCGGCCGGCCGAACAAAATGGGGAAAATGAAATCGAAGAAACGCTGCTCGAGGCGATGGATGCCATCAAACACTATGCAGAAAAGCAGAAATTTGACCCGATTTTCTCATTGGCGAAACAGGTGCACGATGTACTGGCGCCATACAGCGAGATCAAGGTGGAGATTTTCGGCGATTTACCCGGCGCCCTGAGCCGCATCGAATCGCTGGCTATTTCACATTGTTATCTGAAACTGGCGGATGAAGTTCACAAACTCAGATCAGTCTTAAAAACAGTGAATGCAGAAAAGATAATCAAACCGGATTAAATGCGAAAACAAGAATATGGCAAAGAAAAAGAAGAAACCAGTCACAGCTGGCAAGGTACTGCCGAAAAAACAATCTGCAAAAGTGCGGCTTTCCGTCTGCATGATCGTTAAAGACGAAGAGAAAATGTTGCCGGATTGCCTCGAAAGTATTAAAGGATTATACGATGAACTCATCGTCGTCGATACCGGCAGCAGCGATCGTACCGTAGACATCGCTGAACAGTTCGGTGCGAAAATCTACCATCATCCGTGGGAAAACAACTTCAGCCTGCACCGTAATCAAAGCATAAGCTACGCCACAGGCGACTGGATCCTGCAGATCGATGCCGATGAACGACTCGATGCGGCAAGCTACCATTCTTTGCTGCCGACTTTGCAAAAAGCACCGGAGAAGGTGCTTGGTTTCTGCGTGATCATTCAGGATTATAAAAAGGACGGCAGTCAATCGGTGCGATTTAACTATCCGCGTATTTTTCGCAACAATGCCGGTGTGCGCTATGAAGCGGCGGTGCACAATCAGGTCATCATCGAAGGCAAGGTGGAGTTTTCAGAAATTCAGCTCAACCATTTTGGTTACGATCTGGACCCGGTTTCCATGTTGAAGAAATTTCGCCGTTCGGTGCGTCTGCTGCGCCGTGAAGCACGGGAAAATCCTGATGACCCGCGGGCGTTTTACTATCTCGCCAATGCCTATTCACAATATCAAAAATTTTCCAAAGCCGTCAAATATGCACGCAAAACACTGGAGATTCTGCGCAAAATGCCTGCTGCGCCACCTTATTATTTATCCATTTACCATGGGCTCATCGGCGGCCTGATCGCCGAAGAAAAACTCGATGAAGCACGCGAAGTGTGCAGGGAAGCCTTGCAGGTGCGTGAAGATTATGTCGATGCTTTCTATCACCTGGCGCGCATCAATTATATGCAAAAAAATTTTGAGGACACCCTCACTGCCGGGAAAAAATATCTCGAACTGGCGGCGTTTTACAACGCTGATTCTTCGCGACTGGAGATCATCAATTATTACACCCTCGACCGGGTTTATCGGGTGAATTTCTGGATGGGCATCGCCAGTTTTGCACTGAAAGATGAAATACGCGGACTACAATTCATCGAAACCGGACTTGCTGCACAGAAGTCTGACCATACCAATGTGCTGGAAATGATTCATAATACTTTCGCGGTTGCATCCGGTGAAATCGTCAAAGAAGTCGTGTATAAAACCTTTGCCCGCCATAAGGATTCGGCAACATTTTTCTACTTTTTGATCCAGGAACTGGCCAGCATCGACATGCTGATTTTTTTGCCTGGGCTGGTGGAATCACTGCGGCCGCAAGATGAAATCCGGCAAGATGGTTTTGCGCGGATTATTTACCAAATATGCATGCGCAACGAGCGAGCGGCGCTGGATGAGTTGCGAAGTTATGACAAAAATAGTGATAAAGGAATTCACGCATCTTTATGCGAATTTCTGCTGCAACACGGCGAAAATGCGATGATGCCGGTGCCAAAGGATTTGTATGATCAATTTCCACTGCTCGGTTTTTCCCACCTGGCCATCGGAGTCTTGTGTGATGAATTGAGTCAATTCGATATTGCGCAGATTGAAGGTTTTCTAACGGAAAAAGACCACAATAACGAGTTGAAAATGCTGGCGCATCTGTTACGGTTGTATCATTTTATTCTCATCAATAATGCCGATGGATTGCTCGACAGCATCACCGCACTGATCGAGATATCCGGGCTTGAAACAGCGCCGGTCCTGGATGACATCGAAGATTTGAAACGGATTTTGGCCTCCTTCGCACAAAAAGCAGATAGAAGCCTGTGCCCGGAAGCTGGCGATCTCGCGGTTAAAATCGGGGAGGTTTTTTTCAACGATGATCCTATCTTCATGAGTTTTAAATACCGCCGTGACATTTTGCGTTCAAAACGACGGGGGCCCTATTCAAGCAATATTCGGTTTTATTTTAAATATTTGCTGTTGCCGCGCCGCACCTGGCTCTGCAGTGTCAAATTTACTGCAAAAAAACAGAAACATGCGCTCATTTTGCAATGATTTGCGCTATCCGCCAGTGTGGAAGTGATAAATACTTATTTTGAGTACCTGCCTGAATTCGGGGAATACCTTGCAATTTTTTGACACTTTAATGACAATTGTCCTGCCTGAGTTTATTAGACTTCTCCTGTGATAAGGCTGAAAGGCCAGAGATAGAGCATGCATACAAAACAAAAGGAGAGGTCCTATGTTACACGGAAAAAGTCTGCTGAAATTCTTTTTCACCTTTTTAGCAGCAGCAAATCTCAACGCGCAAGGTACAATTACCACGTATCACCACCCGGAATTGCAGGAGATCAACCTCGGCGGCCCGCGCCTCGGTTTTTCCTATCTTCTTGGCGAAAACGATTATATCAAAGATTTTAGTGATGCGAAGATCGGTGCGATGACCAGCCATTTTGGTTGGCATTTCGAGTATCTCATCAAACCGGATGGTTATGGCCCATCGTTTGTGGTTGAGGCTATTCCGATGATTTCGGGTGTGGAATATGGTGTTTTGTTACCCTCAACGACTTTGGCGTTTGGGGTGCGTTTTCCCGGCGGTGTCGAATTTGGAATGGGGCCGAATGTGCAGTTTTTGGGTGAAAATCAGGACGGACAGGCAAAGTTTCAATCGGCGCTGACGATTGCCTTCGGTAAAACATTTACCTATGGGCTGGTGAATTTGCCGGTGAATTTTGCCTTTACCACCAATCCGCAAGGCAACCGGATCTCGCTTATCTTCGGTTATGCGCTGAAAAAGAAAACGGTCAGGCATATAAACTGAAAACAGCCCGTTGCCGGCAGAGCAAGCTTTAAACCTTTCAGGTTTTTAAAACCTGAAAGGTTTAAGTACTTCACAGAGAGAACAATTTTTAAAGTTATTGCGATTGAGGCTGAAGCCATCAGGTTAAACCGATACATGGTTTTTAAATCGTACGCAAATATTCATGAAAGTCGTCGATGACTTCTGAGGCCCGCTGCAGGTTTTGCTTCACGTTAAATTCATGGCGAATGGCGATGACCCGGCAACCCGCGCCCAAACCTGCCTGGATTCCAGGCTCGGAGTCCTCAAAAATGAGGGCGTCCTCCGGCTTCACAGCGAGTTTTTCAATCGCCAGTAAATAAGCAGCCGGGTGCGGTTTATGTTTTGAGACATCTTCCTGCGAAATTTGCAGATCGAAAAAATCAGTGAGACCCAATTGCGCAAGTATACCTTCAACCATCCATTTGCTGGCGCTGCTGACAACCGCGATTTTCTTCTGCTTTTTTTTCAACAATTGAATTAGTTCGGCAGCGCCGGCAGTTGCGATTAACTGTGTTGCGAGCAAATCTTTATAAAATCCCCTGAAGAGATTGTCGAATTGCTTCGCTTGCGGTGATATCCTTGTTTTTTCACAAAAATACTGCCGCACAAATTCCCATCGCTGTCCCATCACTTCTTTATAAAGCGCGCTGGTCGCCTCAGCACCCAACACGTGGCATGTTTTTGCCAGCGCTGTTCCTTTTAATTTTTCATTAGCAGCAAGGGTGCCGTCGAGATCGAACAAATAGGCTTCGATGTTCATGAATTCTTCAGAAACAATCACAGCAGCACTTTCGATTTTTTATCGAGCACAGAGCGTATGGCATGTGCGATTTCATTTAAGGAGTACGGCTTGGTGAGATAGGGGGCGTCGGTCAGTTTTTGTGCTTTTTTTGCCCTTTCGGATTCCGAATAACCGCTGGCGATGACGAAACGTTGTTGTGGTTTTTGTTTCAAAATCGCTTCGATACTATCCAACCCATCCATCTCATCTTCGAGAATCATATCCATGACGATCAGGTCAAAATCGTTGTTATGCACAACCCGTTGTGCTTTACGGCCGCTGCTGGTGGAAAAAACCTCATAACCAAGATGGGTCAGCAATTTTTTGGCAAGCGCTCGCTGTTCAGCGTCATCATCGACGATGAGAATGCGTTCATCGCCTTTGGGCACAGTGCGATGCTTGCTGTGCTGTGTTACAAGCCGCCTTGTTGCGGGGAAATAGAGGCTGAACTCGGTGCCGACTCCCGGCTCCGACTTCAGATCGATAAACCCCTTCAAATCTGCAACAATGCCATAGACGATAGCAAGCCCCAAACCGGTGCCGCTTTTGCCCATTTGTTTGTTAGTATAAAATGGCTCAAAAATGCTGTCCGCATCCTGCTTTCTGATACCTTCGCCGGTGTCGATGACCTGCAGTTGTGTGTATTGGCCTTTGCGTAATACGCCGGAATAAACCGGTGTCGTTTTTTTAATCCAGCAGGCTTTGGAGGCAATTTTAAGCGTGCCGCCGTCAGGCATGGCTTCCATGGCATTGAGCGTCAGATTCATCAGAACCTGGCGCAGATGCACTTCCGACCCTTTGATGCCTGGGGTGTTTGCAGCGATGTCGGTTTCCACTTTCACCGCATTGTGCAGCATCTGTTTTTCGATGAATTCAGGAGAATGCAGATAGGATTCGAGCAAATCTTTTACTGAGATGACCTGCAGTTGATAGTTGCCGCGGCGTGCCAGCGTCAGTAAATCCTGAATGACAGCTGCCGCCCGCATCGCTGAATTATGAATGGCCTCCAGGTCTTTGCGATAGGGCGAATTTTCCGGCAGTTGCGATAAAATAAGGTCGGGATAAGCGACGACGGGGCCGAGGATATTGTTGAGATCATGGGCAACACCGCCGGCGAGAATACCGAGTGATTCCATACGGCGCGATCGATCGAGCTGGTTCTGTAATTTGCGCTCGCGCTTTTCCGCTTTTTTTCGCCGGGTGATTTCTTTTTTCAGTTCGCTCACCCGGTCATTTATTTTTTCCTCGAGAACGCGGGCAAAACGGTTCTGGTGTGTATCGTGTTTTTTTAGCTCCCGAACCATGGCATTAAACTCACCCATCGTAAAACCGATCTCATCATCAGTCAATGATTTGATGAGGACGTTGAAGTTTTTATCCTGGGAAATTTGCCTGGCGACTTCGCGCAATTCGGTCAATGGCTGTGCCATCGATGCTTGCAGGTAGAGCGCTAAAAATATGGCGATGGCGATGGGCAAAGGGAAGATGATCATAAATAACGCGATATAATCGCTGATCTCTTTGTGGAAAGCGTGATTATCAACACGCATGAATTGTATGCCGAGAAGCGTTTTGTTATCGGCTGCCCGGATGGGGTGAAAAATATCAATCCAGTTTTTTTGGAATTGTATCACCTCTGTGGATTGAGCGAGCGGGAAGGTGATCATCTCCTTTACCGAGCGTGAATATTGCGAAAGTATGGTGCCATCGGGCAGGTAAACACAGGCGGCGATAACCTCGGGTTTGAGTTTTAAAATGCTGTTTGTTTTTGTCGTTACTTTTTCACCGTCATGTGATCCCACAGCGCTGCGGTTGGTGCTCTCCAGAATTTTCGTCAGAATGCGATAATCGTTTTCAGCCTGAGTGCGGTAATTAAAATATTCAAAAGATACGATGCTGACAAAAGCCAACAACAATGCAAAAGTACAGTTTATCGTCGTGCCGATGATGATTTTTTGTTTGATGGTTTTGGTGCGGAAGAAGAACACGGTTCAATTCTCCTGAGTTTTTATGATGTTATCATCAATAAACCGCTGTTGGATGCTTCCTGCCTGAATAAAACGGGATGACTCCATTCGTGCAGATTGCCGCGACATGTTACTGGTTAACCACAGATGTTGTGCTAAGGTGGGGAGGCTGCGCATAAATTATATGAATATATTCTAACATAATGAGGGATAAATTCAATGAAATTTATCAAAAACGCTGAAATGTAATAAATTTTTGCCGCCATAAAGTTGTTTTTTGTATGCGCCCCTGTGCCAAAACAACCGGTCATCTTTGTGATGATTTACGAAATATGTTTAGTTTTTACAACATAATTCGTTAATTTCATTGGGAAATGGACGGGTTCCACCAAGACATAGGTCGCAATTTGCTGTAAGCGCTATCGTTGAGTTAATACCTGGTCTGCCATGTTATGCTCGTTGGGGGGGTAAGCTCCTGTGTCATTCTCCAATGGAATCACCAGCGGAAAGAACGGCGAGACCGACGAATGACAAGCAGGAGAGAAATCCCACCTGGGGGATTGAGCACAATATGTGGAACAGTTATGCAATGAATACTTAAACACAAATTTCTCCCCGTACTGAAGGAGGAAGAGCCGATGAAAAAATTCATCATAATTTTTTCTTTATCCTGCATTGCTTCACTTGTCTTCTCATCGACATTAAAGAATACACCCTACGAAGAACAGTTGATAAAAATCCAGTTTGCCTCCCGCCTGGGTATCATAGCTGATGGTCTCATAGACAAACCTGTTGAGATTCAGGCGCTGTTGCTCGACTATGCCGATGATGAGATTTTGCTGCTCAAAAGCCGCATCGCCCTGCTCGATTATCCGGAGAAAAGTGAAAAAGTTTTGCTGCTCTACGGCGCCGAACCTGATTTCCAGAAAATATTACGGCAATACGGCGAGGTCGTCATTCCCGTGGTTGATTATTTTTATGAAAATGAAGACGCGTTGCAGGAAATGATACGCATGGCGCAGAGTCAATTTCTCAGGTGGGGTGAAATCTTGCGTAAAATATGGCCGGAGCAAACAGTTGAACCGGCACAATCACAGACGCCGTCAATGGAAAAGCTGACACCGCTTGAGCGGGGCTGGTATGCGGTGAATTTCATCGCAGATGAGGGCCATGATTTTTTGGGACAATTTTCCATCGGTGCCGGCGGGGCGGTGAGCTGGATTCAGACTGAACGGATTCTCGAAAATCTGAATACATTTTTTGCCGGTGGCATCAGGCGGCTCGAAGTCAAATTTGCCCGGGATGAAACCATCAGCGCCACTGATTTACTCTGGGGGGTGGTCGATATCGCAGTGATCGGCGGGACGCTAAAACTATTGCGCGCCGGCCGCGCTGCCGCCAAAACCGGGAAAAGACTGAGTTTTATCAACCGTACACGCCTTTTTGCACCGCGTCTGCTTGCCGGCGCCGGTTTTATCGCACGGAAAATGGCGAAATATGGGGCTGCCGCAGCCACGGTTTACGTGGTGGCGGCGCACCCGAAACTTTTGCACAGTATGATGGCGGAAGTTGCTGAGGTTGCTGGTTTTAATCCTTTTCTGCTGCAGACTACCGGCTGGTTATTTATCGGCATCATTGGTCTCTATCCATTTTTCTGGATTTTTAAATTCTTGATCCGCCCGATAATCTGGCTGCTAAATCGGGTCATCGTCCTGTTCCGCAAAGTGGATATTTTTCTTGCACCCCGCCCGGAAATGGAATATCATCAGGTTTGATTTTATTCAAAAACAGAATTGATGGGATAAATTTGAGTGAAAATAAGTGCAAGATTGGAAAGGTGCCGACCTGCATTTCAACTGTTCGTTAAACCTGCCCGTCGAGCGCTTGCCGCACATGTTTTACCAGGTCTTCAGCCTGAAATGGTTTTTGCAGAAATGATACAGCGCCATTATCGAGCATGGCACGTGCGGCTTTGTCCAATTCATAACCACTGCAGATAATTACTTTCATCTTTGGCCGGGCTTTTAACAAGAGCGGAAAAGCTTCAGCGCCGCTGAGAACCGGCATGCCCATATCGAGGATTGCCAGGTGGATGGGATCGAATGAATTTTCAGCTATTTGAACGGCTTCCCGGCCATTTTTTGCAAAGATAACCTGATAACCAAATCGCTGCAGAATCCGTGCGCTAACGTCGAGGATGAGCGATTCATCATCGATCAGTAAAATCGTTTCTACCCCATATGGAAGTTGAGATATCTGCCCAGCTCTCTTTTCCGGCAGGCTTGTCGTTGCAGGGAAATAGAGGGTAAACCGCGAACCCTCACCTGGTGCGCTATCGACAAAAATGCAGCCGTCATGATTTTTTATAATACCATATACTGCAGCAAGCCCCAAACCACGCCCCTGAAATTTCGTGCTGAAAAAGGGCTCAAAAATACGTATCATTGTCGGTTTGTCCATGCCTTTTCCATTATCGTTGACAGACAATTGAACATGATTGCCCGGTTTCAAACTTGGCTGTACTGCTAACTCAGCCTCACCGATATCGATATTTCGCGTTGTAACAGAAACGATGCCGTTTTTCTCGATTGATTCGACGGCGTTCAAACAGAGATTCATGATGACCTGGCTCATCTGAGTGGGATCGGCAAAGACCTGCCACAGTTTCGAAGTAAAACGGGTTTCCAGGCGAATACGGGGCGGGAATATGTGTTTATCACGTTTAAAAACCTGTCGTAACATGTCGTTTAAATCCAGGTTGCGTGGCTGATATTTGCCGCCGCGTGCGAATGACAGCAGTTGTTGCGCCAGTTCGCCGGCCTGGGAAGCACTCGCTGCAATGGAATCGAGCATATCCATAGTTTCCGGCTCGGGATGAAACCGCATTTTTAGCAAATCAGCATTGCCGAGCACGCCAACCATTAGGTTGTTGAAATCATGAGCAATGCCCGCTGCAAGCGTTGCCGTCGCTTCCATGCGAGAAGCTTTCAGCATGATCTTTTCTGCATTCTTTCGTTCCGTGACATCACTGATGAATAATGAATAACCGGTAATTTCTTCTTGTGGATTATAAATCCCCGAAAGACGGCTTTCAAAATTGCGCAACCCGAGGGCGGTTTCTCGTTCGTAGGCATATTTGTGTACACCCCTTTCATGCACATGTTTGATGGCTGTTAGAAAAGCGGCATTACTGACGTTTTCTTTCGCATGCAGCTCTTTTACGGTTTTGCCCAAGATCTCTTCGGCTTTGTATCCGAAGATTTCTTCAGCGATGGGATTGATGTAAGTGATATGAAAATCGAGGTCTGTGGTGGCGATGCCGAAGTCGGTAGCGGAACGCATGATATTATCGAGCATCATCGTTTTTTCTTTTAATGCCACCTGGGCATTGTGAAATTTGGTGATGTCTGACTCGACGCCGCGGTATCCGGCAAACCGACCTTGCTCATCAAAAAGCGGCATACCGTGATTGAGCAAAATGCGCTTTTCACCGTCCGGGCGTATGAAGGTATAAATAAAGTTTTTGAATGGTTTATGGGAATCGAGCAGATTGAATAAATGCATCCATTGTTGCTTTTCTTCGTGTATCAGGTCGAGATACAATTCCTGGCGGGTTTTCCCCAACAATAATTCTGGGTCCTTGCCAACCAATTCATGATAATGTTCCGAGATATAGCTGTAGCGTAAATCGGCGTCCAGTTCCCAGTAATAATCAGAAGCGATGCGGGCGAAATCTTTAAATCGCTGTTCACTTTTTTTGAGCTCGTTTTCGCTGGTTTTGCGTTCGGAAATATCGCGGCTGACGCCGATCAGCCCGATGGCTTTATTGTCGGCGTCACGCAAAAAGCGGGCGTGGACCTCGGTCCAGACCGGAGTTCCATTTTTATGATATTGCTGCAATTCAAGCGTGCGGGAACGGTTCAGTTCCACACCTTTTTCCTGCTCTCGAGCGAGCTCTTCAGCCAGCGCTTTTTGAATCAGCGCGAACGACTGCGAGGTGAACTTTTTCTCCATCGGCAATGCCATATCCTCTGCCGGTGTGTAGCCCAGTATCTTCTCGATTGCCGGGCTGCTGAAAGTCGTTTTTAAGGTTTTGAGGTCTGTAACCCAGAGAATATCGCTTGCCTCGGCTATCAGTAACTGGTGCTTTTTCGCTGTATTGCGCAGCTCTTTTTCGCTATCAAACTTGTCAATGGCAAATTCGATGGCTGTCTTCAGCTCGTCTGCTGAATAATGCTGCAGAATATAACCGGCGGCGCCTGTTTGTTTTAGCAGGTGTAATAAAGACTCATCTGCTTTTTTTGCATAAAAAAGTAACGGCACTTCGGCGCCGGCAATATTTTTATATAATTCATCCGGTGTACCGGTGTCTAATTTGAGTTCGACAGGCAGCAATATCAAATCAGCAGGCTGTTTTCTCACCTGTTCGAACATGTCCCGTCCTGAGGGCTCGCATTGCACTACTGCAAATTTGGCTTTCACTAAGCGTTCATTCAATAAATCTGCAGTAAGACGATTATTCTCGATAACAAGGATTTTGATTTTTGGCATACTGTCATTGGTTAAATGAATAAAACGTCGATTTGTACGTATTCGAAGAGAATAATCGATAGGGGCAGAAATGAAAAGAAACAGCGGCCTCGGGATATTATCATCGCGAAAGTGAATTCACGAATTTCTCTCCAATTAAATTCAATAGCTTGCAGTGCATGTTTCGTCTGAATTCATCTCAACAAAAATAACAAGCTTCATCATTCGTGAATCGGTTCTGCTAAATATCATCAATCGTATTTGAATGCAAAAAAAAGTGCATAAAATACAATATCGATCAACATAAAAATATTAATTTTCTAAGTCAAGTTATGATTAGAGCTTTGCCGAGATTTTTCATGCTGATATGACAATCGTGAAGCATAACAAAATTTTCAGTTCGTCACTAATTGGTTGCTTCTCAATGGTAGCTCTTGTTAATTTCAGACGGGCTCAATTGCTTGTCTGCAAAAACAATGGAGAAGTGGGAAATGAAAAAATTTTTCAAATGGCTGGCCATCATCGTCGGCACTGTGATCGTTTTGATATTGATTTATGCCGCCATTACCCTTGTTCGTTATAATCGTTTCGGATTATATGCTTCCGGAGGCGAACTGCTGCCTAATCAGAAAGCCTTTGATGTGACTTTTTACGATATCTCACTTCGTCCGGATGCCGGTAGAAAATATCTCAGCGGCACGACTTCGGTCGAATTGATTGCAATTGAGGATCAACTGGCGGAAATTCAACTGCATCTTATCGATAATTTTACCGTGTCTGCGATAACTGATGCGAAAAAAAACATCCTGAAATTTACGCACGAAGACGGGTTGATAAAAGTGTGGCTCGCAACTCCGGGTAAAATAAATGAGAAAATCCGTTTGAATATTTCTTATGCGGGCAAACCGGTGGAAGCCATCCGCCCGCCCTGGATCGGTGGCATAAACTGGTCAAAAGATGCTGACGGCCATGACTGGATCGGCCTGTCCTGCCAGGGGGAGGGTGGCAAAATCTGGTTCCCCTGCAAAGACCATCCGTCGGATGAAGCGGACAGTGTTTTTCTGCACATCACGGTTCCCGAGCCTTATTTTTGCGCGGCTAACGGATTGCTGCGCAGCGTTGATTCCGATAGTGGATACCTGACTTATCACTGGGAAACGCGTTATCCCATCAACAATTACAATATCAATTTCGCTATCGGCATGTATGGCAAAGTGGAACAGGAATACATCACCGAGACGGGGGAGAAGATGCCGGTTGTTTTTTATGTGCTGCCGCAAAGCCGGCAGGGCGCTGAAAAGCATGTCGCCATGGCCATTGATATGCTGCAAAGCTATCGCAAGTTTTATGGCGAATATCCCTTTGCACGGGAGAAATTTGGTCTGGTGCAAACCGATTATCTCGGCATGGAGCATCAGACTTTAAATGCATATGGCAATAACTACCGATACGGCAAGGTCTTTAATAGTGAGCTGGAACTGGATTGGCTGATGCTGCATGAAATGGGGCACGAATGGTGGGGCAATAAAGTGACGGTGAAGGACTGGAGTCATTTTTGGATTCAGGAGGGTATTTGTTCTTACGGTGAAGCGCTGTATCAATTAGATAAAAGCGGAGAAGATGCCTATCATAAAAAAATGCAGCAAATCCGCCGGCGCATTCGCAATAAAAGTCCCATCGTTATCCACGCCAATGCAACGACCACCGAGGCTTATAATGGTGATATTTACAGCAAAGGCGCCTATCTGATGCATACTTTGCGTTATGTTCTCGGTGATTCGGTCTTTTTTTCGACGCTGAAACAGTTCGCCACCGATCCGAAATATACTTACCAGAATTTTATCGATTCCGACGATTTAATCGATTTGGTTATACAAAATTCAGGCCGGAACTACCGCCCGCTGATGGAGATGTATTTAAAAACGACGAAATTGCCACAGGTAGAAATCGATTCTACCGGTATCAGTCAGTATGAAGTCAGCATTCCAAATATCGAATTCCGGTTACCGATGGAAGTGACGGTGGGTGACAAAAGCAGGCGTTATCTGCTGGGGCGGGAAAAGGTTGCCATCGCAGCGGACGAACGACCGGTGGTGGATGCCCGCGGCTGGTATTTGAAAGAAGGAGATTTGCATTGAACCAACATTTGCCGCAACGGAGATGCACCACTGATCTCGAAAAAAACAGGTGGTGCAGGGTACCGCTTCACAAAGCCATTGGGGCATTGAATGCTTGAAATTTTATTTCAATTTTTTCAGGATGAGCTGCAAAAAGTCGCTGACCCTGAAAAAGCCGCGAAGATGGCGGCTTATATGAAAACAACACAAAAGTTTTACGGTGTGCAGGCCGGGCCTCGCCGGCAAATCATACGCGCAGCTTTGAAAAAATATCCGATCCATTCACGTGATCGCTGGAATCGTTTAATACTCAAATTATGGCGCAGCGAGAGCCGGGAAGAAATGTATATCGCTCTCGATGTTGTGCAGAAATATCCCTGCTTTCATGATGATGACGCCTGGCCGCTTTTCGAATTGCTGACGCGGACAGCAAGCAACTGGGATACGCTGGATTTGATCGCCAGCCACTTTGTTGGCGGCCTCGTCGCGAAGAACCGGGCTTTTGAAAAACAGCTTGTCATCTGGCGCACTGACGCTAATTTTTGGGTTCGCCGGGCCTCTCTGCTGGCCCATCTCAAACATAAAGAGAAGACAAACACAGCCCTGCTGCGGGAAACGATTCTCTGTCTCGCTGCGGAACCGGAGTTTTTCATTCGCAAAGCCATCGGTTGGGTGCTGCGTGAATACGGCAAATCCAACCCACACTGGGTGGTGAATTTTATCCGGCAAAACGAAGCCGTTCTCTCCGGTCTCAGCGTTCGCGAGGCGATGAAAAATCTGGCTTGAATTTAAATCTCCTACTGCTTGTCGACCTCTCTTTAAATTTCTTCTATATAATTAATACTAATGCGAATACTCATTTCCCACTGTCTGCAATGGAATGTAAATATTTGAAATTACACCGATATATTGGGGATTCACCGGCAAATTAGAAAACATTTTTTTGGATTTTTCATTTTAAATTCTTTCTTTCCTTTACTTGGCTTTTTTTAAAAAAACTTATGGTTGGTCGTTTAATAAATATCGAAATGGAGATTTTTTATGTTTACACTCTTGCAGAATTCCCCGGATGAATTTATTCAGTTTTTGAAAAAGCATCATATCCGTCGCTTCCATTTTATTTATGATTTCGATAAAGAGAAAGTCATTGCATCCCATAAAGTTTTGCAACCGATTGCAGATTTTCTTATGCAGGATCAGCGTGACTTTGCCAAACACGAGGGGATATTCTGCCAGTTGACCAAGAAACACGACGTTTTGCAAGCCGGATTTATTCATAAAACCAATCGGGGTAATGCAGCGGGTGGCACCCGTTTTTGGCCTTACGCAACTATCGAGGATTTTCTGCGTGATGGTTTGCGACTTTCCAAAGGCATGACCCGTAAAAATGCGCTCGCCGGTCTGTGGTGGGGTGGCGGCAAAGGGGTTGTCGCGCAAACGGACAACCTCGATATTCATAACCAGGGTTTGCGCCGTGATATTTTCAGAGAATACGGTGAATTGATGTCAGCCATCCGTGGTGTTTATGTCACCGCTGAGGATGTTGGCACCGGGCCGCAGGACATCGCTGATATTTTCAGCACGACACGTTTCTCCACCTGTATTCCACCCACGGTCGGCGGCAGCGGCAATCCTTCGCAACCGACAGCTACCGGTGTTGTGCGGGGCATGGAAGCCGCCCTGCGTTTTTTCGATGGTGGAACGATCAAGGAGCGGACGATTGCAGTGCAGGGCATGGGGCATGTGGGCAGGCCGCTGATTCGTATGCTACTGGAAAAAGGCGCTGCAAAAGTGATCGCCTGTGATATCAAACAGGGAAATATCGATTTAGTCGTCAAAGAATGCGGCTCGGAACGCCTGCAACCGTCGTTGGTGGCCATCGGTGATAATTCGATTCTCTTCACCGAATGTGATGTGCTGGCGCCTTGTGCGACCGGCGCCATTCTCAATCCGCAAACTATTCCCCAACTGAAAACGAAAATTGTCTGTGGCGCTGCCAACAACCAACTGGAGGACGGCTTGCGTGATGATGATACTTTGTTCGAACGCGGCATTTTATACGTGCCGGATTTTCTCGTCAACCGTATGGGCATCGTTAATTGCGCCAATGAGCAATACGGTTATATTCCCAATGATCCCTATCAATTGCGTCATCTGGAAACCGAGTGGGAGCATTCGATTTTTCATGTAACCTTTAAAATCCTGCAAATTTCCCGAGAGCAGGGCGAACCGCCGGCCCACACCGCCATCCGGCTGGCTGATGTGCAAGCCGAACACCTGCACCCCATTTTTGGGCATCGCGGGCTTGATATCATCAAAGGCCTGGTGCAAGATCGCTGGTTTGAAGAATGATTTTCCCGGGTTAAATCTCAAAAAATATCAAAACCGGTTTTTTTGTGGCCGGCCGGCAATTTACAGGGAAGCATACTTTGCCAAAAACCATGAGGGTGAAAAAAGAAAAGCCGCCCTTGCAGAGGCGGCTTTCCGGTTCCCTATGAAATTCACACAAAAAAGTGTGATGTCATCCTGAGCTTATTTGAGCAATAGCATCGATTTTTTCATCACTTTGTTGCCGGTTTTCAAGACATAGAAATACATGCCGGTGGAAACCTTCATGCCGGCTGCGTTGCTTCCAGTCCAGATCGTGTTATGTGTTCCGGCTGACATTTCACCATCGACAAGCGTGTTGACCAATGCACCGCGGATGTCATAAATCTGCAGTGTAACATCGGCAGCTTCAGGTAGATTATAGCGAATGCTTGTTTCAGGGTTAAACGGGTTGGGATAGTTTTGCTCGAGGCTGACTTCTTGCGGCACCAGCGAGGCCAGCATTTCTTCTGCCTCTTTGTCGCCCAGTTTTGCCAGCGATTCAAGATTTGCATATAAGGTGTAGGTTTCAAAATCATCCCAAACAGTGAAGCCGATGATCTGAACGATGTATTGCCCGGCCGGCAAGACAGGAACGGAAATCCTTTCAGGGGTATCGAGGCTTGCAGCGGCAGCGAAGATAGTGCCGCCATTGGTAACATCCCAAACGATGACGTCGAGGTCATTGGTCGGATAAGATGCCCAGTCATGATCCCAGACAAGGGCAAAATCAACATTTGTTTTTTCCGAAGGAACATTGACACCGTAGAGGTGGGACCAGCCTTGTGCAATCTCGGCAGTCGCTAATGCGGTCAGGTCCGGATGTTGATTCAGCTCTTCGATGTAGATTTCAGCTTTTACGCGCCCGGCATTGGTGTAGTCGCCCATGAGTGTAACGCGGATAATACCGAAATCCAGCATGTCTTTAGTTAATGTGATGCTGGTGGAATTGACGAAACCAAAATACAGCGTCTGGTCATCGGAGGTCAATGCGCTGACGATGGATACTTCGCAATCATCACCGAAAAGTGGGTTCTGATCTGCGGGCGCATTTTCCGGTGTGACATTGATCATGATATTATAACCGGCATTTTTGTAACCGACGTCGATGAAGAATTCATTGACCTCGCCGGGAACCATCCAGTCGGTTTCACGATAGAAATTGTTCGACTGAACCAGTTTGATGTGGTTATCGCAGGCATATTTGATGTTGTCGATCAGGCTTGGAGAAGCGAGACCTGCATCTGCAGGATTCGGGGCACCCCAGGCCATTTCTGCTGCATAAAGATCGAGAAAACCATAACCCTGGCTTTCCATACCGTTGTTATCTTCAACCGCAGTTGGATTGGCGCCGGCGAGCAATGCTGCCCGGATATCATCTTGTGTTGCGCCGGGGTGGGCCGAAATCAGACAGGCCGCTGCTCCGGCAACCATCGGTGAAGAGAAGGAAGTTCCACTACCGATAGTAACATATCCGTTCGGGCTCTGCATGAAAATCCAGTCTCCAGGGGCAACGATTTCCGGATCGCAACGGCCGTCAGCGTTGGGGCCGCGGGATGAGAATTCAGCGATCATATGAATATCGTTTGCACGCCACATGGAACCGATCGGCGGGCCGAAGATAATGTCAAAAGCGATGCGTTCATATTGCGGAATCGAAGTCGCACCGACAGTCAAATTGTTTTTGCCTGCACCTGGGTCGCCGATAGTCAGGCTGCTGGGGCCATTATTGCCGGCGGAAAAACAGGTAACAATGCCGGCATCGTGCAGCAGACCGACCATAGCGCCGAAGAACGGATCATTGCCGGCGTTTAAAGTCAAACCACCAAAAGAACCATTGATCACCTGTAGGTTGACGCCGCCAGGCTCGCCATTGTCGTATTTAGTTTTCACATCGATGGCATAATCAAATGCTGCAAGGATGATACTGTTCGAGGTGAAACCGTTGACATCAAAAATTTTCAACGCAAAGAAATCAGCAAACGGAGCGGTTCCCAACATGGGAATCGCGGTGAGTCCGCTACCCTGATAATTCGGAATAGTCGAACCTGGAACATGGGTTTCGAATGCAACCGCCCACGGATGGCCATCGGGGAAGAAAATCAAAGCGTTAGCACCGGCAGCGGTAGCCACGTTGGTGCCATGGCTGATATTCATCGAGCTGTTGGCGCTGACGCCGTCACCGGTGAAGTTGGCGCCGCCGAGTACACGGCCGGCCAGCGAACTGACTTCATTTACACCTGTATCCATGATGCCGATGATAACACCTTCGCCAAAATGGCCGGTTGCTTGCCAGAATTCGCCCGCACGTGTGGAAATGACGTCGGAAATCAGTCCTTCCTGGCGGTCACGTAAATCCGCCAGATCCGATTTTGACATCACACGGGAGTCCATGCCGGCTAATTCGACTTTTGTCGGGACTTCGCCATAGCCTTCTTTGAAACGTTTGTTCAACTCCTGGAATTTCATTATCATGTCTTTTGCCAGGTGTTTGATACCTTCGTGCCGATTCAGTATGTCAAATTCACGACGCGGTAGACTAATCGCGATAGCATCGATATATTTATATTGGAATTTGACGATGCCGCCATGCTTTTCTACATACTTTACGACATCAGTATATGGCTTGTCGACCGAGACAATGAGATCAACCATTTCGTCGTCTGCCGCAAATGCTGTCCCTGCCCCGAGAAAAATACCCAGGATCAGAGTGCAGGCCAGAAATAATGCGGAATAGCGTTCCTTTTTCATGTAGTATCCTCATTTTTTGGTGTTTGTGGAACAGTTTAACACAAATTGGTAAAGAGTTGATTTTTCTTTCTTGTCGCCTCCTTTCTTTCTTTACCGATCCATTCCCGGTCTGTTTGACCTTCTGAAGATATTGCCATGCGTAAATTTTGCGCCTGTAACAGGACTGACTCAAATAAAGATTGTCAATACACACTTTCTTCGATTTCCTTGGTCACAAAAATGGAAAATTCCCTTCCGCGACACCGGAACGCAGATCGAAATCATTTCTGAAAACTTTTCGTCTTTGGTTTTGTTTGTAAGTTGATCACTGAAAGCGCGCTTCGTTCATTCCATGAGTAATGTGCGCCAGAAAGTTCTTTTTGAAGATATTGAGGTAGGATCAGTCCCTTGAGACTACCAATCTTAACATAAAATATTAAATACAAGCAGGGTAAAACGCGGAAATTATTTAAGTAAGAAATGCACTTTTTTTAAAATGAAGTGTGGGGATGTTCAATCGACGAAATACTGTAGAATGCAATGTTAGAAACCGATGATAAATAACCCGGAAATCGAGATTGATAACCTGGCGTACAGACATAATCTCTTCCAGAAAAGTTTTCCAGACCTGTAATTTGGATGAACAGCATTCACACTGGGTATTGCCGTCCTTTCCATTCGACTTTTTTCGAAAAAAATATAAACGGCAGCAATACGAGGAAAGCAGCTAAGGCAAAAAATGAGTATAACCAGGCATGACGTCGCAGGGCCGGCCGGGCTGTTTTTGAACAGAAATAAAACAACAGAAATGAATCGCTTATGGTGATGAAAAGAAGCAGGAATAATCCCTCAAAATAAGCGCCTGTGGCGATCGCAATTGCAGGCAAAAGTTTGCTGGAAAACCCAATGAGCAGGAGCAATCTGGCCGACAAGCTCATCGTTTTGGCGCCGGCGGCCCAACGCTTGCGCTGGGATAAAAATTCATGCAAGCCGGCTACCGGGCTGCTGGTCACCACTATTGCGCTGTCCGTGCATAATTTGATCGGCAAACCGCATTTTTGAAAAGCAGACATCAGGGCATAATCTTCCACCACGCTCGAACCGATTTGCTCAAATCCACCCGAAAGATTATACGCCTGGCGCCGAAAACTCATGTTGTTGCCAACGATGCTGAAGGGTAAACCCCAGGCCGCCGCCGCGCTGCCGCTGCAGAGTAAATAGAGCCAGTCCTGCGATTGCAGGTGATAAAACAGTCGCTTGTTCGGAGTCGTATTTTTCAAGACAGTGATGCCGCCAACCATGGCCGTGTCTGCTGAATAATGCCCAAGATGACGACGAATCCAGTCGGCTGGAACGGTGCAATCGGCGTCGGTGATGAACACGAATTGTCCCCGGGCCTGTTGCATGGCATTTTGCAACGCATTGGCTTTTCCGTTGAGCCGGGGATATTTTATCCAGGGTGAAATGATGCGCAAATTTTCGAAATAAGCGAGCTGTTCCCGGGCCAGCGACCGGGTGCGGTCGGTCGAATCATCATCGATGAAAATTATTTCAAAAAGAGACACAGGGTAATTTAAATTCCTCAGGCTGGCAAAGAGGCCCGGCAGGTTGGCTTCTTCATTCCGGGCGGCAATCAGGATACTGACAAATGGTAGTGCCGAACGGTCGATTTCAACCGGGGGAGTCTGACGCCGCAAACCCAGAATGATGAACACCGCAACCAGGGCGTAAACGGTACAAACACTAAGAACCAGGATGAAAGCCGAATTAGCCATCGGCAAGCTCCTCAGTTGTGACGCTGAATTCCTCACCCCGCCAGTTAAAGCTGCTAAACAGGCCTAAAAATCCGAAAAGTACGATGTAAAACGGATGCACAAGCGCTGTTGGCAGAAAAGCGCTCAGCAGTTTTTTTTCACTATAAATTTCTGCTGTTTTTTTTAAAAAATTCCATTCGAAAATGGATTTGATAATCCACGCGATGAGAGCAGCCAGACCGGCTTTTAACCATCCCAGCACCAGTAGAGGTAAACTCAAAGTTAGCATGAGATTGAACAGGTAAATCGAAACCAATGCTGCAACAAACGGTGGAGCGTAATGCGCGCCCTTGCTGGCATAACGAATACGCTGGTTCCAGAAAGCTTTCCACGAGGATGGGGCTGCTGCCGGAACGAAAGCCTGCGGCAACAGGCCATAGGAAAATCCACCTAATTTTTGTTCAGCAATTTTGAGAACAAAGAGATCGTCATCACCGGAAATCCATTGCTGAATACCGGAAAAACCCTGTGCGCGAAACCAGGTTTCGCGGCGATAACTCAAGTTGCAGCCTGCGGCTGTCGCCGGCTGTCCCAATCCCACGCTGGCGGCGGCAACGGTTGCAATGGAAAAAAACTCCAACCCCAGCATTTTTTCGATCATTGCCGGCAGGGTTTTGTCGAACCGGTACGGTGAATAGCCGATGACACAGGCAGTCCCTTTTTTATAGCCGGCAAGGGTGGCGCAAATCCAATCGGGCTGCGGCGTGCAGTCTGCATCTGTCAGCATGATGATTTCCCCGCTTGTTGCCCTGATGGCGCAATCGATAGCGCGTTTTTTTGGGGCAAAATCTTCGATTAAATCGTCGATATGGATGACTTGCAAGTTGGCCACGTTTTTCCGGGCCTCATTCAATATTTCAAATGTCGCATCGCTTGAGCGGTCGTTGACAATGCATATTTCAAGTTTTTCTGCTGGATAATTCAGCGCTTTCAGACAGCGCAGCAGAGCCGGCAGGTTGCGCTGCTCGTTGCGTGCGGCAACGATGACCGTCACAGTCGGCAGGTTTTGTGCGGTAAATACCGGCGCCTCGGTTTGGAGCATGATTTGAAGCTGGTTGATGCCTTTTCCTAGTATTAAAATCGCGGCGCAATAAGCGAGTAAAAAAAATGTCAGCAGACTTAGGAAAATGGTTAACATGGAGTTACCAGCAATTAATGATTGATTTTAAAATAAAAAACTCCGTTGTGTTCGAGTCCATCCCGCCCTTGCCTACGAGCAAAGTTTTGCCAGTTGGCGAATGAAAGCTCAAAACCGAAAAAAACATCCCGCTTAAATTGTTGTCGCAAACCAATCGTCAGCTCTGAAAATTGTTCGGTGCTGCCGGCGAGAAATTTTTTGTAACGGCCATCACGTTTATAGTCGTGTCGGTCGTCGATCGTGCCTGTGCCTTTGCGCACGAAATCATATCGCAGCGTCCAGCGACTATCGCGGTGGGGCTGGTAATTCAGTTGCACGCGTGCACGATCAGCATTGGGACCCAGTTTTGAACCGAGGCTTTCACCGTAATGTGCGTAGATATTGACACTGTCATTGTGGCTGTAAAACCACGGATCAACACGGGTATAAGTTGCCAGCAGTTCAACTTCTGAAAAATGGAAAGGCGCAGCCCAGTGAAAACCACTGTGAACAGCGAGCTTGTTTCCCCAATAGGTACCGGGTGGATAATCGCTGGAAAAATCATCGACAAAGATTTCAGCAAAAAGACGCAAGCCGGGGCGCAGAAACCAGCTCATATCGCCGCCGAGCATGTTGTTGTCCTTGTCTCCCAGCTGGTGCTCCATAACCTGATAAAGCAGAATGGGGTTGAGGTAGCTCCACTCGCGATCACGGTTGCCGTAAACCAGGGTTTCGTAAAGCCCCAACTGGAAATGTTTTGCAAATTGAAAATCCAGCCGGTGCCCGATGAGATAGCGCTGATTGCTGACACCGCTCAAATTTGCATGAAAATAGGAAAAGCGAAGTTTGCGAAAATCGATATTAAACCGCAGCATGTCCATGGGTTGGTTTTCCCGGCCGATGGACAATCGATCATCGAGGCCGGCGCCCCAACTGAGATAATCGCGGCCGGCGAGAAAGTGAAAACGGCCAAATCTTCCCGCGAGATATCCAGTTGCCTGATCAGTAAAATTGCTTTTGCCAACACGCACACTGATTTTGCCGCTGTTGACGTCGAATTGTTCTGCACCTTTTTCTCCGCGAATCATCGTATTGAAAGCCCGTGCGCCAAGGCCGAAATTGCTGCTGAACATGCCGCGCAAATCACCACCGAGGGTGGTCGACGAGCGGTTTTGTTTTTCGATGCCCAGATCGTTGCGCTGGAAATGAAATTCCTGTGTCGCGTCGAGATCGAAAAAGAATTGTGTCTCTCCCTCGGTTAACCGGTAAATGTGGCGGTCGTGGTCCTGTGTCAACGGGGCGGTGGGTTCGGGATCGGTGAATTCGAAGAGCATTTGCCGCAGTAATTGCGCGTCGGCACGTGAGAGATTTTCCTGTTTTTCATCGATTTCCCAGAGCAGAAAACGTATTTGCGTACGGTTCAATGGCAGCAGTCGCAGGTTATAAGAAGAAAATAATTGCAGCGTTTCCGCTTTTTGCAGCAGCGGATAAACCTGATGATTCAGCGGGACAGTAGCAACCTGCGCATTGATCATGGATAAGAACACGAGGCTAATGCACAAATTCAGAAGGGTAAGGGATGAATAAATTCGCATACTATAGTGAGAAATTAAATCAAAATTGACTTTGCAGTTTTTTTTGCTGCAGGAGTTCGGTCACGTCGCCAAAAGTAAAGCCGCAATCCTGCCAATACGGGATCGCTTCCATCAGTGCGCCAATCGTCTGCTCCGCCCGCGCATAACCGTCGTGCAACAGGAGAATATCGCCGGGACGCACCCTGTTGATCAATTCGCCGGCAAGATCTTTTTTCTGCCAATAGCGGAAATTATAATCAGCCGCTGAATACGACCAGAAAACCACCGCATAATTCAGTGATTTGCACACATGGAAAAGCGCCGGATTCCAGGCGCCGAAAGGCGGTCGAAAAATATAGCGAAAACCTGATAAATCTGCAACATAATCATGGCAGTGTTGAATATTTTGCCGGATATGGTGTGCAGAGTGGAAGCGCATATTTTGGTGTGACCAGCCATGATTGCCCACGATATGCCCCTGTTGCGAGATTTCTTCAGCGAGCTCAGGCATGCTCGCAACACATTTTCCGGTCAGAAAAAATGTGGCCGGTATGACAAAACGATTTAACAAATGCAGCAGCTTTGGGGTGTTCCCGGGATGCGGTCCATCGTCGAATGTCAGGTGGATTTTGCCTGCAGGTTGTGCCCCGCATACGATGATATTATCGCTGAAAAATCGTAACGGCTGGTGGATGGATCGATGAAAAAAGAGGGAGAAACGGTTCATCGCTTCAACGTTTTTATGCTGAAAATACAGGGGATGCCGAGAATGGCCGGCAGCAGCACATTGATTGTAAAAATAATAAGAGCCGCCAAGATGCCGGCCTCGGGACTGGCGGCCACATTTTGCATGAGTGTCGCTGCGATACCCTCCCGAACACCGAGATCACCGAATGTAAAAGGCAGCATCGATTTCGAAAAATGGATTATTGCGGCAACTGCATTGGCTGTCCCGAATGAAATTTTTGCCAGTGAGAAAAGCAGAATTGCAGTCTGCGCAATAAAGATGGCGACGAAGGCCAGCGATGAGAAAAACAGCAGCAGCAGCGACCGTGGATTCAGCAGAAAACGGCTGCGTGCGTGCAAAATGATCAATTTTTTCCGGCAACCTTCACTGTAGCGCAAGAAGAAATAAAACACGCTGATGAAAAAGATAATCACAGCGGCGGCGATCAGGATGGTGTTACCGGAGATTATCACTGCCGCTCTTTGAGGCCGGAGTGAGTAGCCCAAAACAGCACAAATCGCCAATGCGAGCATAGTAAAAAAACGCTCGACAATAGCAAGAAAGGATATTTTTTTCCACGAAACCGATTTGATGAAAAAAGCACGCCCCAATTCTCCCACCCGGCCGGGAGTGAAAAGGCCGAGGGTGAAGGAACCAAACAGGGAAATCAGGCTCGTACGCAACTCGGTTGCCGGGTTGATCTGCTGCAATAAAAAATGCCAGCGGTAGAGTTGCACACCGATATTGACGAACCACAGCAGGCCGCATAAAATGAGGGCTTCCGGCGTGATTTTGTGCCATTGCAGCCGGCTGATATCATAATATGTAAAAATGAATGAAAGAACAAAACCCGTCAATGCGAATTTTAAAAAAAAGAGAATCAGGGTTTTAATTTTCATTTTGACTCCGTTTTCGTGAACTCAGCCAGATTCTCAGGCCCTGGTTGCAATTTTTGCAAATCGTTAGCGATCCTTTATTCGCTAGCATGTTTTGGCGAAAATGCCGGTAAGATTGCCCGTGCCAAATGGTGCTAAAGCATGACCGCAGCAGCCCACCCATCACATAGGTAGCGTTTTTATCGAAACAGCAGGGCACGATGCGCCCATCCCAGTTGATGAGTGAAGTCGTCCACGGTCTGGGGCAGAATACAGGTGGTTTTCTTTGTAATTCGAGATGCTCATTCTTGATTTTATAACGCGAGAAATTGTTATTTTGCGGCAGCCAGTTCCTCGCTTCCTCAACCGTAGTGACCTGTATGTTTTTAAAAAGAATACGTTCGATACCAGCGGCCTTTCCCTGTTCCAAAATGCGCTTTTGCTGATTCTCGTTGTAACGGTGAACGAGGCATTGCAAAATGATGTAGGGCGTCTTGCTCTGCAATTTGGCTTTTGCGTTCTGCAGATTTTTGATGGCTTGTTGAACTTTTTTAAAGCTCCCGTTGCGCCTGTAAGTTGAATAGCTTTTCTGATCAAGTCCGTCCCAGGAAATGAGCAGTGTATCGAGCCCGGAAAGTACGGTTTCATACGCTTTTTCAGGTGTAATAAAATGGCCGTTGCTGCTGCAGGTTGTATAAATTTTTTTTCGATGCGCAGCGTGTACAGCCATTAATAAATCAGGCGCCAAATAGGGCTCACCCTGATGGTAAAAAAGAATGACGGAAACTTTATCGCCGATTTTATCGAGCAGTTTTAGCCAAAGGTTCAGTTCAAGATAGCCCCGGCGGCGGGTCATTTTTCCATTCCCGGCATCGCAGAGCGGGCATTTTAAATTGCAAAGATTCGTCGGTTCCACTTGTAGAATTGGCGGCAGCCCGAAGGTGGCCGGCTTGCGTGTTGCGAATGAAAAAAACAATCCTGCTAACGTTTTCAAAAGATTGACAATTCTCGCAACCGTCAGTTTTTGGTAAATCCTGTGCCAGATTATTTCACGAATCATCTTGGTTTCGAGCGTGTTTTTCCGCTGCCGGCCATTTGTCTGTGGCGAAGTAAAAATATATTAGGGCCATAAAAGATACGAACGAAGAGAGTAAAAGCCAGATGAAATATCGCCAAATTGAAAATCGGGTCTGACATCTCTTTGAAAAATACTGTAAAAGGGCACCTTCAAATGCAAAACAACTAACTGGAATGATAAGAAATCCCGCTGGTAAATTACCTGCAATAATGATCAGCGGCAGCAGCATAAACAGTACACGCAAGAGCTCATAAAGCGCAAATCCCAGTGCAACTCCGGGGGTAAATCCGGAAGAAGCTGAGACATGCCGCCCACGGCGCAAAAAATATTGGCGCAGATCGACCGGCGCCTCGCTGGCCACATGGGTTTCGGCGGTAAAAGAGAATTTACAGTGCAAATGGTTCTTTGCGTTTAACCGCTGTACGAGCAGATCATCATCACCGGAAATCCGATGACTGATAGCCGGCAGAATATTCAGATTGTTATATAATTCTCTACGGATAATCAGATTTCTGCCGCTGGCCATAAAAGGATGTTGCCAGCCGGCGCCCGCAGCGGCGCTCACATTGTTGATGAGTGCATCGATTTCGGACAAAATGCCTGCGAGATTTTTTTTATTGGTTTGAATTGGTGCGAAACCCATCACCAGGTCTGTTGTCGGTGTGCACAGCTTTGCGAGTATCGAAAGCCAGGTCGCAGGCGGGCGGCAATCAGCATCAGTGAAAACCAGAAAAGCATTCCCGGCGAGCTGTGCGCCATGCCACAAGGCGTTTTTTTTGTTGCTCCAGCCGCAGCGTGGTATCACTTTGTGAATTTGATATTCAAAAGTGCTGTTTTTTAAACGAGCAGGAACAGTAACTGGAATCTCAGTCTGCCCGTTGAAAACCAGAATGAGCTCGAAGTTTTCATGCGTAAAATCCTGGTTCCGTAGTTGATTTAACAATCTGGCAAGCGACATGCTGTCATTTCTTGCTGCTACGATGATTGAAAAAGTGCAATTATCAGGGTTATAGAATGTTGTGGATTGTGCTTTTTTAAGACCGGTAAAAATGAATAAGAGTATCGAAAACCAGGCGAGGGCAAGTAGAGGTAGCAGGATGAAGGGGAGAATCAATTGCATAGATCAGATTGTTACCAGAAACCTTATTAACTATGATCAATTTAAAGACAACATATCTCAAGTGTTTACTCTGTTCAGCACACCAGGCGGATGCTGACCGTGCCTGCTTGAAACTTCTCACTTGTCCAAAGTTCGCCCCGCTTCGGCAAGCTCAGGGAGCGCTTCTCTGACGCATACTGAATAGTGACGTTACCAGGCATTTATCTGTTTACTGATGAATCTCAGTAAAGATAATAGGGGAATTAAGCAAGGGTAAAAAATAAAAACCAGAATATCGCCTAATAATACTATCACAGATGTTCTGCCTCACACGAAATGGTACATTCATAACTTAGCACCTTGACATGTATTCCTTCGATTTATTAGTTTAATGCACCTTCGGAGGATAGGGCAATCCGGGGACGGAACCCGAGCGCCGAAGGTGCGATGTACGA
>JAJRYV010000031.1 GCA_024275575.1 bacterium
CCCCGGTTATTTAGTTAGCTCAGCTAGTTTAATCATGCTACTATCATTTTATATGTAATAGTTTCAGTGGCGACGATTCTATTCATAAGATTTTCAAAGATATTAAAGATTCTTCCTCTTCGATTAAAGCGATAAGTAAATTCGTTGAGGTACCTTTGAGTATGTTTGTATGGCAAATGATTGTGAGTCCCTCGAAGCCACATTTTCAGATTAGCAATGATGATGTGGACCTTAGGTAGATGTTTTTCGTTATCTTTTTTGTCATACATTCTATAAGGTAGGTGTTGATAATGATCTGATAAAAACTTGTAGGATGTGAAACCATCTGTCTTTACAATTACACCATGAGCCACATTTTTCTCAATAAATGTTTTATTGATTTCTTTCGTATCACTTTGTAAATGTTCAAGATAGGCACGACCGATATTTTTGCCATCTGTTTCGACCACAACTTTTACAGCAGCTCGTTTTGAGTTCTCTGTTTCGATTCCTTCTTCTGGCTTGCCAAGAAATGTCTGATCAAATTCAACAGCACTCGTGATTTGGTTTTCTCCGGATGACTTCATTGCATGTCGAATTTTCTGCTGAAGAAGCCACGCCGTTGGATAACTTTTAATACCCAATTTTCGTTGAAGCTCCAAGGATGATATCCCTTTTTGGGAAGTAGCAATCCAAAAGCAAGCCCAAAAAAGAGAAAGTAATGATTGTCTTGTTTGGTGGAAAATTGTTCCGGCTGTCACAGAAGTTTGGCGCTTACACTTACTGTTTTTACATTGAAACAATTTCCGGGTTTTTATAAAGCATGCTTCATGGTGGTGACATTTGGGACATTCAAAACCATCAGGCCACTTCATTGTTAAAACAATCCTTTTCGGTAGAAAATGTTTTTTGAAAACTAATAAAAGTTAGCATTGCATTACTCCTGTTCTGGTAAACATGAATACACTTATTCATACACATGTTCACCTGAAATGCAAGAACTTTGCGGAGCTAACTAAATAACCGGTATGTTTCGCTGTAACAGTTCAGCCATCATCACCCTGCGGGTTTTTTTCTTGCTTGTCATTGGTAGAATTCCGGCGAGTGACGATAGCTGAATTTCTTTAAAATGGCAAATAACACTAAACGAATCATAATCATTTGAAAAAAAACCAGAATGAATAACTTTGTCCGACACCGATTGCATTTGAAAACATTTTTTCATATTATCCACCAACATTGAACAAAAACTGAAAGTTTGAAAAACATGCAAAATCGAACTGAAGCTACCGCTGCACTGGATAAAATTGTGGGGGAAAAAAATATTTCCACTGCCCCGGAAGATCTGATTTCATTAAGCTACGACGGCACACCGCTGCTGGAACAAATGCCTTTTTGTACGATTTCACCGCAGAGCGGGGAAGAAATTTGTGCCATTGTTCGCCTCGCCAACGAGCTGAATTTTAGCATTGTGCCGAGAGGAAGCGGCACCGGACTTAGCGGCGGCTCGGTTCCCGCCGCTGATTGTGTCGTGCTGCAAATGCAGCATTGGGATAAAATCATAGAAATTGATGAGGAAAATATGACGGCTACGGTTGAACCCGGTGTCATCACGCAAGACTTGCACACAGCAGTTGAAAAAGCGGGTTTGTTCTATCCCCCCGACCCGGGTAGCATGAAAATTTGCACCATCGGCGGCAATGTGGCGGAAAATTCCGGTGGTCTGCGCGGTTTGAAATATGGTGTTACCAGCGATTACGTGATGGGAATCGAAGCAGTACTGCCAGACGGCCGCTGGGTTTCGCTGGGTAATAAATGTGTGAAAAATGTGTCCGGCATCAATTTGAAAGATTTATTTATCGGCAGCGAGGGCATTCTCGGCATTTTTACGCAAATCTTGCTTAAACTCATCCCAAAACCGCAGGATCAAAAAACCATGCTCGCCTTTTTCGACGCTATCGAGGATGCCGGCGAGACGGTTTCGGCGATCATCGCTGCGAAAATCATCCCATGCACCCTGGAATTCCTCGATCAGACGACCATGCGATGCGTCGAAGATTTCACTCATATCGGCTTGCCGCAGGATGCCGAAGCATTGCTGCTCATCGAGGTTGACGGCGATGCATCCATCACTGAGCGGGAAGCGCAGCAAATTATCGAAACTTGCAAAAAATACAACGCTCACGAAGTCAAATTTGCCAAATCAAAGGAAGAAGCCGAACGTCTGAAAACGGCACGGCGTTCGGCATTCACAGCGCTGGCGCGTTTAAAACCGACGACGATTCTCGAAGATGCCACCGTCCCGCGCGATAAAGTCGCTGCCATGCTGCGGAAAATTCAGGAGATCGCCCGCAAATATGATCTCACATTCGGAACTTTCGGCCACGCCGGCGACGGCAATTTGCATCCCACCTGCCTCACCGACGAACGGGACAAAGGCGAGATGAAACGCGTCGAAGAAGCGTTCGAGGAAATTTTCAACGCAGCGCTGGCCATGGGCGGCACCATCACCGGAGAACACGGCATCGGACTGGCAAAAAAGAATTTTTTAGCCAAATCTGAACTGCCGGCAAACCTGCAACTGATGCAGCAGATCAAACGAACGCTGGACCCGAAAAACATTCTCAACCCAGGCAAAGTATTTGATGTTTGACAAAACCCAGGGAATCTCCGCAAATATGAAAAGCAGACATCTCAGTGGAAATAAAATTCAACCCCGGGCTGTCACACCAGGTATTGGAATAACTCATTTAATCGACAATACTTTCAGCGCTTATAATGCTGCCCGCTTGCGTGAGGCCGCCATGCTGTTCGATCAAAAAATGCTCGCCGAAGATGTCACCGTCGGGCTGAGCCTCTCCGGAGCGCTGACTCCTGCCGGGCTCGGCATTTCCTGCCTCATTCCGCTGATGCGCGCCGGTTTTATCGACTGGATCGTATCCACCGGCGCCAATCTCTACCACGATGCACATTTCGGGCTCGGACTGGCCCTGCATCAGGGCACGCCTCTTATCGATGACGCCATGTTGCGGCGCGATGAGATCGTACGCATCTACGATATCTTTTTCGAATACAGCGTTTTGCTCAATACCGACGCCTTTTTCCGTGAAGTTATTCGTTCAACGGAATTTCAGAGACCCATGGGTAGCGCCGAATTTCATTATCTCACCGGCAAATATATCGCGGCGCGGGAGGCAAAACTGGGGATCGAAAATCAATCACTACTTGCCACGGCTTATCGCTGCAAAGTTCCGGTTTATACATCATCTCCGGGCGACAGCTCCATCGGCATGAACATCGCAGCTACGGCTTTGAGCGGCAACAAACTGGTGCTCGATCCCAATATCGACGTCAATGAAACAGCCGCGATCGTGCTTTCGGCCAAAAGGCAGCAACAAAAAAGTGCTGTGCTCATTCTCGGTGGTGGCTCGCCGAAAAACTTCATGCTGCAAACCGAGCCGCAAATTCAGGAAGTTTTGGGCATCGACGAAAAGGGGCACGATTATTTCCTGCAAATCACCGATGCGCGCCCCGATAGCGGCGGCCTTTCCGGCGCCACACCGGCCGAAGCCGTGAGCTGGGGAAAAATCGACCCGCAACGCCTGCCTGATGCTGTTGTTTGTTATTGTGATTCGACCATCGCTTTGCCCCTGCTGACCGCTTATGTTTTGCAAAAACGGCAACCACGGAATTTAAAAAAACTCTATGAAAAACGTGCTTCGATGGTCAAACTTCTGCTGCAAGAATATAAGAAAACTCACAGAAACGGGAACAAGGTCAAAACTGATGAATAGTGAACCTACGCCTTTTCCGGCAATTCCAGACGATTTTTTACGGCAATGTATGCACTGCGGAATGTGCCTGCCCACCTGCCCAACCTATGTTTTGACCAAACGTGAACGCTCGAGCCCACGCGGTCGTATTCGGTTGATCAAATCCGTGGCCGAAGGTAAGTTGGCGGTGACAGCACAGTTTGTCGAGGAAATGAATTTTTGTCTCGATTGCCGGGCATGTGAAACAGCCTGCCCTGCAGGAGTAAAATACGGTCGGATTATCGAGGAAACACGATACGCAATTTTGCAGCAAAAGCCGGTGACATTTAAGACGAGAATATTCAAAAAAATTGTTCTCAACAGCATTTTTGCCAAACAGAGCCGCTTGCGTTTTATCGCCAGACTGATCCGCTTTTACCAGCGCTCCGGGCTGGAATTGCTCAATCTGGCGTTCAATCTTGCCGGTTTTTTTTCGAAAAAGTTAAAAGAGATTTCGCCGCTGGCACCGCAGATCAGCAAAAAATTCACAGCACAGCTTTTGCCCGAATTTTTACCAGCAAAAGGTGTTGCACGCTTTAAAGTCGGTTTACTTGCGGGCTGTGTACAGGATGTCGCTTTTGCCGATGTTAATGTCGCGACAGCCGAAGTGCTCGCTTTAAACGGTTGTGATGTCTACATTCCACGGCAGCAATGCTGCTGTGGCTCGGTGGCGGCGCATGCCGGTGATCTGCAGCAGGCAAGAAAACAAATCGACCGCAATTGCCGGGTTTTCAATCTGGAGAAGCTCGATGCGCTCATCATCAATGCGGCCGGATGCGGGGCGTTTTTAAAGGAAAGTCATGAGATTTTTCACAGCGAAAACAGCGATGATTCTCTCGCACTGATCACGGCAAAAACAAAAGATATTTCAGAGTTTCTCTGCGAAATTGGTTTCAGAAAACCGCAAGCTGCACTGGATATCGAGGTGACTTACCACGACGCCTGTCATCTGGCGCACGGACAAAAAATACGTTCAGCGCCGCGGCAGATCATCCAGTCCATACCAGGAGTGCAACTCGTAGAAATGCCAGAGTCGGACTGGTGCTGTGGCAGTGCCGGCGTGTATAACATCACGCACACGGAAACAGCAAACGCATTGCTTGAGCGGAAAATGAAGAATTGTCTGTCAACAGGAGCAAGGGTAATCGCGAGCGCCAACACGGGTTGCTCGATTCAGTTGGCCTATGGGGTGCGAAAATATAAAACAGCGATGCAGGTCAGGCATCCTGTGGTTTTGCTCTGGCAGGCATACCAGCGGGAAAACAGCAAAGCTTGATTCGATTATTTCATGTAAACCGTATACTTTTCAAAATCATGTGTTTCGGATTTTGTCACGCCGAGCTGTTTCGCTGCAATAATACGTTTTTCCCCCAGGTCGATATGCAGGCGAAATTTTTTCTGTCCCTGTTTTTCAACGACGATGGCGCTATCACCGGGGGAGAAAGATTCGATGAGCAAATTATTGCGATTGAGAGAGAAAAGTTCAACAATTTTCTCTATTTCATCGGCAAAAATCATCAAGTAGGAATTTACATATTGCATATTGCCCTCAATTCTGCTTATATAAATGACTGGTTTTACCGGCGAAAAACCGGAGGATTGGCAAAAACGGACTTCTCGGGTTTGCAGGGGAGAATATGTACAGCATTGTTCACTCGTTGATTTGTTGATCATGCTGATAAATAATCGTATATTTTTCATTGAAAACAAAGTAAAATATCAACAATATCCAAGACGGCTTTGTCATGATCGAAAAAGGCGCTATTCTGAAGAAATATGAATATGAACGGGAGCTCTGGGATAAAGGCCTGGAGTTTGTGGCCGGTACTGATGAAGCCGGACGTGGTCCCCTTGCCGGACCGGTCGTCGCCGCTGCTGTTATCCTGCCCCGCAAACTATCGCTGGAGATGCCGGTAAAAATCGATGACTCCAAAAAACTGACGGAGAAACAGCGTTTTACCGCCTATGCATGGATTGCCGACAACGCGATCGACTGGGGAACCGGTATCATTTCCGCCGCCGACATCGATAAATATAACATCCGCCAGGCTTCCTTTATGGCTATGAACAGGGCTATCGAAAACATGCCGCTGCAGCCACAGCATATTCTTGTCGATGGTCTGCCGATGGAGACGCCACCCTATCCGCAGACTGCAATTATCAAAGGGGATCAATTATCGATTTCAATCGCTGCAGCTTCGATCGTTGCCAAAGTTGTGCGCGATGAAATCATGAAAAATTATTACGATTCAAAATATCCGCAATACCAGTTCGCTGCACACAAAGGTTATGCGACGCGGGCACACATCGAAGCTATTGAGGCATTCGGCCGTTGCCCCATTCACCGCAAGACTTTTCAGCTTAAAAATGACTTGCAAAAGGATCTGTTTAAATAATGGGACGCAGCAGCAAAATAACCGGTGATCGTGGTGAAGACCTGGCGGTAAGTTATCTCAAAAAAAAGGGGTATAAAATACTCAAGCGCAACTTCCGTTTTGAACGCGGTGAAATAGATATCGTTGCATTGGACGGAAAAACACTTGTTTTTGCGGAAGTTAAAACCGCTACCACGTTGATCATGGGGCCGCCGGAATCGTGGGTTACAGCGGTAAAGCAAAAGCGATTGGGCAAAGTAGCGCAAAAATTTCTCTACGATTTTAACGACGATACCATCGAATGCCGCTTTGACGTCGTCGCCATCACGCTGCAACAAAACAGACCACACATCAATCACATCGAAAACGCTTTCTGGCTGCAGGACGAATAAAAACGTTAGTGGAAATTACGCAATCGACCGCCTTGATTTTACATAATTTCCAGAACTGGCTATGCAAAGTTTTGCAAGTGCTTCTAACATGCGGGATTAAAATTTATAAAAAACACTCTGCCAAATCCTTGTTTGCGAAATGAAACGAACTGAATTTTTTCGAAAAAAGCTCACAGCCGCTGTCAACTTGCTAATCACCGTATTATTGTTAAACGCATGCACAGCCCGACTTCAACAGCGCAAGCCCCTGTATGACAACGGCAAAATCCTATCACTCAACGAAACGATTGCACTGCCAAAAGGCTCAAAGATACGTATTCGGTTTAAGGATGGCAGCGTAAAATGGGGGCGCTATCTGGGCTATCGCAAACTGCCTTATCAGGATTATCTCGAGAGATATAATAATGGTAAAAAGGAAGTGGGTAAAAAGATCGTGCTGCCAGCAATTCATGAAACGATTAATGTGAAGATGATCGATGATTCCGATTATTTTGCCGAGTTTCTCGGCTTTGATTTGAAAACCATGCGTATCCGTATCTTGGATGAACCCGAGGAAATGAATTTACCCGTTAAACGGATTAACAATATCACTGATGTTAACGGTTATCAAATTGAAAAAAGAGTCTTGCAAGTGCTCACCCGATTCGGTGAAATCCCCTACGCCTCCATACTGATTTTCCGGGAAAAGAACAAACCGATGGCGATGCATATCGGCATCGAAAAAATCGTGCATGTGCAATATATCCGGCAGGGAAATTCCCCTCTGCGTTCAAAGCTGGAGCAAAGTGGTTTGATCATTTTACCTGCAGCAGCCCTGATCTGGCTTTCCATGCGATTGTAACAATATCCTGATCTCAGCCAATATCGGCAGACCATTCGACTAGTTTTTGCTGATAGCGTTCCACTTCGGCCGCAGGGCCGTGTTTTTGAAATCCGGCGATCAGAATCTCACAGCGCCTGATAATTTGCAGCCGGGTCTGCCGCCTGTTTTCCCCTTTCAGCTCAGGGTTTCGCATCATTTTTTCCAACGCAATGACGCGGAATTTATCCAACCCCCACTGGTGCGAGAGCTGATCCGTATGACCACCATTTTTAACAATTAAAAGGGAATCGATAAAGCCAATTTTTTCCTGCAGCGCCAAACGTAACCACAGGTCATAATCTTCGCAGGCCGGTAAATTTTCATCAAAACAACCCAAGCGGAAAAAGAGTTTTTTTTGCAAAAGAATGGACGACGGGCTGATGATGCAGAGCGGCAAACAATGCTGGTAAATAGAGCCCCCGTATTTGCGATGTTTCTTTTTCTGGTTGAGCCGCACACCATTGCGAATCCAGATTTCATCGGTGTAAACAGCGTTCAACCCGGGGTTTTCCCGGAGAAATTCGACCTGTTTTTGCAATTTTTTCGGCAACCAGCAGTCATCGGAATCTAAAAACGCCAGCCACTGCCCTTTTGCTTTTCGTGCCCCAAAATTTCTCGCAGCGCTCGGGCCCTGATTCTTTTGATGGAAATACGCCACATCGGGGATTGCCGTGACAAGGGATTCTGTTTCATCATCCGAACCGTCATCAACGACGATGATTTCCGCAGGAATGAATGATTGTCGCTGCACCGATTCGAGGCATTTTCTCAACCACGACACACGGTTATAAGTCGGAATGACCACTGAGATTGAAAGATCACGGTCAGGCATAATCAATAACCGCCAATTAATTGCTTTTTTTGTATAGGGTTATTTCTTTTCTTTTTCGATGACAATGAAGCCCAGATTTTTATTGGCGATGGTCAGGCCGACTTTCAGCGTGCCGTCAACGCTGATTTTTTCGCCTTTGAAAGGAACTTTGTCATAAGGTTTAACCCAGATTTGCCCGGTGCCGTCATCAATTTTCACCAGGCTCTGTGAGAGAAAAGGCACTGCAAATGTTTGTACCACTTTCCCTTTTACTTTCACATTTTTGTCATTGTATTTCCCAGGTTGGGCTTCGATATCAGCGATTTTCACTGCCCCGGCACAGCTAAAAAAAAGGCAGGTCATTCCCAGCAACAGGCCATATCGCAATTTCATTTTTCCTCCTCTAATCTTTATTCATAAACTGATGAAGCGCTTATTTTTCCGAGGGATTGTAACTGGTATGTTCATGCAGGAGTTCCCAGCCCTCTCGATCGTCGTAGCGCCAGATATGCGTTGTTTTGCCCGAAGAACCGCCACGCAACCAGTTGAATGTGACAATCGCCGCATCCTGATTGATCAAGGTGGCTTTCTGGTCGAAAATACTCTGGCCGCTGGCTTCTTCCATCGCTTTTTGCAGCCATTTCATCGCTTCGTTTACCCCGTCGATACGATAAGGAATGCCGCGAACCAGCAGAGAAAAATCTTTTGCAAGCAACGATTTCAATTCGTCGAGCTGTTTATCACCAAACCTTTTCTGGTAATCACCTTCTTTTTTTTTCAGCATATTGGTTAAAATTTCTTCTCTTTTGCTGCTGGTATCTTTTCCCCCCTGTTTTTTTTCCAACCAGCTTTTATACATCAGGCCCAGCGCGGTAACGATAATTAAAATAATCAGGAACGCAAATATCTGATCAATATTGGAACTCATTCTACTGCCTTCGATTTGTGAGTTGAGCAAAAAAGAGAGTGATCGGGGACGGCCGCTTGTGAGAATAAGTAAGCATAGCGGCGTTTATCCGCACGTTATAAGTCTTTCAATAAAAAGAACATGCATCAAAGTACTATGCATGGCTTTCAAAATCAACAAAAAAGAAACGGGATAAAAGAGGTAGGCGCCGGAGATGATTATCTCGCCGGAGACCGCAGCAACCACAAGCCGCGAACGATGAGCACAAAACTGAGTAAAATCATCAGCAGCCGCGAATTTGACAGCCCGGCGCTATAAATAGAATAAATCGTATGCACAGCAAAATAAAGTCCGAGATAGAGGACTACGGTTGGAATCAATTTGTAGAGCATGTTCGCCTTCCCAGCCAGATGTTCGATCAAATTTAACCTTACCATAAAAAACCCTCTTAGCAAAACGAAAACAAAACCGTTTTTATTTCACGCAGGACCTGATCGTTCGAACAGGATTGCCCAAAACCCGTTAAACAATACTTTTCCGCTGACTAAAAAGGCAGGACAATCCTGTTCACAGAAATCAATTTCGCAACAGGCTCAGGTGACACCGCGCATTTTCGAAATTCTTTCCGCTTTTTTGAAAAATTTGTTCTCAAAAGCTTCGTTCTGATCGATGAAAAGATTGAGTTGATGGGTTTTGTCAGGGAGATAATTCTGATCTTGCTGGACGATACTGGAAAAAAGCAGCCAACGATTGCGGTGAGAAAGATTCACAAGTGTTTTTCCAATTGACATTATGACCACCTCATTTTTGAGTGTGACTCATCAGCAATGGACAAAGCTTGATGAAGGAGAAGTCATCCCTGTAGTCTGGTGGTTGGCATCCTGCACATAAAAAAATAAGATGTTTTTTTCTCGTTGTCAATTCATATCTCAGTTTTTTTTGCAAACAGGTGAAATTCAACGAATTATTCCGCTAAAATTTCGAGAAAGCTGTATTTATGGCTAAAGCCCGGCGCGTATACCTGGGATGCATAGTTGCGGCTAAACCTGTCGAAACTGTGGCATAATGCAAATTGCTGGTTCGAATAAGCGTTGAATCATACTGCAGCTATATTTCCAAAGTAATATCAAGGCAAATCTGCGGTTAATTCACTTGTTCGGTATTCTAAGCAAGTGAGTTTTAGCACACTGGCTTCCATTATCCAAATTAGTTAATTTAAATTAAAAAATTAATTCCCAATAGCCATTTTCACTCTGAGGCTGATTTATGCGAAAATCGACACAATACCTCCTGGTCACCCTTGTATTTTTTATCATTTTCAGGCTGATCGCCTTCGCATTGAGTATCGATGCATTCGACGATTTTATGCCGCGCATCCGCATGGCGATGAAATGGGTTGAAGCTCCTTATTTGATGACCGACAATACTCTTGTTGAGCAATACGGCGTTTTGCATGTTACCCTTATCGGGCTCGGTTTGCTCATCTGGAATGACCCGCTTTTTACACCGCGCCTCATCAGCCTTATTATGGGACTTTTGACATTTTACCCGTTTTTTATCATGTGCCGGGAATATTTCAATCGCAGGATTGCCTACCTGTCGTTATTTTTTCTCTCATTCTATACCATTCATGTCAAATTTTCTGCGGTAACGGGTAGTGAGTCGACATTTGTATTTTTGATGGTCACCGCTTTGGCATTTTTATTCCGTTACGCCAACGATACGCATATAAAACATCTTCTCATCGGTGGTTTTAGCCTTGGTCTTGCCTGCCTTGCCCGCTATGAAGGCATGTTATTCATTCCGCTGCTCCCCCTGCTCTGGCTCGATGAACCCCGTGATATTAAAGATTTTTTTGATTACCGCAGTCATCTTTTTCAGGCAACCGCTATTTTTTGGGCGGCTGTAATGGTGCCCGTCGGCCTCTGGATGTTGGGTAATTTCATCGGCACTGGCGATATATTACCGGCCTGGAAGACGGTGCAGGAATCGCATAAGATGCTCAATGAGGTCGTGCGTTATGTTTATCGCAATAAACTCAGTATTTTCTATATTCTGGGATTCATTCCCGGTGTGCTTTTTCTCACCGTAACACCGCCGGTTTTTGTCGGCGCCTTGTGGGGTGGTTTCCGGACGCTCAAAAACCATAAATTCCGTGCCTTGCTGCTGCTCAATTTATTTTTCATGTCGACACAACTTTTCAGTGGCAAAATCATTCTCGTCCGTTATACGATTTTGAGCGGGGTTCTGCTCATCCCATATGCTGCTTATGGTTTTTATTCGATTTACGATAGATTTCTGCGCGGAAGAGCCCTGCGTGGTTTGTTGCTCATCGCCATCAGCAGTTTCGCCTGGATTTTCGCCATTCTCGTTTTTGAGCGTGGCCCCCATTCACAACTAACGGAACGTTTATGGTCTGTTTCACCAATCGGTTACATGCGCCCGGAAGTGCAGGAATTGATCGATTATTTCAACAAAGATGCTGCCGAGGCAAAAATCATCATCACCGATCTCGATCGCAACATGCGCTTGCGTCCGATGAAACTTTATGCGATGAAAAAAGGCCGGGAAATCCGCCAGGCCTATCGTGGCCGGCATATGAACAGGATCACAAAATCGATCGAAACGGTGCTCAAAGATATCACTTATTTTTTCAGAGCGGAATACATCGTCAGCCGGCGCGACACACCGCTTGACAAAGCGATGGAAAAACGCGCTGAAAATCCGGATATCGACTCGGTTTTAAAAGCACGGCTGGTCCTATCGAACCGCTATTACCGCATTTATAAAACAGATATTCTAGCAGCGGAAAAACCGGTTCGGAATTAGACTGCGACAATCCTGTTTAAGACCGATTCCCAACCTGCCGATTTATATTCCCGGGCGTAACAATTGTCCGGGAACACGCTTGCATCTGTCCTCACTTTTATCTACATTCAAGCCAATTATGACCTTAATTCGGATGGATTTTCATGATTACGCCAGTCAAACAACAACTCATCGATTTATATGAAAAATGGAGCGGATTATCCGTCAATCAGATATCGCAAATGAATGCGCATGGCTCTGATCGACAATATTTCCGTCTTTCCGGCCGTGACGGCCACACTGTCATCGGCGTGCAAAATGACGACAGGCGCGAAAATCTTGCCTTCCTTACCTTCTCCAAACAATTCCGTGAATACGGTATTGATGTACCGGAAATTTATGCTGAAGATGAAAATCTCGGCATCTATCTCGAACAGGATCTGGGTGATGTCACACTGTTCGAGTATCTGACTTCCATGCGTAAAGATAAGGATTTTCCACAGCAACTCGTCGATGTTTACGAACAGGTTATCAGGACTTTACCTCGGCTGCAAATTACGGCAGGACGGAAATTGAACTTCGATGTTTGCTACCCGCGCCCCAGCTTCGACAAGCAATCGATGATGTGGGATTTGAATTATTTCAAATATTATTTCCTTAAACTGGCAAAAATCCCTTTTGATGAGCAATATCTCGAAAATGACTTCCACGAATTCACCGATTTTCTTCTAACAGCCGAGCGTAATTTTTTTCTCTTTCGCGACTTTCAATCGCGCAACATCATGCTTTTTGATGGCCGTCCATATTTTATCGATTATCAGGGTGGCCGCCGCGGCGCGCTGCAATATGACGTCGCCTCCCTGCTGTTCGACGCTAAAGCGGATATTCCGCAGGATGTTCGCGATTATCTGCTCGAAGCGTACCTCGACAGCCTGGCGCAAACACATCAATTTGAAAAAACCGAATTCATGCAATATTATTACGGTTATGTTTTCGTCCGCATTATGCAAGCCCTGGGCGCTTACGGTTTCCGCGGATTTTATGAACGCAAGGAACATTTTCTCAAAAGCGTTCCTTTTGCCATTCGCAACCTCGAATGGCTTTTGCAGACCGCTGACCTACCGGTGCGATTGCCGGCGCTTTCCGACGCTTGGACACGACTCGTGCGTTCATCATTTTTACGCACTCTCGGAAACGCGCAATTAAAATTGCGCCTGCGCATCCAAAGCTTTTCCTATCGTCGCGGTATTCCCGTTGATGAAACCGGGCATGGCGGCGGTTTCGTTTTCGACTGCCGGTCGCTGCCCAATCCCGGACGGCAAGAAAAATACAAACACCTGACCGGCAACGACAAACCGGTGATCGAATTTCTCAAAAAGGAACCAGCTGTGGAACAATTTCTAACTGATATCGCCCGGCTTATCGCCGGTTCCATCGAAAATTATCAGAAAAGGAATTTTACCGATCTGATGGTATCCTTCGGTTGCACCGGCGGACAGCATCGCTCCGTTTATTGCGCCAATAATCTGGCTGAAATCTTGAAAAATAAATACGATATCGATATCTCGCTGCGCCACCGCGAGCAGGAATTGAAGGAGCATTAAGCGGTTATGAAAGCGATGATTCTCGCTGCCGGGCTGGGCACGCGATTGGGTGAAATGACCCGGGAGAAACCCAAAGCGCTCGTTGAAGTTGCCGGCGTTCCGCTGATTGAACACGTGATATTGCGCCTTAAAAAACAGGGCTTCGACGAAATCATTATCAATCTGCATCATTTCGGCGATATGATAAAGGATTTTATCATCGGTAAAAATCATTTCGGCCTGCGCATCGATTTTTCTGAGGAAAAAATATTATTAGACACCGGAGGAGGACTGAAAAATGCCGCTGCATTTTTCGATGATGAGTCCCCCTTTCTTCTGCATAATGTCGATATTTTATCCGATCTCGATCTCAACGCGATGATGCAGTTCCACCTACAGAACAACAATCTCGCAACCGTCGCAGTGCGCCAACGCGAGACACAGCGCTACATTCTTTTCGATGACGACGGTTTATTGGCTGGTTGGGAATCATTGCAGAGCGGAGAAAAAATCATCGCCCGGCCGGGAATAACAGAGACCTGCCGCCTTTCGTTTATGGGAATTCATATATTTTCCCCACAAATTTTTACGAAAATGACGGATACAGGAGCCTTTTCAATCATCAAAACCTATCTCGATTTAGCTGCCCAAGGGGAGAAAATCATGGCCTATCGCGGAGATACCGCCCGCTGGCTCGATCTCGGACGCAGCGAGATTTTTCAACGGGCACAGGACCTACTCGGGAAAGATTTTTTCGTCTGATTCGTGATTCAAAACATTATTAAATCGTGTTATATATAAATAAAACAGAGTGTTAAAACCGCCAAAATCAGAGCCAGCATAAGCGTATAACGCAAAAAATTCGTGCGCAAAAACCAGATTTTATATAGCGGCGAATGCAGGCGGTTGCCCAGCGATTTGCCTTGCAGCATGTCGCTGATCAGCAGCATGGATTTTTCCAGCAAAACATGTACTGTCGCTTTGGCAAATTGTTTATCAGCCATCGCCGGGAAACCGCGATAGCCGGGGTCGTTTTGCCTGTTTTTAAAAAAGAACCGCTTGCGCAAAGGTTTGATAAATGCCGGTAATTCGGCATATTTTTTATCCACCAATTGCGGAAAAAGCAGCAACATAACACTGGTTTCCCACCAACCCGCGTGGGAATCCTGTGAAAAAAGTTTTTTCTCCTGTGCGGTGAATGGCCGCCCGAATTGCACTTCGATTTCTGCCAGATATTTTCCGGTCAAAAATTCATAAGCGATGCGGCCACTGAGCGAAACGACACATATATCATATTTCTTCGAAGCTGTTCGCGCCGCTTCTTCAAGAGCGACGACATGCCGCGGGCCACCGTGACCATTGCTTAAGAGGAAATATTTAAAGCCGGCTTTGCCCAAAACAGCCGCCCAATCCTCGATGACCGAACGGACAACCCGTTGTTTACAGTTAAACGAGCCAAGCCAGGGAATAGCCCCGACGCCAAGAAACAATGGCGGAAAAAGCACGACGGTAAAATCCGGAAATTGCTCAAGAATGCGCTCCTGCAAGCGGTCGGACAAGTATTTTGCGATAAACAAATCGACGCCGAGCGGCATGTGGGGGCCATGTTCTTCAAGCGGACTGATTGATAAGATGAACAGAGTTTTCGAGCGGTCGAGCGCATCAAGCTGGGGGTAAGACAGATTTTCAATCTGCAAAAGGCGGTTTTTCATATAGGTAAAATCTCGGTTGATTTGGGCTGTTTCCGCTCGAGGAACAGATATTCCTCACTCAGAGCATCAAGCTCGGCGATGATTGCAGCACGTTGTTCTTTCAATCGATCGATGAAATTTCGGTGTTTGATCAAGAGAAAGCCCAGGCGAACATTTTCACTATAGCGTTTATAAAACTTGCGAAAGCTGAGCACAAAAAAACCGCTGAACGGCAGGGAAACAAGATAAATCAGAGCAACAACAACACCCCAAAAAGAGTAAACAGCAAAGGTCTGTAAGGCATAAAACAAGCCGAAAGATAAAATGCCGCTGACAACTCTAATCGTGGCAATGTCGGTCTCCTTATTGGCCATCCACGTGCTCAGACGGGATGGGAAAAAATTGGCGATGTAATTATTGATCAGACCGTAGAGAAAAATGGGCAGCCCGAGAAATCCGATAAAGCCGATGCGCAGGTAACGCAGCGGCTTGATATTTTTTTCGACGTCCCTACGGATTTGCTGGTCGCGCAGGTGCACTTTTTTCAGTTTCTGCTGATAAGCTTCCATTTTATCCCAGATGGTATTGATAATCTCAGGCTGCTTTTTTGCATAATATTCCACTCCTTCAATGAGCTTTTTCGACAGGCGCAATTTATCGATTTCAGTTTTCTCAATTTGTTTTCCAGCCGTCAGTGAGTTGATAATATCCTCACGATAGAAAAAATCCAGCTTGCTGACGAATTCCTGAAACGAGGCTTTGGAAAGGTGTTTGACTTGCGCTTCCATCGCTTTCTGCAGCTTGCTCGTCAGGCCTTCTACGGCGCTGAAATCACCGGCTTCATAACCGGCAAAAAACGGCGCTGCTGTCACCGGTTCGCCAACGCTGACGATCACCGAGGTGCGAAATTTTTTTCGCGAGCTGAAGTTTAAACCTATCGGAATCAGTTTGATGCCCAGTTTGTAAGCATTGCGTTTCTCTGTTTCCAACAAAATCCGTGCGGCACCGGTTTTTATTTTCTTCACCTGCCAGTCGGCATGGGTTGTGCCTTCGGGATAAATGCCGAGCATACGGCGCTGTTCCAAAGTTTCGTAGCATGCCCGAAAAGTTTCCCTGTTTTTGCCTTTGTATTCGCTGCTGTCTTCCTGCCGGTAGACAGGGATAATGCCGGCGCTGGTTAAAAACAAGGAAGCGAGGCGGTTGCGGAATAATGCGCCAGTGCCGAGAAAATAGATACGCGGCTTAAATTTGCCGGCGACGATGAGCGTATCCAGCAGATTATTCGGGTGATTGATGGCAAAAATAACCGGGCCTTCAACCGGGATATTCTCCGCATGACGTACATTGATTCGTTTGAGATAAAATGATAGTGTGACTTTGATAAAAACTTTTAAAATGTGATAAAACATGAGACACCTCGATTTTTACTGCAGTTTTCCGCAGCCACGAATCCCGGCTTTTTCCGCACCTTCTTCCCAGTTATTGTAAAGTCCGCCGAACTCAATGCAGCTTGAGCAAGATGACAATCGAACAGTACCCACTTTTCAAATCGTACAAAATATTTGATAACCCCGAAAAACCAAATAAATGGTCTTTACTTTAATTTCATTTAGTTATCGTATTTTTTTATCCGTTAAAATATTGGATGACGGTGTGAAAAGCAAGTAATTTACCCCCTGTTTATTAAAACATCGTTGCATCTTTATCTGCAGATGACTTATATTGTAAGAAATTCGGTTACGCACGCGGCCATGCTGGAGTTCACCCGTCTTTCACAACGATAACACCATCAGGTCCAATCTGTTTTCACCGTCAGTGATAATTTCCACGGCGTCCTGATCCTGTCCGATTGCGCCCTTCTCTCTCATCATCAACCGTTCCGGATTTACCTCAGTTATCGCACAAAATTTATGCGCCAAAATATTTGAACAATGCAAAAGGAGGATTTATGCCTGTTCCCATGGAAGACGTACGCAATCTTCTCAAAAAAGCAAACAAAGAACTTATCGGTAAAGAAAATGTCGTCGCAACCGGAGTCGGTTTTAAAAAAGTGAATGGCCAAGCGACTGATCAGTTGGCGCTGATTTGTTCTGTGAGTTCTAAAAAGGCGAAAAAATTTCTTACGCCACGAGAATTGATTCCTTCAACTATTCAAAATGTCCCGACCGATGTACATCCAACGGGGGTAATTCATATCTTGCAGGACCCAAAGAGAAAATTTCGTCCTGCTCCCGGCGGTGTGAGCATTGGGCATGTTAATATCACTGCCGGAACTTTAGGTTGCTACGTGCACAAAAATGGCGTAGATTATGTTTTGTCAAACAATCATGTTTTGGCCAACAGCAATGACGCCAATCCCGGCGACAGCATCTTGCAGCCCGGGCCAGCAGATGGCGGCCGTTTCCCGGAAGACCGCTTCGCAGAGCTGACTGTTTTTATTAAAATCAACTTTATCACTGACGGTGGGGGCGGCGGAGGCGGCAATGATTGTAAAATCGCCAACGGGACTGCCGGTTTTCTCAACGCAATAGCTTCAATTCTCGGCAGTAAAACGCGGCTTGTCAGCGAGAAAAGAAACAACGTTCAGGCAGGCGATAATAAAGTCGATTGTGCCCTTGCCAGACCATTGGATAAAGATTGGGTCAAAAATGAAATACTGCAAGTGGGCGCGGTTGCCGGCATCGCCACAGGAGAGCTCGGCGCTTCAGTGAAGAAATTTGGCCGCACAACAGAATTCACCACAGGCACAATCGAACAAATTGATGTGACCGTGAATGTGAGTTACGGTTCAAATAAAGTTGCGACTTTTGTCGACCAATTGATGACCGGCGGCGGCATGAGCGCCGGTGGTGACAGCGGTTCAGCAGTTGTCAACGATCAGAATGAAATCGTCGGTTTGCTTTTTGCGGGCAGCAGCAGCAATACCATTCTCAACCGCATTCAAAATGTTTTCACTGCACTCGATATCAGTTTAATTACATAAAACAAAAGCCGCCTTTGTGTTTTTGCAGGCGGCTGACATCAAATAATTATAATTCGTGTTGGATTGACAATGGAGAACCCGAATCTCGAAAAAATCAGGCTGATAAAAAGTCGCCATGAACACCAGTGGATGACCGTCAAAGAGGTCCAGGCAGTCGGCATCGGTGTGTTGAAAAAGGGCGAAAACGGCATTATCATCAGCGTCGATAAATGCAATGAATCATTGATCAGTAAAATCCCGGCCGAGATTGATGGTGTGCACATCGAAATTGTCGAGAGGGGCGGCTTCAAAGCACTGTGAATTCAGGTTCTGGATTTTGTGTTGAAAATAGAAAGTTTGAAGACCAACCCAAATACCCCTACCGGTAACTTGCAACCTCCATTCAAACATCCCACTTCGATGGTGACATGGAATTAAAACGCGAGATGCGTTTCGTCGAATCACCTTTCAAATGGTAATAAGTATCGCCGTAGATTTTCCAGCGGCAGAGATCGATAGGCGTCACTTCCGAGGCGTTGACCTTACCCACGGTTCCCGCTTGCTCAAAACCGGCTGCAACCAGTTCCGAACAGAAAAACTTGCTGAAATCTTCAGAGTTATAGGTTGGACCATGCAAACCAAACGGCAATTTATCGAGTGCATCGAGGGAAGATTTAATTGCCTGTGGCATATCGTATTCTTTGCGCTCGCGTGCCTGATTAAATAAAAAATCATAAAATCGCTGCTGGTTAAATCTGGTTTCACGAATTTCATCGTTCAGCGGCAACCACCACATCTCACCATCGTAAGTGTTGATCCGGTCGCTGAAGCGCGAGATACTGACGCCATTAAAACCATTAAGTGAAGTCGATTCGATAATCTGGTTGAAAAACTTTCCGCCATCATCGGAAACGACCTTTGTCTGCAGGATCACCCCGACGTGGGAGACTTCGGAGCGCGTGGCGAATTTGATAATTTAAGAAAAATGCCCTTTACCCCCAAAAGCAATGACATCACCCTGCCGCATTCTCGGCCTGGCATCTGCATACTTAATTTGTTTGGCAGACATAATAGGAATCCTCTTTTTGGTTTACTTCCTGTTTGAATTTATTGAAAAAAAGGATGAAACCACCATGGGAAACCTGAGATTACCCCCTGGCTCTTTCATCTCTTCTTTTCATAAATTGGGGCACGATTTTCTCTGCTGAACGCCCAACGACATAACCGCCGAGACCGATCTGCAACAGTGTCCAGGCTTCATCAGCGAGACGAAAACGCAGTATGCCGAAGCTATCACAGACGACGAGCACGAGGAATGTCAGCATCGTGATCGGCCGCCAGTTGCGCTGCATCCAACTCTGCCCGGTTGCTTCGGCTGTGATCACATCTTTCTGCGCCTCCATCAGTTTCGTTTCATAATCGAGAATCTTCAGTTGTAGTTGATTCTCAATTTCCTGAAATCTGGCTTTCAATTGCAGTTTTTCTTCATCGCTTGTATGGATGTCGTCTATGAGCTTTGCCGCCGGCTTAAAAATATCTGATATGAAGCTCATCATTCCCATAATAACCTCCTGATTTATTATTAGCTTATAAGTTCCTGGTATGCGTCAAAATAATTTTGAATCCGGTTGCCATAAGTCTGTTTCTGGCCAGAGCCGTTATAGTAGCCGGCGAATTCGGTAAAATCGCGTCTTTGCAGCGCTTTGATCATACGCTTGTCGAGAAAATCGAAAAAACCTTCGATGTGATAGCGAATATCAAGGTTGAATTTTTCGAACATCTCCTCCACTGAATCATAGCCGACTATCTGGTAATTAAAGCCCATGATCTGCGGAGCTCCCATGCTGATACAATACAAAGCCTCAGTGTCTGCAAACCGGCGTGCAAAAGTGAGCACATCCCATTCTTTCGTCTGATTTCCGTGAAATTCTTGCCAGTTATCTACTGATTCCGGTCGCCAGAAATGACCTTTCCAAACTTTCATGCGATTGTTTTCACGCAGGCCGTATTTAAAATGCTGATGAAATTTCTGGGGATTTTTTTTCCCCCAATATTTCCAGAAAAGATGATTTTCAAAACGAATAATCAAGCGGTTATCATTTTTCGGCTCAAACCCTTTGCCGGAGCTCTCAACACAAAATACCGCCACAGCAACACCGGGATCGATATTGTAAGCACCGGACAGCGTTTCCAGTATTCCGCCGAACTTGTTCCAGGTTTGGGCAGCCTTTTTAGAGATTATATCACCGGTTAACGGTAATTTTTCTTGCGGCGCCAGTTCGCTTTGTGCAACGATATTCTCCTGCGTATCCGCCGGGCTGACGACCAGGGCGCTTCGTGATTCGCCGGCAGCTCTGTGCGTGAGAAAGTCGCTGAGTACATATGCTTTGGCACCGTTGAAACTGATCTCGCACCAGATGCCGATGCGGGAAACAATTTTAATTTTTTCGCCGCGTTCGAGAATACCCAACACTGTAAAAACAGTACCCGGCCCCGCCCGAACATTCAACCGATCCGCCACCTCGGCAAAATCATCCTGACGGCTTTCGAATATCTGCACATAATTCTGCTGAATAAATGCCGAACGCTCGTTAAAGGCGATCTCCAGCCACTCACCTGTTTCATCGAGAATATCAACTTGTGCATCCCACATAAGCGTGCCCAGCGTGACGGCATTCAGCCGTGGTTCAGCTCGTACATTCAAACGCGGAACAGTGACTTTTGCTCTCATGCTGATGTCACCTTCGATAAGTTGGACAAATTCGCCCGAAACGTAGGCGCTCATCGCGTTATGGCGTATTTCAAGCCAGTCATCATATTGGGTTAAAACAGAAACGACGGTATCACGTGGTAAAATCCCGATTTTTTTGGCGCTCAAACTGGGTAATAAACGAACATTAAGCCGACTTGCAGTCACTCTGCCCCTCATCCGGATCACCTCCTTTTCCATGCATTGGTATAAAACAGAATCGCAAATTTGGTAAAACCAGATTATTAAACAAAAATATCGCGGCTAAATTGCCTCCCGAAACCTGTTATGATTTTCTGTGTATCTACGGATTGACGATTGGCCAAACGATAAAGCTATTGATAATATGAATGACAAAAAGCATGATTGCAATAAAAAATTAAAATCAGAAATTAGAAGTAATAATATTCAAGATTGCTTTCCATTCTGTGTACATCTCCCCGGATGGGTATTAATAAAATAATATTAAGAAGTTGCAAATCAATATATTTTATCGATTGATAGCCTGTTTATTCTTTCTATTGATTATCAAAGTGTCCTCACTCGCTGTCTTTTTATCTATGTCGAGATGCTGCACCATTTCATCTTCCTGCAGACTCAATAATTTCCTCAAATGATTCGGAGTTTAAATTCCCCAAAAGGAGTGGGTGATTATTATTCAGCTCGATTACCGGTCCGATACAGGCCATCACACGGCCATCAGGAAAAATGATGGGAGTAGCACCACTTAAACAGGCGTTCACGGCCGACAACTCAGCGCATTCAAAATTCGAGGAGTCAATCTTTTTCAATGCGGCTCCAACAGGAAAAGTGATCGTGGTGAGAATGGTTTCCGGATGGGTTATTTTTTGCAGCCCAACGAACAAATTTTTATAATTCATATCCTCCCTGTTTTCCGTACAAACAGCAACTGTATATGGTCTGTGTACCTGTTGACAAGCCCATATTGCATTTGCAACACGATGAAATGGAATGTGTAACTGGTGATATGTGTCAGCACTGATGGAAAGCATGCAGATTGCGTTGACCTTCTGCAAAACACTGAGAGCAATTTCCGGTGATTTCGCCCAATATGCGTTCGTGACAGCATTGTAAGCATTCGGCCGAGCACACCTTGTTTTTCACCGCATTATAGCTTGTTGGAACTGGGCAGTGTCTGCCAAACATTCGGCAAGAGCTCATCGAGTTTTTTTGAAGGGATGATCGGCGATGCGGGTGAGCACATCTCGTAGCCAGGCGAAGGAATAAATCATTGCCAGGCGGCGGGCGCCCGCGTGGGATCCTGCGA
>JAJRYV010000005.1 GCA_024275575.1 bacterium
CGTTATCCCCTATAAACCCCTGCTTGATGAGGCGATCCGGTTGGCCAAACACAAACCCGAACATTGTGTTATTTTAAACCGGCCGCAACACCATGTCGAAGAGATGGGCAGCCGCGACCACGATTGGCAGGAAGCGCTGCAAAAAGCCTCCCCTGCAGATTATGTCCCGGTCGATGCCATCGACCCCCTGTATATTTTATATACTTCCGGCACAACCGGTTTACCCAAAGGCATCGTGCGCGATAATGGCGGCCATGCCGTGTCTTTAAAATACAGCATGGATGCGATTTACAACACACAACCCGGTGATGTTTATTGGGCTGCTTCAGATGTGGGCTGGGTTGTCGGGCATTCGTACATCGTTTATGCACCCTTGCTCACCGGCTGCACAACCATTCTTTTTGAAGGCAAACCGGTAAAAACGCCAGATGCAGGCAAATTCTGGCATGTGATCGCGGAACATAAAGTCAAAACATTTTTCACCGCACCAACCGCTTTTCGCGCCATCCGCAAGGAAGACCCGGAGGGAAAACTAAAAGACGATTATGATATTTCGAGCTTGCGCTGCCTCTTTTTAGCCGGTGAACGCACTGATCCGCCAACACTCAACTGGCTGCAGAATCTGTTGAAAATCCCGGTGATCGATCACTGGTGGCAAACGGAAACCGGCTGGCCGATCGTCGCTAACATGATGGGTCTGGAAGAGCTGCCGGTGAAAGCCGGGTCAGCTTCGGTCCCGGTTTGCGGCTACGACGTGCGTGTGCTCGATCCGGCTGGAAACGAAGTCGGCGCCAATGAAGAAGGGCAGATCGTCATCAAGCTGCCGCTGCCGCCGGGCTGTTTGCCAAGTTTATATAAAGATGACGACCGTTTTGAAAAATCATACCTCGAACGCTTTCCCGGATATTATACCTCCGGTGATGGTGGTTACCGCGATGAAGATGGTTATATTTTTATCATGGGCCGAACCGACGACGTCATCAACGTTGCCGGACACCGGCTCTCAACGGGTGAAATGGAGGAATTGCTGACACTGCATTCAGCAGTGGCAGAATGCGCCGTTATCGGCGTGAATGATGAATTACGCGGGCAGGTGCCGGTGGGCCTGGTCGTGCTCAAAGATGGAGTCGAAGCTGAAGATGAGGATATAATCGAAGAGCTGGTTGCGATTGTGAAGGAAAAAATCGGCGCCTTTGCCTACCTGCGTAAAATTCGGATCGTTGAGCGTTTGCCGAAAACACGCTCGGGAAAAATTTTACGCAAGGTGATGCGCAAAATTGCCGACAAGCAGCAATATACCACACCGTCGACGATCGATGATCCAGCTATTCTCAGTGAAATTGCCGAAGTGCTCAATAAATAATAATCGCGGTACCGCTTTAAAAATATATAAAAATTACAGCAGGGTGTCGATGACCCTGATTGCGAATCATATGCATAATAGTGAGATATTTTGAACGCTGAATGAGATTTTCCTTGTAAAGATATGACCCCTGCTGTATTTTTATTTAGTCACATCCGTAAAAAATAAATATTGCATCGAGGTCAAAAAAAATGAAACTTCGCCTGAACAGAACACAATCAATCATCTTTACCGTTTGTTACATCGCCATCACGCTGGCAATCCGCTTTATCCTCGAACCTTTCTTGCTGGGGTACTATTTGATTTCCGTCGGTATCGGACTGTATTTTATTCTACTGCTCTGGGTGCTCTGGTATAAAAAAATTATCAATTTCAGTAAATGAGACAATAAATTATACGAAGTTTTTCACCAGTTCAGCGCCGTTTCCACCAGTTCCAGAGGTGTGTAAACGGTGCTTACTGTTCAGTTTACAGCCGAAGGCTTCTCATCTCACAAAAATCACACTGTCCCCCGATAATATCAAATGACCTTCTCCCCCTTCTTTTAATTCACACAATTTCATGCTGCAATACTTGCAATTTGTTTTTTAAAGAAATAGATTGTTTTACCTTCGGGTGGTCTGTTAAATCAGCAAGGAACTAAATGCACTTTGTCTCTTGTCAATATTTGTGGAATTAAATAATTTGGATAAAATTATGCTGAAGTCCAATGCTAAAAATTTAATGAGCAGCCTGGCACCGTTCAGTTTTCTCACACAGGGACAACTGAATGATTTGTTGCGTTCGGTTGCGCTGCAAGAGGAACCCGCCGGCAAGCTGCTGTTTACTCAAAGTGAATCGGAGATAAAAAATCTGTACGTCATTGCAAAAGGGGCACTGGAAGTTTATTACGAAAACGATGATGGCAAACATTTGCAGGACGTGCTTGGCGAAGGCGACACCTTTGGCGGTATTTCTATTTTATGCAATAACAGTTTTGCAGTACGCACGGTACGTACCATCGAAAAAACGACTTTTTTCATCATCGGCAAAAAAGAATTTATCAAAACAGCAAGTACCAACGAAACGTTTTCCGATTTTTTTACCCAGGCTTTCGGCAAACGCATGCGAAATAAATCCTATTGGGAAGCTGTCTCCAAACTGGCCTCACATGGGCAGGAAACAGGCATTTCCGTTTATAATCAACAGGTCAGCGTTATTTGTGACAGAGACTATGCCTGGTGTTATACGCACGACAGCATTCAGGGCGCCGCCGAAAAAATGAACACGCGCAAACGTAGTTCAATTTTTATCTGCGATGATGCCGGGACAGTAATCGGCATCGTCACAGACCGGGATTTTCGTCAGAAAGTAGTTGCAGGGGCATATGACGTCACTTTGCCGGTCGCCGGCGTCATGTCGAATCCGCTCATCACAATTCCCCGGAAAGCGCTGGTTTTTGAGGCTATTCTGATGATGATTCAACGTCATGTCAAACATCTTGCCGTTATCGATGAGTTTAAAAAAGTCATCGGTGTGACCAGTAATGAGCTCTTGCTGCTGTCACAGGGACATTCACCAGTTTCATTGATCCACGAAGTGCGCCAGGCAAATTCGATCGGAGAAATAAGTGCGCATCAGAAACGTCTGCCGTTTATCGTCAAAGATTTGCTTAACAACGGCGCGCGCACGCAAAATATCAATCGTCTGATCACTTCGGTTTCCGACAATATTCTCGAAAAGCTTCTCACGCAGGCATTAAAAGAAATGGCGCCTCCGCCCGTCGATTTTGCTTTTCTCATTTTGGGTAGCGAAGGCCGCCGGGAACAAACCCTCAAAACCGATCAGGACAACGCGATCATTTTTGCTGATGTGCCGGCAAAAAATCTGAAAAGTGTGCAAACCTATTTTCTCAAGCTGGCGCAAAAGATCTGCGCCCGGTTAGACACCTGCGGTTATCAGTTCTGTAGCGGCGAAATTATGGCACAAAATCCCAAATGGTGCCAGCCCCTGGCTGTGTGGAAGCAATATTTTAAAAAATGGGTACTCACACCGCAGCCGAAAGCGGTTATGCATTCGACGATTTTCTTCGATTTCCGGGGCGCTTATGGCAGTCTGATACTTGCGGATCAACTAAGAAGATACCTGGAAGATTTATTACAGCAACGCGAAGCCGGTCTGTTTTTTTATCATCTCGCACAAAATTGTATGAAAATGCGTCCGCCGATCGGTTTTTTTCGCAACTTTGTCGTCGAGCCGCACGGTGATCATCGCAACGCTTTTGATTTAAAAAAAGCCATGACACCCCTTGTCGATTTTGCACGCATTTATGCTTTGGAAAACAAAACCAGCGCTACGAACACCGTCGAACGGCTGGAGAAATTGGCCGATCTTTCCATCATTAGCAAAGAACAGAGTGAGGAAATCGTGCAGGCGTATAACTATCTCATGCGTATGCGATTGTCGCGGCATACCGCAGCAATCGTCGATGAGGGGAGCAAGCCGGATAATTACATCAAACCCAAAAAACTCAACAAGATCGAACAGAAATTGCTGAAGGAAATTTTTGTGTTGACAGAAGAATTACAGCAGAAATCGAGTATCCATTTTACCGGAATTTGAAGGGTGACCGACAGAAAATCCGTCTTGAAAGGGGAGTGCCTAATATTTCAATGCGCTGTAGTAGTTTTTCTCCGAAGCTTCCCGCGCCTGTTTCAAGGTTCTGATGCCGTTTTTTTCGAGAAAGGGGATGAGCTTGAGAAATATCTCTGCTGTCGCCATGGCGTCGCCGAGAGCGCTGTGACGGCCGATATTTTCAATACCGAAACGATGGCACAACGCATCGAGATTATGCTGTTGCTGGTTGCTGTGCACAATCGATGAAAGCAGCAACGTATCCAGGATGGGGTTATCGAAACAAATTTTGCTTTTTTCTTCCTGCATTTGCAGGAACTTCATATCAAAAGCGGCGTTGTGCGCCACCAGGATTGTATCTTTGGCAAATTTCAAAAACCGCGGCAATACCTCAGCTGCGACTGGTTGCCCGGCGAGCATTTCCTGTGTGATTCCATGCACCTGAATCGAAGCTTCGGTCACTTTGCGCTGCGGATCGATGAGCTGATCGAAAACCTCATTAACCAGCAAACGGCCGTTGACGATGCGCACCGCACCGATGGAAATCAATTCGTCGCCGCCTGAGGGGTCGAGCCCTGTCGTTTCCGTATCGAAAACAGTGTAAGTCAACGCCGTAAGCGGCCGATCATCGGTTTCCACCGACTGACCGGCTTGATTGAACAGGTCAAAATCGTAAAATGGCGATGGCGCGTTATGGATATCAACCGGGCCGAGACCGGGCGTAAATTTCGGTTCATCGATTACCGGCAGGAGAATATGCAGCCCTTTTTCAGTCTGTTTTCCGTTACGCTGCAGCCAGAAAGCCGCATTGTGTTCGCTGATAACTTCATCAAGAGTTCGATTGAGCCCGTTGCCGTCTAACAGCAGCATTTCTGAATTCCACGCCTCAAGAGATTTACTGTCAACATCGATTTCGGGCCAGTTCAGCTCTACTTTTACAAAGCCATCTTTGCCGGCAAAATCGAGATGAACCTGCCGGAATTCCTTCAGGTTTTTAAGTTTTGCCAGCAAAAAAACGATCGCGGTCGCCAACGAATAGAGATCGGCGGCAATCCAGACACCGGGCGGTACCGTAGAAAATTCAATGGAAATGCCCAATTTTTCAAAAGCCATACGCTGTACCAGTTGCATAATGTCAGCGAGCTGAATATCATCGAGAGTCCACTGGGATTTTAATTTTAAAAGTTCATTACCGGTATTTTTTTCAATTTTATCACTGAGCTGCATAGCGTCTTTTAACAGATGACTTTGTAATTCCATGCGCTTGCTTGTTTTCATATTCGGGAATTGCGTAATCGTTTCAATCGCCGAGCGGATATTGGCCGCCAGGCCGCGCAGCCCTTCACTTAAATTGATGATGAGCTGAATCTGCCGGCTGTGCGCGCTCACCTGTTCTGAAATATCGCGAATGAGCAAAATGTAACCCTGCAATTCCCTTCCGCTGGCAAAAACCGGCACCGCACGAATGCGTAATGTTCTCGTATTGCCGACCACAAAAATGAAAACCGAACTGGTATTTCGGCTCTTTTTTTCGACTTTCGCTTTGATTGTCAGGATAGTATGCGAAATGATATTTTTATCAAAAATGCCGAGAATTGAGCGGCCCAGGCCCAGTTCACCGCCGGGATTGTCGGCCATGAAGGTGCGCGCCTGTTTGTTGTAAAGCAAGACCAACCCCTCGAGATTGCAGACGATCACCCCCGATTCCAGTTGGCTGATAAGCGAGGCGAGAATCGTTTTTTCCCGTTCATACTGTTTATTGCCCCGGACAATTTTTTCGGCAACGCTGGTTTGCAATTGATGAAACGCCTCAGCCGATTGATTGAGCGTTTCGATCAGTTTGATAATTGCGGGGGCACCGCGTCCTTTCAGCCGGTGCTGCACATTTCCCGTGGCAATCAATTGCATTTCTTCAGAAATTTCATGGATGGGTACAAAATAATTGGCGACAAAATAGCGTGCCAGCGCGATGAGAATTCCCAGAATGAGCAACATGCCTAAGATGAGCACGGCCAGATTGCGGTGGGCGGCGGAAAATAAGACAACTTTTTCAGCCGGGGAGAGATCGAAATAGAACAGTATAATTACCGCAGCAGCGACAATAAAGACAGAAGCAGCAGGAAGGATTACACGCAGATGCAGGAAGAGTCGTTTTGCTGTTTTCATTTTTTCAGCATATTTTCAACAGTTTGTACGAGTTGTTTGGTAGAAAATGGTTTAGTCATATACTCATCAGCGCCGATTGCCAGCCCTTTTTCGATATCCTGTTTGCGCCCTTTTGCAGTGAGTAAAATGATTTTTATATCCGCCAGTTCGGGTTTTGAACGCATATATTGGCAGATTTCAAAACCGTTTTTATGGGGCAGCATGACATCGAGCAAAACGAGATCGGGTTTGAAATCATGAATCGCCTGCATTGCTTCATCACCGGTGCGGGCGACTTCCAATTGATAGCCCTTTTGTTCCATGAGGAATTCGAGCGAGATGACAATGCTCGGTTCATCATCGACGATGAGAATTTTCTTGGACATAATTTCTCCCTGGCTTCTGAGTTATTTTCAATAACCAAATATCTGGGTTACGTTGGCAATGCGTTTTCTTTTTGTCGTTCAAAGGGCAGCGTAAAGGAAAATGTTGATCCTTTATTGGGTGTACTCTTTACCCACAGTGAGCCCTGGTGATATTCTATAATGCGTTGGGCAATGGTCAAGCCAAGGCCGCTGCCCGCCGGTTTTCCCACATCAGGGGTGTTGATTTGTCGGAATTTTTCAAAGACAATTTGCTGATCTTTTTTGCCGATTCCGATGCCGTTATCGACCACATCGACGCGCAAATGATTCTTTTTCACCGCGATTTTTACAGAGACTTTGCCGGAATCGTCTTTAGCGAATTTGATGCTGTTGGAAATCAAATTGAGCATCACCTGCATCAGGCGATCGCGATCGCCGGGGATACGTGGGATACGGGCAGGAAACGCCGTTTCACAGGTGACGTTTTTTTCGTTGGCCAACTGGCTGCAGGCTTCGAACGATTCGACAACGATCTCGCTAAAATCGATATCGGTGAGCTCCCATTCCATGGTTTTCGATTCGACTTTTTGCAGATCGAGAACCTGATTGATCAGCCGCGTTAGCCGCTCACTTTCTTTTATAATGATATTGAGAAAATTATTTTTTTGATCTGTATTGAGATCGGGATTATCGAACAGGATTTCTGCGAATGCGCGCACGGAGGTTAACGGCGTGCGCAATTCGTGGGTTACCGTCGCCACAAAGTCGTCTTTCAGGCGGTCGAGCTCCAGCAGGCGTGCATTCGCCTGTTTTAATTCCGTCGTTGCCTGCTCCAGCTCACGGGATTTCTTTTCAAGGGTTTTTTTCTGCGAGATCGCCTGTTGGGTTTCGTTGAGAATACCCATCATTTCCTCAACTGAAATCGGCTCTTCTTTAACCACACTCGAGATCATCGCCCGCGCTGATGCCGCACCGATGGCGCCGGTGAGCAGCTGTTCCGCATAAGAAATGAATTCCTGATCCACCTGCTGCTGTTGCTGCCAGTCGGTCTCATGGATACGCGCATACTCATAAAATGCTTTTTTTGTGTTTTCTTCTCCAATAAAACGTGTAAGCAACGATTGTAAAACCTCGATTGATGAGGTGCCTCGCCAAAACTGATAACGCCCTTCCCTGGCCGTATACCACGGCGATTCGATGAACATGACCGCCTGGCTATGCTCTAATATTGAAGCCCGGCTGGCAAATGAAACCACGACATACAGGCCGGTGTTAAAAAGCAGGCTCCAGAAAACACTGTTTGAAATGGGATCGAGCCCTTCAAGACCGAGAAAACTGTAAGGACGCAATAATGAAATACCGAACAGGCCTTCGGTGACGATGGAACCGGGCAGCAAACCGGCTTGTGCAGCAAAGGGCATCGGCAGGGTGAAAGCCCAGACCAGCGATCCGGCGATAAGGCCGGCCAGGGCGCCGTTGCGTGTACCGCCGCGCCAGAAAATTCCACCGATGATCGCCGGAGCGAACTGGGCAGCCGCGGTAAACGAAATCAGGCCGATAGAAACAAGGGTATAGTATTCCGCCACAACATGAAAATAAACATAAGCCCAGAGCACGAGAACGATGATACTGCCGCGGCGAATCATCAGCAGCGGACGGGTTAAATCTTTACTCCTGGATATTTGCAATGCACGAACACGAAGGAGAATCGGCATAACGAGGTTGTTGCTCACCATGATACTCAGCGCGATCGTTGCAACGATCACCATGCTGGTGGCGGCGGAAAGGCCGCCGATGAATACGAAAAGCGCAATCCACTGGTGTCCTTCAGCCAGCGGCAAAGCGAGCACGAAAGTGTCTGCATCGACTGTATTCCCGGGGAAATGCAACAGCCCGGCGACCGCGATCGGCAGTACGAAGACATTGATTAAAAATAAATAAAGCGGAAAAAGCCAAATTGCTTTCTGAATGTGTTTTTCGTTGACATTTTCAACCACGGAAACGTGAAATTGTCGTGGTAAAAACATCACCGCGAGCAGTGAAAGCAGAGTAATCCATACCCACTGGTCCCAATCGACACCGGAGTCCCGGCTGATGGTGAGAAAGCGGGCAAACTCCGGCAGGCGTCGGGCCTGAGTAAAAATATCACCAAACCCATCATAGAGAAAATAAGTCACAAAAATGCCCACGAACAGAAAAGCCAGCAGTTTGATGATCGATTCGAAGGCAATTGCCGCCACCAACCCTTCGTGCCGTTCGCTGGCATCGAGATGGCGTGTTCCGAACAAAATGGCGAAAGCTGCCAGTAAGATAGCGATATAAAAGGCCGTATCGCCAAAAAAACTGTTGAGTGATTGTCCGCTGGGATCAGCACTTCCGAGAAAGGAGGTAAGAATGCCGTAACTGTTGGAGATCGCTTTCAGTTGCAGGGAAATATAGGGGATAATGCCGACGACGGCAATTATCGCAACAATGCCGCCCAGGAACGGGCTTTTGCCATAGCGCGAGGAAATGAAATCAGCGATCGAAGTGATATGTTGTTGCTTGCAAATACGGACGATTTTACGCAAAACCAGGAGCCATAGCGGTGCGATGATCGTCGGGCCGATATAAACCGGTAAAAAACCGAGTCCCGTGCTCGCCGCGCGGCCGACGCTGCCGTAAAAAGTCCAGGCGGTGCAATAGACTGCGAGGGAAAAGGCATAAATATAGGGGTTGTTAATGATGCTTCTACCCTGGTCTGCTCGCATATCGGCATAATAGGCGATTGCGAAGAGCAAACCCAAATACAGCAGAGATATGATAAAAATAAACCAGTTCGGCAGCATCTAATTTTCCGATTTTTCTATATTCCTGGGCATGTGCAAAAGGCTGCGCCGCTCGATGACAATGAGGAGCAAAACAACGATTAAAAACCAGGCGGCAAACAAGTAGCAAAATAGGAGTGGAATACCTGCGACGAAGATAGCACGGTTGAAGATTGTTAAAACGGGGTAGTTAAAAAGTACGATGGCGAATACGAAAAGACCCACCAGCTTTTGCAAGCGTCTTGCACGTATATTCATGGTTCATCCAGCAGAAATCGTTTTTTCCAGCCTGATCATCTGGCTCACAGCAAACTATTTGCTGTAATTATAATAGTCAGTTTATCTCATTTCCGCAAGTATTTTAAAATGAACTGTTTTAAGTGCTTGCTTTCACCGGGGAAATAAATATCTTGCATGCTGCCGGTCTTCCGCCGGAAATGCAGTATCCTGGGCTGTACCTGCGCCCGGCGGGGTTCTTTTTTCAAAATCAGGCTCCCGATTTCTCCGGAACTTTTTCCGATTGATGTAAATACATTGTCGTCAGGCGGCGGAAATAGCCGCGCATGTCATCGAAAACCGTATAGGCCCAGGGCACGGCGATGAGTGAAACCAGCGTTGAAAGTAGCAAGCCGCCGATGATCGTGCGGCCCATCGGCGCATAGGGGATGCCGATCATCGCCGTATTGCCGACAGCCATGGGAATGAGCCCGCCGATGGTCGTAAATGCGGTCATCAAAATCGGACGATAACGCAACCGGCCGGCCTCGATTATTGCGTGAATGCGATTGTAGCCTTCATTTCTCAACCGGTTGATAAGATCGATCAGCACGATGGCGTTGTTCACCACGATGCCCACCAGAATGACAAATCCGATGCGGCTCATAAAATCGATGGGCGTTTGCGTGATGTACAGCATCCAATAGGCCCCGACCAGGGCAAAAGGCATGGAAAAAATGACGGACAATGGCAAGACAAAGGATTCGAATAAAATGCCCATGATGATAAAAACGAAAGTGATTGCCAGCAACATGGCAATCAACATGGAATTGTCACCCTCGTGCATGCGTTGGAAATTGCGCCCTTTGCTCCAGGCATAACCGTAAGGCATGACAAATCCGGCCATGGCGAGATCGACTTTACTGAAGATATCTTTCATGTCATCCTTCGTGGTGTTGGCTTTTACCTGCAGGAAAGTTTTGCCGTTTTCCCGATGAATCTCTCCCAGCCCTTTGGTGATATTAAAATCAGCGATGGCATCGAGCGGGATTTCTTTGCCGGAGGCGGTGAAAAATGTCAGGTTTTTGAGCTGTGATAAATTTCGCCGGTCTTGCTCACGCACCTGGATTTGCACATCTACTTCTTTATCCGGTGTGTGATATTTCGGCAAAGGCAAACCGCGCAAGGCATATTGTACCGTTCCCGAAATAACATTCGGTGCAATACCATATTTTTTTAATTGTTCCCGTTTGAGATAAAGATGAATTTCATCGTTGCCTTTATCCTGGTCTGTTTCGACGCTGACGATTTCTTTAATCGAGCTCAAACGGCGTTCAACTTCCTTCGAAAGCTCGGTTAGCGTGGCGGTATCATCGCCATAAAGCATGATGGAGACCGAGGCATCCTCGCCGCCGGAGTGGCGCCAGCTTGTGCGCATCGTTACACCGGGAAATTCCGGGAATCGTTTTTTCAAGTCGACAACGACATCATTGCGCTCCATAAGCCCATCGGGCAGGGCACCGAATTGTTTAATAATATTATCGTAGACGACTTCATACCAGTCTTTTTTCGGCGGCGGCTGCAGAAAAATGCGCATCTGGCCCCAGGTTGCGCGGTAGCGGGAGTTGACGGTGCGTATGCCGTAAATTTCTTTTTTTGCCCAGACCGAATCTTCGAGCGCATTGAATACCCGCTCGGCATCCTTGAGTTGATAATTACCGGGCATATCAAAAAAGATGCGAATATCATTGATATTGCCTTCGGAACTGTCGTTAACTTTTGTCTTGCTCATAGCAAATTGCATCGACATGATGGTGAGCAGTAGGATGATAAAAGTTTCAATGCGATGGTGCATCGTCCAGTTTAACGCGCGTTGATACAGCTTGTTGGTCCAGACGAGAATCTTCGCTTCTTTGACTTCACGGGCGCTGGAAATCCGCGTTGCGCCAAGCGGGATAAAAATCATTGCCACCGCCAGCGAGGAAACCAGGGCGATGACCACCGGCATGCCAATGCGCAACATAAAAAAGGTGAAATCTTCATCACCATTCATCAAAATGAGAGGCAGAAAAACCACAACCGTGGTTAGCGTTGCCATGGTAATCGCCAGACCGACCTCACTGGCGCCGCTGATTGCCGCATCGAGGGTGGACAAACCCTCTGCTCGCCGGCGATAGATATTTTCCACCACGACAATGGAATTATCCACCACCATACCGATGGAAATCATCAAACCCATCATGGTGATGAGGTTGAGGGTCCAGCCGACAAAATAGATAAAAATTAGTGTCACCAGCAGGGAAAGTGGAATCGCTATATTGACGATGATGGTCATGCGGATCCGACGGAGAAAAAAGAAGAGAATGAGAAAAGCGAAAATACCGCCCCACATCGCCGTGCGTTTCAGATTATCCACCGATTCACCGATCCAGTCGCCCTGATTAAAAAGAATCTGTATTTTAAATTTGGACAAGAGCGGATTTTGAGCAAAATCTTCCTCAAATTTCTTATTGAGGATTTTGCACAGTTTCACGGTATTGGCCGTACTTTCTTTAAATAGGCCGATGCCGATAGCAGTCTGGCCGTCGATGCGGTTGCGCCAGCGCCGTTCCGGAACGTCATATTTGACTTCAGCGATATCTTTTAACAAAATACTGGTGCCCTTCACCGGCAAATTGCGAATATCGTTGAGGCTGAGGAATTTGCCCATGCTGCGCACGAAAATATCGCGGCCGCCTTCTACAATGCGCCCGGAGGAAATAGCAAAATTGTCGCGGCGCAAAGCCTCGATAACCTGATACAAATTAATTTTGTAGGCTTTGACTTTATTTTGATTGACGTGAATGAGAACGGATTTTTCTTCAGCGCCCCAGATTTCAACTTTTGCCACACCGTCGATGCGTTCCAACGGTTTTTTAATTTGCGATTCAGCGAGTGCGTAAACGTCCTCAACCGCTTCCTGCTGGGCGAATGAAACCCAGAGAATCGGTTCATCATCGTTAGACCATTTGCGAATATACAAACGCTCAACATCATCTGGCAGCTCGGCTTTAACGCGATCGATGCGGTCGCGCAATTGAGCGTAGGCGACGTCCATATCCGTGCCTTTGGCAAATTCGATGAATGTCCAGCAGCCATTGGTAAAGCTGTTGGTTTGCACGAGCCGCACACCACTGATGGTGCGAATCTGCTCTTCGATGGGTTTGGCGATCTGCTCCTCCACTTCCTGTGGATTGGCATTGGGATAAGGGGTCCAGATACCGAGAAATTTCGGTGTAAATCCTGCGGGAAGGAGTTCGATCGGAATTTGTGTAAAGGCAATAAAACCAACCACAAGCATCGCCGTCAAACCCATCAGGACAGTGATTGGACGGGTGACC
>JAJRYV010000032.1 GCA_024275575.1 bacterium
ATGCACCGTGCCCTGAAAAATGATCACTGGTGCGACATCGGCAAATTCACCGGCAAAAGCTTCATCCTTTGCCAGTTCCCGGGCAAGATCGGCACGAAAACTGCGTCCTGCCTGCAAGGCGTAATCGATTTTTCCCAGCCTATTCAGGCTTATGTCCTGCAGGCTTAAACGCACCGAACTGCCGACGAGCAAGGCGCCGGTTAAGATAGCCGTCGCCACAGCAACACCGGCTGCGATGGCGATATTGATCTTGCGAAAATACAGCAGGCTTTTAATCACTTTCTGCCAGGCCTCCCGCAATGAGCTGATATTTTCGTGAAAATCGCTGTGCCAGGTCAGCGCTGTGGGTCACCATGATGAGCACATTTTTCTGCTCATTATGCAGCTCAAACAGCAGGTTTGAGATGGTTGCCGCGGTTTGGCTGTCGAGATTGCCGGTGGGTTCGTCGCAGAGCAGCAGACGCGGGCTGTTGATCAGCGCCCGGGCGATGGCGACGCGCTGTTTTTCACCACCGGAGAGTTCGGCTGGCCGGTGGTTCAATCGGTGCGATAAATTCACACGATCGAGCAAACGGCGTGCGTTTTCCTCTGCTTCCGGCGTAATTTTAGCAAAAGCCAGCGCCGGTAGGAGCACATTTTCGAGCACCGAATACTGCGGCAAAAGATGGTGATCCTGGAAGATAAAACCGATTGATTGATTGCGCAGGCGGGCCAGCGCATCGGCGGATAAACCGGCGGGATTTTTTCCTTCGATAAAGATTTCCCCGGCGGACGGCTTCTCTAGCGTACCGATGATATGCAGCAAGGTACTTTTGCCGGAACCCGAGGGGCCGAGAAAGACAATCGCCTCGCCGCCGCCGGCCTGGAGTGAAACATCGTGCAGCACAGGCACAGGTGTAGCGTTGAGAGTATAACTTTTGCTGATTCGTGCAAGCTGAAGCATCTCTTGCTTTTCCACCGTTAGATTTCACCCTTCTTTTTACTGTTCAACCTTCAGGCTGCACGGTGTTCGCACACGCCCTGCAACGCCAATTTTTCGCGATAGCGTTCATAAATAGCCAGCGTTTCCTGTGCCATCACACGGTCATTAAAATGTCGGGTAACCGCTTCGTATCCCCGGCGTCCCATCTCTTGTAATCGCTGCGGCTGGGCAAAAACCTGGCGGATAGTTTCAACCAAGTCCTGTATTGATCCGGGTTGAAAAAGCAAACCACCCGCTGTTTTTTCAATGAGCTCGGGGAAAATGCCGTGATTCGGCTCGATCACCGGAACGCCGTTGGCCAGCGCTTCGAGAACGAAAAGGGCTTTGGGTTCAACATAAACAGTCGGCACGCATAAAACATCGATTTCTTTGAAAAAAGCGATTTTGCCGGCGCGGTCGACCTCACCGATGATTTCAACGCGATCGGCTATTTTCGCCGCAGCGATCTGATTTTTCAAGCCGGCAAACCAGGCTGCATCCTTTTTATCGAGATAGCCGGCGATTTTCAACTTCAACGGAAAATCCGGCTCGTTTTGCAACAGGAGTTGACCGGCATCGATGAGCTGATGCAGACCTTTTTCCGGGCAGATGCGAGCGAGAAAGCCAACTGTTAAATGATCGCGTTTTGCCCTCTGCTGCGGCAAACCATAACCCTCGAGATTGATACCGAGGCGTACGGAGTGAATTTTTTCTTGCGGGACATGCAGATAATCGGCCATAAAATAGCGGTAATATTCGCAGGTGGCGATGAAACCATCAACAGCGGTTACTTTTTTTCGCAGTATCTCAAACACATGCGATTTATAGGGCTCAACCAGATTATCGAGGAAGATATCTTCGCCTTGCATGGCGCAAATAACCGGGACACCCAGTTCCTTTTTCAGCAGCCCGGCGAAACCGACGAACATGCTGTTCGTCAATTCGACGACATCGGGTCTGAATTCATTTTTCAGCCAGGCGACGAGTTTAATAAATTCTTTTCTGGCGAACCCTTCATCGCCCTGCAAAATTGTTTCCGTCAAATAGCCGAGTTCGCGTGCATCGGTTGATGCAGCATATTTGGTCGACCACGTGAGCAGACGGCGGTTTTCAAAAAGGCGATCGATGAAGGCCGGCGTTTTACGGAAAAAACGGTATTTGCTCTGCAGGTAAATATTGATACCGCTCAAAAAAACATGCTGCAGCGCGACACTTTTTTCATCGGTACGCGTAGGGGTGTAGGTGGGGATCAATGCCACTTCATGGCCAAGCTGCATCAGCGCGGCGGCGAGAGTGTTATCGTGCATGCAACTGCCGCAATACATGCCGCCGGCGCCCGCTGTGATGTAAGCAATTTTCATCTTTTTTGTTTTAAAAGTATATTTTAATTGAGATAGAACTCGACGCTGCTGAAAAGTGAGAATGGAAACGCCGGAATCACGGAATAATTGCGAAAGCCTTCCTCATAATAGCGGCTGTTGCCGATATTCTTTAAATTCAGGGTCCAGCGCCAACGCTGCATTTGATAACTTATCGTTGCATCAAAAATCGTTGTTGCACCGAGTTTGAAATTATTGTCCATCCAGATATATTGCTCACCGATGTAACGTCCTCCAAGACCGAGCGAAAGACCATTCTTAAATTGCTTATTTATCCACAAATTTGCAAGGTGTTTCGGTGCAAACGGGGCAGTCTGCCCGGACCAATCGTAAATCGAAAGAGAACTTTCCGGCGCCTGCACAGTTTCGGTGAATTCCGTCATTTCAGCATCATTGAAAGCGTATGACAGAAACAAATGAGTGCCCTCGCCGGTTTTCGCCTGTATTTCAAACTCAACACCCTGTGAGCGCTGGCTGCCGTTTTCCTGCAAAACCAGGCTCTCATCCGGGATTGCCATGTTTTCACGGTCAATCCGGTAAAGTGCTGTTGCAAGCGTCATTTTTTTATTTAAAACCAGGGCTTTAATGCCGATTTCCTGCTGCTCGCTTTTTTCCGGTTTGCGCTGTCCCACCACCCGTGTGGAGGGCGCTGCGAAGGCCTTGCCGGCATTGGCATAAATCGAAAATAGTGGAGATGGTGAAAAAGTCAAGCCGGCCAGCGGGCTGAACTGTTCCGCCTGTCGGTCGGTTTTATATTCCGTTTCATCAAAGCGCAAGCGGTCGAAGCGCGCGCCGATGAATAAATCGAGCTGTGATGTCAGTTCTATTCGGTCGGCGAAATAGGGCGCCAGAACAGCGGTGGTCGCAGCAACCATTTGTTCTCCGAACGGAAACAGCGGACTGTCAAGTTGCTCCGGGCTACGGAGATCAACCGGTTGCATAGCGCCGCTTGCCAGAGTAAAATTATCGCGCAGGCTACTCCATTCAATACCGGCGAGCACCGTGTGCTGCACTTTACCAGTGGTGAAATTCATCCGGGCTTCCAACTGGTTGCCGAATATTTTCTGCCGGTCATCAAGACGGGAATAAATACGGTTGACCACATTAGGCCCGAAAAAAGTATATGGCGCCGCACCGGTAACCAGCGTACCCAAAGATTTCCACGCGAGATTAGTATAGTAAAGTTTGTTGTGCACGACGATGGCATCGTTCACCACAAAATCGTAAGAAAATTTGCCCCGAAAAACCGTCTGCTGCGAAAAATCCTGCGGGTTTTGGAAATCCGCTGTGTTGTCGATATCAGGCAACCTGTTTTCCAGCAGCAGAATGGGGATGCCGGAATCGGGCATGTGCTCACCACGGATAAATTCCACGTCGAAATTGGCGGTGCTCTTTTGGTTGATTTCATAAGTCAACGTCGGATTGACGGCAAAGACATTGTTTTCTTTGTTTTTGCGGTACATATCAGAACGTTTGTAAAAGGAATTCAGGCGGAATGCCAGTCCGGACTGTGGTTTTGCGAAGTTATAATCGAGGCTGCCGTTAAAAGTCGCAAAAGAACCACCGCCGAGAGAAATGGTCAAATCCTTGCCAAAGACCGGTTTCTTCTTCACCATGTTGATTGTACCGCTGAGAGGGTTGCCGCCATATAAAAACGCCCCCGGCCCTTTGAGCACCTCCACCCGGTCGATGTTGTACAAATTATAAAAACTGACCTCCGGCTCCATGGTGCCGTCGGTGAGAATCAGACTGCCTTCGAGAGAATTGAAACCACGGACATAAAAATAATCATAAATGCCAAATCCCTGCTGCACGTTCACACCGCTGATATTACGCAGGGCTTCGCTGAGGATGACGGCATTTTGCGCTTTTAATAACGCCTGCGAAACCACGCCGACACTCGCCGGTGTTTTTTGCAGCGGCAACGGTAATTTCATCGCAACAGTGCTTTGCCGGGGAATGATTATTTCACGCTCAGCTTCAACAACCAGTGTATCACTCAGTTCATAATAGCGCCAGACCGGAGTTTGCGCGCAGAGCCAGGGCGCCAAAGTGAAAATGAACAACAGGGTCGGAATCAAAAAGTGCATCTTCTTATTCATTAATTCGGGGTTCCTTTTTCGTTAATGAGATTTTAGATTTTGAAATAGTGATCTATAGTCAAAATTTTGGCTATTTTCTTTCCCAGACTTGTTGATTTTGTGCCGATTTACTGTTGGTTATTCAACTTGATTAAGCAGCAATATATGCGGTTGTCTCCAATTCACTTAATAACAATATTGGGTTGCTTGCCCTCGGAGTGCATTGCCTTTATGCAATGCGCGCTGCAGCCCTCGGAGTATATTACCTTTTCACGTTTTAAAAGACAAGAGGTAAGTTTATGAGCAAAAAGTCTCACAAGAAATTCACAGCAGAAGAGAAGTACCAGATTCTGCAGGAAGGCGAGTCAGGCAGCATGACAATCAGCGAGTCCTGAGTTATATCAATCAAATCCAAGTACAAAGCGGTCAGCCGTTGGCCTGGGTTTTACAGCATCTGGAGTTATCTCGCAACACATACTATCGCTGGCGGCAACGCGCCGCTCGCGGGGAGTTGGACGACAAACCGAGCTTTCAGCGAGATCTGGCAGCGGCTCTACCTGAAGAAATCGAAGCTGTTATCAGCTATGCTCTGGAGCACCCTGCAGACGGCTACCGAAGGCTTGCATGGATGATGGTTGATGAAGACATAGCTTGTCTTTCACCAAGTAGTGTGTATCGGATTTTGTCCGACAAAGACCTTCTTCA
>JAJRYV010000033.1 GCA_024275575.1 bacterium
ATGTCGTACATCGCACCTTCGGCGCTCGGGTTCCGTCCCCGGATTGCCCTATCCTCCGAAGGTGCATTAAACTAATAAATCGAAGGAATACATGTCAAGGTGCTAAGTTATGAATGTACCATTTCGTGTGAGGCAGAACACAGCACCTATACTTGCAAGTAGTGAATCATTACTTGATTTTGCAGGAAAGCAAGCAAATAAAAATTGAATCCACAATTATATAAAGATGTTAATCTCTATACTTTGAAATTTATGCAAACGCAATGAAAATAATCCTATCCCCTGCCAAAACGATGGCACATTGAGAAAACAGTGCTGTTTTAAATCTGAATCTGAGCAAACCCCGATTTGCCTCGGAAGCGCAAGAACTGAATACGGTTTTAAAATCAAAAACAAAACCCAGCTCAAACAGCTCTTCAAAACCAGCGATGCAGTGACCGATAAATGCCATCGGCAAATTCACGACTTCAATTCAACCGAAACAGAAGCTGCGCTTTTTGCTTTCCGCGGCGAAGTTTTTAAAGCGCTGGCGCCTGAGGATTTCACGGGGAAAGAACTGGCTTTTGCCAATGCGCACATGCACATTCTTTCCGGATTATACGGCATTCTCAAAGCCCTCGACGGCATCAAAATCTACCGCTTCGATTTCAACACCCCATTGAAATTGACGGACAGCAGCAGCCTGAAAAAATTCTGGCAGGATAAAATAATCACATACTTCAAGCAACTGCTTGTGGAGCAGGAAACAATTCTCAACCTCGCTTCTGCGGAATACAGCTATGTGCTCACAAGCAGTCATTTAAAAAATCGATTGATCACGCTGGGGTTCAGGGAGAAAAAACAGGGAAAGTTCACAAACACCTCTGTTTTTTCAAAGCAGGCGCGCGGTTTTTTTTGCCGGGAAGTGATCAAAAAACGAATTTCCAATCCGCAGGAACTCAAAGAATGCACAGTGGCGGGATATTCTTTTCAGAAAAATTTATCGAATGAAAATGTGTGGTTTTTCGTACGGTAATAAAGAGATAACTCAACCCCATTTGCAATATTCTCCACCCCATTCTGTCCACAAATTCACCGCACCACACCCGAATGCAGCGCAACTGTTCCCATATTTAACAAGCGATATTCCACCGGCTGCATGCCAATTTTTTCCATACGGGATTTTAATTCATCGGCAGTGAGAAATATATCGACGGATTTGGGCAGATAGGTGTAGGCCTGGCGATCGCGTGCCACGAACCCACCGATTAGCGGCACAATCTTGTGAAAATACAATCGGTAAAACGGTTGCAGCAGCGGTTTGTCGAACGGCGTAATTTCGAGGATGGCCACACGCCCACCGGGGCGCACGACGCGCACCATTTCTGCGATAAAACGGTCGATATCCGTGACATTGCGCATAACAAATCCGCTCACGGCAGCATCAAAAACACCATCGCTGAACGGCAATGCTGTGCCGTCGGCAGCGGCAAAGACCAGATTATGCCGGCCGTTTTTTTTCTGCATTCCGATGCGTGTCATTTCGATGCTGAAATCGGCAGCGACCACGAGTTGCGGCTCTCGTTTTAAAGCATCGAAAGCCAGGTCGCCGGTACCGCAGCCCAGGTCCAGCAATCTGCCGCCACGCTCGAGCCCGGTGACGGCAATGGCCAGCTTGCGCCAGCGCACATCCTGACCGAAAGTCATCAGACGGTTCATCACATCATATTTTGTAGAAATGCGGTCGAACATATCGCGAACGAAACGAGCTTTATCGTCAGGATTTTCAAATCGTGCTATATTTTTGGGATTCATATTTTATTAGCGTTGAGGTTCAAATCAGGGTTGAGTAAGGAAAACTTCCCGGTTTCCTAAAATAGTTTTACGGAGTTATTTTTCACCGTTTTGCAAAATATTGCCTGTGCGTGCCGCCTGCAATTCCCGGCGCAACGAATCGAGTTTGACGGTATAGGCGGAATCACCAAAAAATGACACCAGGATTTGATCGTATTGCTCAAACCAGGCCACCGCATCGGCGAGATGCAAAGCATCGGCGCTTGAATCTGCAGCCTGCACATAAAGCCCGGCCAAATGCTGGATGATATGCGGGAAATACAAACTCGAATCTGCAGTGATCTCAAAAAAGTTTTCCCACAGTTTTATTCTGCTGCCAATGGAGCCGGCCATTTCCTGCTTGCGCATGGTCGTGACAAATGGATTCAGAACCCGGGGGGCGCGCAACGAGATCGTCATCGCAGCGGAGGCTTCTTTCCTTGGCTGTTGCAGTTTACGCACCTGAACATCAAAATCAGAAGCCGGTGGTTTCACCGGTTGGCGTCTTTTTGAGCGATCGACCGCCGCTGTCTTTTTATTTTTTGCAGGCGTTTTCTTCGTTTTAAGACTATCGACGATAAAAGCGTTTTGTTCATTCGCCGTCTCTAACATGAGTGCCATCATTGCATTTTGTGTAAAAAATCCGGCGAGGTTTTCTTTGGCAAAATTGCGATTAAATTTCCACACAAACAGGGAGAGGGCAAACAGGGCGAGAGCAAAAGTGGTGCGCAAAAAGGGACGCCATCCGGATTTTTTATGCACGGTAAATTCTCCGCCATACGAACTGGTTTTTGCCTCTTTGTGCAGCTTTAACAACAATTTTCGCTGGCGTGTTTCAAAAGCACATTCATCACAAGTTTCCCGGGCAAGAGAGTTTCGCAGCAATGTATCACATTTCTGAATCAATGCGATAAACTGCTGCATGTCTTTTGATTTTAGCACTTTTTTACAGATTTTCGGGGCAAATTCTCCCAGTGTGGTCAAAGCCGGGTGGGCAAATAAAACCTCCTGATCAGCGCGACTGATACTTCCAGGCGGATCGATGATTCTCTTTTTCTGCAAACTGCGAAAAAAAGCGCGCCGCGCCGCCGCCAATTGTGGTAATATTTCGGGCAACCGCTGCCGCAGTATCTCTGCAATGGTGGCGTAATCCATTTTGCCAAGGACGAGAAAATGCAAGGCGATTCGTTGCTGCAACGGTAATTTGTGATAGAAATTCAGCACATATTGATCAGGGTTGCGACTGATTCTTTTGCGATTTTTTTTCCTTTTCGGGTTTTCTTCCGCCAAAGCAACTTCTTCGAAAATCAACCGGCCTAAAATCGGAATAAATTCCCGGTGGCTGTCGAGACGATGACGAATTTCCAAAAAATGGCCATAAGCACGCAGCAGAATATCATCGATATCCAGCTTGTCGCCAGTGAGGCGCAGCAGGAAATTAAAAAAATAGGCATAGGTTTGATGTACCAGATCATCAAGCGCCTGGAAATCATCATTTTGCAGACGCACCAGCAAGAGCCGTTGTTCCTGGCGGGAAATCAGGTTGTCGATATTTTGATCTTCTGTTATTATAGTCATTATTTGTCTGTTTTCGCTGACCTGGAAGCCGATTTGCACAATTGCATTTATGCCGTCACAGCCTGTGGTTTATCACGCAAATTTAATCCGGTATTGCCATTTTTCTTCATAGCGGCATCGATTTCTTTAATACGTTTTTTGGCAGAGCGGCCGAAAACGCTGGCTTCACCTTCGAGGCGGCGAACGAGATCGAAAAGCGCGCGCGCTTTGGGTAAATTCTCCAGCCGCAAATAGCAATCGCCTGCTTTAAATAATGCGGTCGTGCGCCAGTTTTGTTTGGTTTTGGGTACGAAATATTTCATTTTCAGGAATTCCGCGGCAGCCTGTTCATAGCGCTGTAAATTGTAATAGGAATCTCCGAGAAAGAACAATATTTCCGCTTTATTTTCGCCATGGGCCAGGGGTAACAGGCGGCGGTAAACAGCAATCGCCTGTTCATAATCCTGCTTGTCGCGGTAGAGAGTGGCGATCTTTAACCGGTAATCAAATTCGCGCTCATCGTTGGGGAAATATTTGATAAAATATCGCGCATAGGAAATCGCCGCATCCGACAATCCGATATTGCCGTACAAATCGATGAGCTTGATCAGCACAGCTTTATATTTTTCATCGACAAGCGTATCAGAGATGACGAAATTATAGGCGGTGATGGCGGATTGCCACATTTTTTGCGTTTGATAAAAATCACCGAGTTGGATATGCACCTCGCGCAAAAACGGGTCGCCGCTATATTTTTGTGGTAATTGCTTGAGAATTTCCAATCCTTCATCTGTTTTGTTGCGAATCAGGTAAGAACGCGCCAGACCAAATTCGCCCCGTACCGCAAAAGTAGTCTTTTTTAAATCCTTGCGCAAGTTTTTAAAGACCTTTTCCGCCTTTTTAAAATTTTTATCGCGAATATATGCCTCACCGAGTTCATATTGAATATCACCGTAAAAAGATTCATGGCTGGGAAATTTTTTGCGGAAAATTTTCAATTCATTGGCCACGCTTTGAATTTTTCCCCGCCGCAATTGAGCCAGGACAGCGAGGTAAGTCGCTTCAGCTTCGAGTTCGTTTGCTGTTGTTTCCGCCATCGCCCGCAGCGCGATTTCACGGGCGCGAACGTAACGATGCTCGTCAAACTCCAGCCGTGCCAGGGCGATGCGCACCTTGCCGGCGAGCGGGTCTTTTTTATATCGAGCGAGAAAATTCTGGTAATATTCACGCGCCAGTCGGACAAATTTCTGCTCAGCAGTTATTTCAGCGAGTTGAAAAAGCACCTGCGGCGCACGCGCATCAAGCTGGTACTTTTTCAAAAATTGCAGCATCAAGTTCGATGCAGCCAGTCGATCCGCCATTTTCACGGCATTCTGCGCTTTTAGAAATGAAATATCGGCGGCAAGGCCATCGCCATATGGGAAAATATCCCAATTGTCGTTTTGATCAATATACTGCAGCCAGCGCAGCACGCCGGGGTAATCATCCCGGGAAAACGCTATTCGTGCCAGCAAATAATTGGCCTGCGCTATGGAGACGCTGTAAAAATAGCGTTTGCGAAAATCCTGCAACAGCTTGCTTGCGGCTTCATTTTTTCCAAGCTGCATATAAAGATAAGCCTGGGAGAGTTTGCCCTGTGCCACCGTCGGTCCGGCCATGGTGAAATCGATTTTTTCGAAGGCAGCGAGAGCGCCTGTCGTATCTCCGATGGCCAGCGCCAGTCGGGCTTGCAGATTGAGTGCTGTTGAGTTTCCCGAGGCTACGTTTGCAGCAAAATTTTGTACACGCTGCTGCAAGCGGGCAACAGCAAGGCTGTCGGTTTTGTCGATGTGGTTTATTCTGTCGTGTAAAACCATTTGATGCAGCGCGGTGAATGCTGCATCGTTTTGATATTTTCGTGAAATGGAATCGAGCTGTGCCGGAATTTCTGTCAGCACGTTTTGCTGCAAAATAATGGCGAGCATGCGGTCTTTCTCACGCCGTTCCGTCTCCTCTTCCCAGCTTGCACCCGGCCATTGCAGCAGCAGGTGGGTCGAATCGAAAAGGGCAAATTCGTCACTCTCATCCTGCAATAGCGCGATGTTGGCGCGGGCAAAATAGCACTGAGCCAAAAGCTGGGCGGCGGCACTGCGCATTTTTTCTTCTTCATCATTCTGCAAGATGGGCCAGAGCACTGCGGTCGCCTGTGTCCATGATTGCAGCGCCACCAGTTTCCGCGCTTTCTGCAGGCGATCATTTTGCGATTCTTGCAGAGCGGCCGAAAGCAATGCCGTCAAATCGGGTTTGCGGTATTTTTCGATCAGCGTTATGTGTCTTCTCGCGATGGGATATTGTTCACTCGCCGGATATAATTTGACCAGGCGGCGCCATTCATCCAGCGCCATGCTCCAGTTTTGTTTTTTTTCATAGCACCGTGCCAGGCGGAATTGTACTTCATCAATTTGCGGATTGTGCGGAAAGTTGCTGATAAAACGGCTGTAAGTGCGGATGGCGAATGGTGTATCATCGAGCAAGTTCAGATAAACATCGCCCTCAAGCTGCAAGATACGGGCATGCAAAATTTGTCCCGGATTCTTCTCCCGAGCCCGGCGCAAGCTTGTTAAAGCTACCTCCGCATTTCCCTGACGATAGGCCGCTCTTGCTGCCTGATAGTGGATTTGGGCGACAAGGGAATCCGGCAATGCCGGTTTGTTTGCGAGGGCTTTTTCATAAGCGGCAAAAGCGGCAGTATAGTTTTCCAGCTTTTCATGGATACGACCAAGAGTTAGATAACGTCGGTAGCCGAGTTCGGCAAAACGCAATGCCGCTTCGGTGGTTTCAAAAGCAGCCTGATTTTGACCATCCTGCAGCAGCAATCCGGCTTTTGTCACCTGGGCGACGGCAGCGAGTGAATCATTTTTTCCGTTCATTGCCTGCGTCAGCCGGGCAAAAGCTTTCTTGCGTTCACCGATGAGAAATAAAATATCCGCTGATTCGATCTGCGCCATGAGAGCCGCTTGGGAATTTTTATAGCTGCTGAGCACATTATCGTAAACAGTGAGCGCTTTTTTCAATTGACCGAGAGATTTGTGCAAACGGGCTTTTACCAGCCAGACCTGTGCGCCGGCGAGCGCCTGGGGGAATTCCCGTAAAAACTGATCAGCGATGCGAAATGCCCGCTGCGTTTCTCCGGAAGCGATAAAATCATAGAGTAGCGCCTGCTGCGCCGCAGCCTTTTCAGAGACATTGCCGGGGTAGAGATCGATGGTTTCGAAGAGCAACTTGCGGCCACGCTCTCTTTTTCCCAGTTTCAGATTGAGTTTACCGGCCTGCAGCATGGCGCTGCAAGCATTTTCAGCATCTGAGGAAAAGCGGGCATAAAGTTCGAAAAACTCTGCTGCGGAAGCGAAATTCTCCTCTGCCGCATAACAGCGGGCGATCTGAAAATAAGCGTCACGGGCGAAAGGCGAATAGGGGAATTTGACATTCAACCGTTCGTAGCTCGTGCGTGCTTCGGGGAACTGCCCCAATTCCTGGTAGCTCTCCGCAATTCGGCGCATGGCTTCCGCCAGCCGTTTTTCTGCGGGATATTTTTTTACGAACAGTTGAAACTGTACGATCGCGAGCTCGGGGTAATTGTCGCGCAGCAGTTTGTTGGCATAGGCAAATTCATCGTTGATCACGGTTTCATCGACGACCTGTGCGTGGGAAAGAAACGGGATGAACAGAAGAATGGGGATGAAAAAAACTTTATAAAATTTGCAGATTTGCATATTGCACCATGAGTGTTCTGGGTTCTCCGGATTTAAATTGCACGACGACCCGTGTTTTGCCGCCCGATCCGGCGACTGCACGAATCACGCCGGGGCCGTATTGCGCATGTTGCACCCGCATACCTTTGCTGAGTGATAGATTTTCCTGTGTCATATTTTCGTAATCCGGCATAATTTGCGCATGTGCCTCCGGCCGTTTCTGTTGTAAATTTCGTTGCGGCCGGCGGCGGCTGTAAGCATGAAACATCGTCTGGTGTTCAATAAGCGATTGATCGAGCTCGCGCAGAAATCGTGAGGGCACGCTGTTGCTGCGTTCCCCGAAACGCCGGCGGAAAGTGCAGAAAGACAGGTAGAGTTTTTCCTGCGCCCGCGTCGCACCGACATAAAACAGACGGCGCTCTTCTTCCAGGTCATCCCTGTTTTCGGTGCTGCGCGCAAGGGGAAACAAGCCATCCTCGCACCCGGCGATAAAAATCACCGGATATTCCAGTCCTTTCGCCGCATGCAAAGTCATCAGGGTGACGGTTTTTTCCTTTTCATCCAGGCTGTCGATATCGGTGATCAACGAGACTTCTTCGAGGAAGGTATCGAGCGTGGCCTCGACATTGCGCTCAAAATGTTCACGAATTCCATTGACCAATTCCCGAATATTATCGAGACGCGAGAGTGATTCCGGGGTGTTTTCGTCCTGAAAAACCTGCGGCAAGCCACTTTCTTCAATTAACGAGCGCACGAACTCAACCGGCGGAACTTCGTCTTTTGTTTCGATAAATTTGTTCATCATCCGGTAAAACTGGCACGTGCTGTTGCGCGCCCGTGTGCTCAAACCGGGAATTTCATCAGCAAATTGGAGCACTTCAAACAGGGTGCATGTTTTCATCAGGGCATATTCACTCAACTTCTGCAGCGTCGTTTCGCCGATCGCACGTTTGGGTACGTTGATGATACGCCGCAAACTGATGGAATCCAGGGGATTCATCACCACGCGCAAATAGGCGAGCGCATCTTTGATTTCCCTACGTTCATAAAACCGCAACCCGCCGACGACGACGTATGGCAGGCCGTTGCGGCGCAAACCATCTTCCAGCGCTCGGCTCTGGGAATTTGTGCGATAGAGGATGGCGACATTATTCAACTGAATCGCCGATTCATCCATCTCAGCCTTGAGCTTCTGCACCACGAATTCAGCCTCTTCATACTCGGTTCCACTTTCCAGCAACTGGATTTTGGCGCCGGGTTCCCTCTCTGTCCATAATTCTTTTTCATGGCGGCCGTTATTGTTGACGATGACGCTATGCGCAGCCGCGAGAATATTCTTCGTCGAACGGTAATTCTGCTCCAGCCGAAACACCTGGGCGCCGGCAAATGTTTGGTTAAAATCAAGGATATTGCGCAGATCGGCGCCGCGCCAGCGGTAGATCGATTGATCATCATCTCCGACAACGAAAATATTGCGATTAATCGAGGTCAACATTTTTAACAATTCGAACTGTGCGCGGTTGGTATCCTGAAATTCATCGACAAGTACGTATTCGAGCCGGTGCGTATACTCTTGCAGGACTTCGGGGAATTCCTGGAACAGCACCACCGGCATCATCAGCAGGTCGTCGAAATCTACAGCATTATTTTTCCGCAGAAATTTAAGATAACGCTTGTAAACTTCCGCCGCAACCTCTTCCACTTCACCGGCAGCCATCTGTGCATATTGTTCCGGCCCGACAAAGGCATTTTTTGCATTACTGATAAAATAATGGATAGCCTTCGGCTTAAAGCGTTCATGGTTGATCTTCAGTTCATCGAGAATAATTTTGATGCATCCGAGCTGATCCTGTGAATCATAAATATTAAAATTGCGCTGCATTCCCAGTTTATCCGCCTGACGCCGTAAAATGCGCGCCCCCAGGCTGTGAAAGGTGCCGATCCATGAATCCCGGCCCAGACCGATGCCGAAAGCGCCGAGACGCTACTTCATCTCACCTGCCGCTTTATTGGTAAAAGTCATCGCCATGATTTGTGAGGCGAAAAACTTCCCCTCTCCGATGAGCCAGGCGATGCGATAGGTGAGCACCCGGGTTTTGCCGCTGCCGGCGCCGGCCAAAACCAGCACCGGCCCGGTTTCCGCGGTCACCGCGGCGTATTGCGCCGGATTGAGTTTTACTAATAACTTATCCAGTTGATCGTTTGCCAATTATCCTCCGTTCGCCGCTTTTTTTTGCCGCGCCACGCGGCGGCGTACTTTATCAAATTCCCGTTTCGCCCGATTATGCTGCTTTAAAGTCCTGCTGAAAACATGGGAGCCATCACCCTTTGCGACAAAATAGATGTATGGCACGTCGGCAGGATTCAGCGCTGCGGCAATTGCCGTACTTCCCGGATTATTGATCGGGCCGGGCGGCAAGCCATAATATTTATAAGTATTGTATGGCGAATCAATGCGCAGATCCCGGTTCAGCAGCCGGCGCGGCCCGTCCGGAATGATGTACTGAATTGTCGGATCGGCCTGCAGGCGAATGTGTTTTTTCAATCTATTGTGATAAACTCCAGCGATGATCGCGGCCTCCTGCGGCAGAACCGCTTCACCTTCGACAATCGAAGCGAGAATAATCATTTCATGCAACGAATACCCCAACGCCGCTGCTTTTTCCGCCGCATCCGCCGGTAGTTTTTTGAAAAACTGCCGAATTAAAATCTTCGCCGCTTCAACCGGAGTAATCCCCCAATAAAACCTGTAAGTCTCCGGAAAAAGATAACCTTCCAGACTGTTGGCTGCGATATTATTCGCAGCGGCAAAAGTGCTGTCGAAAACCAGGCGCATAAATTCACTGGAGTCGATTTTAACCCGGGCAGCCAAAATGCCGGCGATTTGCCGGGCGGTACTGCCTTCGGGAATGGTGACTTTTTCCTCCACTTGCCGGCTGCGATGCAGTAAACGCAGTAATTCGAGGTTATTCATCGTCGGCAGCAGGACGAATCTTCCCGCCTGCACTTTTGTATCATAGCCGCTGATTTTTGCCGCTAACTGAAAAACATTTTTGTTTTGAATAGCGCCGGCATTATATAAAATCTGTGCGATGCGTTTGATGCCGGCACCTTTGGGGATATGCACAGTGACGCTGCCATTGTAACAGGGTTTAAAAAAAATCGTGTAACCGGCAAAAGCCACGGCAAAAATACCAAAGACGAGAAAATACCTGATTTTTTTTTTCATCGGTGCGCGATCCATCCTGATTCGGGCGTAATAAATTTATGAAAGCGAGTTGTCGTCAAATTATAAAAACCGGCGTTACCGGCTTGAAAAAAATATTCCTGAACGGTTAAAAGAAAAAAGCTTTACAACCCAATTTCAATTACTCCTTTTGCGAAAAAAGTGCAAATCCGGGGGAAAATTTATACATATAAAGTCCTGCGGCAGTCATTGCCAGCAGATACATCAGCAGAAATGTCAATTTGATCACGCCGGAAGTTGAAGTGCCGATGGGATTTTCCGGGTGCAAAACCAGTTTCACGCGCGCTTCAGAGCAGAACATAAAAAGCGCGATGGTCATCACCAGGACGCCGGCCTGGCGCGGTGATTTGATCCAGCGAGCAGCCAGCAGAACAGTGACTGAAAAAACAATGATGAGCAGGGCAAAAACATACCGGGGTTCGGCAAAAAACATATCACCCCAATTGGCGATTGCGGCAAACATGCTCACTACTGTTCCGATGGCATAAAATGCTGCGGATACCCATCCTGCGGTGAGCAGGAGCTGAAAATATTTTTCGCGGCCGGTGAGAAACAAAAGCAAACCGATGAGCGAGGTCAGGATCAGGCCGCTTTTGCCGGCCAAAATGAGCGCGACGTGAACATAAACATAAAGAATTCCGGTACCGAGGCTGCTTTCCCGCGGCGCAAACCACAGGATGATGAGACCGGCTAACATGATTGCAAGCAAGGCCGGCCAGATGCGAAATCTATTCTTTTCTGTTAAAATTTTCAACTCCGAAGGGCTCTTTTTGTTTATAATTATCAATGATTACCGCTTTGCAAAAAAAAGAAAAAGTCATAAAAAGCATGCGTATAAACAGCGACCGCCAGCCCGCGATGCACAAACAATAACCCCAGAATACAACCGGCGACAAATCTGAAAGTAAATGACGACCAGGTAAAGTATTCATAGGAGGCATAATGAAAAACAGAAAATATCACCGATGACACAAATACAGCCGTTGCAATTTGCAGCCATCTTTTCGACTGCATGAGCTGGCGCAGCAACAATAATAAAAATCCCAGCATGATCAGGCGAAAAAGAATCTCTTCATAAACACCTGCAGAAACGGCCATCAGGATTTGCGGCAATAATTCTTTCAGCGGCTCGGCCAGTCCTGTCTGCAAGCGCAAAAGCTGGTTGGTGATAAACCGGGTCACAGAGCCCAGGAACGCAGCGTAAACCATGCTTTCGATAACCACGAGAAAAATCGCATAATAGCGCGGGAAAACATAACCCGATTTGCGAGCGAAATAAATCGCAATACCGGTTGCAGTGATGTAAATGGACAACAAAATGATCGGATCATTCAACCCGAAGGCGGCAAAAAAATCTTTGAGAAAAAGCTCGGCAGAATTGCGCACATCGAGAATCATCTCACGGTACTGCACTTTGACCATGATTTCATAAAAGACAATCAACGGTAAAATGGCCGGCATGCCGAATGCGAGAAATCTCGTCTTTTTAATATATCCAGTCACGAACTACCGCCGAAAAATATTCTTTTTTTCGCCGCAGGGATAACCGCGACTTTTAGTGTTTATGCCATCTCTGAGCATCTCGTATCTGACGAAAAAATGGCCTGAATAAGATCAGACCATTATCAAACAATTCACTGAATATAGAATTTTAGCAAACCTGAATATCAAGTCAGCAAATATAGAGATTCGCCGGTGAAATGTCAATACGTATTTGCCGGTTTGATTCCCTGGCCATTGCTGCATCGTTACGTTATTGTTGCGGCGCGTATCGGTTGATGAAAAACAAACCCGTATAAATCCTTGGGTCGATCAGTATGCCGGCCGAGGCTTTATTTTGCAGCCAGTCCCAGGCGAGTGAGTTTTCATTTAAAAGAATAAATCCCGTTTCGGGAAAAGACTAAAAACTCCACCGGTATGCCAGAACAACACTTTTTTATCTATTGCAATATCACCGCGGTGAATGAGGCTTTTCAGCGCAAAAAGGGCTTTCCCTGTATAAACCGGATCGACGAGCACACCTTCGAGGCGGGCAAGTTGTTTGATCACATCGATTTCTTCCTGACTCGACAGTCCGTAACCTTTACCGACAAATCCATCGATAATTTTAATTCGATTATGCTGCCAGTCGAGATCGGGATAGTATCTCTTTTTAAATTCACTGGCGATCTGATCGACGACTTTGGTAAAAAATGGCGCATCATCGCAAACATTGACGCCCCAGATTTCGAAATTGACGTCAAGCAGTGTTGCACCGATTTGCAAACCGGCATAAGTGCCGCCCGAACCCACAGCGCAAATCATCAGGTCGATGCGCAGGTCCGTTTCCTGTAATTGCTGCATCGTTTCATCTAGGGCGGCGACGTATCCCCAGGCGCCGAGAGCATTGGAGCCGCCCTCGGGAATGACGTAGGCGGTTTTTCCCTGCCGTCGGTAGTCGTGGGCGATTCCCGCCATGATATTTAAATTATCTGCGTACTCTTCCGGCGTCACATAAGTGATTTCGGCGTCCATCAGCAGGTCGATCATCAAATTGCCATCGCGGGCAACGGTGCGGCTGCCATTCAAAACAAGATGGCTTTTCATGCCCAGCTTTGCTGCAGCAACGGCGGTGGCACGTGCGTGGTTTGATTGAATTCCACCACAAGTGATCACGACATCAGTTTGTTTTTTTTGCGCTTCAGCAAGTAAAAATTCCAATTTACGGATCTTGTTTCCCGAGACGCCGATGCCGGTGTAATCGTCGCGCTTCATCCAGATTTTCGCTCCTTCAAAGGCGCTGGTCAACCGTTTCATCGGCTGAATGGGTGTCGGCAAATGGGCGAAACAAAGACGATCTGTATAGTTTATTTTCATTTTTGTATCTCCACAAGGTGGGAATTAGTAAAGCTCCTGCCGGTTCTCATATATTTTGACGATGGCATCACCAATCCGGTCCATTGTATTTTCGTCATTTAAAAGCACAGCCTGCGGCAGCCATAGCGCTTGATCATAGCAAGCGCTGTGTGTATTTTTTAAATGCAAAGCACTGACGTCTATTCGTTCTTTGAGCAAATGTGTGAACGGGCCAAAACTTTTATTTTTAAAAATTGGTTGTTCATATAACGGGATTGAATAACCACCGCTGCAGGGCACACCTTCGCCGCGCAGCGCTTCGATAAATGCATTTTTACCGATTTCATCAAATGCAGCGCTATCGTAACGAAAAATAAACAGATGACAGGAATTCGCGGTAATGCGTTCATCGCTTTTCAGTGTGCTCAGGCCAGGAATTTCAGCAATGCGTTCATTCAAGCGGGCAACGGCAGTCTGGCGTTGCTGCAAATGTGCAGGATAGCGATCAAGCTGAGAGCGCAGGATTGCACCCTGAAATTCCGTCAGGCGCAAGTTGCTGCCAAGATGATAGTGTTCGTACCAGATACCGCCTTCCACACGGCCACAATTGACATAGCTGCGTGCTAGGTTCGCGTGTTCTTCATCGTTGGTAAGAATGATGCCGCCTTCTGCACAATTGATATTCTTTGAAGATTGAAAACTGAAGCAGCCGAAATCACTCGCCGCGCCGACCTTTCTGCCGCGCCACGCCGAACCCCAGGCCTGCGCCGCATCCTCGATGACGAAGAGATCGTTTTTTCTCGCGATCTGGTTGATGGCGTCGAGATCAGCCGGGCGGCCGGCAAAATGCACAGGCATGATGGCCCGTGTTTTTTCGGTGATGGCTGCTTCGATCAAATTCGGGTCGATGTTGTAGGTTTTAGGATCGATATCGACAAAAACCGGCACCGCACCATTGATAAGGATCGCCGTTGCCGAGGCGACGAATGTATAAGCCGGCAAAATCACCTCATCCCCAGCCTGCAACCCCAGGGCACGCAGAGAAGATTCCAGCGCCGTCGTACCGCTGCTGCATGCGATGGCAAAATCAGCGTCCTGAAAGCGTGCGAACTCCTTCTCAAACTCAAATACTTCCTCACCATGCAGAGACCCCCATTTTCCACTTTCAAGAACACGTTGCAAAGCTTTCATCTCTTTTTCATCCCAAAGCGGCCAATCCACCAATGGATCAGTAAATATTTTCGCTCCCCCGTTTATCGCCAGTTTCACTTTTAATATTTCCTTTCAGAAGTCAGCAGTATTAAAATTTATATTCTTCCCCGGTTTGCCGGATATCATCAGGTCGTTTTTGCAAAGGATGAAGTTTGAAACCGGCAACGATTTTTTCGATGGCCAATCGCTCCGCTTCGTATCCCGGGTTCGTCACCCGGGCGGAAATGATATAGCCCAGGCTATCGCGCACTACCGCTGTGATGATCCAGACATCTGTTCTCTCATCGTGTTGCGACTGCACGATAAAATATGCGGCTTCGTAGCGCCCCTCCTGCGTTGCTACAACATCCTGTAAAAATTGCAGATTATTGCCGCGCTGGCGTTTCAGAAAATCATTTCGCAAACGCCTGGCAAGTGCCAGTGCCGTAGGCAGGGATCGCAAACGCAAGGCAGCCACCTCAACGAGTGTATATTGGCTCGAATCAAGCTGATGCCGCAATTCTACCACCGGCTGCGCGTTAGAAAAAATTGAATTTGTACTATCGTCTTCACCAAAAGAAGCCTGATCTGTCCGTTGTTCAATCTCCCAGGTTTTATCTGCTGCTTCAATTGAAAAACCCAGCCACGGGTGGTAAAACTCATTGCCGCGGATGATGGCATTGGGGTAATAACCTTCGGTGATCGATGTTTTTATCAGTCGTTTCAAGTTAAACAGAACAGCCAGGACGATGATCAGCGAAAATATGAGCAGGCCAATGTGTATTTTAAATTTTTGATCTGCGGTCATTTCAATCTCAAATTATAACTTCCGGATAATGCATGCTGTTTAAATTATAAAGAGGTAATCCGAAACCTGACCCGAGGTCAAATCAACACTATTGTAAATGGCATCGGTGTAAAAGATAAAAAGAACAAGAGAAATAATAACCAGGCAAGAATTTGGCGCTTCCAGCCCAGCGGTTCATAATCGTTTAAAGTTGCAGGGTGCTTATCGCCAACCATGATCAGAATGAGCACAAGCAATGCCCAGGGTTGATAAAAATGCACGCACAATAATGTAAATGCAGCGATGGATACAGGATAGATATAGCGTGTTTTAGCGCCGAACAGGGCATAAATGACATGCCCGCCATCAAGCTGGCCGATGGGCAACAAATTGAGTGCCGTGACAAACAATCCGGCCCAGCCAGCATAGGCTAGCGGATGTAAAAGGATATCATAATGCGCTGGATTATCACCGATGACTAACCATGCAATCCCTTTGAAAAACAACGATTCACCGAGATAGAGGCCAGGCATCGTCGTTGCAGTTTCCGGCGTATATTGCGACATCGACAAGCCCCAGTAAAGAAAAGGGATGACGAGAATCAGACCGGCGATGGGGCCGCCGCCGCCAATATCAAACAACATTTTACGGTTGGCCATTCTGCCTTGCATACGAATCACGGCGCCCATCGTGCCGAACGGATTGAATGGCGGCGGGATGGGGATGAAATAGGGCAAGGTTGCATACATGCCATATTTTTTACACATTAAGTAATGTCCCATTTCATGGCTGAAAAGAATGCTCATAATGCCGAAGCTGTACCATAGCCCGGCAACATAAGTTCCGTGAAGATAGACGCCGGCGGCAAAAGTCGAAACCAGGGTCATGAGAAACAGCCCGTAAATCATGCGACGGTTTTCACCGCTCAATAATTTTTGCAGAAAAATCTGCCGCCGGCTTGGCGGTTCAGGGTAGTGAGTCGTAAAGTTGTCAAATTGTTGCGCGTGCTCGGGTTCCAAAGTGTATGCCTTTTGTTGTTATCGATGAATCATGACCAGGTAATGGTGATCGTTTCTTTTGCATAGGTTGGGAAATAGGTGTCGGCACGGCCATTGTTGACCGCAATTTCCAGATGATCAAAACTGTTGATAATTGCCAGTAGCTCACCGTGTTTTTTCACCGAATATGTTTGTGATAACCCACTGATTTTATGCAACCCGCAGGAAATCGTAAGTTTCATATCGGCCGGCAGATGCTCGCGGTGAATGTTCGTGATCAAATTCCCAAAATGATCACAATAAACAAATACGCCGTGGATTTCATTCCCGGTGATGACGGGCTGCTGCTGGTTCATTGCAGCCAATTCATCAGCATTGATTTCACTAAATGCATGTTCGATTTTCAAGCCTTCTGCAAGATGAGCTGCCAGAGGTGCGAAAATATCACGTCCGTGAAATGTGCGCGAAATTTTCGCCTGCCAGAAATTTTCATCCGTTGCCCTGAAAAAACGTGTATTCGGCCAGCTTTTCAGAAAAGCCAGCAAGCCGTTATCCGGTGCAAGGAAAAATTGCCCGGCAGCGGCGGCGAGCAAAACCGCCCTGTCGCTGCCGACGTCAGGATCAACTACAGCGACATGGATTGTTGAAACAGGAAAATACGCCGAATGTGTCTCAAGTAAAAAAGCGGCGGCAAAAATATTTTGCGGCGGGATTTCATGGGTCAGATCGACGATGATGACATTTGTTGTGCGCGACAAAATCACGCCATGCATGACGCCGGCATAACCATCCCTGTTGCCAAAATCTGTCGTTAGGGTAATAATTCTTTTTTGCATCGTTCTAATGCAGTCCTGAAAACTTTCATTTTAATCCGCAAACCATTAAATAAACATCATCGCGCTGAATACCGTGAGCAAAGGCTTTCATGCCGTCGAGAATGTGGTCTGACAGCTCGTCTGCAGCAAGGAAAACACCTGAGCGCAGCAAATCGATGAACCCCTCGACGCCCAGGGGCTGGCGTTTTCTGTTTTCGATTTCCAGCAGCCCGTCGGTGTAGAGAAAGAGTTTATCTTCAACTTCGATCACAGTTGCATTTTGTTTGAACATATTGTGCTGCATTTTTTCAAAACCGATGATCTGGTTCTGTGCTTCGAGATATTCGAAACGATTGTCTTCTTTGCGCCACAGCAGAACCGGCGGATGGGCGGCTCCGGCATAACGCAAAGAACCCGTATTGATATTTAAAGCGCAGGAAAACATCGTCAAAAACATACCGGTGCCTTCGAATGAATCGACGATAAAATCATTGAGATAGTATAAAATTGAGGCCGGTTCCAGTTGTTCGCGCACCAGTCGGCGGATTTCCATACAAATGCGATTCACCAGCAGGGCTGCCGCAATCCCGTGTCCGGTGACGTCGACAATGGTCAAATACACATCGCTTTCGTCATTATAATAAATATCGGAGAAATCCCCGCCGACACCGATCATCGGTGAGTGACGGATAGCCACATCAAATTTTTTATTGCAGATCTGCGTCGGCAGAATGCTCTTCTGAATTTGCTCCGCCAGTTGTAAATCCTGCTGGATGAGCTCGCGCTGTTCACGAATTTCTCTTTCCTTTACTTCTACCTGCTGACGCAAATCCTTGCGTTCCAGCGCCTGTTGTATTTTCAGACGAAACTCCTGAATGTCGATGGGTTTGGTTAAATAAACAAACGCCCCCAATTGCATGGCTTCAACAGCAGCAGAGATGGAGCCAAATCCGGTGAGGATGACGACTTCAGTGAGCTTGTTTTTTTCCTTTGCTGCGTGCAAAACATCGATGCCACCGAGCCGCCCCATGTGCATATCGCTGATAACGAGATCAAAATCATTTTGCTGGATGATATCAATAGCTTCCTGTCCATTGATGGCGGTGATTACATTGTGGCTGGCTTTTCGCAGAATTTCTTGCAGCAGAACCCGAATTGGATGTTCGTCATCAACGATGAGGATTTCAGACATTTAAAAAAATTTCTCTTCGGTACAATTAAACGTTCGAATTGGTGAATCGCACGGTTAAAATAGTGATATCATCAGATTGTGGTGCTGAGCCGGTAAATTCCTTAACATCCTTTTCGAGACAAAACATGAGTTGTTCAGCGGATTTATCGATGTGCTTGCGAATGCTCTTTTCGATGCGAAATTCTTCGAATTCCTCATCCTTTTCGTTCATCGCTTCACTGACACCGTCAGTGAATAAAATCAACAAATCCCCAGGTTGCAATGCAATAGTTTCTTGTTCATATGGCATATTCTTCATCATGCCGAGGATCAAACCGCCGGCCTCGAGCAGGCGCACTTTTTCATCCGCGCACCCCCGCGGGAATAACATCGGAGGATTATGGCCGGCATTCACGTAAGTAAGCTCATTTTTGTCGAGATCGATAATCGCGACGAAAAAAGTTATGAACTTGTCCATATTGGTGTTGGCATGAATGATGTTGTTGATCCGCGCCACTTTTTCCGACAGCGTCCATTCAGTGTGGATTATCGCATGCAAACTGGCTTGAATATTGGCCATAAGCAATGCCGCCGGGACGCCTTTTCCGGAAACATCGGCAATGGTGATCGCCAACTGCTTTTCATCGATTTGAATATAATCAAAATAATCGCCCCCAACCTGGCTGTGGGAATTGTTCATACCGGCGAATTCGTAGCCTGCGATCTGTGGTACGGCGTCCGGTAATAATTTGCGTTGAATTTCCCGGGCGATGGAAAGCTCCTCCTCGAGGCGCTGCTTTTCCAACGTTTCCTGGAACAGACGGGCATTCTCCAGTGAGACCATCGCTGCATTGCCCAGAGTCGATAAAAATTCGAGCTCATCATTACGATAAGAAGCCCGGTTCAGCCGCTCACCGATGAGAATGCAGGCTGATAATTCATCCTGACGAAACATCGGCACGAGAATTTTTACACCGAAAGACTGTAAGTATCCCGACAACTTTTTATCCGGCAAATCGCCCGCCCGCAATGCCTTTTTTCCCTCGGCAAGCAAGGCAAATGCTTTTTTATAATTATCTGTGCCAAGGTTTTCTTTTGCATCAAATCCCTTGCTGATGATAAAAGCCGGGGTTGCCGATTTATTGCATTCGACGACGGCAATTTTCTGCGTCATCATCTCACCCATGATGGCGTATACCAAGATCGAAGCGATTTTATCAGGGTCAAAAGTGGTGTTCAACTCTTTGCCGATTTCAAAAATCGTTTTGAGATGCTGCACTTTTCTGTCGAGTTCGTTGTTTACATCTTGCAGCTCCCGGATGAATTTACTGTTCTCAATTGCCGGCGCCGCGAGGTTGGCAAATGAAGCGAGATATTCAAGTTCATCTCGGGTGAATTCCTGCTGGGTGATTTTACCGCCGAGTAAAATATAACCGACGATCACATTATTACTGAGAATCGGGCAGAGTAACTTCATCCCCAGGCTTTGTAGAAAAGCAAAGCTATCAAAATGGCTGATATCGGCAAGCAATTGTGGTTCGTGCAGCTTATCGGGGATTGAAATATCTTTGCTGATATTATTCGCAGGGATGCCTTTGACGGTGGCGATGGAGAAAAGATTTTCTTCCTCTTTTTTAAGCAGGACGGCACCCTGGGTAATCATCATTCTGCCCATGGGTGTAAAAAGCAGCGTGTCGAGAATCGATTTTAAATTTAAAGAACTGTTCAGGGTTTTACTGAGTTCGAAAAGGCTTTGCAGCTCGACCAACCTTCGTTCGAAGGGTGCATCTTTATCATCCTGGCTACGTTTCACCTTGCCCTCACATTTTGTTGATTACTGCGGGATATATTTCACGAGCTGAACCTGATTCTTTTTGCCGGGTTCCATTTTAAAATCGACTTCATCCATGAGTGTTTGCATGAGATATATGCCGAGACCGCCAACACGCATTTCGGAGAGGTACTTTTTCATATCAGGTGTTTTTATTTTCTTCGGGCTGAAGCCCCGGCCCTTATCTGAAATAATAATTTTAAACTTTTTCGCATCTGTTTGCACCATGACATCCAAAGGTTGCCTGTCGTCGCCTTGATAAGCATGCTTGACGACATTTGTGCATGCTTCATCCACTGCCAATTCGATCTGATTTATCTTTTCATCATCGAAGCCGACACCCCGGGCAATATTGGTAACAAACTCCCGAATAAGCTCGAGATGGTTTGTGCTACTCGGCAACTTCAATTGATATTTTTTCACCTTACTTGCCAAAACTTCACCGCCTTATTTTTCAGCAATAGTTACTCAGAAACCTGATCTGATCGATTAATTCATCACGGTAAAATTATTAAGTAAACTTTTGCACGGCTTCTTCTTCTGTTCGAAAAATTTCGTATAACGCGGGAAAACCCAACAAATCAAACACCCGAAAAATCTTGCTCGACATGTTCGTGAGTTTGATATCACCGCCATTCTTGCGAATTTCTTCAATAAATCCCATGAAGACTCCCAAACCGGCACTGCTGATATACCCTAACTCCTGAAAATTGACGATGACCTTATATTTTTCTTCACTGATGCATTTTTGCAGCTCAGATTCCAAATCCGGAGCAGTGTGCGCATCTAAAAATCCTTTCAGATGCAATGTGACAATTTCATTGTTTTCCATTAGAGCTATTTCAAAGCCACCCATTCAGTTACCTCCTTATTGAACATATAGGGCAAATGAATACAAAAGTTTCTTAAATATTCTAACCACAATTTAAAGCTGACTGAAAGCGAAAAACCCCTCTTTTAAAGCCAGCTTAAATTTGTAAATATTTAATCCCCGGTGAAATCGATGCCGTTTCATGATTCCGAGTGATCATCTGCAGAAAATACAGTTTAATCAATAATCAAAACAGCAATAAAAAACAACCTATATTTCTATAATCTTTATAATTGAGTCCTGTTTATCACAATGATTCAACCCAGGTGGACCCGGTGAGGATTTAGGCTCATCTGTGCACCTGTCAAGGTTTCCCGTATAAAAACGATGCCTGCCAGCCAGCAGCATTATTTTACTCACCTGAATTGTTGCACGAGCATATTCGTAACAACGCCGTCTGCCTGGTTTTTACTCAGTACCGAACCCGTGTCCCCATCCAGTTCTGTTATCATGCCTGTGGCATCAGCGACAAAACAGTTCGAATTGTAAGGACTGACCGCCAGGGAACGCGCTTTGTCGAATCCTTCGATGACAAGCATTTCATCACCTTGCAGCGACAGCTTGACCACACGGGAGGATGTTTCTCCGGCTTGCAAATCGATACACCAGAGGGCGCCGCTTTTGTGATCAAGAGCGATTTGCTCAACAAGATTAAAGTGTGAATATTTTTTGGCGATCGCCAGCGTGTCGGTGGCGTTTTCAATCACGATGAGGTTGCCCAAATCACCGAGCCATAAGCGGTCATTGGGCTGGTCATAGGCCATCGGCAGAATTGATTCAAAGCCTGATTTTTTCTCAAGGATTTGTCCTTCATAGTTGAGCCGCACCAGGACACCACTGCCCACGACCGCAAGGAAGACGCTGTTTTTCTCAGTGTTCAACGCAATTTCCCGGGGAGCATCAAAAATGCTGATCTCATGTGCCTTCAAACCGGAGAGATCGAAACGTGCCACAGCATTGAAATTATAGCTCGTAACCCAAACAACATTGTCATCGATATCAAATGCGAAATCGGTTATACCGCGTAATGAGATAGCATTGCTGATAATCCTGCCGCCGCGATTTATCCGCTTCAAACGATTATCCCAGAAATCAGAAACCCATATCTCCTTGTTGAGCGTATCCACCGCGATATTCGAGGGTTCAAAAAAGCCATCGACAGAGAGCACCTGATGCCGCCCATCATGGCTGTATTTTGTTACTTTACTGTTTTGCAAGTCAGTGACCCATAAAAATGTCGGCCCCGGCCGAACCTGCACCGCATCTGAAAGAATCGATTCAAAATCACCGGTGATGACCGAAATTTTATACCAGCGGTCTTTTTCAAATTCACAATCCGTATCCCAGTAGACAAACAGAGATGGCAGCGCTGTTTTGATCTGCTGAAATGTCTGCTCGCCTTGCAGGCGCCGGTAAATCCTAAAACCCGTAGCGTTAGAAAAGCGCAGATGAGCCCATGAGACGCGAACTGAATCATTACTTGAATAGAGCACCGGTGCGGCGGGTCTACCCCCACTCTGTAGATTTTGAGGATCGAGCGGGTTGCTGCGTTCACGTTTGTCACAGCCGAAAAGGAGAAGTGTGAGCAGAATAATATTTAGAAAATACATGTGTTCCGAATTAAATTATTAAATAGTTCAGCTAATGTTGAAGATAAGGAATCTTGAATTACCAAGTCAAGAAATATCAGGATTGTTTGCGGGTCGGCAGGTTATGGTTTGTTGCAATGCTGATGCTGGAGAGTTTATTTTTTAAGCGATGCACAAACTGAGTATTTTTGTCCCAAAATAACCTTGCAAATTGATTACTCACGACTATATTTATATCAGATTATTCATTTTTTTTGAATACAGTTTTAAAAAACACCAGCTTTGCGCCTTCACCCGGTCGTGTCTAATTCAGGAGGAAATACACAGGATGCAAGTTATGAGCAAGATTATCAATACTAACCTCGCCTCAATAACATCATTTGCGGGGGGGGGGATTTCTCTGCTTTTTCCTTACCGTTTTCTTTGCAAAAATTTATCCCAATAAGACCAATTATTTAATCAACTTTTTCATGCATGGGGTCCGGCGGCATGGCAAATAGAAATGTAATTGTATACAGCCAAAATCTGCAACACAAGAACCTTAGCTCTCTGGGACAAAAGTGTATTCCCTTGCATGATTACAGCCCGGATGGCGTTCCCTCAATATTTGTCGTGCAGCAGGACCAACTGCAAAACACCTATACAAAACTGCAACGAATCCAGTCTGCTTATCGGCCGGAAAGTTTAGTTATTAGTATTATACCGCCCAGTGAGAGAAGACCGGAAATCAGGCTGTCGGGAGTTCTTGCGGTAAAGCTGAGTTGCCCGGAAAGTCTGCACCACCTCGTTCTCATAGCCCTGGGTGAGTCGCCGCTATACTTTGATCCCGGTTGGTATTATGGGCTTGCCACAGCCGACGCAGCTTTGCTTGAAATTCGGCAATGGGTTGATGCACTGAAAATACAGAATAACCGGTCCGCGACAATTTCCCCCGATTACACCGTTGCATCTTTGGCTGCATATTTTAATTACAGCAGTAAAACAGCCTTGCGTTATTGCAAGAAATTATTCGATACAAAGCCCGGCGAGCTTCTGGCCCTGCGCCGGTTGTTTTTTCATCTAGCCCAGTGCATGAGACAAGAACAAATGCTCACAGAAAAACGGCGGGGTTTTTCACCGCTGCCTGAAGTTCCTGAAGGATTCCCACAATCTTTTAAAAGGAGGCTAGGTTTGACTTACACGGCTTTCCGGCATTTGGCGGAGAAGGAGCATTGGTTGGCGGTTTTGGGGAGGGTATTAAATGAGCAGGAGGAAACTTAAATTGAAAGGAGGCCTATCGAACAAAGGTGGATAAGCGAACAATCCTGGAAATAAAAAAGCTTCAGCAACTCAAATAAGCTACTGAAGCCGTAAAACTTAAAACGCAAATTAAGTATACATAAACTACGGCATTTATTCAAGAGTGAATTTGATAATTCTGAAGCTTTTCCGTATTTTTTGACATGTTCTAAATTCAAAATTGTTGTTGAATTACTAAAAAAGGAAAAGTAAAATGCGATTCAACTTTAAAATACTCACTGTTTTCAGCTTGGCCGTTCTCGTTTTTATCGGCTGTGAAACGATGATTAATGAAACTACGTTTGAAGAGGGAGCGATACCATCCGAACAAGCCTTGGCCAAGTCACAATTAAAAATTCCGAAAAAGTTAAAAACATTAGTTAAATTGATGGTTAAAGCAATCCGTGAAGATGATGTTCAGGAAAGATTGCATGAATTAATAGCAGATATCAAGACCAACGAAAAAATTATGGACCTGCCAGTGTGGTTACAGGAAAGCATAAATAACCGGACTGTCCTTTCGCGGATAGCTACAGAAGAATACCCGGAAGGAGCTATTTCAGATTTGTTAGCACAGATTGGATTTGATTTGGATATTTATTTTCCCGTTGATGCACACCGCAAGAATTGGTACCAAAGAAGAAACGATCTTGTGATTGGCTTTGCTGACCCCAATGAAGAATGGGGGGCGATTACTGCATATCGTCTGAATGGAGAGCAAGTGACTCTTACTGCTGATGCTCCACCTGATTTTCCAGTGCTCATGATTAACCTGTGTGAGCACGTAGATGGGCACATGACAGAGCAAGTGCCGATTGATGATGGTGATGGCGGCGGTGGAGGTGGAGGCAGCGGCGGCGGTTCTCCTTGCTACGACGCTGCGGATGGATGTGAAGAGGAAAGGCAAGATGGTGCACGAATGATCTTATACAAAGTTAAGCAAACTGATTGTAACGAAGCGTGGAATTTGGGGGACCCTGAAATTTATTATTCGGTAAAAAGCGGTAAAGGATATTCCAAGGAAAATGTTTCCCTTGGCGATAAATGGAATTGTTATTGGAAGTGGGGTGGCATATTCCATGACTATGGATGGAAAAAAGTTAAAAAATATGACGCCCATTGGTACTGGTCTACTTATGGTGATTATATGGTTTACTTTTTTTATGAAGATGATGCCGGATGGGGCACGACTAAGGTTAAAGCGAGTTATTATGATAAGGATACAGGCGTTAAAGTTTAGCTCGAGTTTACAATAGGCACACATGATGATAAAATGGGATCAGAAAATGTGCATAAAAATGATAATTATAAGGGAGTTGAAGGCGAAATTCCTTATGATACCGGCGAGATAAAATTTATCGTAGATTGGGATAATAACTAAGATTAAGCTTACGGGGGTGAAAAAGCGCCTCCTTAAGCTTATAAGAATTCGGGAAATAAAAATGAAAAAAAACTTTGTACTTGTTTTCATTCTAACTGGTTTTATTCAAGCTCAAACTATTGCCACAGCACCTGCATGGATAGATGAGACCGATTTATTTGTACGGCCACATTACGAAATGAGCATCATTCAACATAGCGCTGCTGTTATCGATGGCTTACACTATTTAGGCAAACCAGTTTCAGGTAAGTTTACATTCTACAGCCAATTTGTTGGAATTGAGATTGGAGTCAGGAATTCCAGGCTGCAGCTTGCCTATGCCGCACAAATGACTGTTTTTAACAATGACTATCTATCGGAATTTAAATTGCAGTCCGGGAGAATCATCGACGAACCGGCACTTGAGATGCTTAAACAAAATATTAGTCTTGAATATAGAGTGAATAAAACCTGGACGTTAATATTTAAATATCAGATTGTTAATGAGGTTATCTCAGGAGGCCATAACCCTGATTCTTATGATAATTTTATTAGTGCAAATTTAATGAGATCAATGCTTTTTTTCTCAGTTCCGGTAGCTCTGAAATACAAAGGAGTTGACTTTTTTGCAGAACCAGGGTTTAGTTTACTGGGCAAAACACATAAGGGGAATAACTATACAGCTCAATTTTTACGCTACCAAAATCCGGATGAACCGTATCGACAGCTTTTAATTGAAGAGCCATTAATTTCCATTAGCAAATCACCACGTGCTGTTTTTTTTAAAGGCGGGATCGGGCTTAAACCCGCTGGTTTGTTCCCTCTACGCTTATATTATAGTTTGATGAGGGATTCTGTAAAAGACAAGTACTCAGAGCTTCTTAACAGTCTAACTCTTGAACTCGGCATACCCTTTTAGTTTAAAATTGCATTATCATTTAAAGTTATATTCACTAATGCGGATCCAGATTTGGAATTTAAGAAATTGAAGGTGGCGCCAAACATGATACGTAAATCTTTGTTGTTTCTTTTCTGTTTGTCTTTCACAGAAATTCATGCTCAAAATTTAACATCAGGGCCTTTCGACGAAATTGATCTCTTTGTTCAACCGCGATTTGAATACTTTTCATTACGCCATTCCGCCCATATTCTCGATGGCTTGCCCTATGGCAATGAGCCGGTCTCAGGGGAATTAGATTTTCAACACCAACGAATGATTGGAGGTTTGATCGGTATTCGGGGCTTAAATTTCGAGTTAAGCTATTTGTATATGACGAGTTTAGCAGGCAATAGCAACAGCGCCTCAATTCGTTGGAAAAACGGCGGAATATTCGGAAAGGAAACCATGAGCTATACAATGCACGATTTTTCAATACGCAAACAGATGCATGCAAGATATAGTCTGGGGTTGCGCTATCAAAAGCTAAGTGAAGGCATGAGCAGCGCCCAGTCTGGTTACCGAATCGGCACAGCTTTTCATGCCTGGCAAGCTCGAAAATTGTTCTACACCTTTCTGTCCGCAACAAAGAAGGTGAAGCCTTTCCTTTTCGATTTGGAAACCGGGGCGTCTCTTTGGGGCAGCCTGGAAAATGGAACATCTTATACTGCTCTTTTTTTGCACTATGCCGATGATTTGGAACGCTCGCAAGCGGCTGAAACAGAGCTTCCATTCAACGAACGCCCGTACTCTGTTTATACACGATTTGGTTTTCATTTTAGCTGGTTGCGAGTTTATTATCACTGGCGGATGGACCGGGTAAAAAATGCCTTCACCGAATATCGCAACAGTCTGCAAATTGAGTTTGCAATTCCATTTAACTAAAAAACAACAACCGTGCAAGCTACCCCAAAAATTATGAAAAAAATAGTCGGCTCGTTGTCTCCTCTTCTCTTTCTTTACTTGCTGATTTTCCCGGGAGCGCTATTCGCACAAAATGCAAAAGGAATTATTACAGGGCGAGTTGTTCAGGCAGAAACAAACAACCCCCTTGTTTCCGCCCACGTGCAAATCCTTCACACTTTTTTTGGCACTGCCACAGATGTTAACGGCCGCTTTCGAATAAACCTGCGGCCGGGCCAATATACCCTGCGTTTCGGTTATATTTCGCACTACTCTGCCGAGCGAAAAGTAACTTTGGTTGCCGGGGATTCTTTAAATATGACCATTTTTTTAACCGAAAGGGTCGAGCAGCTTGGCACGCTGACAGTCATGGCAGAACAACCTACCTCTTCCTCGCAATGGCGCATGACCGCCCGAACCATTAAAAACGCCCCGGCGCTGGCCGAACCGGATATCCTGCGCAGCGCCGCGCTTTTGCCCGGTGTGATGAATGTCAATGATTGGACCACGAATTTAAACATTCGCGGCGGCGCTTCCGACCAAAATCGCTTCCTTCTCGACGGCGTCGAAATTTTTCAGCCGAGCCATGTCCGCGGTTTATTCAGCGCCTTCAATGTGCATCTCATCGATCATCTAAATATTTACACTGCGGACTTCCCGGCAAAACACGGTGGACAGCTTAGCGGTCTGATCGATGCTTCAACGCTTGTTGCGGCAGACACAACCTTTTTTAGTGCAAATCTGGGGCTGACAAGCGGCTTGTTCGCCGCATCAAGAAATTTTGGCCCGCTCTCGGTTGTGCTCGGCGGCCGCCGAACCTGGCTGGATTTAGTCGTTTCCGATCCTGAAAAAGAGCTCGATTATAACTTCCATGATTTTAACTTGAAATTAGGCTATGCGCTATCGAATTATACACAAATTGAAATTATGGGATTTGAAAATCGCGATGTGTTCGATCTCAAAACCGGCGATTTTTTTTGGGGAAACCAAATGGGCGCTCTGCGCTTGCGGACAAAGACAGGCGCCTTTTCTCAGTCTTTTCTTTTATCCGGCATGAGGAATATCAAAGACGGCAATGAAAATGATAACACGTCGTTCATAAAAAATACACTTGACAATCTTACCGTGCGCTATGACGTGCGCTGGGCAAGGAAACGCTTCAGCCTGGAAGCCGGCGCAATGCAGAAAAATACGAATCTGAAGTATAACTGGCTTCTCGATCCTGCGGCAGATGCCGCGCAATTATTTTCAATCGAGATCCCACAGAAATATGCGCTTAATTCCAAATTACAGCTTTTCCGCGCCTATACAGGTTTACTCTACTTTATCTCGCCAAAATTATACGGTCGCTTTTTTCTACGCACGGCGTCGCCGCAAAATGATATAACACGCTTGGAACCCGGCGTCACATTCTCATGGCAACTCAAGCAATCAATCGATATCTCCGCCAGTGTGCAGCGCAACCACCAATTTCTCGCAACCGGCTTTGAACCGGAGGAGTTTGCCTTGGGCAACTTGTATCATATTTTACCCAAGCCGATGCAGGCGGATATGACAACGATGGCGGGCGAATTCCAATTGAACCCGGCGTTGCTTTTTAAAACCGAAGCGTATTTTAAAAAATTCAATAGAATCGCTTTTCTCAAAGATGATAAAAACGCATTCCCCGGTTTTGACCGGGCGCACGGCCGCTCCTATGGCATTGAACTGTTTCTGCGCAAAGACAATGGCTGGCTGACCGGGCAAATATCTTGCGCCTGGCAGCACAATCGCATCACAATTGGCGAACGCACGAAACGACCGCAATGGGACCGGCCGCTCGCTTTAAAAGGCACAGTCGGTCTGCGCTTGGGACGAACCTGGATTTTTTCCCTCGCTGCAGTTCATTCCAGCGGCGCACTCTATCACCCTATCACCGGATGGTTTATGGCTGCCGGGCAACAGGAAAATTCCGGCGCCGCAACTCCTGATCATGAATTTTTCACAGAATATTACATTGAAAACCAAACCCAGGATGCACGCCTGCCTGCGTATTTTCGCCTGGATATAGCATTGCGAAAACACTATCAGTCTCGTTTTTTTGACTGGACGCTTTATGTGCAAGCGCAAAACCTCACTTTCCATCAAAATGGACTGCGTATCGATTGGCAAGACCGGTTCCGTTTAAAAAGTAATGCACCGCAAAACAATGACGGTATCGATCTCGCCCTGCCGGTGCTGCCATCTGTTGGCATTGAATTCAGATTGAAATAAAGGAAATATCGTGGAATACCAGCGCTTCATACGTATTGTACCATACATTAATAGAATAAAATTATACGGATTTTATCTTGCCTTATGTCTTGCTCTTTCCTGCAATTCGCAGGTCGATATTCCAACTTCCAGCGCTACTCCGATTACCGGCGAACTTGCCATTTCTCTAATTCTGCAGCCAGAAAAACAACGGCAGGCCGGTTTGCTTGCAAGTGTAGCTCCACCGGATGATTATGAAAAAATTCCAACCTATGTTGACAGTGCTAATTTCAAAATTGGCGATACACTTTTTCATTGGATGCCTGCGGACTCGTTCTATGCGGATCGCGATTGCTGGCGCATTGATTATGATGCACAAAACTGCGGCAATTATTTCTCCGAAGGTCTGGATGTTCAATTCGGAGAAACATACGTTCTCACCATTGAGACCAGCAGCCAATCGATTTCCGGAAAGACAACCGTGCCTGGAGATTTTTCCCTCAGCATGCTTAACAACAAACTCTCCTGGACGGCCAGTGAGCATGCGACGGCGTATCACGTATATGTTGCCGATCGGTGGGAACGCCTTTTTGAAGAGATAACAACCTTACAGGAGATTGATGTTGATTTGAGTTTGGATAACCCGGAAGAATGGAAAGCGACTGTCGTGGCTCTGGATACAAATTACTATAATTTTATAACCGAACAATCTTTACAGGCGGGAATTACCGGCGGATACGGTGTGTTCGGCAGTGCGGTCGTGCGTAGTATTGCTGTTGTGCTGCAATAATTACGGCTATCTTTTGTTTGCAGGCACAAAAAATATAAGTCGAAGGTATCCTCGCCGAGCGAGTGCGTGCGTGCGTCGGCGAGGACGCCTTCGGCCTATATTTCAGGTTTGCGGTCGGACTTCCGGGAATAACTCTGGAGCCCGGGAACCCACGCCTCGCAGGCTCTGCCTGCAGTTGCATCGCCGGCATTCTGTCGCTCTGGCGGCAGCGCCGCACTCCCTGCATTGCCGGCCTGGAGACCGGGAGCGAGTTTAGAGTTTATTTAAATTTTCCGGAGTTTGACAAAAATCCAAATACTCAGGAAAATATCCGTTTCCAAAACCGCTGCGCTTTTTTTTCAGGTTTGGCAATGCGACCATTGGTTTCTGCTGCTTCGGCGGCCGTGGACTCTGATGTTTGCTGCTTTAACGCACGGCTGTAAATCACCCGATTGCTGATGCCGACCGCTATTTGTTTAGCAATGGTTTCGAGAATAGTGATGCTTTCAAGATCGAAAACCGGGATATTGCGCCGCTCACAAAGAATGATGGCGCCCATCATTTTCCCATGTATATCCGTAATCGGTGTGACGATAAGCCCCGCCCCGCTGGTCCCTTTCAACAGGTCCAAATCATTGTTCACACCAATATTCGCAAGCAGGTGCGATTTGCGAATGGTTTTCCCGGATTTCAAACAGGCAAGGAACTTGTCCTCATGCACTTTCTCCTCAGCAAGGGACAGTATCAGGTGCTTGTCATCGCTGGCGACGGCATAGAAGCCCAAACTGCCGTCTTTTTTATCAAACAAGGCCAGGGCAGAGAGAAAGGCATCGAAACTAAACTTGATGGCCCAGGCCATTTCACGCATCAGCGAGCGCATCGGTAATTGCAATTTAAAAATCGAACCGGTAACCAGGATTTGCTGCAATCGCCGCTCTCTTTTTTCCTGTTCTGCTTTTTCATGAAACGTTCGCAGGATGAGCGTAATCAATAATGAGATAATGTCAAGTTGTTGCAACCGGCCGTCATTTTGTGCAAGTTCGGGTAATCCGGCGACTGCGATGCAGCCGATGGGAGTACTGTCGGGTTCGGCAAACGGCAGCAGAATACCGCCATCGAGGTCGAAACCGGGTGGCGTTTTTATGTGATTTGCCTTTGCGGAAAGGGTGAGATCATTCTCCACAGAAAAAAAATAAAGTTGAGCAGAATCATCTCGACGGGGAGCAAAAACGGTTATTTCATCTTTTTGCAATAGCGCCGCAACAGGCAACTCCGGCCCGCGAATAGCATCGGAGATAAACTTTCCCGAAGTTTTATTGTAACGCACCAGGGTCAATTGTTCACAATCGATCAGTTCGGTACATTTTTCTGCAATACTGCGAAAGAAAATTGGAAAAGTCATTTTATAATCAGCCTGCAGAAGGCCGGTCAATTTTTCTGCAAGTGTTTTGTTTTTTTCAGAGGAAAGCGTGGCCGGGCGGTAATTTGCCTGATAAAAAAAATCGCAACGCCAGCCTGTCGTCTCCTGCAAATGATTTCTGATACGATGAAAATGGACAACAAAAAATCTGGCTTCGCCCGCCTGATTTCTAAAGCGGGTCTCCTGCAAGCTGTCATCATTTTCTGCTGATTCATCTGCCAGACACCTGTAGATTTCTTCCCGTGAATCAGCGTGAAACAGATCCGGCAATTTAAACCGGGTCAGGTCTTTTTGTGAAAATTCGAGCAATTTTTCAAGGGTTGATGAACACCGTTGAATCTTTAAATCGCTTCCCAATTCACACCAACCGTTTTCAGGCAGGGGCATCATTTTCTGAAGAGGGGCAGAAAAACTGTTCAGATTGTTGTATTTTTTATAGATAAGATTTTGAATGAGATAGGGAAGCGCTGTTAAATAACCTGGGAGTTTGATGAGGATTTCCACGTGCCGATGTTTTTCCAGAAATTCATCATCAAGAGGGCTCTGCTCTTCGATGAGATAGAGCACCGGAATGAATTGGGGAATGAAACGGAGGAGAATATCGATATCCGCTGCAGCAAACTTTTCCGGCTCGATAATCATAACATCATTTTGATGCTGACAAAATTGCTGCAAAAATTCAGGAATATCAGCGCAGGAAACTGCGGCCATCTGCTCGCTGCTGTTCAATGCCGCATGGACGATTGCCCGTGATGAAGCCGAATTTGAAAGAAACAGGATTTGACTCTGCATTTTACTCCAACTTAGATAAAATCAATCCTATGGCATTCACGGAAAAAAGCCACCTGATTTTCCGTTCAAAGGCAGCCAAACTCCAGCATTCATTCTGAGTTGTCATTAATTATCGGCAGGCACATTTGGCAAATCCAGCCTTTTGCCAAAGATAAAACTGAACGATTACCCAAGCTCGCCGTTCATCGTCCCGTGTCGTTTTTGATGAATGGCGATTGTCCTATAAACACTTAGCAGGCAAAAGTCAGGTCTGTGAAGGAATGTTAAACACACGATAGTTTAATTCACTCTTTGCCCGAATCCAAACACTTTCTGACAAACTTACAATAATTCACGAGCTTTTTGTAAATGTTCACTGTCCGGGAACTCGTTGAGCAGCCGGGTTAACGCATCGCCGGCTTTATCGTTCTGCCCTAGTTCGATATAGCTGCGCCCGATCATCAGCAACGCATCGTCCTTTTTCAACGATTGCTCAGCAGCTAAAACGCGATCAAATGAAACGAGCGCACGAGTGAAATTGCCGGTCTGAAAGAAACATTCGCCTATCCAGTATTCGCAGTTGCTGACTAAAGCATGGTTTGGGTATTTCGCCATCAAAGCCTGAAATTTATCGACGGCATCCTGATATCTGTGATTATAAAAAAGGTTAAGCGCTTCTTCGTAACCCGTAGAAAAACTGGAGATCCTATTCACCACGGTCTGATCGTAATTGTTTTCAACGATTAAAAAATCACTATCCGCTGTCAGGCTATTGTTTATCTCAGCAGTATGTTCAATAGTTTCACGCAGTGTTAAAATTTCATTTTCGCGCGAATCGATCGAGCCTTTTAATTCTTCAATGCGTGTTTTCAGGCGCGAATATTCCTGCATCGCCAGACTATTACCGCCATTTTGCGCGAGCTGAATATCATCCATTCCGGTGAGTTGTTTGAGCAAATGATTGTCGGCGCCGAGTTCGGCGTCAAAATCGCTGACTATCATATTTTGATCACCGGGCAAATCTTCAATTTCGAGATTATCGCTGAAGGTCTCTTCTTCGATACCAGAGGTTTCCGTCTTCTTGCCTATGAACAATGCCAGGCCGGTACGGATTGAAAAATAGGAATCCATTACCGTGTTTCCTCCCTGCAAATTGCCGTCGAGCCCATCACCGGTGGTATATTTAAAATCACCGGAAAGGCTCAAAGCGAATGTTTTGGAAAGATGCCAGCGCAAACCACCACCCAGGATGAATTCACCGTCAAAGTAGCGTTTGCCAGTCGTGCCGATCATCCCAAAATTAAACGCGCCCACACCTGCCTCAAGGAACGGGCGGAAACGGCCTTTATACATCAGATCAAAGCTGCCCATCAAGTCGAGATAGATGAGATTCGTGGTATATTTTTTCAGCGGGTTGCCGACCTTGATGGCCAGTTGGTTATAACCGCCTTCAATTCGATAGTTGAAACGGTTGGTGACATTGCGAAGATAATAGAGCCCAAAACCGGGGCCAAAGGGCGTAGAACGCGCTTCGCTGTATTGCTGACTGACTCCGAGATTTAAACCCATCCCAAGACCATGTGTGCCACTTAAATCCTGCCCGGCTGCAGAGCTTGCGATGACCAGCAAAACGATCGTGAGTAAGATTGGGAGCGCCTTTTTTGACATAGAAATCCTCCGACAGATGATGGCATCCCTGCCTGTTTGTTGTATAAAATCGTTGTCGAAATTTGTAAAAGCTGTTAAAATTGAATTGTTGAGCCGGCGGTAAAAACTTCCGGGGATTAGTCAATTCCCAGATTTTTTTGCAACTCTTCCGGAATCACCTTGTAAATATTGATCTTTTCATCAGCATAGAGATTGTATGCTTCCACAAGTTCTTCGAGTTTGAACTTGTATTCAAGCATTTTTTCATCGGTGTCCTGGCCTGAGTCGATATCCTCACGAATTGATAAAATCATGTCGCCGATTTTATCGAAGTAAAAATTCAGCATGGATTGATTAATGAGGTTGTTAACAGAAGACTTCACATCTTTCTCTTTGTCAACGAGGGTTTTAAGGGTGTTTTTCAGATGGAACAGATTGAGGTCTTTGACGAGAGCAGCGTCAACACCGAGGTAGATAAACAACGCCGGTTGTTTTTTGTAATACTCAGTTTTGACGGCGATATTAGTCAGCAAATATTGTTCAACAATGACACGTTCCCCAAACGTCACTTTCCTGTGTGAAGCATAGCGTAATGAATTCGCATCCTTATTATACTCCACCCGGACCATCAAATCACCAAAAGAAAAATAGAGCAGTTCTTTCATTAAACCATCTTTCTACTGAAGTGTGTGCATCGATCGGTCAACTTTTCAATTTGCCGATAGAGACACAAAGATTATGCCATTGTCAAAGTTCTGTTTTAGTCAATTATTTTTATTGCAAATAGCTACTGTAATTCTGTATAGCGTTTTTTTGCCAGACTGTCCAATTGCGGGCAGTTGTTAATTAACGAACACTTTTATGGCGCTGCCAGCCATTCTGTTGGATAAATTCGAAGGCATCGGCGATTAAATTCTCTTTTTCAACGATGACGATAATCATCTCTCCTATAGTTTTCGGCAGTGCAAAGCGCAACCTGTTATCCAATGCTTTTTTATCGTGTTTCATCGCTGTAAACAAATCAGCAAAACTGATTTCCGCGATCGAAGTCTGCAGTGGAATTTGTGCCAACAATTGCCGGATACGGTCAAATTCCTTTGGATTCAGCAATTCCAGTTGAACGGCCATAAATGCTTCCGCAAGCATGCCGAGCAGGACTGCCTCGCCATGTTTGATTCGCCGGTAACCGAACACCGTTTCGATGGCGTGGCCGATAGTATGTCCAAAATTAAGTATCGCCCGCACCCCGGATTCCCTCTCATCCTGTGCCACAATTTTCGCTTTTATTGCACAACATTGATAAACAGCAGCGGTGCAAATATCACTATCCAGTGCGAGCATCTGCTCTATATTGGTCTCACAAAAATGAAAAAAATCACGACTGTAAATAATGCCATATTTAACAACTTCGGCCAGCCCGGAAATGACTTCAAGCTTTGGCAGTGATTTCAGCAGCGCAATATCGATCCACACGAGTTTAGGCTGATAAAACGCACCGATAGCATTTTTGCATAACGGATGATTAATGCCGGTTTTTCCACCAACACTGGAATCGACCTGCGCCAGTAATGAGGTGGGGATTTGCACAAAAGGCAGCCCGCGCATGAAAGAAGCAGCGGCAAAACCAGCGAGATCTCCGACAACACCGCCACCCAGCGCCAGAACCACCCAGTCACGGGAAACACCCAGCTTCAGCATTTTCGTCATCACTTCGGTAAATCGCTCGATACTTTTCGATTTCTCACCAGCCGGAACGATGATTTGCTGCAAGTGCAAACCGGCTTCTTCACAGCTATCGATCAGTTGTGCGCCATAGAGCACAAAGACATTTTTATCAGAGAGCAGGATATAGCGCCGTGCGGATAAAAACAGCTTCAGCATCTCCGGGAGTTTTGCCAGATTACCGCTTCCAACATAAATCGGATAACTGCGATCGGCCAGTTCGACTTTCAATGTTTTCATATTTTCGTTGGTGATCGTTAATTCGGGAATGGTCGCGCAAAAAAAATGAAGATTCTTTCAGACGCCGCCACTGCGATGTCCGGCATTTTTTATTTTACCAATACGCACTGTAATTGCCTTTTTCTGCTGTGAAAAATCTTCAGATGCAATCTGCAAAAACCGTGTGTAATATTCAAGCGCTTTTTGGGGATTGCCCATCGATTCAAATATCAAACCACAGTTGAGGTTTGCTTCGGCCAGGCGCGGTTGAAATGACAGCGCACGGCGAAAACTCTGCAGCGCTTTGAACGATCGTCCGAGACGGGTAAAAACGATGCCGAGATTATTCCAGGCCATGGCATACCCGGGATTTAAACCCAGCGCATGCTGAAAACAGGACAGAGCATTTTCGTATTTGCCGAGGCGCAAAAGTACGTTACCTTTGTTATACCACAGGCCAAAATTGCCGGGGCGGATTTTGGCTGCACGGTCAAAACTCAAAAAAGCTTCCTGCAACCGCCCCAGTTTGCTTTGGGTGATGCCGAGTAAAAACCAACAAGGGGAATAATTCGGCGCCAGCCGGCTCGTTAATTCAAGATATTCACCGGCTTTAAAATAATGACCAAGATGCTGGTAGATTTTTGCAAAACCAAATGCGATCTTGACATTTTCCTGTTCCATCGGCACAAGTTTTTGCAGGTAAAAAAGCGCCTCACGATAACGCCCAAGATCAGAATATGCCAGGGATTTATTAAATTGATATTCCCAAAATTGTTTCGCGGTATCAGCGGCAAACTCGAGAATTTTCAGTGCGGAATCAGGCTGATGATTTTCGAGATGCATAGCAGCCATATTCAATTGGGTGCAATCTGTTTCAAATAGCGAATACAGTCTCCTGATGTGCGTGTCAGCCTCCTGAACATTTTTTTGAACGAGCGCGTTCTTCATGCCGAACCAGACGGCTACCGCGTCTTCCCAGGATTTTTCGAACCCGTTATGCAGCATCGAAGCGATAAATGTTTTGTCTGAGACCACAAACTGGGCACGCCATTTCATACTGATGATGGCTGTAGCATCGAGAGCCTCCGACAGCTCATCAACGCGGTTTCTCCATAATTTACGCTCTGTTTGCAGTAGTGGAAGCGCCGCGAGGAAGACGCCAAACCCCGGACTCTTTTTTATGCCTCCGGCAAAACAGCACAATGCAGGAAAGGTGAAAACAATTGCCAGAAATTTAATATTTTGCAACCAGCTTCGCGTAAAACAAGACGGCTTCGCAGCCATGCATTTTTTTCTTCCGCCCAGTTCCATTTGCAACCCATTATATTCTTTTAACGAGAAAAATTTGCTTTTAACATATCTTTGAGAGCGAAATCAACTCATCATAAATAATCGGTTTTAGAAACAAATTTATCAGCTTGTTAAAATGAATAAATATTGTGCAACCGGATTGACAATGAAGTAATGAAGATGGGATAAAAAAAGCTCCTGAAACAGGAGCTTTTCCGGGGGATGATTTTCCGTGGCGCGCCTTTAATCGGCATTCCACCTTTTGAGTTAATCTGGTGTTAAACCGTTTTCTTCCGGGATTGCGATAATCAACACGATGTACAACGCAATCGCGACAAAAAACGCAGTCGCAAAAGCCAGCAGGATATAAGCGATTCGGACAAACGCGACATCGACATTGAAATAATTAGCCAACCCACCGCAAACACCGGCGATTTTCCGTTCGCTTACAGACCGGGTCAGTTTTAAATCATTGGCCGGCCGTTTAATCTTTTCGGAGATCATTCGTGATAAATCTCCTTTTTCATTGTCACGGTTCATCAACAGGTAAATTCCGAGTCCGAGAAAAAGGATGCTGAAGAGTATGCCAAAATCAAAATGATGGAAGAAGCGCCATGCGTTAAAATGCAGTGGGAAATTGTAATCATCAAGCAGAAGCAATGCGCCAAAAACGATCAATACAATACCGCCGATCAGTCCGGCGTTGGTATGCGCCTTTTCTGCCTGATTTTGATTTTTGGGCTGTTCATCAGGGTTCTCCGGAATGACAATCCAGGCAGCGATATAAGCGATAAGGCCGCTGCTGCCGATAAAAATCGCCAAAACAAAAATCACCCGCACCAAAACGAGATCGATATTAAAATAATCTGCAAAACCGCCGCAGACGCCTGCAATGACCCGGTCATATTGTGAACGGTATATTTTTTTAACCGGCTCTTCTTTTTTCTGCTCCTGAGGTTCAACAGGAACGGCAGCAGTTTCCCGTTTTTTTTCTCCGTCTTTTTTCCTGGCCACGATACTTTCCCTCTGTGTTATTTATTCAGAATTTTATATCTCAATCATTGAACAAAAACGCATGCTACAGTGAATTGTTTCAGATGAATTTCAAAAAGTATGGCGTTAAGCGGAAGGAACGGTGTAAAGTTTTTGATGTTCAATATGTTGAAATATGAGGATGTCGCTCAAAAGAAAAAAGTGAATGCGATGGGAAGGCAATAAGGCCTTCCCCAAAAAATCAGCGCAGCGAAAATGATTTGCTGATCATCTGCATTTTTTGCCCAATATTATCGCGAACGCGCACCCAGAGCGCATATTTGCCATTTTTCAACCGCGATAAGTTGAGCTGTACAAAAGCATTATCACGAGATTTGTTTCCTCTGCGCGGATCGGCAATCTGAATCAGTGTTTTTCCCCGATCAAAGGGATTCAGTTTTTTAAAAACTTTGCCCAAACCCTCGTCCTTCGCTTCTTTAACAATATAATCAATCTGATAATCTGTTTTGCCGTCAGCATCTTTCTTTAGTCCGTAAATTTCGAAATAGACGAACGGTGGACTATTTTTATCGAGTTGGAGAAATGGTGTCGGCTGAATAAACAAACCGTTACGCTCGACAATATCAGGTGTAGTCGCCGCCACAGGCAGCGCTGTGGTGGAAATGTTTTCAGCAAAAAGAATTGAGCTCAAACCGAGGCTATCGGCAGGACGGATAATATGTTTCATGAACGTAGCCTGTTTGCCGAGCTGTTGGTTTTCAGCATTTGCAACTTCAGTGAAGATGTAAAAATCACCGGGGCGGAAATCAAAGATTTGCGCTGCACAATTTTGCCGTTCTTTGGTTTTCCGCGAAAAAACAGCCATCGAATTTTTCTCGGCAAAAACATTGTAAAACGAATCACTCAAAACCGTGTTGAACTGCAAAGTAGCCTGCGAGTTTTTACCTTTGAAGTGAACAACCGAACGCTGCACCCCATAGGAGATGATGCACGTCTGTTTATCATTTTTATTCTCAAAATAGGAAATGCTGAGATCGAACGGCAAGTCCTGAAAATATGTACTCGTCGACGGTGGAATTTTCTTGTGGCGCTCCTCCATTTCAGCTTTGTATTTCTGTCCGAAGTCCATCAAAATTGAGCGCATTTCCGCTTCGCCTTTTTCATTCGCTGCAACGTTAAAGTTGAAACTGAAAGCCATCGCCTGTAAAGCTGGAGATATCGCTTTGCGCCGTTCGATTATTTTGCCGACAGCATTATACCACATAGACAATTCCAGCGTTTGCAAACCCTGATCAATTTGATAAGTAATTTGGTATCCATCGTTTCCTTCGATAAAATCAAACACAACTCTCGGCTCCAGGCGATAATAATACCAGGTTTCGAACTGTTCACGAAAACTCATGTCATCGTTGCCGACCATGGGCGTGCGCACGTCAAAATCCACCTGCGTATATTCACTGGGCAATTCAATGTAGCTCTCATCGGGTTTGCCATAGCGCACATAAACCCGGCCGCGGTCGTCAAAAGTACGCATACTGTTATTGCCGTACTGCTCGCGCGCATAAAGCAGGCGTTTATAATGCTCAAACAGGCGTTCATTGGCCAGCGTCGGTCGTGTCGGATCGCGCTGTTTCCAGAAATGGGCGATAAAGTCGGCACGTATTTTATTGTTTTTGAGCTGATACCAGATTTTATCCTCAGTCGGAGAAATGATTTCGAGAATATCGACGTGCAAACGATCCAGCAGTCGTAAATTGTAATCGCTGGAATCACGCAGTGCGGCGAGGTTATGCAGGAAAAGCGCAGTACACTGGTGCACATTTTCACGGTTGAGAAAAATATTTTCCAGATAACCGGCTGCCGGTTTATTCTGTGCCCGGGCAAAATCATCCGGTGGTGAAACAAAAAAGGCGATAAAGACAACAGTCCACCAGAAAGTTTTTGACTTCAAGTTACCTCCAAATTCAATATTTAAATACCATGATAATCAGGCTAATTTAACACATTCTGCAGTGAAGCCAAAGAAAGTTTTCGCAAAAATCAAATCCTTCCGCCGTCCTCGGTCTGAATGTTCCCCGCTTTTATTATCATTTTATCTGTTTGCTATTTTTATTCTTACACGTTAAAAGCGCATTATTTCGACGAAGCAAAATGAAGATGGTTCAAAAAAAAAGCCGGGCGATGTTTGCCTGCCCGGCTTTTATTGATCAATATTTCAGTGGATTCCCTTTAACCGCGGACTTTTTTCAGAATGCTCATCATCGGGCACCAGTTTGAGAACCCGGACTGCAGCAGATTCACTCCGACAAAAAGGGTGAACCACAACCAGTTCGCCGAAGCAAAAACCGCGTTTGCATCATTCTGAAAATGATACAACAAAACCGATAAAATGATAAAAAAACCGGCAATCAGGCGTAAAATTCTTTCATTAGTCATAATCTGTCTCGCATTTTATTTTTGAATAACTTGTTCGAATTAAAAAATATAGCGGGCGGTAAAGTTGATATTTGAATCATCTTTAAATTGCCCGAACATCGTGTTGAGATAGTTTGGAAACATCCCGTCACGTATCGTGGATTCGTCATTGTTGTCACCGTATGCCC
>JAJRYV010000034.1 GCA_024275575.1 bacterium
AAACACAAACCGGAAGAAGGGGCAACAACGGGGGCTGGGGTACCGAAGTTCAATTTAAGTTTGGGGGCTGCCTCGTTGAGGATTGAAACTCCACTTCCCGTTTGTCAAAATGTCTTTGTCCAATCCTGTAAAATTTAAGTTTGGGGGCTGCCTCGTTGAGGATTGAAACATTTTACCTAGGAGATTTTTTCTTCCCATCATTCCATGATAGATTTAAGTTTGGGGGCTGCCTCGTTGAAATTCAAAACTGACCGTGCGCGATACTTAAAAACCTTTGCGTATTCTCTGCGTCCCGGCGGCTTTGCGTGCGTTTGTATTTGTCCAACATACGCGCGAAAAGCGCTCCCTGAGCTTGAAAGGGGTGTTTCAGACAAGATGAGAGGATGCGCCCACTGCAGCAGGTTCAGCGGCCGGCTGGTGCGCTGAACAGTTATGTGAGCTTTGATGAGGTTTGAAATCAACGTATTGATTTTACAAATCTTGCAAGGGTCAATATCCACATTCCAGAGTAGCCCCGGAAAAACAAGCGTGACACCCGGGATGCTCCGAGATCGCGGCAGGAGAAACGACGATAAACAGATACTGATTTTTATTTACAATTATAATTTGCGGGGGGTATCCAGTTTACTGGTTCTTGAAGAATAAATCATTCACATTCGGAGTTGGAGCGTGCAATACATATCAACCGACTTAATTGACCAATGTAATCAATTTCGTTTCCCTTTGCGAATCAGAGCCAACAACGACAACATATGTTCCACTGGCAACCAATTGATTGAACAGATTCCGTCCGTGCCATTGCGCAACAAATGCTCCGGGAGAAAGCTGCCCAACTTCTTTCTGCCAGACAAGCGCACCACGAATATCATAAACAGATAACCAGACGACGCTTTTTGTGTGGATGAAAATCGGAATTTTTAAAGAAGTATGCTGCAGCGGGATAAAAGGATTGGGGTAGGGACCGGCTAGGTGCAGCGATTTCTCATGCGAAAAAGCAGCCGAATAACCACTGCCGGCAACGTCGGTTGTCCACAAATCATTTTCACCGGGGCCGATGGAGTCCCCGATAAAAATAATATTTTCAGACGAATCGCCGGCAAGAGAAAACTCGCCGAGGTTGATGATGCGGGATGTATCGCAGTTTATGATGATGGTTGTCATCTGTTTTATCGCCGTTTCTCTGTTTTCAATTTCCAGTTTCAGCGTATCCTGCAAGTCGAGATGTTCTGCTGTGAGCCAAAATATACCCAGCTCCTGATAATAGCCGCAACCAAATGAATCGAGCTGATAGCGAGAATTGCTATCGCTTTGTGTGTAAAAATCAAGATTGAATTGTGCGCGGCCGGCGAATTCATTTTGCTGATTGATAATTTTACCGCAAAAGATGACATATGATTGAGCCGCAAGTGAAGTGTTGGCGAACATGATGGATAATAGAACGAAGGCCCCTGCTGAAAAAAACCTGATAAGCGCATTCTTGTAATTCATTATCATCCTGATAATTCAGTTGCTATGTTGCCGCGCATTCTTGTAAATTGCGTGCAACCTTTTGGCGGCGTTATCGGCAATTAGTATTCCAAAGGATTGCCTTACCCTGATAAATAGGTATTTTTGTTGAAATTCTTGCTGCAAATTACACTATTGTTTTCGCAATTGTAAGCATGTAATTAAACTTATCCTTATAATCTCCAATGAATATCAAAGACAAATTGCGTTTGCTGCACAATGTACCTGTCCGGTCGCACATTAAAAGTGGGCAACAACACTCTGTAGATATTCCCCGGATTGCCGGCGAACTCGGTGGAGAAGTAACGCATTTCGCCGGCGGCACATTTATCCGGATTCTTAAAAACCACACATTGGCACAAAAACATGGTCTGTGCGGTCTCACCGGCGTGAGAGAAATACCAGGGAAATCGATTGCGATTCTGGCGAAAAACAAAGTCAGTCCGGATTTTTCCTTTAAAAAGGCGTTATTCATCGATACGGAAACGACCGGGCTGGCCGGAGGAAGCGGCACCTATGCATTTCTCGTCGGCATCGGTTACTTTGCTGAAAATGTATTCACCACCGAACAACTTTTTCTGCCGGAATTATGTTCGGAACTCAGCCTGCTTTCATACCTCGAAGCAAAACTGGCGAAACACAGCGGTCTGGTTTCCTTCAACGGCAAATCGTATGACATTCCCCTGCTTACAACCCGCTTTATTCAAAACCGGGTTCGCTCACTGATCGATTTACAGCCGAATTTTGATGTGCTGCACGCCGCACGCCGGGTTTGGAAAAATGATTTCGGTAATTGCACCTTGCTGACACTCGAAGAAAAGCTTCTGCAGATTGAGCGCAAGGGCGATGTGCCGGGTGAGGAAATTCCGCAAATCTATATCGACTATTTGAGATCGAAAAAAACCGGGGCAGTCGCCAGGGTCGCTTACCACAACCGCATGGATATTTTATCGATGGCCGCCGTAATTCAACAATTATATAACCTGTTAATTGACCCACAAAAAAGACCTGTGGTCTCGCCGGCGCAGGAACAACGGCTCGCATCTTTGCTGCAGATGACAAATGAAATTGATGCCGCTGCTTTTCGCTACGAGAATTTGCTCAAAAATCCACATTTAACAACGGATGAAAAAATCGACACCCTGCACAGCCTTGCCCTGCTGCATAAAAAGCATAAAAACCGGGAGTCGGCGGAAAAATGCTGGCTGCAGATCATCGAGCACCTCCGCTTTTCCATACCGGCTGCCATTGAACTGGCTAAATATTATGAACATAAAATGAAAAATATCCCGGCAGCACTCGAATTGACCCAACGGTGTTTATCGGTTTTAAATTTGAGAGAAAAAATGGGCCATTCGTGTGATGAAGACTTTACACAAGCGCTCACCAACAGGCTGCTTCGCCTGCAAAAAAAATAACCCGGACCAATCAGATCGATCCGGGTTAATAAAGGCTACAAGTTCTTTCCGACGGAAAATTCCAGCCGGTGATACAACTTTCCTTATTTGGTCAGCATCATTTTATGTTGTAAAACGGTGTTGCCGGTCACAAGTTTATAGATATAAATACCTGAAGGCACCTGCATTCCATGCTGGTTTCTGGCATCCCAGGTGACGGCATGATAACCGGCAGCGAAATCTTTCGCAACCAGCGTGCGAACTTTTCTGCCGAGCACATCGAAAATTGCGAGTGTGACAAAAGCTTTTTGCGGCACGGCAAACATGATGCGTGTCGATGGATTAAACGGGTTGGGATAGTTTTGTTTAAGCTCGAAAGACTCGGGCATACCGGCAAATTCATCATCGACACCGGTTACGGTTGCTTTCACTGCTTCGGAAAGAGTGGCATTGCCGGCATCATCGAGCAGTTCGACGATGTAATAGCTGTTGCCATCGCCGGCTGGATCGAAAAAGACATTGGCCTTTACGGTGCCTAACAAAGAGTTTTGATCTGGTGAAAAATCAGCAGTCAATCCACGGTAGATACGTGCTGCTGCGAGGTCAGGTGTATTGTCGAGCAGCCAGGCGACTGTTACACCAGTGTCTTCCAAACGTGCAGCTATGCCGGCGAAACGCGGGAAAATATTATCGACGGAATAACCGCTATCAGGCATGCTGAACCAGTTGTCTGGCGACCAGGCCGACTGTGCCGAGACGCGGAAAAACGTCCAGCCAGGATGATTTGCCGTGGAGTCGTACAGGGTTGGTGCAACATAGGAATAATGCGGCTGCCGGACGGCAGGAATGGTGACGATAAAATCCCAGATCCAGTTACCTGCGCCATCAAAAATACGGTCGCCGACGCCGGCGCCTTTAGCGAGTGCATCCTGCAGATTAGCGACTCTCGGGATCTTTTTGCCCTGATATTCGATGAAGTTGCCGCCAGTGCCGCCATCAGAATTGATATGCGGGCCGCGGCGCCACAGATGGTATGAGCCGATTTCTTCGCCCCAGAAATTACCGAACTCATCCGTAAAATCTCCGGCACTGGCACGGAAAGTTACACGCACTTGCTTGCCCTGATCGCCACGGATATCGCGGATGGAGACAATTTCGGGATCCGACGGTGGCGCCTCACGGCGAATCAGAAAGTAATTGACCGTATCATTTCCGGCGGAAACCATACGCATGGGATCGCCGTCAACCATCAAATCAGGCGGAAATGTTCCTTGATCGAGCCAGACTTCCCAGGGGTCTGATTGCGAACTCACCTGCAGCCAGAAAAAACCACCCGGATCGGTCCAGGCGTCAGTCCAGCCGCCATCAGCAGATTTGGCTTCAACACGGGCACATTCGAGCGGCCCTTCGTCGACAATCCAAACCTGGCCGGCGATAAAAGAATCAAGTTCGAACAGTTGAAAATCAACCGTAACGGTGTCATTTTCAAAAACTTCGATCCACTGTGGTTCAGGGTGCAGGAACTGACCGTATAAGTTTCCCACACCGACAAAGTAGCGTCCGGGCAATACGTCGATAACGTAAGTACCGCTCAAAACCGTCGTGCTCAATTCAGGGCCAATGCCAACATCACTCCACAAAAAAACTTCGACTTCCAGGGGATTGCCGAAGTAATCGAGCAATGGTGCACCATTGCGGCCGGTAACGGTTCCGACGACCTGAGAATTGGTAGGCATGTATTCAAAATTGACGTCAGCAGGCGGATTTTGCATAAAAAAATCAACCGGTGGAGGTGGGAAATAGCCATTCAAAACGTGGAATTCATCGAATGTGCCAATCATCCATCCCTGGCCGCCCATGGGATCATTGGGGATAGGAATGGAAAATTCACCGTTTTCATCGGTGAGTGTGGCGAAAAACATATTATCTTCGCCTTCAGGATCGCCACCACCACCAGGATCATTCCAGCACATCGGGCCATTAGTGCCGTCATCATTCTGCTGGGCGCCGAAAATCTCTTTGCCCTTTTTCTGAATCAGGGTTTCAATTTCTTTCTGTTTTATTGGTTTGTTGACTTTGCCAAGCCCGAAACTGCCACCAGGGCCGCCAGGACCGCCTGTGGAATCGCCGTTTGTATCCCAAAAAACCGGATGGGCAAAGACGAAAATATTTGCCGTGCTATCCGGCACACTCACGCTTCCGCTAACGACCGTGTTGGAAGGTTTATGTTCTTGTAATAAAAAAGCCGTTGCCGAGGCGCCGCTTTCCTGTGTGAATACGAAAATAAACTGTGCCGGGGCAATTTCGAAAAATTTGTCGATGAAAATCGTGAGCTGGCCGTTGCGGATGCCGTCGTCATCATTAAACCCACCATCAACAAAAAAATCTTCCTCCCCTTGAGAATGGAAAATCAGAAAATCGGCCGCAGATGCAATGCCGTCATTATCGGCATCGAGAAACACCGCAACAGTGAAGGCAGTGTCACTGCCGGAAAAAGTATAGAGCAATTCCAGGGAATCGCCTACGGTGGCAATGTGCGTTGTTTCACCATTAATCGTCAGCGTTTGCGCGCTTGCGATTCCTGAGCCAAACAGAATGACCAACAGGCAAAAAAGTAGCCTGCCCCCAACAGATTTGGTAGAAAAAAACTGGTTCATGTAGCTCTCCTTTGTACGATACGATTAAAAATATTGCCCGGGGAATTAGGATATCACGGGCTGCACATTTATTGATTATCGCTCGGGTAAAGTCAGAACTAAACTTGAAACTTGTGATATTTTCGTGAACTTATCGAGGGGATGATAACAGTACAAAGTATTGTTTTAACGGGATTTATAGAACGAGTTTTACGAATGGTTCAATTTGATTCAAAAAATGACAATCCGTGGGGCGTTTTTCAGCCTGATTTCAGGTATTATCCGGGTTTATAACCGGGGAGCAGCGGGATTTTGCTGCATAAGAAAACACCGCTGCCTCCGGTTATTTCTTTCACTTGATTCTTTTGAAAATATGAAACCGCCCCTGCAGGCTTACAACCCCGGAAACCTGTCCGGGTTTGAGTGCCATAATCGGTTTTTCGAAAGCCGGTGCAAAATCACCGGGATAAAATTCGCCGATGTCACCGCCGCGCGCGCCTGAAAGTTTATCCTCTGATTTTTCTTTAGCCAGCTTGGCAAAATCATCGCCGGCGCGAATTTGGCCAAGAATAGTTTCTGCAGTCGCTTTGTCGGTCACCACGATCATCGAGGCCTGCAGGGCATTGCCTTTCAGCCTGTTGAATTCACCGGTGACGACGGATTTGGGCAGCCAGCCGGTGATAGCAATTATTATCCAATCCTGTTGCTCTTCGATGACAACCATCGGCGTCCCCTTGATAATTTGTGTCAGGATTTTACCCGAGCTCCCAGGCTGCATTGCAATTGGACTGCGATCTTTTAAAAGGTAGACCACTTTTCCTTTAAAAAATGTTTCCCCGGCAAATGCGATAATCGTGCCGGCTAAAAAAATACCACTCAGCAACCCCCATAAATACTTTTTCATCCTTCCAACCTCCAACGGCGGTTTCATCTTTTTTAATGGGTCGCATCGGTTTGAGTGTTTTCTTCGCGCATTAAAAAGATGGTTAATTCGGTTATTTCATCTTCTCGAACTTCGATGTCCGACATATATTGCGGGCTGTAACCATCGGCCAGCACCAGCAGATTGTAATTGCCCGGAAGCAGTAGGCGCTCGAAGCGGCCGAACTTCGGCTCCGACCGCCTTTCAGCCATAAAACTCACTTCGAACCCTTTGACAAGCACGCGGGCGACCACCGGATTTCCGTTCCGATAATCCACGACATGACCACGAATTCCGGTGTGCAGGACATTGTTCAGAAAAAACATAACACTTTTCAAAGTTTGATGCAAAACTTTATTTACTTCTTTTTCATCAGGGAAATATTCAGTTCCAAGCTCAAAAGTAAAATCCGCAGCATGCAAACTGCCGTGCATCCAGTTTGAACTCTGCCCGGCGAGGCCGTCGAGCATACCGATATCATAAGTATCACGGTCATTTTCTTTCTCCAGCATAGCGGCAATATTTTTTGCCCACATGTAGAGCAAATCCTGCTCAGGTGAAGTGTAGTAATTTCCCCAGGGGAACAAAATCAGTTCGCCATAACTGTGAAACGTCGCCCCGGCGATGACATTTTCACGCTTTGCCAGGTTTTACATCGTCTGTACTTCAGACTCCGAAGCCGGCGATTGCCCACGGTAGTACCAGCTTGAAGGCGAACTCTCCCCACCCTGCTTCCAATTATAATTATAATTGCGATTGAGATCGACACCCAGGCTCATATTTCGTTCATTGGCGTAATAATTACGGATATTTTTTCGCCACCAGGGAAAGACCGGCGTTTTTTCAAACATGTACTCATAACCATCGGGGTTGACGACGGGCACGACCCAGATGCTCAGGTTATCGATCAATTCTTTGACCAGTGGATCATGTTGGTAGCTCATGGCCATTTCGCCTATAAAATGAAGCAAAAATAACCCGCCGATGGCCTCCCGCGCGTGATGTAAACTGGAAAACAACAGTGCTGGTTCGTCTTCAGTTCGTGCGGCATTATCGCTGAGTTTAATGGCAAAAATGGGCTGTGCTTTGGTTGAGCTCATACCGATTTGTTCTTTCTTTAACAACTCGGGGAAGGCCTGTTGCAGCGAATCCATCTCGCGGTAAATGGTCTTGAGATCGGGATAGAATTGCGGGATTTTTTTATTATCTTGATTTTTTTTCTTTAGTGAGGGTTTGAGGTTTGGGGGAGCAGCAACGAGCATTTGCGCCAGACAAACAACTGAAAAAAAAGAGATACAAAGCAAATATCGAAAGCGAAACAAACTGAGAGTGAATGGACGAATCATAATTAATGGGCACCTTTCTGATGAACAGCTCCGCGGCAGTCGACCGATTAAAGGCGAAAATTTACAGGTTGTATATCATACATAAAAAAACCGGCGAGTGGTTTTCTAACTGGAAAAAATGATTGTGCTCATCCGATATTTTTCATCGTGTGCTCCTGACCATCAAAGGTGAATCTAACTTCTTTGCCGCCCAGAATTGATTCGAGATTGACCGGTCGGCTCCAGATTGTAAATATATTTTTCAGCGTATCTTTTGCCTCTTCTACGTTCAAATCGATGCCTTCATGGCGATGGCTCAGCAATAGCTCTCCACGATTGAGATAATTGCCGTCTTCGACAAAAATAAACGGCTGCCCCCAATTGGTCAAACCCTGTAACAATTTATGTTTTACTGCCCTGAAATCGCGTTCGGAGATTTCGAAATGGCCTTTGGAAGCGTTGTGTTCATAAGTAAAAAGAAGGTGTTCGCTGACAAATTCGGGCGTGAGAAAAGCATCGATAAACATGACATCGTTGTACATTTTGCGGACCTCGAAAATTTTTTGCCGCCCGAGGCCGAGTTTTTTATCCCATTGTTTTTTCTCGAGGTAATCATCACATTCATCGTAATCTTTGCCAAATTTTCCTTTATTCCAGCGGTCTTCGATATCTCTTAACAGCTCGACACCGAGGCGGTAGGGGTTCAATTGCCCGGGGCTTGCTGCAACCGTACCCGAATGGTGATCGGCATAATCGATAATTTCCGCATCAGAGAGCACTTTTGTGGTCATGATTTTAGAATGCCAATAGGTTGCCCAGCCCTCATTCATGATTTTCGTCTGCCCTTGCGGGGCGAAATAATAGGCTTCATCGCGAATAATGGATAAAATATCGTATTGCCACTGTTCCAGCGGGGCATAATGCAGCAGAAATGCAAGCACGTCCTGCTGCGGTTCAGCAGGTATTTTTTTCTCCGCCTGCTCTTTCTTTTCCTGCCATTCCAGGCGTTTTTGTTCGAGCAATTCCGGCGGATTGATGTAGCGTTCCAGGTATTCTTTATCACTGTGAAAACGAAAACGTTCACCGTTGCCGTTTTTTTTCGCTGTCCCGGTTGCTTCACTTATCGGCACCGGCTGTTTAAAAACGGAATGCGGGTCTATCAGGTTTTCAATGGACAGACAGGCGTCGATAAAATCTTCCACATTTTCCGCGCCATAGCGATCGATATGCCGTTCGATCCGTGTCGCATGATTAGCCATGTTATCGATCATCTTGCGGTTGGTTTTGGAGAAAAACATATTGTTTTTAAAAAAATCGCAGTGGCCATACACATGAGCCATCACCAGTTTTTGATCGACCATCTGATTGCTTTTCATCAGATAAGCGTAGCAGGGGTCGTTGTTGATCACCATCTCATAAATTTTTGAAAGGCCGTAAGCGTAGCTTTTTGAAAGCTCTTCATATTGCATACCGAAACGCCAGTGCGGATAGCGGATGGGAAAACCGCCATAACTGGCGATATAATTGATCTGTTCGTAAGTGATCAGTTCAAAGATCATTTCAAAAAAATCAAGACCGTAATCACGGGCATAGCCCTGAATTTCGTTGATCCATTTTCGGTAATTTGCGGGCAAATTCATCTGTTATTTCCCTTTACCAAGAAATTCCCGAATCGAATTATAAATAGCCTCTTTATCCGCTATTTCCGAAAGCACGAGTTTTTCATCTTGTGGAAATTTATTACGCAAATCTTTGATAAACTGGCCACTGCCGTAGGGGCTCTCAACCTGCCCGTAACAGAATAAATTGGCGGCCGGCAGAAGATACTTCTCCATCAGGCCGAAACATTCATTGGTATCTGTTTCGCCCCAGTTATCACCATCAGAAAAATGAAAGAGATAAATGTTCCACTCATCGATAGAAAATTCGCGCTCGAGCATTTCCGTAACCAATTTGTAAGCGGAAGAAATAATGGTGCCGCCGCTTTCACGGGTTGAATAAAATGTTTCTTTATCCACCAGCCGTGCCACCGCATCGTGAATGATATATCGGGTTTCGATGTTTTTATACTGCCGTTGCAGCCAGGTATCGATCCAGAAAGATTCGAGGCGTACGATTTCTTTCTGCTCCTCCCCCATCGAGCCCGAAACATCCATCATGTAAACGATCAGCGCTTTAGCAACAGGCACTTGCTTGACTTTCCAAGTTCGATAACGGCGGTCTTCCCGTACCGGAACGATTATCGGATTTTTCGGATTGTAATTCCCGGCGGCAATATGCCGGCGTAAGGCTCGTTTGAAAGTATGTTTGAAATGGCGCAGCGATTCCGGGCCGGATTGGCTTATGCCGGTATAAACCCGTTTGTCGCTGTCGATATTTTTTTGCCCTTTGGGTTGAATGTTCGGTAGTTCCAGTTCTTCCGCCAGCATATCCGCCAGCTCATCGAGGGAGACGTCCACTTCGAGAATGTGTTGCCCTGGGGCTGATCCGGCTTTCCCGCTTCCCGTTTCATCACCCTGGCCGACCGGTGTGCCTTTTTCGCCTTCCCCTTGCCCGACACCGCCGCCCTGCCGTGGGTCATGCCGAAATTTGGGAACATTCACCTGATGGATGGGGATGGAAACAAAATCTTTCCCCTTTTTGCCGATCATTTCTCCACGGGTGATATACTTTTTCAGATTCTTTTTAACGCGGCCGCGCACGATATTGCGAAACCGCGCCTGGTCTTTTTCAATGCGTTTTGACATGTCAATCCCGATTATTTAAACGCCATCACGAATTCCCTGTATTTTTCACATCACCACGGGCAAAAATGCTCGCTACATAATTGAGCACATCGGTAGCGCTCTCATCGTTGTAGCCATAATATTTGATCATCCGCGATTTCACCACATCAATTTTTTCCTGCGTTTCCTTGTCGACGACGTTGGAAATAAGGGTTGTCAGTTTGATGGAATCCTTCTGATCTTCGAATAATTTGAGTTCCAGTGCTTTTTGCAGACGTTCATTGGAGCGGTAATCAAAAGTTTTGCCTTCCAGCGCCAGCGCACCGATATAGTTCATGATTTCACGACGAAAATCTTCCTTGCGGCTCTCGGGGATTTCGATTTTCATTTCGATGGAACGCATCAGCATTTCATCCGGTTCTTCATCCACACCGGTGTAGGTATTTTTCACTTTTTGTTTCTGCGTGTAGGCCTTGATATTGTCGATATAATTACCACACAGGCGTTTCAACGCATCTTCATCGGCAGCGATCGCCCGCTGCACCTCGTTTTTCACGATATCGGTGTATTCATCTTTGACGATAGAAAGCAGCTCCCGATAGCGTTTGCGCTGATCTTCATTGCGGATCAGGCTATGGTTTTTTAAACCATTTTCCAGCTCGTTCAAAACCATGAATGGATTGATGGAACGGCGCGTGGTTTCGTTCACCAGCGCGTTGGATATCTTATCCTGAATATAACGCGGCGAGATGCCCTCCATGCCTTCGCGCAGAGATTCGGAGCGCAATTCCTTGATATTATCGCGGGTAAATCCGGGCAGGGATTTGCCGTTGTACAGTTTCAATTTCTGTAGTACGGATAATTTGGCTTTTTTCGGTTCTTCGAGACGGGTTAAAATCGCCCACATCGCAGCCATTTCGATAGTATGCGGTGCGATATGCATGCCGCGCACTTTTTTCTCATAAAAATCTTTTCGATAGATTTTAATTTCATCATCGAGGCGGGTGATGTAGGGAATATCGATTTTCACCGTGCGATCTCGCAAGGCTTCCATAAATTCATTCGATTGTAACTTCTTGTATTCGGGTTCGTTCGTATGCCCGATGATCACTTCGTCGATATCGGTCTGAGCGAATTTTTTCGGTTTTATTTTGTGTTCCTGCGAGGCGCTGAGCAGATCATATAAAAAGGCGACATCGAGTTTCAAAACCTCGATAAACTCGATGATGCCGCGATTGGCGATATTGAACTCACCGTCAAAATTGAAGGCGCGGGGGTCGGAATCCGAACCATACAAGGCGATTTTGCGGTAATTGATGTCACCGGTGAGTTCGGTTGAATCCTGATTTTTCTCATCCTTCGGCTGAAACGTGCCAATACCGACGCGATCTTTTTCAGACAAGACCAGCCGGGTAACTTTAATTTTGGGTAAAATCCTCCTCCAGTCGCCATCGAACTGCTTCAAATATTCACGGAAAGTCTGGCGGCAAAAAGGACAGAGTTCGGAATAAATGGTCACCGGAATATCTTCATTTTTTTTGAATAACACTTTGATAAAACTGTCGCGGTGATATTCCGGGATCAAATGCAAGGGGTCTTCGTGCATCGGGCAACTCACCCATTCGTCTTCCCCCTGTTCATTTTTTGCTTGCCACTGAAATGTGTAAAGCGCACCCGCATCGGTGCGGGAATAGTACTCCATGCCTTTTTTCAACAGGCGTACGATGGTGCTCTTGGAGGAGCCGACCGGGCCATGCAGTAAAAAAACCCGCTTTTCCGTGCCGTATTGCTGCGCCGCCGACTTAAACAAGTTGACGATTTTCATCAGTTGACGATCGAGACCGTAAACGGCATCTTTGCCGTTATCGATGGGGTCATCAAAAAACTTATAGCGGATTATTTTTTCCCGGTCTTCTTCATATTCACGTGTACCGTATGATAATATCATCTCATAAATCCGCTCAAATGCGGAGCGTGTGATTTTTGGATCATCTTTGACGAGTTGAAGATAGTCTTCAAAACTGCCTTCCCAGGTCAAAGCACGATAAGTATCAACGTTACTGCTCGAGCCGACAATGCTCTCTACGCTTAGTTTGGTTTTAACCTGATTGGTATTCGCCATGATATGCCTCCATTAAACCACAAATTTAAAGATTGATTTTGCCTTTGAATGCAGTCCAATACTATCATCGGCATGCAGGACAAAGCCATGCATGAATTCATTATAAAATACAGTATTATTCTTTTAAATTAAAACAACATGCGCAAAGTTACTAAAATTAAACACCTGCCAAAAACTGCGAATTTAATCAGCAACTCTGCTTTTAGCAGACTTTCAAACCACAAAGTTAAGCGGATTGAGAAACGGTGTATTGGGCATGCAAAAATATAAACAATCGCCCTATCGCGATAATTCCTTGCAATCGATTTAACGTCGGTTAAAATGTGTTGTTCATACAAACTCATTTTTAATTCTTTTTTCATTGACAATAATCTCTTATTTTTGTAAAAGTTGTGATAGTCACACCACCAACAGGGGCGGAATATGTTATCCAAAATCAAAAGTGCTGCAGTACTCGGTATCGACGCTTATATCGTCACGGTTGAAACCCATCTCGAAGGTCAACTTCCATCCATTTTAACTGTCGGTTTGCCCGAGGGTGCGGTCAGGGAATCGAAAGAACGTATTTGGGCGGCGATCAAAAACAGCGATCTGCATTTCCCCCAAAAACGGGTCACCATCAATCTAGCGCCGGCGGATATTAAAAAGGAAGGAACGGGTTTCGACCTGCCCATGGCCATCGGCATTCTTACCGCCGGCGGGCAAATTTCCCGCAACAAAATCAAAGACTACCTCATCATCGGCGAACTCTCCCTCGATGGCAGTCTGCAGCCGGTACACGGGGTTTTGCCGATCGCAATAATCGCTAAAAAGAAAAAAATTCGCGGCTTGATTTTGCCACCCGCCAATGCTCGTGAGGCCGCTATTGTTGATAATATTGAGGTCATTCCGGTACAAAACCTGACGCAGGCTGTACAATTCCTCAACCACCAGTGTAGCATTGAACCTTTTCGTCTGGACAGTCATGACTTGTTTTCCGTTTCCCTGCATAGCCAACTCGATTTCAAGGATGTTAAAGGCCAGGAGAGCACCAAACGTTCACTGGAAATTGCTGCCGCCGGCGGACATAACATCATCATGATCGGACCGCCCGGTTCAGGCAAAACCATGCTTGCAAAACGCTTTGCTACCATTCTGCCGGATATGACTTTGGACGAAGCCCTGGAAACGACGAAAATCCACTCTGTCGCTGGTTTATTGCCGGCAGATTCCGCTTTGATCGCCACACGACCATTTCGCTCACCGCACCACACCATCAGCGACGCCGGGCTCATCGGCGGCGGCAAAATCCCCAAACCCGGCGAAGTCAGCCTGTCGCATCACGGCGTACTCTTCCTTGACGAGATGCCGGAATTCAAAAAAAATGTGCTCGAAGTGCTGCGCCAGCCGATGGAAGACGGCACCGTCACCATCTCACGGGCGATTCTTTCACTCACCTATCCGGCAAAATTTTTGCTCATCACTGCGATGAACCCCTGCCCATGCGGTTATTTAAACGATCCGAAACACGAATGCTCATGCACAGCGCCACAAGTGCAACGTTATCTCGCAAGAATCAGCGGCCCCTTGCTGGACCGCATCGACATTCACGTGGAAGTTCCGGCGGTAAAATACAAGGAATTAGCGTCGACACTGCATGGCGAAACCTCGGCAGAGATTCGCGTGCGCGTTATGCAGGCACGGGAGCGCCAACAGCAGCGTTACAAAGATTTAAAACATGTTTTCTGCAATGCACATATGGGGCCGCGGGAAATCCGCAGCTTCTGTAAAATAGATAACGAAAGCCAGGAACTGCTGCGGGTCGCTATCAACAAGCTGGGATTCTCCGCCCGCGCTTACGACCGCATTCTCAAAGTTGGCCGCACCATTGCTGATCTGGCAGCGAATGAGAATATTCAGCCCGATCATATCAGCGAAGCAATCCAATATCGAAGTCTTGACAGAAACTTTAGTTTTGTTGGATAAAAAATTTTATTATAATAGTAGACCAGGCAGGACGCTGCGGTAATTCACATCACCTGTTCATCTTGCTTTATGAGGATAACGAAAATGCAAGACTTTATCACCTCCATTCCCATCATGTTCAGCCTGATTCTCATTCTGGCAACGCTGTTTATTTTACAGATATGGGCTATCGTTCGGGTAAAAATGATGCTCAAGCGGGTTGCAGAAATCCATGAATGGGTACAGGCCGGTAAATTGGGCACTTCGACATATTTTTCACGTTACCGGCAACCAGCAAAAACCTGCAAAAACTGCCGTTTCCGCTCCACCTATCTCGCACAGGAAGAGGATGTGCAGTTTATTTACTATTGCAAAAAAAATGATATCGAAACTTCACTGAAAAATTCATGCCTGCAGTTTCAGGTCGACCCTGAAATTATCAAGTCCTGACCCATGCTGCAAAAAGATAAAATTTTATCGATTGAAAAGAAAAACGATGCCTCTGTCGTGTCGCTACATGAAAAACGCATCTACATGCAATTCACCGATCAATTCCGGCAGGAGATGAACGCCTTGTTGAAGACAGAGCAAGGCCATATCATCATCAATTTCTCAGGGGTAAACATGATTAACAGCCTAGCGATTGGTATACTGATATCAACGGCCAACGAGTTGAAAACACGAAAAAGACAACTGATTATCGTAGGATTGAACAAACAAATAGAAGAATTATTTTCCAGGATGAGGCTGGATAAGATTTTTATGATCCGGGAAAATATAACGAAAGGTTTGGCTGCACTTTAAAAAAAATGCCCTGCATCTGCAAAGAGTAACAAAGGACCGAATCGGACAAAATGGGCACCGCCTACTCGCTTCTCACTTCCTTCAAATTCCTGAGAATTAAGGCCTGTAATACACGGGATAGAGCTAAGCTCCCAACTTATAGGTGTTGGTCTTTATTCTGCTTCGCAAGATGATGCAGGGATTTTTTTGCTGCTTTTAATATACCAAATTGAGTTATAATGTCAAGCCTTTGTTCACTCACTCAATCGGCTCGTTGCGAAACATCTTTATTAAAAAGAGCAGGTTATCAGTCATATTAAATTTAGTAAAGATTCTGACATTGAACTCATCCGGGCACGGCAGTTGGGCCAGGCCGAAAATTGAAATAAAATTAACCCGAAACTGAAATATTTCAAGCATTAAACGATATTGTTTCGTATTTTATACAAGATTTTAACTTCCCAAAATACTGTCCGATTAGCGGAGTTTGCCGTGTTAAACAGAATTAAACACTTTGCCCTGCTGATTATCTGTGTTTTCAACTCACCTGCCGGCGAAGCTGTAGAAAATTCAGTGCTGGTTGCAACCATCGATGGCGCCATCAATCCTGTTTCTGCAGAATATATTATACGCGCCGTCGACCACGCCGAAGACGAGAAATTTCAAGCGCTTATTCTACAGATTGATACCCCGGGCGGCCTACTTGAATCCACCAGACAGATCACGAAAAAATTTCTTGCCGCAAAAATCCCCATCATCGTTTACGTTTCTCCCAGCGGCGGGCGGGCGGCCTCAGCCGGTGTTTTTATCAGCTATGCGGCACACCTCGTCGCTATGGCACCTTCGACAAATATCGGCGCCGCGCATCCGGTGACATTGCAGGGTGGCGCCGATTCAAGCCAAACTGCGATGATGGAAAAAATCACCAACGACGCTGTTGCCCAGATAAAGGGGCTGGCCGACAAACGTGGTCGCAATGCCGAATGGGCGGAAAAAGCCGTGCGGGAAAGCGTTTCGATTACTGCATCGGAAGCCTTGAAATTGAACGTCGCAGATCTGATCTCACCAAACATCGACAGTTTGCTGATTCAAATTGATGCGAAAAAAATCAAAATTAAAGAGCAGGAAGTGACCCTGAACACGCAAGGTGCGGAACTCGTTTACTACGAAATGACCTGGCGCGATCGCATTCTCGATATGGTTACCAATCCCAATATCGCCTACTTTTTTCTGATGATTGCCATGTGGGGCATTTTTTTCGAGCTTTCCAATCCCGGTTCCATTTTTCCGGGTGTCGTCGGCGCCATTTCACTGCTGATATTTCTTTATGCAACACAAACCTTGCCGGTGAACTACGCCGGCCTGTTGCTCATCATCCTGGCGATTGTTCTCTTTATTCTCGAAGTAAAAATCGTTAGTTTTGGATTACTGACCCTGGGAGGAATTATCGCTATGGCGCTCGGATCACTCATGCTTTTCGAATCGCCGGACAGCATTATGGCGCCGGTATTTGGGGTCAGTTTGTCACTGGTTATGACGTTTTCTGTTATCACCGCCATCGTTTTTATCTCGGCGCTCACGCTGGCTTTTAAAGCACGGCGACGCCAGGTTTCCACAGGCAAAGAAGGTCTGGTGGGAGAAAAAGGTATAACGCGCAGCACCGTGTTTAAAACCGGCAAAGTCCGGGTGCACGGCGAAATCTGGAATGCATATGCCGATCAGGAGATTGCGGAAGGGGCTGATATCATCGTTACCGCTGTTGAAGGCCTGAAAATAAAGATCAAAGAAGTTTCATAAAAGCACTATTCGTTGCCTATTGAAGTCCTTAGTTAAAATAAACATCAAAACTTTATGACCATCAGGAGGAGCCGATTATGTCGTCATTAGTATTTACAATTTTTATCGTTATTTTCCTGCTCGGCAGCATGCTGAAAATTCTGCGCGAATATGAAAGAGCGGTTATCTTCCGGCTGGGCCGTTTGATCGATACCAAAGGCCCCGGCTTAATCATTCTGATTCCTTTTATCGATCGCATGGTTCGCGTCAGCCTGCGCACCGTGGCCATGGATGTGCCGCCACAGGATGTCATCACCAAAGACAATGTCTCCATCAAAGTAAATGCGGTGCTCTATTTTCGTGTCGTTGAACCCGGAAAAGCGATTGTCGATGTTGAGGACTATCTGTTCGCCACCTCACAGCTTGCGCAAACCACGCTGCGCTCCATTCTCGGCCAGGTCGAACTCGATGGATTGCTTTCCGAACGTGAAACCATCAACGATGAACTGCAAAAGATCATCGATGACCACACCGATCCGTGGGGCATCAAAGTCTCCCTGGTGGAGATCAAACACATCGATTTGCCGCAGGAAATGCAGCGTGCCATGGCAAAACAGGCGGAAGCTGAACGTGAACGTCGTGCTAAAGTCATTCATGCCCAGGGTGAATTCGAGGCCTCTGAGAAACTCTCCGATGCGGCAAAAATTATCGGTCAAAACCCGGCTGCAATTCAATTACGCTTCTTACAAACGCTCACGGAAGTTGCTGCAGAAAATAACTCCACCACCATCTTTCCCGTACCGATCGAACTGTTCAAACGCTTTTTCGATTCGAAATAGTCTTTCAGTTGTGAGGTACAGCTCGCAGGTTTGTGCCTCACAGTCCGGCCACATCGCGAATAATTTCCTGCATATTTTTAAATTGCATTTCCATGCTGCGCAGGAGTTGTAGTTGTGCCCGGGCACGCTGCAAATTGTGGCTTTTGTGATGAACTTTGTAGTAATTGTCGCCATCGATGAAATCGGTGAGAAAGCGCAAGGCCATGATAAAAGTGAGCAATTTCGCAGAAAAAGCGAGATGTTCTATTTCGCACAAATTGAGAAATGGGCGCATTTCTTCTAAAAATCCGCCGGCATAAGCAGCAAAAAATTCAATATCTAACCCCACATTTTCAAGATCGGCGTCATCCTCTTCACCGCAGTTGCAGGCTGTGCGAATACCGTCGCCGAAATCGTAATGCACGTAACCGGGCATCACCGTATCGAGATCGATGACGCACAGGGTTTTATTATTTTCATCGAACAAGATATTATTGATTTTTGTATCGTTGTGTGTCAGGCGCAAGGGGATTTCCCCGGCAGCAGCAAGATGCAAAATGAGCGGCATTTCCGCAGCCCGCTGCTCTATCGCTGTGATTTCCTTTTGCACCGAGCTGACCCTGCCTGCAGGATTGGCGGCAATCACCTGCCGAAACCTGACAAGCCGTTTTTTGACATTATGAAAATGGGGAATCGTTTCGTGAAGCAAATCGGCGGGCAGATCGACTAATAACTGCTGAAAATGACCAAAGGCCTTGCCCGCCTGCCAGGCTTTCTCACAATTGTCAACGCGGTCGAAACTGCGGCTGTTCGCAATAAAAACGCAAGCGCGCCAATAATTCCCGTACACATCCTGATAATAAAGTTTACCGTTTTTTGCAGGTAAAAATTTCAGATATCGCCGTTCGACGTCCGCATTCGGAGTTTGGCTAATTTTTTTTTGAATATGCCCGGTAACAATTTCAATATTTCGCATCATCTGGGGAATGTTTTTAAAAACCCGGTGATTGATGCGCTGTAGGAGGTAATTATTTTTTTCACCCGCTGCAGATCGCAGAAAAAAGGTGTCGTTGATATGCCCCGACCCGTAGGGCCGGACTGCGCTCGATATTGCGCGCAACGAAAACTGACCTGTTATGGTTTGAAAATCGTATTCCGGCATAGGGTCCTCAGCACTGCCACAGGTTGTCGGGATATTTTCCTTGTGCAACAAGACGGCGCAGTCGTTTTCTGGCCAGCGGTTTGTCTTTTCGATAGGTAATACCAAACCATTGTTCATCATTGTGCAAAAGTGTCGATTTGATTTCACCGGCTTTGAGCATATTATTCACAGCCTGCGGCAAATAGAATTCAGCCGTCGGATCGGCCCCGGCATTCTGCAAAAAAGCTGAAAAATGACGCTGAAAAATATCGAAAATATCGGCGGTGAATCCCATCAGATTCATCGAGACGACTGATTCTGCAGGCAATTTTGTTAATCGGCCCTCAGCATCTGCGAAAAAAATGCCTTCAGTTTTTTTGTAGATTTTCGTCATCTCAACGATGCCTTTCAATCTGTTGCCCTGTGTTTCGCAAATCCCCCGTGAAACAGCACCATTTTCTGATAAAGTATTGCCCAATTTATACCCTACCAGGCAACAATGCGGCGATTTTAAAATGGGCGCAGTGAGAAAATCGAAGATGATTTTAAACGATGTGGCGCCATAAAAATCATCTGCATTGATCACCGCGAAAGGCTCGTTTATTTTATCGGCAGCAACCCAAACGGCGTGGCCGGTTCCCCAGGGTCTCTGACGCCCCGCGGGAATGGCGACACCCGGCGGCACGATGTCGATTTCCTGCAATACATAATCAATTTTAATTTTAGCGGAGAATTTATCGACAAAAACTTCTTTGAATTCCTGTTCAATACTTTTTCGAATGATGAAGACAACTTTTTCAAACCCGGCTTTGATGGCGTCAAAAACAGAGTAATCGATGATCGTTTCGCCGCAGGGCCCGAATTGATCGATTTGTTTCAGGCTGCCATAGCGGGAGCCCAGGCCGGCAGCAAGAATTAAAAGACTTGGTTTCATTTCTCGGGTCAACTCCTTCATCAGTTTTGGTTTTAGAAGTCATAAAATACGAATTGTGAAATTCAGTTTCACCAAATTTTAATTTTTTGGAAAATATTTAAAATATAGGTTTGCATAAATAGATGGTTTATTTAACTTACAAGCACCATTTTCAAATTTATTAAAAGGAGAAAACAGGATGAAGAAAATCACCTCACTATTTAAAATTCTCTTTTTCACTTTTCTGGCTTTGCAGCTTGTAAATGTGACGGCCGGAGAAAAAGGCGGCAAGAAAAAACGCATTGCTGTGTTTGAATTTCAGGACAAAACCGACCACCGGGTGCTCTGGTGGACCGGTCAGGGACCGGGACGCGGCATGGCGGATATGCTCATCACCGAGCTTGTCAAAAGCGGCAAGTATACGGTGATTGAACGTACAGCGCTGGACAAAATCATGGCCGAACAAAAACTCGGCATGAGCGGACTGGTGACGCCGCAAACAGCGGCACAGGCCGGTAAACTGCTCGGCGTGGAAATCGCCGTGATCGGTACAGTGACGGAGTTCGGCCATTCGAAAAGTAATGTCGGCGGTACGGCAAAAGGCATTGGCCTGGGCGTCAGCTCACAGAAAGTGACGGTGGCGATTGATGTCCGGCTCATCAACACGACAACCGGAGAAATATTGTCGGCTGAGAATGTTCGGCGTGAGAAAAAGAAACGCGGCCTGAGCTTTCGTAAACAGGGGCTGAGTTTCAACAACCGCAATAAATTCGACCAGTCGCTCATCGGTAAAGCTACGCGCCAGGCGGTCGAAGATATCATTAAACTCATCGATACAAAATCGGCAGAGATAGTGTGGGAAGGCAAGATTGTCAAAGCCGGCAGCAGCACGATTATCATCAACGCAGGCGATGCCAATGGCATCAAAGTCGGTGATATTTTAACCGTCTATCGCATGGGCGAAGAGTTGATCGATCCTGACACCGGTTTATCTCTTGGCGCCGAGGAAGAAGTCGTGGGCAAAATTAAAGTGACCGACAACAGTATCGGCAAGGGCAAAGCATCGAAGTGTTCTATTGTTTCGGGTAGTGGATACACCCGTGGGGATATCGTGCGTGAGAAGTAAGTGCTGTCGGCATTACTGACATTTGAATTTTATCCAGCGGCGTCGCTCCGTGGCTATATAATGTCCATCCGGAAACGCCGTTTTTTTCGTCATTCCCGAATGATTTTATCGGGAATCCATGCCTGGTTGAGGCTAATAAAATGGATTCCGCTTAAAAGCATGACGGAATGACGTTTGCCTGGGTGGACACTATTTGGCCAACCGTTAAACCGGTAGGCTAACGCAATTCAACCCTGATAGAGCAGGCTGAAACTTGAGCGTCTTCAGGCGGGTTTTCAAAAAGTAGCCGCAGGCTTCAGCCTGTGAGGGGACTGGCCGGAACAACAATATCCTATTAAAACTGCTTCATTCTTCTTCATACTTAAGTTCATTTGACCGATTATCCATAAAGATTATTATTTCAAATTATATTCTTTCAATTCAAATAAAATAATCAGGTCAACCTTATGCTTACCAAGCTCAAGTTACAGCACAAGATTATTTTTTATCTAGTTAGTTTCGGGATGATCCCTGCCGCCATCATGGCGCTCGTCATCAGAAGTGAACTTGAAAATGTGACCAACTCTCTTGGTCAGAACTACAATAATATAGCAGTTTCAATTTGTGATACAATAGATCGAAATCTATTTGAAAGATACGGAGATGTGCAGGCGTTTGCAATGAATGCAATCGTCAGAGATTCTTCTTTCTGGTACAAAAAAGATGAAACAACTAATGCAATTATCCGGGCAATGAATAAATATGTTGACCTTTATGACCTTTATAATCTGATGTTACTCGTCGATCTGAATGGCCAGACAATCGCAGTCAATTCGCGAGATAACAAGGGACACCCGATTAATACCTCCGCTTTATATACTGCCAACCATAAAAATACAGCCTGGTTCAAAAAAGTGATCAATAAAGAATATATGAAAAATTCAGATGGATCATTTTCTGGTACAGTGGTTCAGGATGTGCATATCGACGAAAGAATAAAGGATATTTATGGCAATGACGGTCTGACTCTGGGATTCAGTGCGCCTGTTTACGATGATAATGGAGAGATCATCGCCATTTGGAATAACCGGGCTGATTTTTCTTTTGTTGAGGAAATTATTCAGGCAGAATATCTGAAAATGGTGAAAAGAGGACTTGCCGGGGCGGAGATCACTCTTCTTGATAAAAAAGGGATGATTCTTATTGATTATGATCCTCAATTGCAGGGGCAAAAAATAGTTACACATGATATGGATGATATTTTATTAAAGTTCAATTTGGCGCAAAGCGGCGTAAAGGCGGCCCAAAATGCTGTCAACGGTGAATCCGGGTTCAATATTTCAATGCATGCACGCAAGCAGGTTGAACAAATTGCCGGCTATAGTCAATCGAAAGGAGCATTGGGTTTTTCAGGTCTCAAGTGGGCGATACTCGTGCGTGTCCCGGTAAAGGAGGCGTTAGCGAGTTCCATTATTTTACGAAAGATAGTCAATACTATTCTGCTTATTTCTGCCGGAACGCTGATGCTTATGGCCTGGTTCGTGGGCAAGTCTATCGTTTCGCCAATTTTGATGTTGAAAAACGCTTCGCAAAAGGTTGCACAGGGTGATACAGAAATCTCGGTTGATATTTCATCGAGGGATGAGCTGGGTGAGCTGGCGCATTCATTTAATGCGATGGTCGAGAAAATAAGTTCATCTATGAAAGAAATTGAACACCAATCGCAAGCGGCCAGTCAGGCGGCTATTAAAGCAGAGGCGGCGCGGGAAAACACGGAAGAGCAACAGAATTATCTCACTCAAAATATTGAAATAATTCTGAGCGAAATGGATAAGTTTAAACATGGTGACTTGACCGTTCGTGTTCCGGAAAGTGTTGCTGGGGAAATCGGCCGTCTTTTTACCGGTTTTAACAGCGCTGTTGAGAATATTTATAAAATGGTGACCGAGGTTAAACATGCCATTTCCGCTACTGCTGCCGCGAGTGATGAAATTTTTAGTGCGACTGACGATCTTTCCAACTCGGCGCAGGAGCAGAATCAGCAATCACTCGAAATATCCACTGCAGTTGAAGAAATGAGCTCAACCATTGCTGAAACGACACAAAATACAAGCAGAGCTGCAGAAGTAGCAAAGAAATCGGGGGGGCAAGCCAAACAGGGCGGAGCAGTCGTCGTCGAGACGATCAATAGCATGAGTAAAATATCCGATGTGGTAACGGATGCGGCAGAAATGGTTGAATCTCTCGGGAACAGCAGCAAGCAAATTGGCGAAATTGTTCAGGTTATCGATGAGATTGCAGACCAGACCAATTTGCTGGCGTTAAATGCTGCAATCGAAGCGGCGCGAGCGGGCGAACAGGGCCGCGGGTTCGCTGTTGTTGCCGACGAAGTGCGAAAACTGGCAGAACGCACATCGACGGCAACGAAAGAAATTGCCAGCATGATCAAACAAATTCAGCAGGAAACAAATGGTGCTGTTGAATCGATGCAAAATGCGACAGTCGAAACAGAAAACGGCAAAAAAATGGTCGATAAAGCCGGTGATACACTCGAAGAAATCATTGCCAACTCCAATGAGGTTATCGATAATATCATTTTGGTTGCAACGGCCAGCGAGGAACAAACACAAACAGCCGAAGAAATCAGTAAAAATCTGGCACGCGCAACCAAAGTGATACAAGACTCGTCTGCCGCCACTGCTCAAATCGCCAGGACGGCAGAATCAATGAATAACAATATGCAGACAGTCTTGAATTTAATAAACAATTTTAAAGTAGATGATGAGGAAACTGAAATAACAGATGCTGTTCAGTACCAAGCGCTACCAGCCGGGGAAGAAATGCAGTTTATTGATTAAAATAATCCGGGAAAGTCTCGGGGGAGAAAAAAATATTAAAAAAAAAGGTTGGCAATAAAAAAATTCCAACCTTTTTAAATATCAGGCCAAACCAAAAGCAGCTTGGGTTAAAATATCGCCTGTACTTGCCGGGCGGCTTTCAATGAAATCTTCGAGACACGTTTGCCGACATATTGGCCGCCATAATCCGCCGCAACATTCAATGGCGGCACGGTCAGCTCCAGCATACCGTTAATCGTCTGAATAAACAGATTGGCAACGATGGCATAACCGGCATCGTTGGGATGCACACCGTCGAGGCTGAAAGCCGTATTTGCCGGATCGAGCAGGACGAATTTGCCGGACATGCCTTCGAGTCCGGTTGAATTCAGAGCGCTGAGAGCCGCATTCATATCAACAACCGGCGCCTGAAATTGCTGTGCCAGCGTAGCGATGGTCGCATTAAAGCCTTCCACCGCAGCTTTGATGGCAACGCCTTCGTCAACAGTCAGAGTAACCGAACCGGGTAATGGCTGGCCGGTGGGGTTCAGGCCAGCGGCAATCATGCCGAGATGCAAGGCCGAGGCCTGTTGCGCTGGCAATCCCATTCCCGCCAGTGCAAGAGAATCCGGTACGCCCAGCCCGGTTTGATAAAGGGACAGCGCCGGTAATGTCAGATGTTCAACGCTGGTTTCAGCCGTTAGCAGAGGCAGGTATAAAACACCATCTGTCGGATCAAAATCAACCGGCTGGAACGTTGCATCGACAACCACCGGAACCGGCGAAGTAATTCCCAGCGCCGGGATTGTCCGAAAGATGATATCCATTGTATTAACAAATGGAATGTCGGTAACATAGGGAATATTGGCCAGAATAAGCGCCGCATGGGTTTTGCTGCGAATTTCCGTCAGCAGGGTTGTGTAATCTGTCGTGAACTGACCCTGATCCGTCAATTTGGTCAAATCGCCGCCTGCGGTTGCCGCGCCGAGTGCATCATTATTGCCAATCCACAGGATGATCAGTGTTGGATTGAGCATGATAGCTTGCTGTACTTGAGTTGTATTGCCGAAATTCGGATTACGCAGAACCATGTCAAAAAATGAATTGGTTCCGCTGTTTGAGGTGGCCGCATTCGTGGCAGCAAGTACGTCATGCAAGGTTGCGCCCGGTACACCGAGATTATCATATGGTCGGGATAAAAGTGCATTTTTCAGCAAAGTCAACGGGTTAACTGTCAGTGCATCGGAAACCAAGGCACCGTTTTCCAGGCGCAGCGGTGTCTGTCCCGGTGTGCTGCCGATACCCGGTTCAGCGATCAAAGGCTGTTGAAAATCAGTTTTGCCGAGCTGCTGTGCAATAAGTGCGGGATAGCTGCTCACCTGTGCTGTTTCCACCATGCCTGCAGATTGAAAACCGGCTGTCAAGCTGTTACCGATTGCCACGAATTTGCTGGTTGCCAACTCGCCTCTCGTGACCTTGAGCTGAGGCTGATCCGGTGTGGCTAAATCACAACCGGAATATAGGATGACGCTCGATAGAAGCAGAGCGATAAGTAAAAGTCTTTTCATATTTATCTCCGTTTTTATTGTAGTCGTACTGAATTCCTACAAATGATTAAATCAGAAATTCACACCAAAGCTGGCCCAGAACAAATTGGCGACGGAAACATAAGTTCCATCGAAGCCATAATGGTTTTTGCCGACGCCATTTTCAACAGTGCTGCGCTCACCGATATTGACGAACATATAACCGGCGTCGAAGATGAAACGGTCGTTGTGATAGCCAAATCCAACAGCAATGTCATAACGATCATCATCAGGCAGCAGCGGGCTAACCGATTCGATGGGTTGCGGTGTTTTATCATAAATATAACCGGCGCGCAGATCCCATTTTTCGTTCAGCGAGTATTCCGAGCCGATACGAATTTGCCAGGCATCATTGTAGTTAAATGGAATGGTCTGATCGAGAGCGTCACCATTTTCGAAATCGAGGGTGAGTTCGTCAAAGACCGACCATTTAAACCACATGTAATCTGCTTCGATGTTTATTTTTTCTGTGAATTGATAGTTGGCGCCGACAGAAAAGAAAGCGGGATAATCGAGGCTGGTGTTGACTTTTTGATCCTGTAAAACAGCGCCGGCGATTGCGGCTGCCTGGGGTACGGATAGATCATTGAACAGGGTGAAATTTGCATTGCCACCGTTAAAATTATTGGTGATTGTATGACGATACATGAAACCCAGTCCCAGCTTGTCTTTCTGATATTGCATCGAAAGGCTGAAACCATAGGCCAGGTCCGAGGTGCCGTCGAGTTCGACGTCGCCAACCTCATAACCCATGGAACCTTCGCTATCGAAAATATTAACATTGCGAATCAGATTGATGCTTGAAAGCACAAAATCGGCGCCAATACCGATGCTGAAATTGGGTGTCACTTTATATGCTACGACCGGGGAAATATAAAATGAGGTGATCAGCGATTTTTTAGAGATTGCATTTCCGGGGAAATTATCCTCATGGTCGATACCGAGGCCGAACGGGTTCGTTACACTAATTCCGGCAGCGAAGTTTTCACCCAGTTTGTGGGCATAGTGAATACCGATGGGATTAAAAAAAGAATCCTTGTTGTAATAAACCGTGTCATTAAAAATAGGCGCGGCGCCGATAAAATTTCCTTTGGGAAAAATCAGGGTAACCCCGCCATAGAACTGGTTGCTTTTCAGAAAAACCATACCTGCAGGATTATAAAATACTGTTGAGGCATCGGCAGATTGTGCAACGATCGCACCGGCAAGCGCGGATGCGCGTCCGCCGAATTCATACAGATTAAACCCTCCTGCCCGTACAGTATTATTTTGCAATAATAAACCTGCAATAAGCATTGATCCAACAAACAACCGTTTTAGATTGTTTTTCATAAAACCCTCCGGCTTTAATGAGTAGTGATTAAATTCAGACAGCTTCTCACAAAGAATTGTTGAGAGGGTGAGAAACTATCACGTTCTGATATTTATAATTGGGAAACAATACAGTGACAGAAAACTGAAATAAAATTTGTGGTTTTGTTGAAATTCAGTGAAAACATGCGCAAACTCAGCTCAAAACATCGAGAACTGTTTAACGTAATGTAAAAACTATTAATTGTCAACAAATAAAAACCGAAGCATGACTGATCGGGGAAAGACTTTTCGTTTTCTTCGCCGAAAACGATATTTTGAACCTGTTTTTAGCATATGCAAATGCCAACTCCGGTAGAAATTCTACCCTTTATAGCTCCGGTTGAAGAATGAATAAAATTCAGTTATGTTGATGACCAATATTTAAACATTTCCTTCTTGACCATTTCGAATTCTCTTTATATATTAAGTGAATGAACGATCATTCATTTTAATAAAACTTTACTTTCCTCACAAAAATCAAACAACTGTATGAAAAACTCAACCATTGCCGATCGTCGGGCGGAAAAACGTGACCGGATTCTCAAATCCGCGGCCAAAACCTTTGCCTCCAAAGGATTTTACCACGCGAAAATCTCGCAAATTGCCCGTGATGCCGGTGTGGCCGACGGCACCATCTATCTTGATTTCAAAAACAAAGATGAAATCCTAATCACTGTTTTCGAAGAAAGCGTCGGGCGGATTATTGCCGATTTCCGACAGCAACTCGCGAAATTATCATCACCCGTCGAAAAGCTTAAAAAATTTGCTTATCTGCATTTGCAGCTTATTGAAACACAGCCGGATGTTGCGGCGGTAGTACAGCTCGAACTGCGCCAGAGTAATAAATTTATCAAAGAATACGCCGGCTCCAGTATCGCAGATTATCTCAATCTCATCAGTGAAATTCTCGAAGACGGACAAAAACAAAACCTCATCCGCGATGACATTCACCTCGGCGTGGCAAAAAGAGTTTTATTCGGCGCCCTCGATGAATTTTCAACTGTGATGATTCTGGCAAAAACGCAGAAATATGACTTGGCCGAAAGCGCCAGACAAATCGCCGAGATATTCGTTTCCGGTATGAAAAAAACACCCTGATAACCTGCAACGCTGCCTGATCGGTGGAATTGAACCCGCTTACCCTTTGTTTCAGTCAGTGCGCCAGGTCCTCAATACTTGTATTAAAATGAAACAAAAAATAAAATGATTTACCGAAGCGTCAAATAAGAATCATCGTTTAAGACCTCGTGCGTCACGATCGTTCTTATTTGATATTTAATTTTCACCCAAAAGCGAGTAAAGGACGCCACTATGCGAGATGTCGTAATTGTTGATGGATTGCGAACCCCTTACGTCAAAGCGGGAACTCTGTTTAACGATTTATCGGCCCAGGAAATGGGACGTATCGTCTTATCCGAGCTTGTAACACGAACAGGCATCGATCCGCAGCTTATCGATGAAGTTATTTTCGGCAATATCGCCCAGCCCCCGGAGGCGGCAAATATTGCCCGCGTTATCGCACTGATGGCCAAGTTGCCACTAAAAACACCGGCACACACTGTTGGCCGCAACTGCGCTTCCGGCATGGAATCCATCGCCAATGCCTTCCTGAAAATCAAATCCGGGGAAGCCGATATCATCGCTGCCGGGGGAACTGAATCCATGAGCAACATTCCCCTGCTCTACCCCAAAAGCTACGCCAACGTTTTAGGGCAAGTGATGCGCGCCAAATCTGCCGCACAAAAGCTGGCGGCATTTTCCCGGATTCGGGCGAAACATTTCAAACCCATCATCGGTCTACAGGTCGGCTTAACAGATCCCATCTGCAATTTAAACATGGGTGAGACCGCCGAGGTTTTGGCCAAGGAATATTCCATAACCCGCGAGCAACAGGATGAATTTGCCGTAATCAGTCACCAGCGCGCCACTCAGGCTACAGACCTGGGCAAGATGGGCGAAGAAATCATTCCGGTGTATCCGCCGCCGAAATACAAAATTCCGGTCGATGAAGATAACGGCATCCGCAAAAACCAATCGATGGAAACACTGGCCAAACTGCGACCGTTCTTCGACAAAACCTACGGTTCGGTCACTGCGGGAAACAGCAGCCAAATTACCGACGGCGGCGCCTGTTTACTTATCATGAGCGCGGAGCGGGCTCAGGAATTGGGCTATGAAGCCCTGGGTTTTATTCGCAGCTACGCAGTTGCCGGTCTGGAACCGAAACGCATGGGGCTGGGCCCGGCCCTGGCGACACCGATCGCCCTGAAAAAAGCCGGTATCGCTTTTTCCGAAATCGAACTCATCGAAATGAATGAGGCTTTTGCAGCGCAGATCATCGCCAATGAAGTTGCTTTTCGCGATACAAAAATCGCCAAAGAACGTCTGGGGCTGGAACAGGCAACCGGAGAAATCGACCGTGAAAAGCTCAATGTCAACGGCGGCGCTATCGCCCTGGGACATCCGGTTGGTAGCAGCGGCACGAGACTGGTGCTCACTTTGTTGAAAGAAATGAAACGCCGTGATTTAAATCTCGGTTTGGCGACGCTCTGCATTGGCGGCGGCCAGGGCGCAGCGATAGTCGTCGAACGGCGGTAAAATCAAAAAAAGGATTTAAAATTTCAGAGGAAAAAATGGCTGAAGAGAAAAAGAAAAACAAGAGAAAAGTAGAGCCCAAAGCGGAAAGCAAGAAAGCCGTTACAGGTTCAAAAAAAGCCACGCCGGCTGCAAAATCGTCGAAAGCAGCGGCGCCGGTTAAAAAAACTGCGGCAAAAGCTGTGAGCAAGTCACAGGTAAAAACAAAGCCACTGGTTGTTGAAAAAAAAGTCGAGCCAGCAGCAACCAAAACTGCAAAAAAAATTGCGCAAAGTCATTTTAAATTATCGGAAAAAGATGGCATCGGTTTGCTGCTGTTTGATATGGCCGGCAAATCAGTCAATATTTTTAATGAGGAAGTTTTGCGCGAGCTGGAAAAAATCTGCGATGAACTCGTCTCCAATACCAGCATGCGCGCCCTTGTTCTCACCAGCGCCAAAAAAACCAATTTCATCGCCGGCGCCGATATCAGCGGGATAAAAACCATCACCGATCCCAAAGAAGGTGAGCTGATCGGCAAAGAAGGGCAGCGGATCTTCGGCAAATTCAGCTACCTGCCGATGCCGACTTTTGCTTTCATCAACGGCACCTGCATGGGCGGTGGCACCGAACTTTCTCTTGCTGCCGATTACCGCATCGGATTGAACGCGTCGCATGTTAAAATCGGCCTGCCGGAAGTCATGCTCGGCATCCTGCCCGGCTGGGGCGGCACCCAACGCCTGCCGCGCTTGATCGGCATCCAGAAAGCGCTTGATTATATCCTCACCGGCCGCCGTGTTGCGGCGAAAAAAGCTTATCGCGACGGCATCCTCGACCAGCTCATACCGGCGGAAATTCCGGAAGCAGAAATTCTACCGGCTGTTTTTAAGTTCGTCAACAATACCCTGACAGCGGCTGGAAAAGCCCGGATCGCCAAAAAGCGGAAACGCAGCCAAAACTTGCAAACCATGCTTTTGGAGAAAAATCCGCTGGGCCGCAAAGTGCTTTTTGATCAGGCACGCAAAACGGTGCTGAAAACTTCCAAAGGCCACTACCCTGCTCCCTTACGTGCACTGGAAGCCGTGCAACAGGGTATGGCTGCATCACTTTCGGAGGGCCTGGCAATCGAGGCCAGGTTTTTAGGTGAATTGGTGGTCACACCGGTCAGTAAAAATCTGGTGAAAGTTTTTCTGCTCACCGAAGAGCTCAAAAAAGATAATGGCGCACCGGGTTTCAAAGGTGAAGCGCAAAAATTCGACCGTGTCGGCGTGCTCGGCGCCGGGGTTATGGGCGGCGGCATCGCACAACTACTGGCAGCGAAAAATCATCCAGTTCGCATGAAAGATATCAACTTGCCGGGCATCGCCAAAGGCATGGAACAGGCTTCGAAAGTTTTTTCCGGTCTGGTGAAAAAACGTCGCATGAAATCGAATGAAATGGCGGAAAAAATGGGCCTCATTTCCGGCACAACGGACTATTCCGGTTTCCACAATGTCGATCTGGTCATCGAAGCGATCATCGAAAAACTCGACATTAAAAAAGCAGTTTTCACTGAGGTCGATAAAATCGTACCGGAAAATACGATCATCGCTTCAAACACTTCGTCACTTCCGGTAACAGAAATGGCCAAAGCAACCGGAAGACCGGAAAAGGTCGCCGGGATGCATTTTTTTAATCCGGTGCACCGCATGCCATTGGTGGAAATCATTCGCGCCGAACAAAGCAGCGACGCAACGATTGTCAGCCTGGTGGAATTTTCGCGGGCGCTCGGGAAAACACCCATCGTCGTCAAAGACAGCCCGGGATTTTTGGTCAACCGGATTCTGGCGCCATACATGAATGAAGCGGCGATGTTGCTCGAAGAAGGCCAGAAAATCGATTTTATCGACAAAGCCATGGTTAAATTCGGCATGCCCATGGGTCCGCTGGAGCTCTATGACGAAGTCGGCATCGACGTGGCGCACAAAGTTGCCGGCATACTGCAGGCTGCTTTTGGTGATCGCATGCCGGCCTCGGCAGTGGTTGAAAAAATGTTCGCAGCCGGTCGCTTCGGTAAAAAATCTGGCGCCGGTTTTTATAAATACAACAACCGGAAGAAAGAAGTCGACCCCGAAACTTACAAAACTCTCGTCGGTCTGTTCAGTGAAGCCGCAGCAATGCCGGAGATTGAAATTCAGGAGCGTTGTATTTTAACGATGATTAACGAAGCCGCACGCTGTCTCGAGGAAGACATCGTTAGCTGTGCCCGCAATGTCGATATCGGAATGATTTTCGGCACCGGTTTTCCACCTTTCCGCGGCGGGTTGCTGACTTACGCCGACGATTTGGGCGCCGCAACCGTTCTGCAAAAGCTGCAACATTATGCAGAAAAATGCGGACCGCGATTTGAACCGGCACCGTTGATTTCTGAATTAGCGCAAAAGGATGGATCTTTCTATTGATGATAAAAAAAGCCCTGGCGCAAAGCAGGGCTTTTTTTTATGAATTGGATTCATGTAATTGCAAAACTTAAAATAATCGAAATTTTGTTTTATCATTTAAAACAATTGAGGGTTATATGAAAAATGAAAAAACTGAGAGTTTCCTGAAATCGCTTTTTGCCGGGGAGATCAAACAGGAAATCATCTTCCCATTTCCGCAGCAGGATGCGGAAGAGCAGGAAAACCTGCAGATGATTTTACAAGCGTGGCAGGAATTTGCCCGCGACCATGTCGACGCCGTAGAAATCGATAAAAACGCCGAAATCCCCGAAGTCGTCATGCAGGGCATGCGGGAAATCGGCCTCTTTGGCCTGCCGGTATCCGACGAATATGACGGCGCCGGGGTTTCAAAAACCTCCTATTGCCGGGTGTTCGAAGAAATCTGTCGCTATGAAGCCGGCATCGCGGTGATGTTCGGCGCCCACGCAAGCATCGGCACTAACGGCATCGTCTTGTTCGGCACCGAAAAACAGAAAGCCGAATATTTACCAAAACTGGCTTCGGGTGAATATATCGCCGCTTTTGCCCTCACCGAACCCAACGCCGGCTCAGACGCTGCCGGTATTCAAACCAAAGCCGTGCTCAATGAAAAGAAAACCGCATTCATTCTCAACGGCTCGAAAATCTGGATCAGCAACGGCGGCATCGCCAGCATCGCCACGGTATTTGCCAAAACGGTAGTTCACCGGGAAGGCGAGGACAAAGAAAAAATCACTGCATTCATCGTCGATCTGAATTCTCCCGGCGTTTCACGCGGCAAACCGGAGCATAAATTGGGCATCCGCGGCTCCAATACGACCAGCCTGAATTTCGACAACGTACTCGTGCCCGTGGAAAACGTGCTCGGCCCGATGGGCAAAGGTTTTCTCGTGGCGATGGAAACTTTGAACACCGGTCGTCTCGGGCTCGCTGCCGGCTGCATCGGCGGTATGAAAGAGTTGCTGCGCGAAGCCACTGAACATGCAAAATCACGTGAACAGTTCAATAAGTCACTTGACCAATTTGAACTCATCAAAGACAAAATTGCCCGTATTGCCTCAGATATTTATGCGACTGAATCGATCGTTTATCTCACCACCGGTTTGCACGACAAAGGTGGCGTCGATGTCTCGCTCGAATCGGCAATTTGCAAAATTTTCGGTTCGGAAGCGGTGTGGAATACAGCAGATGAGGTATTGCAAATCGCCGGTGGTTTGGGCTATTCTGCAGAATATCCCTATGAACGCTACCTGCGAGATGCGCGCATCCACCGTATTTTTGAAGGCACCAATGAAATTTTGCGCATGTTTGTCGCACTCTCGGGCATTCAGGGGCCGGGTGAATATTTGAAAAATGTCGGCAAAGCATTGCGCAACCCCATCAAAGGTTTCGGCTTGCTCACCGGTTTTGCTGCCCATAAAGTTAAAGACAGCATTAGCATGGATCACCTGAAAGATGTTTGTCCTGATCTGAAAAGCGAAGCTGAACAGTTCGACAAGCTCGCCGCCCGGCTGGCAGCGATCACGGAAAAAGTGTTGATGAAATACGGCAAGAAAATCATTCTCAAACAATTTATTCTGCAGCGCATTGCCAATATGGCTATCAATCTCTTCGGCATGGCAGCGGTGATCTCGCGGGTGGATACACGGGTGAAACAGGACAAATCGATTGAGCACGATCTGCCGCTGGCCAAATTGTTTTGCAATATGGCGGCTTCGCGGGTGCGCCGTGAAGCGCGCTACATCAACAGAAACCACGACAAGCAGCGGGCACAAATTTCTACAATGATTTGCGAAAACAATAAATATCCAATCGAGATGCTGCTGGAAAAATAACAAAGTGATATTATCACTCACGAGAGAGGGGAATGCTAATGCAAGTGGCAGGAACGAAAGTTATATTTCTAGTTGTGATTTCAAGTTGCTTTTTTCAACTGCGCTGTTCCTTTGTTCTGCCTGTGATTATGGCGGATAAAAATGAAGGTATGCAACCGACAGTCCCTGTTAAAGATGCCAGAATTTTCAAAAAGAATAAACCGTCTTTTAAACTGAGGCTAAGCAAAAGTGACGATCATGTTGTCGAAGGCGAATTCATCGGCTTGTTCAAATATGAGCAAACAGCATACAATCAGCTATACTCCGCTTTTTAACGGTACGAGATCAAACCCGTCTTTGTCGGCAATCGGTGATGAGCTTTATGTCATTTTCAATTCGGGGAAACCCCGCTCCGGGTGGTTTCTCGGTTTTGATTTTTATCAAATTTGTCTGAGCGAGGCGGATGAAAACATGGTTGCGATAGACATTAAAAAAATCAAAACCATACGCTGGAAAGATGAAATGATGACAAAGTAGGGTTTGCAATCATTATTTAACCTTAAAAATCCGCGGTTGCCGTTTTTTTCTTATGTTGCTCTTAAAGTCGATGGAACACCGATCGTGATCTCGTTGAACGAAATTTCTACCATCGAAAAAATAAACCAAAAGGTTAATATTTTGGGGTATTTTATTCTTGGTCTGATCGGTGATTTATTTGGATCAGTGATGATTTTCGCTTACATGTGGAGCCGGGAAAGCGGTTTTGGCTAGCATGGCTTGTGATAAAATCACATACATAGTAATAAAGAAATGTATCTGTTCGGCCTCACTCTCGATAAATAGAGCGAAAACGTCTCGCTGAGCGTAACGCACGTGCCACCTGGCGAGGACACGCCTTCGATGCTCAGGGCATCGCTTCGCTCTATGTTCAATAATTTTGCGGGTTATACAAATACAAAGAAAGTCAAAAATCCAATTTTAAAATCTTGAATTCAATTCATAAAAACTTTAGATTTACCGCTGGTTTAGCCACATCCGGCAAATTTAGTGGATTGCTGTAAAAGTGAGAATAACAACTAAAAAATCAAACTAAATCTAATCCATAATTATTTTTGAGTCGTGGAGGACCACTACGTGAAAATAGCAATTTTACTCAAACAGGTTCCGGTGAAAGATGCCATGCTGGAGCTCAATGACAGCGGCAACTGGATCGAAGAAGATGACGTGCAATTTGAAATCAATGATAGCGATCATTATGGACTGGCGGAAGCGCTGAATATCGCCAAAGAAAATGAAGGCGAAGTCACCGTCGTCACCATGGGGCCGGATCGCGTTAAAGATTCCATCAAACAGGCGCTGGCTAAAGGCGCACACCGCGCCATTCACATCGACGACGAGGAAGTGAGCAGCAGCGATCCATTGACTTGCGCCAAAATCATCGCAGCAGCGATAAAAGATGAAAATTTCGATTTGATTCTTTCTGGCCTGCAAAGCGATGATCTCGGTTTTGGACAAACCGGTGTGCTCGTCGCGGAAATTCTCGGCATGCCCCATGCGACGCTGGTCGTTGAAACTGAAATTCTTGACGGTAAAATCAAAGTCAAGCGGGAGCTCGAAGGCGGCTGGTTCCAGAATGTTGAGCTACCCCTGCCGGCCATGTTATCCATTCAGTCGGGTTTGACCGATATCCCCTACGCCACCATTAAAGGTATCATGATGGCGAAGAAAAAACCGGTTGCCGAAGTCGAAGCCGATGATCTCGGTGTTGAACTCGATGGCGGCGCATTCAAACTTGAAAAAATTTATACTCCTGTAAAATCAAAAGAAACCACCGTGTTTGAGGGAGATGCCGATACCATCGTTGCACAGCTCATCGACAAATTGAAAAATGAAGCTAAAGTACTTTGATGGGTGAAGATAAAAAGCACATATTCAAGCTAAAATCGAACAAAACATACAGGAGATAAAAAAATGTCACAAGGTATTTTAGTTATCATCGAACATACTGATGCGAAAGTCAATCGCATCTCTCTCGAGGCCCTCACCGGGGCGCAAAAATTGGGTGCAGAAATGGGGCAGTCAGTTTTTGCCGCTGTTCTCGCCGACGATTGCAGTGCGATGACAGGCGAACTCAGCAGCAAAAAGCTGGATAAAATTTATGCGCTTTCCAATCCGCTGCTCGCAGATTATACACCGGACGGTTACACGATCGCATTGCAGCAGCTCATCGAAAAAACAGACCCGGCCGTGGTCATTGTCGGGTACAGCTATCAGGCGCGGGATTATGCCGCAAAACTAGCGCTGCGCTGCGGCGGCGCCATGATGAGCGACTGTATTGCCATACAAGCTGATAGCGGCAATATCACGCTGACACGCCAGGTTTTTGCCGGAAAATTCAACGCCGATTATTCGTTCTCCGGCGATGGCTGCTGTTTTATCTCATTGCAAGCGGCAGCATACAATGCCGATGAGCTGGAAGCCGGCACTGCTGCGGTCGAAGGTTTTGCCGTTAATCTGGACAGCAGAGAAATTCGCACGACGGTGCTGGAGAGCTTCGAAGGCACGAAAAAGGACGTCGATCTCGCGGCTTCAGATATCATCGTCGCCATTGGGCGCGGGCTCAAGGAAGAAGAAAACCTGGAAATTGCCGAAGCTCTGGCTTCAGCGATGGGTGCGGATATCGGCGCTTCCCGCCCCGTCTGTGATGATGGCTGGGTCGGCGCCGACAGACAAGTGGGTTCATCTGGTCAGACAGTTTCACCGAAACTATATCTCAGTCTCGGTATTTCAGGCGCGATTCAGCATGTCGTCGGCATGAAAAGCTCGAAATACATCGTTGCGATCAATAAAGACCCGCATGCCCCGATTTTCGATATTGCAGATGTCGCGGTTGTGGGAGATTTATTTGAAATTGTGCCCAAATTGACGGAAGCTGTGAAAGCGGCAAAATAATATGAAAAGCCCTGCATAATCTTTACTTCCGCAGGGCTTTTTTTTATGCTCTATCTATCAATACTTTGATAATGTAGAAACAAATCATCCAGTTTGATATCCTCGATAATATCGAGAACGAATTTATCGAAGTCGTGCATATTGCGCGTTTCAAAAAGCCCCAGCAAACCCAAATCATCATCATATTCAATCCGCACATAAATGACATTTTCAAAATCTACCTCACCCAGATCAAGGGAGCTGTCTGTTGAGCTAATTTTAAAACTCGCAACCTTCTTATTGCTGGCTGCGAGCAAGCGTTTGGTATAGGGCAGAAGCTTACGATGAATATCTTCCTCACCCAGACTTTCGGCATAACAAACCAGCTCGTCTGTCGCATTGCGATAAAGAAAGCCACCCTTGTCAAATTTTAAAATTTTGCTGATCGCTTCGAGTATTTTTGTACAGACGCTACGATAATCCATGCCCTTTTTGGTGAACATACTTTTGCGAATTTGCGGCGTGGTCTCATCATCGATCACTTTTTCGAGATAAAAAGACAACAGCAGGCGTTCTCTGTGGATAACCGACTGAATGGCATCGTCCAGTTTCCAGTCTTCAATTTTCTTCAGCATGTAGTTATCGATGAGTTCACGTGGATTAAAAATGCGATAAATTTATAAAGCTGAGAATCGATTTTTTCTCCCAGGCTATCGGGGTAAATCGAGTGCGGATGCACCGATAAAATAGGGTCTCTCAAGTAGATGATACCACCTTTGGCATTGGGAAAGAATCTCTCCTGACAAAAAGTTTTCAAAATTTTCCGACCAAACTCACCAATTTGCTCAAGCAGAAGTTTCGGAGTGTACAGATTGCCGTAAGGCTTGAGTTTTTTGGGATCATCGGCTTCGATTAAATACTCACAGGCACGATCGATTTCACCCATCAGATAACCATCAGTTCGACCGAGAATGCGGTATCGCGACCAGTAAAAACTGCCGCCGGCCAGCCCGGCGGCGCCAATAGAGGTGATGATGACTTCCCACAGGTTGGGAAATTCGGCTAATGGTGTAAATTGCTGCAGTGCGAAGAAACCATAACAGCCAAAACCAATCGTAAATAAAACCCCGATGCGCAAGATAAAAAATAATCGCACATTATTAAACACGGCATCTCTCCTTTTCCTTATATCGTTTTTTCTACAGTTTTACAGTGTTTCAAGCAGTCGGCAGACCTGTTCCGGACAACTGATTTGGCAGGTGCATTGGAGGTTGGGTACAATTTTAAATAAAAAAATACAGGCATTGATGAGAAAAGGGAGCCACGCAAACCCACGAAGCACTGCAGCCAGGGCTGAGCGATTCGGGAGAGAATCTCTTCAAGCCTGAACAGTTTTCTTGAAATCCGGATTATGCTGTTGCAAACCGAGCAAGCCGTCGATCGAAAGGTCTTCATCAACCAATGGTCAATGGCTTCCATAGCCTGAAGGAGAAATCTCAAATTTTAGCTTTTCCATCTCTGAAGCATTAGCCAATTTCACAGAAATTGACGAAAATTTAAATTTGTGTTCGTGCCCGTCAATTTTGATTCTAAGTTCGTCATCCCAAAATCGGACAGCTTCTATTTTATGATATTTCTTCATTTCTTATGTTCCTTCTGAAACCTTGTTTACCTCAGCTAAAAATAGAGCCCTGATCAGTGAAAGTCAAGCAACATCTAACCAGGTGAGGTATAGAGCCAGTGTGGAAGCCCTCATAAACGCAGCAAAATATCAGTTAATTGAAACTTGAGAAAATGAGTCAGCAGCCTGAAAGTCGGCTCAAAATTGCATTTCAGGTGGGTCGGGAATCTGGTCGGTGTCAAAATAAACATCACCGTTTTTCACAACGACCTCAAAGGTGGGCAAATCACGACAGGCGGGTGGCTGCAATACTTTTCCCGTGATGATGTCAAACAGGGCGCCATGTACCGGGCAGCCGATCACGTCGCCATTGCGGAAGCCTTTGGTCATTTGAATGCGCATGTGTGTACAGCGGTCTTCAAGGGCATAGACTTTATCTTTCAGCACATACAACGCAATTTTGCGACCTTTGACTTCAAATGAGTAACCCGTTACAGGGATATCCACAGTAGTCGTAACGAATAGCAGGTCTTTTTGCACCTGTTTAAAACTTTACATGTTTCAGCAGCTCAGCTTTGGCTTGCTGGTAGATTTCAACTTTTTCATCGAAAGGCAGAAAAACGCTTTTAAAGCCGTTCAAAATGGTTTTGGCGATCTGTGGATAGGTGAGTTTGAACGTCCGCACGGCCGTTAAATATTCATCGGTGATAGTGACGCCGCTCACCAGTGTGTTATCAGTACACAGACAGACACGCATATTTCGTTCAAGGTAGGTTTTAAACGGATGTTTTTCCAGGTTTTCGACGGTTTTTGTCTGTACGTTGCTGGTGAGGCAGATTTCCAGCGGAATGCGATGGTCGAGAACGTATTCGAGCAAATCATCATCTTCGATCAGTCGTGTGCCATGGCCGATCCGGTGGGCGCCGCAATAATGGATCGCCTGGTGGATGCTTTCCGGGCCGAAAGCCTCGCCAGCATGTAAAGTTGCATTGATATTGTTATTGCGGACGAGATAAAAAGCCCGCACATGATCTTTTGCCGGATAATTATACTCGGCGCCGGCCAAATCGAAAGCGACGACCCCCCTGCGTTTATATTTCACCGTGAGTTCGGCCAATTTCAGGGAAGTATCGGGGTCAATGCTGCGGATGCCGCAGATGATGACCCCGGTACGAATATTGAAATGTTTTTCAGCTTCGTGCAAACCGTCGAGCACAGCGTCGACAATGGGTTCGAGTTTCATACCGCCATTTTGATGCAGAATGGGTGAATAGCGCACTTCCACGTAGCGCACATTTTCTTTAGCATTGTCTTCAGCCAATTCAAAGGCGACGCGTTTCAGGGATTCGTAATCCTGCATCACGCTGCAGGTGATGTCGAATTTCTCGAGGTATTTCGGCAGGTTATCCACCTCGCCGTCAACTGTGAGATAGGTACGCAACTCTTCCACATCAAATGTGGGCAAGGCAATATTATTTTTTTTTGCGATGTCAACTACCGTTTCCGGCCGCAACGAACCATCGAGATGGATGTGAAGGTCCGTTTTTGGCAGGCCACGAACAAATTCGCGTGTTAGCTCCATTTCAAAACCTGATTTAAATCATTCAGAGGCGACCAGCTCTTCTTTCGGCTCGCTTTTCCGGGGCCGGCGCAATTCAGCTTCTTTTTTATTCGGTAATAAGGCTATCAGGGTTCCTATGGTCATCAACAAACCGCCGATCCAAACCCAGAGCACCAGTGGTTTGATAAAGACTTCAAAGGAAGCCGATTTCGTATCATTATCGACACTGTTGAGCACGATATAAAAATCTTCCATAAAAGTATAATAAACAGAAACTTCCGTGGTTGGTTGCTCGTTCGCAAAATAATAGTGTCGTTGCGGATGTAATGTTTTGATTTCTTTACCGTCAACTTTGAGAACAACGCTGGCATCGAGCACTTCTTTATGAGCATCCCGGCTGGATTCAAAACCGGTGTAAATGATCTCAAAGCGGCCAATCTGCCGTGTTTCTCCCTGTTTCAGGTTCATTTTGACGTCTTTATCAAATGCGCTGCCGGTGATACCAATAAACATCAAGACGATGGCAAAGTGCACGATATATCCGCCGTAACGCCGTTTGTTGCGTTGCAACAGGTGCAGCATAGCAGGGAAGTAGCTCTCGGCATTGCTTTTCATACGTGCCCGGGCGCCGCGGTGAAACTCTGCGATGATTGTTGTCAGAACAAATACACAAAGACTGAAAGAGATCACGGCATAGACTTTTGTAACGCCGAATGCGACGAATGCGATAGCGGTGATCACCCCGAAAAGCACCGGTTTCAGAAATATGCGTTTTAGATACTGTGTTGAAGATTTACGCCATGCGATGAGTGGACCAACACCGGTAAGCAGTAGAAGCGCTAAAAAAATCGGAGTGTTGACGGAATTGAACCACGGTGGTCCGACGCTGATTTTAATGCCGCGCACTGCTTCGGAAATGACCGGAAAAACCGTGCCCCAGAAAACCGCGAAACACAAACCGACGAAGATAACGTTATTGATCAGAAATGATGATTCCCGCGAAACGATCGATTCGATACGTGTTGTGGTTTTCAGTTGATCAAAATTCCAGAACATAATAGCTAAGGAGACTGCGAGCACGACCAGAACATAAGTAAACAATAGTGGGCCGATAGCAGAAGCAGTAAACGAATGTACTGATGAGATCACGCCGCTGCGGGTCAGGAATGTACCGAAAATCGAAAGGGTAAAAGTGAGAATGATCAGCACCATATTCCACACTTTCAGAATATCTTTTTTCTCCTGAATCATGATCGAATGGAGAAAAGCGGTACCGGTTAACCAGGGCATAAAAGCAGCATTTTCAACCGGGTCCCAGGCCCAGTAGCCGCCCCAGCCCAATTCTTCATATGCCCATTTGCCGCCGAGAATGATGCCGATGCCGAGGAAGAGCCAAGGTACGACCGTCCAGCGACGCACTGTTTTTACCCAGCGATTATCCAACCGGTTGCTCAGCAAGGCACCGAGGCCAAATGCGAACGGTACGGCGAAGCCGACGTAACCGAGGTAAAGTACTGGCGGATGGATCGCCATTGCAGGGTGTTGCAGCAATGGATTCAGGCCGCGTCCATCAGCGGGCGGATGTGCCAACAGTTCGAAGGGATTGGCGGCAAAAACGACCATCGCAGTAAAAAACACGCTCACAGACATCAGAATGCCCATCACATAAGGCATCTCATGATTATAGGCTTTATTGTAAAAATAGAGCACAAGCAGAGAGTAGATGGATAGAATCCAGCCCCAAAAAAGGAGCGAACCTGCCTGGCCTGCCCAAATTGTCGTGAGTTTATAAAAAAGTGGCAGAGCAATACTCGAATAGTTAGCCACGTAATTAAAGCGAAAGTCATTTTGAAGAATATTATATTCCACGCCCAGAATAGCAATCGTAACAAAGACGAAAACAGCAATCACTGCACGTTGTCCAGAAATCACCATTGCAGAATTTTTCTTATATCCACCATACAGTGATGAAAAAGTCGCATAGGTTGCGGACACAAATGCAAGAATCAGGATGAGGTGACCCAAATCTGCAGGCATTTTTCTTCCTTTCCGGTCTTCAATATTAAAATGTCGTGGAATTCACCACGACATTTGATAAAATGCTGACTGATTAATAATTCAACTCCCCCGGGTAATAATTGCTTGAGAAACGAACACCAACCAACTCAATTGTATTCGGCCTCATATTTTGATGCACACTTGGTCATAATTTTGGTTGCCGCCATCGTTTCGTTGCCGATATATTTTCCTTCGATCAACACATCCTGATCCTCCTTGAAGGTATCGGGCAAGATGCCTTCATAGGTTACGGTGAGTTTCTGATCCGGAACCTGAATATCACGAATGACGAAAGTTACAGAAATCTTTGCATCGTTTTTCACAACAGAGCCTGGAATGACCCGTCCGCCAACGCGATAGCCACGGTTGGTTAATTCGCTTGCATTCTGGTCGATGACTTCTTTAACTGTATAATTATAGACCATCGTGTCGGAATCAAAACCGCCGATGAGCAATAGACACATAGCCAGTACAATGACGGCTAATCCAATATAAAGTTTTTTATTTTTTACCATTTAAACCTCCGATCGATGTATGATTAAGCGTAAGCAACTGCCTTGGTTTCCCGAATAACTGTAATTTTTACCTGCCCCGGATAATTGAGTTCATTTTGTATTTTTTTTGCGATATCACGTGAAAGCAAATCTGCCTGTGCATCGGTGATCGCCTCGGGTTGAACCATCACGCGCACTTCGCGGCCGGCGGAAATAGCAAATGATTTTTCAACGCCGTCAAAGGAATCCGCCAATTCCTCCAGGCTTTCGATGCGGCGCACATAACCTTCCAACGTATCACGCCGGGCACCGGGTCGGCTGCCGCTGATGCCGTCAGCCGCCGCGACAAGTACGGAATACAGATTATCAGCAGGCACGTCTTCGTGATGCGAAACGATGGCGTTGAGCACGTGTATATTTTCATGATAATTCGAACAAAGCTCATAGCCAAGTTGTGTATGTGTGCCTTCCTGACTCTGGCTCACCGCTTTGCCGATATCATGCATCAACCCGGCACGGCGGGCAATTTTTGTATCCAGGCCAAGCTCGGAAGCCATGGCGCCGCACAGCAACGCTACTTCCTTACTGTGCATCAACACGTTCTGCCCATAACTCGTGCGAAAATAAAGCCGGCCCAGAACACGAATCAAATCAGGATGGATTTTGCCGATCCCGACCGAAGCAACGACCTCGTTGCCGGCGCGCCAGATCGTTTTTTCAATCTCTGTTTCTGCATGTGCCAGCAAGTCTTCAATGCGCTGCGGATGAATTTTACCGTTGCCGATCAGTTTTTCCAGCGCTACACGGGCGATTTCCCGCTTTACCGGATCGAAGCAGGAAAGCACAACGGCTTCCGGCGTATCATCGACGATGAGCTTTACACCGGAAAGCTGCTCGAAGGACTTGATATTACGTCCGTCCTTGCCGATGATCCTGCCCTTGACATCCTCGCTGGGAAGCGAAACAACAGCAACCGCGGTTTCAGAGGCATATTCTACAGCCGAGTTTTCGATGGCGTAGGTGATGATTTTTTTCGCCTCACGATAAGCCTTCGCTTTGGCGTCGTCGACGAGGTTTTTATAAATTTCAGCCGCTTCCTGCTTGTATTCGCGTTTCAGATTTTCCAGCAGTTTATCTTTTGCTTCTGCCAGAGAAAATGAAGTTACGCGGCTCAACTCTTCGTTTTGCTTTTTGATGATGCGTGTTAATTCATGCTCTTTCGAACGCAACGCATCACGCTGCGAAGCAATCTCCTGGGTTTTCTGCACAACCGTGTTTTCACGCTGTTTCAAAGCTTCGTCTTTACGGTTGAATTCCTTCATGCGCACATTTAACTTATTTTCAGTATCATCCATGGATGCGGCTTTGGCCTTCAGCTCATTTTCCTGCTTGTCCCGAATTTTGAACCATTCTTCTTTTTCCCGCAGGATGATTTTGTGCTTCTCGCGTTCAGCGGATTTTCGCGCGCCCTTGAGTATATCATCGGCAGTTTGTCTCGCGGTTTTCATGCGGATTTGCAACACGAGGAAAGCCGTCAAAAAACCGATGATCAGGCCGCCAAGTCCCATATAAATACTAATATTTTCCATGATGATCTATTTTCTCTCATTTTCCGGGTCGGAGTAAATCCCTACTCAGATAAAGCCCTGTTGTAACATCAGGTTCTGGATTCCGCCTGATTAAAATATTTCATAATCTGGCGGGCGATAATATCGAGATTCGCTTTGATTTTTTTTCCGGCACATTCCGGATTCGACCAGATGCATTCCACACCTTTACAATAATCAATTCGTAAATCGCAGCCCTGCATCTTCTGATATTTGGCAGAGGAAACCATTTTTTTTGTCACCTCATCCCGACGAAATTCGTGAGATTGGGTGCGGCTGTGAATGGCCAGCATTGTATCCCAGAGAAAATCATGCGTCTCGACCAGTTCCGCCGTATTTAATGTCTCAAAAAAAGGTAACAATGATTGCCGGTTGATCAAACGAATGATGATCTCCAGTTTCTGCCCGAAATATAAACCTTTTTTCTTCTGATCCACCTCTACCATTCTATAAAATCCTTTTATAAATGTAGGGATATTTAAACGATATTAAAATGACTAAATTTAAAACTTTCTTTTCCAATTCAAAAAAAATTAATTATTTCCGGCTATTTAATTACTGGAACGCGCTAATGCCGGTTACAGCTTGCCCAAGTACCAGTGTATGAATTTCATGCGTCCCTTCATAAGTTTTAACCGTCTCGAGATTAGCGGCATGGCGCATGCATACATAATCATCCATGATGCCGTTGGCACCCAGTATTTCCCGGCTTGTGCGGGCGATCTTCAACGCCTGATAACAATTGTTACGTTTCGCAAGGCTCACCTGAGCATGGTGCAATTTACCGGCGTCTTTCAAACGCCCGAGTTGAACGAGCAGCAATTGCATTTTAGTGATCTCCGTCAGCATTTCAGCAAATTTGTGTTGAGTCAATTGAAATCCGGCAACAGGTTTATCGAACATAATTCGTCCTTTGGCATATTCCAGCGATTCGTGAAAACAGGCGAGCGCCGCACCCATCACCCCCCAGGCAATGCCGTAGCGTGCCTGCGTCAGACATGAGAGTGGTGATTTCAAACCATTGGATTTCGGCAGCAATGCATCCTCGGGAATGAGACAATCGTCGAGTAATATCTCAGAAGTATCCGAAGCACGCAGGGACAATTTGCCGTGCATCGGTTTCGTAGCATAACCCGGCGTTCCTTTTTCGATAAGAAAACCGCGCACAACGCCATCGAGTTTTGCCCAGACAATAGCGACATCGGCCAGGGAAGCATTGGTGATCCACATTTTGCGGCCATTCAATTTATAACCACCGTCCACTTTTTCTGCACGTGTGATCATACCGCCAGGGTCCGAGCCGTAATCCGGTTCTGTCAGCCCGAAACAACCGATAAACTCACCGGCAGCGAGTTTCGGTAGATATTTTTGCTTTTGCTCATCGGAGCCAAAGGTATAAATCGGATACATCACCAGGGCGCCCTGGACGCTGACAAAACTGCGGATACCGCTATCGCAGTACTCCAATTCGGTCATGATTAAACCGTACGCGACATTATTCAGACCTGCGCAATTATAACCCTGCAAAGTTGAGCCGAGCAACCCCAGATCGCCAAACGGCCTGATCAATTGTTGCGGGAACTCTCCATTACGATAATAATCGCGAATAATCGGCTGCACTTCATTGCTGACAAACTCACGCACACTCTCCCTGACCTGCTGTTCTTCATCGGACAACAAACTGTTAAAATCGAGAAAATCGTACACGTTTGGCGTTTGCAATTTTTACCTCAATTTAAAATGAAAATCCGTTTCCAGCGCGATCGTCCTCAGCGCGATAACGATAGAATATTCGATGATTTTGGCACGACATTCACGGCGCGCCCGATCAACGTATTGGTCGTTGCGCTGGTGATTTCAACAGTAACGAAATCACCTGGGTTTTTTCCTGTTGCGGCGAAAACCACGCCTTTATTTTGGTCGGTTCTGCCCAGCCACTCATTTGCATCTTTCTTGCTCCGGTGCTCGATGAGCACTTCCACTTTTTTGCCGATTTCAGTCTGGTTGATCTCTTTGGAAATTTGCCGCTGCAAATCGTTTAGCCGTACGATGCGTTCAGTTTTTGCCGCTTCGGGCACATCATCGGCAAATTTGCGGGAAGCGATGGTATTTTTACGCTCACTATATTTAAAAATAAAAGCGGAATCAAAACGAACTTTTTCCATAACGTCGAAAGTGTCTTCAAAATCAGCATCGCTTTCTCCGGAAAAACCGACGATGATATCGGTCGTCAGCGCAACACCAGGAATAATCATGCGAATTTCATCGACCAAATCATAAAATTCTTCCTTCGTATAGGTACGATTCATGCGTTTCAGCACAGTATTATTACCGGCTTGCAACGGCAGATGAATCTGCTTGCACAAGCTCGGATTTTCTGCGATAACATGCAACAATTTTCGCGGGAAATCTTTAGGGTGTGGAGAAGTAAAACGGATGCGCGGGATATTGCTTTTCGTCGCCAGGGTGTGCATAAGATCGGCAAAATCATCATCACCGGAATGGTACGAATTCACGTTCTGGCCGAGGATGGTAACCTGTTTAAATCCTTCACTTTCGATTCTGTACGCCTCATTGAGCACGCTTTCAACACTGCGGCTGCGTTCCCGGCCGCGCGTATAGGGCACGACGCAAAACGTACAGAAGTTATCGCAGCCGCGCATGATAGCAACCCAGGCGTTGATGCCGGCAATTCTTTTCGGGGTAATATCTGCATAGGTTTCGAACTCCGAAAGGGCAAAATCAAAACCGTGATTATTATTTTCATAAACGGCTGTCAGCAGATTGGGCAATTTTTTGTAGCTATCCGGCCCGGCGACTACGTCCACCGTCGGTGACCGCTCAGCCAGAGTTTTGCGCAGGCTTTGCGCCATGCAGCCGAGCACACCGACGACTTCGATTTCGCCCCGCTTTTTCATGCCTTTGAGTTCGTCGAGGCGATGGTAAATTTTCTGATGCGCATTTTCCCGCACCGCGCAGGTGTTCATCAAAACAATCTGTGCCAAATCGATCGAGGGAACGAATTGATATTGACTGGCAGTCAGAATTGAACGAACGAGCTCGGAATCATATTCATTCATCTGGCAACCATAGGTTTCAAGATATATATTTTTCATTATTATTGGCTCATTTCCGCTGTGTTTTCACAGGTCGTCTTCGTTGCTTCGGCAAATGCCTTATTCGCATCATTTTTCACAATACCGACGGCAAACCCGTCGCATACATCGTTAATTTCAACCTGAACCAGTTCGTTTCGCTGCAATTTTTGGCCATTTTCGATACGCACTTTAACATAATTGTCTGAATAACCGAGCCATGTGGCGGCACCATCCATTTCTTCAGTTAATACACGCAAGGTTTTGCCGACAAACCTGCGGTAAAAAGCATCTTTTTTCTGTTCGGAAATATCATGTAAAATCCGACTGCGTTCTTTTTTAATTTTCGTCTCAACACGGCCTTTGATATGCGCAGTCGCCGTGCCTTTTCTATCGGAATAATTAAAAATGTGCGCATAAACGAGTGGCGAATCCTGCATTATTACGCAGGATTGTGTGAAGTCATCCTCCGTTTCCGTCGGGAACCCGACGATCAGATCCGTCGCCAGCATTATCTGTGGAACTTTTGCCGCGCCATCTTCAATGAAGCTGCGAAATTCGCTGCTGTTGTAATGCCGCTTCATGGCCAGGAGCACAGCGTCGGAACCGCTTTGCAACGGCAAGTGCAGGTGCGGGCAAAGCTTGTCGTTTTCCGCCATCAGCTCAAAGACTTCACTGGTCAGCGTCGCCGGCTCGATGCTGCTGATGCGCAGCCGTTCCAGCGCCGGAATCTGCAGCAGCATTTTCACCACATCGATAAAGAATTTATTCTCAAAATTATAAGTCCCGATGTTTACACCGGTGATGACGATTTCCTTGTAACCGGCGGCGGACAACCGCTGTGCTTCCCGCTGAATATCCTCAAATCTCCGGCTGCGGGCACGCCCGCGAGCAAATGGCACGACGCAGAAACTGCACATGAAATTGCAGCCGTCTTGAATTTTTAGATTAGCACGTGTGGTTGGGAGTTCGGTGCCGGTGGCTTCGATGGTAAAAGGTTTGCGGGACATTTTGTTGAGTACGACGACCGGTTCGGGGCGTTTTGCCGGTTCATCGATGTATTGCAGCACTTTCATTTTGTCCTGCGAACCGATGATCAAATCGATCCCAGGAATTTTTTTGAGGGATTCAGCAGCCGTTTGCGAATAGCAGCCGACGACGGCGATAAACGTGTCTGCATTGCGCCGCAATACCTGCCGCACCAATCGCCGGCAGCGGGCGTCGGCCTGCTCGGTGACGGTACAGGAATTGATCACGCAGATATCAGCATGTTTGTTGATATCGGTGATTTCAAAATCTGCGGCGCGAAATGTCGTGCTGATGAGGGCGGTTTCAGCCTGGTTGAGGCGACAACCGAATGTATAAAATGAAGCTCTCAGACCTGTTTTCAACTGTATATTTTCTTTTAAAAAAAGTCAAATGAATGCAGATAAAAAGAAAGTGGCCATGCAGCCACTCGTTTTGTAATATAGTCAATATATTGATTTCTGTCAAGAGGGAGGTTGTGTTAAGGCAGGTAAAAATGGCAAAAACAATCAACAGTTAAGGTGTTAATTTTCCAACATATAAAAGCAAACACAAAAGCGGCGTCAGCATTCAGCCGTTACGTGACCGGGGCTACTGAAAAAACGGTTGGGTGAAAATATTGGGATAATTCCTTTGCGCATTCTTTCAGTAGCCGCACCTCGGCCGGGGCAAAATAAGCACCGATATTTTTTTCAGCATGTAAAAAACCGACGACGTTTTCTTCACAGCGGATGGGGATTAAAAATTCCGGCCGCGCTTTGTATGCTGAGCTCACACTTCTGTTTTTTTTGTATTTGCTTGGAACGATGGTGACCTGCTTTTTCACGTTCGCAGAAAGGATGTGAATCTTTTTCTGTTCATAAGGCGCATGAGTATTCTTGCGATTTGTGATCATGATTGCATCATCGAGTTCATCGCCGGTGCGACGAAAAATAGATAAACACGAGAGATCGTTTATCGCCACGAGATACCCGGCGATTTCATCCAGTTTCACAAACAGCCCGGAACTTGAACTCAATATTTCTTTTATTTTTGTCAAATGCTTCTCTACAAACGCCACTACCTCGCCTCTCCCACTCCAGTTCCAATTTAACAACAATTATCAGTGAAAATTCGTTTTGCTTTATCAAAAAATTACTTAATAAATTACCTCCGAAAGCGGGTAGTTTGCAGAAGAGTAATTTATTTATTTACAAAATACTGTTCTCTTTATACATGCAACACGATGTGTAAATTCATTGGTTACTTGTTGTTCTGCTGTGCTGCTTCACAACCGCCAAAAAGTGTTATCCATCGAGAAAGCGTTCCGCATCGAGTGCTGCCTGACATCCCATTCCGGCCGCCGTTACTGCCTGGCGATAAACAGTATCCACAACATCACCGGCAGCAAAAACACCGGCAACGCTGGTCATCGTGCGCTCTTTATTGATGATATACCCGGCTTCGTCCATTTCCAATTGTCCGACGAATAAATCAGTATTCGGTTGATGTCCTATGGCAATAAAAACACCGGTAACAGGCAATTCGCTAAAAGCGCCGGTTTTGACATTTTTCAGGGTAAGGCCGGTCACCTCTTTTTTCTCCACGTCATGAATTTGTTCGATGACCGAATTCCATGCCACTTCGATTTTTGGATTCGCCAAGGCGCGTTCCCGCATGATTTTGGAACCGCGGAATTCATCCCGCCGGTGAATTATGGTTACCTTTGAGGCGAACCTGGTGAGGAAGTTGGCTTCTTCAAGAGCGGAATCGCCACCGCCGACCACGGCAATTTCCTGATCGCGATAGAAAAATCCGTCGCAGGTTGCGCATGCTGAAACGCCATGCCCCATCAACGTGCTTTCGTCATCCCGCCCGAGCAGCCTGGCTGAGGCGCCGGTGGAAATAATAATCGTTTTACTCTGATATTCTTCATCATTGACCCAAACCCGAAAGGGACGTTGTGAAAAATCCACTTTGCCGACAACATCAAAGATAACTTTGGCATTAAAGCGTTCCACCTGTTTGCGCATATCATCCATCAGTTGCGGGCCCTGAATTCCTTCGGGAAATCCGGGAAAATTTTCTACTTCGGTTGTGATCGTGAGCTGGCCGCCCGGCTGCGGACCGGCAAAAATGATCGGGTTCAAATCAGCGCGTGCAGCATAAATACCGGCCGTATACCCGGCAGGACCGGACCCGACAATGATGACGTCATGTACAGAATTTGACATTTCAAAGACTCCTTTTTATTTTTAAAATACAGAGGGTAATTTTGAGATTTAATAAAAAAAACGATAACACAGGCCATGTGGTTATTTATTTCAATTTCCCCGGCGAATCGTTGCGTTTCGGTGAAAAAGAATGGTATAATTCACAGCCGTCAAATGCAAGAAAAATAGCGGTTCATAAAAAAAGCCCGAACTCATAGAGTTCGGGCCCAGGGGACGATAACCTTAATACTACTTACTATCTATGCGCTGAGCTGCGCTTCCTTCGCACCAGAACATAGTTAAACATCCTTTTTTAACTAGCATTTTCAGTTTGCAATATCAAGATCGAAGAAAAAGTTTTCATGCACACCGGCGTTTTTTCTTAAGCCGGGCTTTATAGCGTAACCGCCTGCTTTCACGGTCGAGATTTTTGAGCATTCTTTCGAGTTGCTTTTTTTCTTTCCGTAGGTTACTTAAACTTTTTTCGACATCTTTTTTGTTTACTAAACTTGTTTTCTGCTTATTTTGAGGTCTTTTCGCATAAATCCGTCCGAGCTCGATTGTTTCATCTGCCTGCATTTTTTGGGATTGGTAGATTGAAAGCGGCCAGCCATCAGCATTTCTTGTTTTAGCCGATTGACTGCTCTGCGCCAAAACCGGACCGGCACCGAGAAAAAACAGCATAACCGGTAGCAACCAGGTTTTTCGTGCCTGTGAAAATGGAGAACACTTTGTCGATTGGAGAGTTGAATTTCCCATGCCGTTGACTCTCAAGTTATCCGAACTGTCTATTCACCTTGAGAATCGGCATTTCCACCTGAGAAACTGGATTATGACAATAAAATAATAGGAAAATACTTAAAAAATTTACACGAAATTTGATTTTCTGTCAGCAACTTGATAGTCTCGACGAATCCGCCATCAATCCGGCAAATTTCATTTGCTGCTTAGCTGTGTTTTTCTTTGCGTACTTTGTGGCTTTGCGTGAAACAAATGATTTTAGATCGGTGATCAATTAAAAAACGGAGGACATTCAGCTTTTTCGATATTTGTCTTGACTTTTTAATAATTTATTCCGATTATTTGCACTCGAAAACGGGGCTGTAGCTCAGTTGGGAGAGCGCATGACTGGCAGTCATGAGGTCGTCGGTTCGATCCCGGTCAGCTCCACAGCTTAAAAAAGGATACTGTTACACTGTATCCTTTTTTTTTGCAATTCTATCTTTGTTCTGCCGAAACACCCGCCTGCAGAAAACATGATTTATACTTATCATCATACATATATCTCATGCACATCCGTCGCTTCCAACTCCAGCAAAAAAGTTGCAATTTCATTGGTGATCACTTCAAAATAAGCGGCACCCTTCTCTGCCGTTGCCTGCCGGGGATCACCCACGCCGGTATCTTCTGTAACCTGCGTCCACTGCCGTGGCGCCCATGCCCATTTTTCCCGTAACCCATTAATTTTAAATTGCTTCGCACTGCCATCCCCGGCCTCGGTCAGCGGCAAAACCAACTCCGGAAAGAGATGCAACATCAGACTGGTCTCCATTTCGTCAGCATGGTCGCCATCCACTGCAAACAATGCCTCTTTTGCTGATACCATAAACCAGTTAACCTGGCACAGAAAAATGTTTGTTTTCACCTGCGCCTCCCGGATGATATTTTTAAAATCATTGCCGCCGTGACCGTTTAAAACCACTAATTTTTTAATGCCATGCGGTGCCAGACTTTCCACCACATCCACGAAAACTGCGGCGTGGGTTGTCGGGTTCATATTGATGGTCAGTGGAATATCCAACTGTTGTGTATTGACACCAAAAGGAATGGCGGGCAAAATGATTGGTTTTGCGCCCTTTTCCCAGGCGAGATGAGCGCTCTCTGCGGCAATTGCTTCAGTTTCGAAAATATCCGTTCCATACGGCAAATGATAATTATGTGCTTCAGTCGCTCCCCAGGGTAAAACAGCGACTTCAAAGGTGGTTTCTTTTACAGTTTTCCAGTTCGTTTCCTTTAAAATATGTGGCCGTTGCGTTTTCATATTCTCTCCATTGTCTAATAATATCTATTGCAGAATTGCTCAACGAAAGATAATAAAAACAAGGTAAATTGTAGAGATTTATTTAAAAAGGCTGGAAATCAGATCAGGGTGATATTTGCCCCGGGATGGATTGGACATAAAAAGAGGATAACGATCAGATCGTATCCTTTCAGTCGTAAATTTCAGTAATGAGGAACCGGGCAATTCATTGAAAAAACCTGGGAACCGGCAAATCAGGTTACAGCCTCAGTAGATTCAGCCATTTCAACGTGCAATAGCCCGAGTTTGATAAAACTCAGCATATTTTTCCCGCATCCATTTGCACATTGATATTCGTGAAACAACATGTCGGTATCATCGCTGTCGTGCACGGTAAATTTCTTTACGCCGCCACATGCTTCACACGTAATGATAAATTCATTGTAGTGGATATCTTCCATTATCAGCTCCAAATACGATTATCAAATGCATTGTGCATCTTCCCATTTCCCACTTAAACTATACAACAATAACCACCGGTTTGCATGTTTTTTTTTCGAAAACTACATCTTATTTGCAATAACTATGTTTTTACCGGATTTTTTTTTCAATGCCGATAATGCCGGTAAAAAACATTCAGGCAATTATCTTCTCCTCATGTGTAGAAAAAACGCAGCAGCCCTTGCACTGACACATTCTCCACCGGCTATATATACAGAGCTGACTTTGCAGAATAATCTTGCAGCGTTATATCCGGTGGCTCCGTTGCTGGTCAACCGTATCTGCCTACCGACAGCTTCACAGCATATTTTCTTCAACGAACAAGGACAACTTTTTTATCGGCTGCAACGCAATCTTTTTCCTTTTAATTTACAGCTTTCCAACAATATCATTGCCGCTCTTTCTGAAAAAAGCCATATTGAAACGTTGGCCGTTTTCGGAGTTTTTGATGGTGAAGCAATGAAAAAACTGCTCACAGAAGGTCGTTGCAAACGCCTCATTTTATGGGAACGTGATCCCTGGCTACTGCGCCTGTTGCTCATGCGTTATGACTTCGTTGCAGAAATAGTTGGCGGTAAAATCCGCTTTCACCTCGGCATCGATTTACTCAAACTGCGACAACAAAACCAAATCAAATGGCTATTCAACCCGTTTTCGGAAAAACTTTATCACTGGGAAAAAAAGCTGGTTGAACGCGAAAAAATCGCAAATAGAGCCCTGGTTTGCACCGGTGGTTTATTTATTGATGATATTTGTGAAACGCTGCATGATTGCGATTATGCCATTTATCAAATCGACGTGCAGGCACTGGCGGTGGAAGAAATTCAATTGGCGCTGGAGAGTTTTCAACCGGATTTTGTTTTCAGCGTCAATTATCTCAACGGACTGGCGGAATTGTGCCACGCAGCACAGGTTCCACTTTTTATCTGGGAGATCGATCCGGCAACCGATGCGGTCATGATAACCGGGGCCGCGGCCGAAAGCAGCGCTATTTTCACTTATAATCAGGTCAATGTGCAAAAACATCAATCGACCGGATTTCGTATTGCGCGCTATTTGCCCCTCGCAGCAAACCCGCAAAAGCGTTGTTTTCAGAAAAAAACTGAAAAAAAATACAGCGCAAAAGTTTCATTCGTCGGCACCAGCATGCTTGAACAGGCACAAAAGAGCAAACAGGCATTTATCGACATTTATAATTCGTGCGTGAATACAGATGCGCCCGGATTAAAACAGGCCGAAGAAATCGTTGCAGCCTGTCTCGATTTTCAGCGGCAGGATTTCACGAAATTTCTCATCCCTGCCGCCCTGGGAAAATATGCCCCGGATTTTCATGCTCTCTGCCAATCGAATGCTTTCAGCGCCGACCCGGTCACGCTTCTTGCCGAAAGCGCCGCGGCGGAAAAACGCATGAATTACCTGATCGGGTTGGCCTGTTGCGGTTTAAAAATCTGGGGCGATAGTGGCTGGGAATTATTGGAGAATTACGGCGTAAAATATATGGGAACAGCCGGTCATTTCTATGAACTAAATCACATTTACTCCGCTTCGGCGATCAATCTCGACATCAGCCGTATTTATCAAATGGAAATCATCACCATGCGCGTTTTTGATATCCTGGCTTGCGGCGGATTTCTGCTCACTGAGGACAATGCGGCTTTGCGGGAAATCTTCACCCCGGGCAAACATCTCGATACCTACCAAAGCAGCTCGGAACTCATTGAAAAAACAGCCTATTACCTGGCACATCCACAGGCGGCGCGTAAAATAGCATTAGCCGGCCAAAAACTGGTGCATGACAAACATAAAATTTCCGATCGCATAAACGAAATCTTCAAATCTGCAGCGGCGTTTGTATAGAATCATTGTTTTACAAATTGACAACTTCTTTTCGAAAAACCGCTTGCGTTGATATTCAAAAAAGTTTATCTTTACAACTCTTAAAAATAAGCGAGAGTAGTTCAGTGGTAGAACACCACCTTGCCAAGGTGGGGGTCGCGAGTTCGAATCTCGTCTCTCGCTCTTTTCGGCGGCGTAGCCAAGTGGTTAAGGCAGAGGTTTGCAAAACCTCCATTCATCGGTTCGACTCCGATCGCCGCCTCACTAATGCGCCGGGGTGGCGAAATTGGTAGACGCAAGGGACTTAAAATCCCTCGGGCAGTTATGTCCGTGCCGGTTCGAGTCCGGCCCTCGGTACATTTTTTCCACCACCGGTTTCGCAACATCATCAGCGAGAGTAGTTCAGTGGTAGAACACCACCTTGCCAAGGTGGGGGTCGCGAGTTCGAATCTCGTCTCTCGCTCTTTGTCTTCCTGCCAATAATTACAATTTCCATTCATCAGGTGACTTGAACATAAATTTAACGAACCAAAACGGATATTTTTTTAATCCGTGAAAATCCGTTCAACCTGTCAGGTCAGTGTCCTTCTATGCTTTCAAAATTCAACGCCGGAAAACGATGAATAAACTGGTGAAAATAGCCATCTATTCAAGTTTTGCACTTCGCTAAAACACTGTTTTTTGGTACTCAGTTTTCAGAGAAAAGTCAATATAAATTCGTAAATAATCAAATAATAAGGAGTTATTCCATTTCGAATTGTTTTGCCATGAGATTAACGTCTACTATTAATTTCGGCCTTTTGACGCGTCGCGGAAAAGTCGAAAAGAATTTCAGCCACAGATTTCCACAGATCAAACACCGGTTTTTAAGTAAAAGAAAAGAATCCATGTTTGATCTATCTCAATTTGTAGCTAACATTTTTGGGCGGGAGAATTCTCTATTGGGTTCAATTCTTCTATTAAAGTCTGTTTGACTGCCGGTTTACTGAAAAGCAACTAAACGCTTATATTTTTTTAAAATTATTCCGTTATATTACGTCATAAACGGGGATCATTCATAGACTTTAAACTCAATTCAAGGTTTGAAAGTCATGATAAAGACAAAATACGTATTTTTCAAGTCAAGTCCAGAATTATGTGTAAATTCCATCCTAATAATTATTTTTTCAATCAAGCTCATGTAAGCAGGGAAGAGTTTGATTGAAAAAGTAATTATTCAAGCTTGTTATCAAACATGAGATATCTTTTTCCAGTTATCCA
>JAJRYV010000006.1 GCA_024275575.1 bacterium
TTGAGTTCTCTGTTTCGATTCCTTCTTCTGGCTTGCCAAGAAATGTCTGATCAAATTCAACAGCACTCGTGATTTGGTTTTCTCCGGATGACTTCATTGCATGTCGAATTTTCTGCTGAAGAAGCCACGCCATTGGATAACTTTTAATACCCAATTTTCGTTGAAGCTCCAAGGAAGATATCCCTTTTGGGGAAGTAGCAATCCAAAAGCAAGCCAAAAAAAGAGAAAGTAATGATTGTCTTGTTTGGTGGAAAATTGTTCCGGCTGTTACAGAAGTTTGGCGCTTACACTTACTGTTTTTACATTGAAACAATTTCCGGGTTTTTATAAAGCATGCTTCATGGTGGTGACATTTGGGACATTCAAAACCATCAGGCCACTTCAAATCGTAAAGATTGTTAAAACAATCCTTTTCGGTAGAAAATGTTTTTTGAAAACTAATAAAAGTTAGCATTGCATTACTCCTGTTTTGGTAAACATGAATACACTTAACATACACATGTCCACCTGAAATGCAAGAACTTTGCGGAGCTAACTAAATAACCGGATAAAGTCACAATAAGAATTTCCATCTGATAACGACTAAAACTCAAAACGCATCCCCATACGAATATTCCGCGGATTTCCCGGGGTAAAATGGATTTCCGATACCGGATTGAGTTCGTTTTTCAGCCGGCTTTCGGTATCAAACTGCGCTTCGTTCCACTCCTCATCGAAAATATTTTCCAGCGCAGCGATGATTTTGATGGCGCCGAATTTGTAAGCAAACGTCATATTGATCAGTGTGTAACCTTTGGCGATCACAGTGTTATCCTCATTTGCCGGACGGCTGTCCAACTGCCGAATGCGCAGACTGCCGTCAAACCCGCAAGGGTGTGTCATGGTGAATCCACCGGTAAAAGCCAGACGCGGGGCAAGGGGAATATAATCGCGCCCCTGCGGTTCATTTTGAAATCGTCCATCAGACACACTCAAATCACAGTCAGCCCACAACCAGCTTAGAACAGCCATGCGCCCCTCGAGATCAAATCCGATACGCCGTGTTGCGCCGCTCAATTCCGTGGTTCCCGCATCCCCCACATAGACAAATTCATTTCCCAGGTCGAGCGCCCAGGCGGAAATACCGATATTCAGGCGATCAAACAGGTGGGCGCGCAACCCAATTTCACCGCCGATCGCCCGGGGAAGGGTTGCAGTGCTGCGGTGCTGCGGATCGAACTTTCTGCTGAGTAAAACCGAATCGATCCGTGAGGCGCCCCATCCTTTTTGTGATAACGCCCGGGTCAATTCCCGCACTTTACTGCCGATGATAACATCCCGCGCATCATTTGAATGAAAACCACTGCCGGTGTTAAGGAAAATATCAAAAGATCGTGAAGGGGAGAAAACTACATTCATTTTCGGGCTTAATATAGCCTGCTGCTGATATCCCGAAGCATGGGGAAGCTCAGATTTTCCGGCAAAAAGTGGGTTATCGAGATTATCCTGCACATCAAAAGTAAAATAATCGCCACGCAGCCCCAATTGCAGGCTGAGCTTCCGATTGATGAAGAATTCTTCCTGTATCCATAAATAAAAATTGCGCTCGGCAATTTCAGAATCGGTGAGATTCTTCAAGCGAATGCGTTGCGGGCTTTTCCACAGAGCAACAGAAATATCATCCGCACGGAAACCGCCGCCAATCGTAGCCGAAGAAAAAACCGAACCGATTTGTTTTGAAAATTTATAAGTGCTGTTTAAACCGGTCACCTGCCGGTTATCCACCTGTTCGATCATATCGCCATTGATTGCATCTTCGAGAAAAAAGGTAAAATTTGAAAATAGTTTAAAATTATATTTACTTGCAAAAGCCTGGATTTTGAACCGGCTGTTTTTAGCGCCATTGAGCAGGTATTCCAGGTTGAAATTCTGCCGCCCGGTGACGCCGCCCTCCATCGCATCCAAAGCGCCGAAACGAGTGATGACGCCATTATCCACAGCACGCTGCGGGATTTGTCCGGAAGCATTCCAGGCGGAACCAAAGGCGCTCATCGACAGCGAAAAGCGGCTTTTCTCACTAAAATGACTGTGAAATTTGCTGAACAAATTGAAGCGCTTAAAATCCTGCGGGCTTATCACCGGGCCGTCTGTTTGGTAAACCTGCCCGGCAAAATAAGCATTCTGGTGGGAATCGACCGTGGGGATTTGCAGCAGCGCCGTCATCTTGTTTGTGCCGAATTGCCCGCCTTCAAACTGCAGAAAATTGCGGTCGATATGATCTTTCGTTTTAAAACTTACAGCACCCGCTGTCGCCAGATTGCCGTATTCAGCAAAATAAGGCCCTTTGAAAACGCCGATGTCATCGACGGTTTCGGGAATGAGAAAATGTAAATCAGCATAACCTTGCCCATGCCCGTGAGAAACCATATTTACCGGAATTCCATCAACAGAAATCGCCACGTCCGTGCCATGATCCGCATCAAAACCCCGTAAAAAAATTTGTTCTGCTTTCCCTCAGCCGGCGTGTTGCGCGATAATCAGACCGGGAGCCAACTGCAATAAATCCTGGGCAGAGCGGGTTGGTTTCAATATCATATCGAGCTGTCGCACGGCACGGGAAGAAGCGCTCGAGTAAGCTTTTTCGGCTTCTACGGTAATGTTATTGAATTTGATAACAGCGGTTTTCAAGGCAAAATCGAGGACAAGAGATTGTCCCTCAGCAGTTAAAATTCTTTTTTCAACTGTATTATAACCAATGAATGAAACTACGATCGTGTAGCTTCCTTCTTTCATTCCCGACAATTCGAACCGGCCATCATGCCGGCTGCTCGCACCAAAGTCCGTACCTTTCAAAGAGATTGCTGCTCCGTGTAAAGGTTTTCCGGTCACTGCATCGGTAATAGTTCCGGTAACAAGTACAGATGTTTGTGCATTTAAATGAACAAGCGCAAAAAAAATAACAGGAGCGAGACAGAGAATTCTAAAAGTTTTCATGGACCTTCCGTGTTATTATTATTGATTTCGTGCTACCAGTAAATAAAAAAACTTTTCAGACAGTGGCGGTTAAAAACAGTTTGCCGCTTTTTACCCCATTGACTGCAATCAACTGGTCGGAGAACATGCGTATGGTTTCAACTTTTCCTTTCAGCAAAATAACCTCAAGACAATCATTATGGTTCAGGTGAACATGAGTTGTGGAAATGATAAAATTATGGTGGTCGTGCTGCAATGCGGTCAATTTGTCCGAAAGCTCTCTCTTGTGATGATTATAAAGAATGTGCAGCACACCCAAAACTTTTTTATTGGTTGCGATATCCTCATCGATCAAGGATTTCCGAATAAGATCCCGAATGGCTTCCGAACGATTTGAATAATTCTTTTTTTTGATAAGTTTATCGAACCGTTCAATCAGGTCTTGTGGTAGTGAAACACCAAAACGTATCGTTTGCACTTGATTTCTCCGTGTTACTTTTCCAGAAAATATAACACTTGAAATTCAATATCAAGAAATATAATTCATTTTACTGAAATACCATTCGGGTTACGGTAATCGGGATATGTAAAAAGTGCACAGGATTTCAGTTTTTTTTGCCACTTCTGTAAAATCGAATATCAACCTTTTCTACAGTAGCCAGGCCTTCATCGATAGCATCGTCGATCAATGGAATGAAATCGTCGATTTTTTCCAGCGTATCGACGATCTCGATGATGATGGGCAAATCATCAGAGAGTCGCAGGATTTTCGCCGTGTGCAGGCGGCTGTGGGCGCCAAAACCGGCGAGACCGCGAATAACGGTAGCACCGGCCAGGCCTTTTTCTTTTGCCTGACGCACAATCCACTCAAACAGCGGCAAGCCCTCGTACTGATCCCTCTCGCCGATAAAAATCCGTAGCAGGTGCCCTTTTTCAGGTAGTACCATTTTCCAAATCCCTATATGAGTTTTGAAAGAATATGCCCCAGCCAAACGGCGCCAAAACCAACAAGAAAATGCAAAAATATATTGGCCAGGGCGCTGAGAAACTGGCCATCGCGGGCAAAACTGAAAACCTCAAAGCCAAAAGTCGAAAACGTTGTAAAGCTGCCTAAAAAACCGATAAAAATCAACAGGCGCAACTCGGGGGTGAAGACCTGCCGGCTTTCTGCAAGGCCGGAGAAAAAACCGATCAATAAACAGCCGAAGATGTTTACCGCCAACGTACCGTAGGGGAAATAGTTGTTTTTTGCCAAATGGTGCACCATACCGCTGGTTAGATAGCGCAGAATGGCGCCGGCAAATCCTCCGATCCCCACCAGAACGAGTTTAAACATCGATAACTCCAAAATATAAAGCAGGAGTCATCAGCAGCACATGCAATCGAAGGTGGACTCCATCACCCTGTTTTTTTGTAAAAATCGCTAAACGAACATCCCTCACACTTTGAGTATATATTCCATTCCGGGTTTCGACTTTAAAATACAGGCTTTAAACGACTTTTCAAATCTTTAAACAAATCTTCCGTCTTTTCTTTTTGGCCTTGCGTGAAATAAAATGGTTTTAAATTGATGATAAACTAAAAAACTGAGGATATTCAGCCGTTTTCTACCATTGCATTTCACCAGCGAATTGCCTATTTTCGCTCTCTGAAAAATTTTATCGAATTGAATTCTCAACCCATTATTTCTGGAGGTCCAATGGAAACAGCAAAACAATGCTTCAATTGCAAAAGTGAAGATACGCAGCTTCCGCTCATCGTTTTGAGTTATAACAACCGTGAATTGCATATCTGCCCGCGCTGCATGCCGGCAATCATTCACCAGACCGAGACGATCACTGCGAATTTGCCGCAAAAATAAACATTTGTCCGGCTGAAAACAGCAATCTGAAGTTAGAAATCCCGGTTTTTCCTTCCTCGCGATCATTCGTCGATACTTCCCCTGATACCACAGTGTGGAATAAAACTTTCGTCATCGGTGTTTATGATTTCCGATAATTTCGAATAATAATTTTTATATTAAAATTTTATGGAGAATCCAAATGAAGTTTATTCACAATTTTCTGGTATTGGCCATCTTTTCCACCTCACTCAGTGCGATGCCTGCCCCGGAAAGCGCCACATATAAAATCGACAAAGCACATTCGAGTATTGGTTTTGTCGTGCGACACATGGTCATTTCAAAGGTACGCGGCAATTTCACACAGTATGCCGCCGAATTAAAATACGATGAAACCAATATTGAAAATTCTTCCATCGAAGTTAAGATCGATGTCGCCAGCATCAACACCGAAAATAAAAAGCGCGACAGCCACCTGCGCAGCCCTGATTTTTTCTCCGCAGAAGAATTTCCCCCCATTACCTTTAAAAGCAAAAGCATCAAA
>JAJRYV010000035.1 GCA_024275575.1 bacterium
CGACGCCATTGCTTTCGTACAAAGCTTGCAAAATCAGAAAATCACCCACAGCCTGGGGCACCCGCAAACCGGCCGCTTCTGTCTCGGCATTTTTCCATGGCTGGGCGGATTTTTCACCCTTTTGAAAAGCTCGCACCATCGGAGCGCAGCCTGCAGCTTGCACGCTCACCATGCGCGGTCTTTTCGAGCCGATCCACCCGAGTTTTTCCATCTCATCAAATGCTTTCCACATACCGATGAGGCCGGTGCCGCCGCCGGTAGGATAAATGATGACATCCGGCAATTGAAAAGTGAGCTGTTCCGCTAGCTCGTAACCCATTGTCTTTTTGCCTTCGACGCGGTAGGGCTCTTTGAGAGTCGAAACATCGAACCAGCCGTTTTCTTCTTTTCCGGCAGCGACTTTTTTGCCGCAATCGGTGATGAGTCCATCGACCAAATGGACATGCGCGCCGAGAGCGGCACATTCCAATTGAATGAGTTCCGGCACATCGGTGGGCATAAAAACATGGCATTCGATACCGGCTTTGGCACAGTAGGCCGCGGTTGCACCGGCCGCATTACCAGCCGAAGGCAGGGCTATTTTTTTCACGCCCAACTCATACGCCCGGGAAACAGCCATCGCCAACCCGCGTGCTTTAAAAGATGCCGTAGGGTTGCTGCTTTCGTCTTTAATCCACAAATCCGGCAGTTGATAGTATTCATTCAGCCGTGCAAACTGCAGCAGCGGTGTCCAGCCCTCTCCGAGGGACAGACGGAATTCAGGTTTGATAACCGGCAGCATCGGAGCATAGCGCCAAAGGGAATTTTCAGAATGAATAATTTTTTCTTTGGGGAAATCTTTACGCGCTGCGGTCAAATCATATTCGGCGAAAACCGGAGCGCCCATATCACTTAAATTGACCAATTCCGTTGTGGTGAACTGCTGTGCTGACTTCGTACACTGTAAGTGAGTAAAATAACTTTTCATCTTTTTTCAGCCTTGCCTTGATTGCCAACCTTGGAAAATAAACCAGCCTGAAATATAATCGATTAAGCGCACAAAGCAATATAAAATTTTAGCAACGAAGTTTTATTGGGAGTTTGGATGTGATAAGGATGGGTTGAAGATTGCAGGCAGAGCCTGCGGGGGGCGTTACGAAGCAGACAGACTGTGCTTAAAACACGGAGTGAAATACCTTTATGCTTTTCATTGCAGTCCATAAAGGGGCTGCACTCCGGCGCTAACAAATTGTTTATTAAATGAATGCAAATTTAAATATTATAAATTCATGAATAATGCAGGCTAATTTTCCTCTTCAAAATTTCGTTTGCCAGTTTCGGATCGACTTTGCCTTTGCCGGTACGCATGATTTGGCCGACAAAAAAACCTGTCAGCTTCAATTCACCATTTTTAAGACGGGTGAACTCATCCGGATTGGCGGCGATGACTTCATCGACGAGTTTCTCTATAACCCCGCTATCGCTGATCTGTACCAGCCCTTTTTCTTCCACTATTTTTTTTGCCGATTTTCCACCGGCCAGCATTTCATCGAGAACCTGTTTGCCCACTTTCTGGCTGATGGTACCGTCGAGTATGAGATTGATGAGTTCAGCGAGTTTTTCTGGCGGCAATATAAATTCCGCGATGGTGATTTTTTTATCGTTGAGAATGCGCAGAATATCTCCCAAAATCCAGTTGCTGACGGATTTTGCTTCGCAGCCGTTTTGTACCACAGCTTCGAAATAATCGGCCAGGTCGCGCTCTTCGGTTAAAATCGCCGCATCATATTCCGGCAGGTTGAATTCCGTAACAAAGCGTTTTTTGCGTTTTTCCGGTAATTCCGGC
>JAJRYV010000036.1 GCA_024275575.1 bacterium
GGTCGATGCCGAGACAGTGCGCAGCCACAGCCCGGATTTTGGCATTTACCCCTTGCCCCATTTCCACCGCGCCGGTGCTGATGCTGACACTGCCGTCGCCGTAAACATGCACCAGTGCACCGGCCTGATTGAGAGCGGTATTGGTGAAGGAAATGCCAAATGTCACCGGCATAATCGCAAGACCTTTTTTCACAAGTGCGTTTTTTTGGTTGAAATCAGCAATCGCCTGCCGTTTTTCCTGCCAGCGGAAACGTTCCTTGTTCTGCTGCCAGCACGGTCCGATGCGGCCGGCTGCCATGATCTGGCCGTACGGCATTTCGTCGCCATCCTGCAACAGGTTGCGCTCCTGAATAAACGCCGCTTCGACGCCCATTTTATCTGCCGCCGCCGCGATGGCCGCTTCGATGACGAACATCGCCTGCGGGCCGCCAAAGCCACGAAAGGCGGTATTGGGCGGCAAATTGGTGCGGCAGCTCAATGCCGTCGCTTTCACATTTGGAATAAAATAGCTGTTGGTCGCATGGAAAAGCGTACGTTCGAGAATGGCGGTCGACAGGTCTGCCGCAGCGCCGGCATTTTGAAAATAGGTTGCCTCGTAAGCGAGAATTTTACCCGTTTTTGTCAGGCCGATTTTAAAATCCGAGCTGTAAGGATGGCGCTTGCCGGTCATCAGCAGATCTTCATGCCGCCGTAAAATGAGTTTGACGGGCTGCCGGACAGAAAAAGCCGCAACCGCAGCGAGCGCTGCCCAGGTTGTCGCCTGGTCTTCCTTGCCGCCGAAGCCGCCGCCGAGACGCAGCACATCCACTTCAATTTTATGCATTTGCAGCGCCAAAACCTGCGCGGTGATGCGCTGCACCGCGGTCGGGCCCTGGGTCGAGGAAAGAATGCGAAAAATGCCATCCTCGTTGGGAATGACCAGCGCACCCTGTGTTTCGAGATAAAGATGTTCCTGCCCACCCGATTCCGCCCTGCCACTGATGATAAACTCACATTTATCCCACGCCGCTTCGATATCCCCACAGGAAAAAGTGCGCGCCGGTGCGATGAGGCGGCCTTTTCGCGCTGCCTGTCGCGCCTCGACGAGCGGTGTTTTTCCCTCATATTGGATGTCGATCATCGCAAGCGCTGCACGTGCAATTTCCGTTGTTTCCGCGATGACGATAGCGATGGGCTGGCCGATGAAATGCACTTCATTTTCCGCCAGTAGCGACTCATCCTGAATGATGGAACCGATCTGATTTTCACCGGGAATATCCTTCGCCAAAACGACTTTTTTTACCCCGGACAGTTTTTCCGCCGACTTGAAATCGATGCTTTTTATCAACCCGTACGCGATATCGCTGCCTTTAATCGCCGCGTGCAGTGTGCCCTGCGGGGCAGAGAAATCATCGACGAAACGGGATTCACCGCGAACATGCAGATGGCAATCTTTATTTTTCATACCAGCGCCTCCGCTGTGATCTCTTGTGGGAACAATGTGTGGAAATGAGCAAAAATCAACTGCTGCAGCAAACGGCGTTTATAATCAGCGCTGCCGCGGATGTCGCTGATGGGGCTAATTTCGCGGGCTGCGGTCTCCATCGCCCGGGTTACCGTATGGTTATTGATTTCTTTGCCTGATAGAAATGCATTAGTTTGCCGCAATAAAAACGGCACCGGTGCAACGCCGCCGGCCGAAATTCGGGCAACCGTAATTCTGCCTTCGCTGCATTCGAAAAATGCGGCAGAGTTGACGCTGGCAATATCGAGATGGCTGCGGCGGCCGACCTTCTCGAAATTGAATTTACACTGATCGTGCGGTTGTGGTAAGCAGATACTTTTAATTGCTTCATTTTCCTGTAGGTTCAGTTTTTTATAACCGAGATAAAAGTCAGCCAAAGTCACGTTCCGGCAATCTTTTTCTCTCTGTAATTCGAGTCTGGCCTCCAGGGCAAGCAGTATAATGGCAAAATCCGCGATGGGTGAGGCATTGACGATATTGCCAGCCAGGGTTGCGTGCTCGCGAATTGGTTTGGAAGCAACGAGCATTGCGTACTTGTCGATTCGCGGCAGGATTTGGCGAATCACCGCTGCTTTGCGCATGTCTTCCATCGTTGCGCCGGCGGCGATGATAATGTGACCGTCCTCGCTGCAAATATGCCGATTCTCTCGCGTATCGTCAGCAAATTGCAGCGGCTGTTGCAACAGGTTTTCAGCCTGTTGCACGAATAAATCGGTGCCGCCGGCGATGATTTTGCCGTTGGATTGCAACGTTGATTTTTGCGCGGTTTGCGCTAATTTTTCCGGTATTCCGGCGAAGTAATCCGGCAATTGCCCGGCCTGGATCAATACAGCGACGCGGTCGCCGGCACCCAGGTCGATCTTCAGTTTGAGTTTCGAAATCAGCGCCGCGATTGCCCGTTTGATGGAGGCATATCCCGTGCAACGGCAAATATTACCAGCCACCGCGGTGATCGCTTCATCAAAATCGAGTTTGTCGCTATTGAGCAAAAAATCGGTGAGGGAGATGACAAAACCAGGCGTGCAAAATCCACACTGGCCGGCATACTGATCGATGAAGGCATTTTGCAGCAGTGTATTTTCCTGCAGATTTAAACCCTCAATTGTTACGACATGTTTACCCGGCAAAGAGCCGAGAGGCAACAGGCACGAATTCACCGCGTGGTAGGAAATTTTTCCGGCGGCGAAATCACCGAGCAAAACCGTGCAGGCGCCGCAATCACCCTCGCGGCAGCCTTCTTTGGTTCCGCGTAGATGCTCGTCACGGCGGATAAAATCGAGTAGCACTGTTGCCGGGTTTTGTCCGCTTTCTATTTTTTCCTGATTAAGCCAGAAGGTGAGCATAGGTCGGTTCTCCAGTTTGAAAAATCTGCTTTTTAAAAAATAAAACAAATTTTTCACCAAACAACAGGAATATGCCCTTGCAGAGGTATCTTTTGATAACAAGAGCGCTTCGTGAACCATGCAAGGTGCCATTAAATGGAGCAGTCGGTTATCTCTACATATTTACCTCATCAACGCTAACCTACACCGGCAGCGACCTGGTTGAATATAACTGAACTGTAACCGGGCAGTATTCAGAACCTACAGTGGTGACTACAAATTATTATTCGCTGCATTTATCGGAAAATTGGGTACTGGATGAAATACATATCCAAAACAATGCGGATTTAATTGATCGTTTGAAGTTTCGCGTCTATTCGCTCAATGGCCCCGGATTTAACGAAACTGAGGATTATTGGTCTGAGGGTCGAAGTGATTATAAGGGGCATATAGATGGGCCAGTATGGGTAATTCGTATGGTTCAGGGGGCTGCCAGCGGCCAGATAACAACCTATTTTATGAAATTCTACCGCAAGAGTGTACGCATTAACTACCAATATCGTGTGCATGGCATTCCTGATTTGTGGTATTATATGGATTATAAAAGCGCTGTTTCCGGCGCAAATTATTACGCGACGACTTCTCCCAGTTAGTGGGGGCAGGTTTCGAGCGGGAGGGGAACACTTGTCATCTCCACCGATGCATCCGCACTCACAGCAAATGCAGAAGGTTTTGAGACTTATTATCGTCATGATCCCAATTTTGATGATGGCACAGGAGAAGATGCACATGCCATTCATAACCATGGATTATACTTACATAAAATTGAAGAGCTTGATAACAATGAGGCGACTAAAGTCTTTTCTAATTATTATTTTTTACCATCCAATTCGCCCAATAAGGGAGCAGTGTTTAACAACGTCAGTATGACAAAGGTAAATATTGTTGCAACCTTGCAAGAAAAACAAAACGAGCCGGACACCGAGCCTCCGGTTGTTAATATTACCAGTACAACAGAACCGGAATACACTATTGGAACTCAGGCAACATTCACCTGACAAGCATCCGATAATATTATCATAGCAACGACAAAATTTGAGTTTATCAGAGATGGAAATATTGAATTTACCAAAATGTTCTGCCTCACACGAAATGGTACATTCATAACTTAGCACCTTGACATGTATTCCTTCGATTTATTAGTTTAATGCGCCTTCGGAGGATAGGGCAATCCGGGGATGGAACCCGAGCGCCGAAGGTGCGATGTACGACATA
>JAJRYV010000037.1 GCA_024275575.1 bacterium
TTGAGGATTCCTTTCGTTTGACGCTCCCGCCGCCGTCGCGGCGGAAACAGGTGTGGGCTCGAATCGGGTATTTTTTCTGCGCACGAGTAAAATACGAAAAAAATTTAGCAAGGATAGGTGTGCTTGGCCGGATGCTTACGTTCCTGTTCGTCCGTACAGACTCTTGTAGCCCCGCTTCCTTCAGATTTTCGGTCACCCGAAACACCCTTGCGGCTTACTGATGGGCTTCGCCAACTCGCCCATAAGGGGCTTGCTCCCCTTGGATAATCTGTGTATATTTTAACAATCAAAATACACACCTGCCATGCCGGGCACACACATTGTTCTCGTGCTGACCCGCCTCGGTTCGATGATTTTCCGAAGTTTTGTTGTTTAGTCAAGTTTTGATGCCTTTATTATGGTTTGGTAGAAATTCATCGGCGGGCAGCACAGCAATGGCGTTATGTGCAAAAGGAAGTGTAGTGTCAAAGAAACAGCTAAACACCGTGAAGGAAGTCTTGTTTTGGTCATATGCTAATCTAGCTATGGCTCATACGGCAGTGGAAAAAAACCAGGAAAAGTATGCCCCTTTAAATTACATGATTAGAGCAAAATTATTCAAAGGTCTCATCGAAGAATCGATGAACATACGAACACTATTTGATGATGAAAAGATAAAATTATTATCAGGCAACAAGTGTAGCTATTGTGGTTCGATTGAGAATTTAACACTTGACCATATTTTTGCTAAAGGATTGGGTGGTAAGGATTCAGGGGATAACCTGGTTTATGCGTGTCGGTCTTGTAATAGTTCAAAAGGAAAAAAGGATATGATGGAGTGGATGGATTACAAGAATACATTTCCACCACTGATGATTTTAAGGCGCTATCTAAAATTGGTTGTCGCATATTGCATTGAAAATGATCTAATGGAATGTTCAGTAAGTGACGTAAAAAGTCAAAAACGCCCATTCAATATTGAACATATCCCAGTGAATTATCCAAAACCAAGTGAACTGGTGTTGGTGGTTGAATAATGCACATAATCGAGTAGGCGGCTCCGGCCATTAAGCCGGGTGCGCTATGCACATCGAACAAAGTGCATACCCGCTGGCCGGTGGCGTTGCAAATCACCGAAGCGGGTTTGACCGGCCCGCGCCACGTCAAAACGAATGGTCGTTTGTGGATTGAAAGGATTGGGATAATTTTGATATAGTTTAAATTCACAGGGCAGCGTTGCTGCGTTGACACGATAGTTTTGTCGCCGCGCTTTGGCCAACGGCGCACCACCCATTTCATTGGTATAAAATGCTTTGGCGTTTTCCAGAGCGGTTTTAAATGCCGTAATGCCCTGCGTCTGCAAAATGGCCACCGGCAAAGTAACCGCTTCTCCGGTCGCAAGGGAGAGCGGACCGTAACTCAGCAAAAAGCGAAAATCGCCTGGATTCTGACCGGTTTTGCCCATCTTTTCGCCCTGCAACGCATTGTACCATTCGCTGTCTGTTACCGGATCATCATCGACTTTCCAGTAGTTCACGATGGGGCTTTGCGTGCCCGGAATCATGGCGCCGAGCAAAGGAATGTTATCATTTTTTTCCGCTTTTTGCTGGATATAAACCGCCTGTCCGTTGAGCGCAAAACCGATCTGGTCATCAGCCGGTGTATCTTTGCCGTTTTCATCGGGCACATCGATATCACACCACAGGCCGAGATAAAGGTTTTTCAAAGCTTGCGCTTTTTCATCGAGTCTCACCCGAAACTCGATTACCGCGAAATCCTGACTGTTGGTTTCGATAATCCGCTGCTCAACGATGAGGCCCAGCGGAACATGCCCTTCAAAAGCCTGCCGGTCTGAATATGTGACCGTCGCTTCCTTGCTCGCCGAATTGAGCGCAGAACCGGAAATAATAGCTGCCGATGAAGCACCAGGCGCCCATTCCGGCTGCCAGGTTTTATCATCGCGCAGGCCGGAACTGACGCGCACTTCACCGGTTTCGGTCAAACCGCCGACCATGAAAGCGAACCGTGTGGAATAGTTGACAAAACTTGCCTTCTCACTGCTGTGCCGTTCGGTGGCAAAAGCGCCGATACCGGCGTCGGCCATGGCGAATCCGCCAACCTGGGTCAGGCTTTCAGTTTTGTCGTTTTGGGCCAACATATTGGAAGAAAAACAGAAGAATGAGACTATCACTAAGAGACGAGAGACGAGAGACGAGAGACGAAAATACTTTTAGATTTTGCATGCGTCAATCCTTTTTAAAAGACAGTCCATGCATTTTCCCCGTTTGCGTATGCCGGCGGTGCTGTCAATTTCAGGTTGTGGAAAAATGCATCCTGCATTAAAAAAAGAAATTTAACAGGAACAAGAAATAATGCGCCGGGTTTTTGTTTTTGTGGATCACCTCCTGTCGGATAGAGTGCAGTTGGGAATTTAAATAAAACAGAGATTTCGTCGACGGATTAAATTAGTGCGAAAATCATAAAAAAGCCAAATGTTTTTAATAATTCTTCCCAGATTGCCAGACTGTGTGAAAAACTGACAATAGCTGAGGATGAGCATAAGCTGTTTAAAAAAAGAATGACGGCCGGACATTTCATCACAGGTATCTGTTCAGCCTCACTCGCGCTCAATAGAGCGAAACGATGTCCTGAGCTTGCCGATGGGGCGTCTCGCCGAGCGTAATGTTCCCTGAGCTCAAAGGGCACGCTTCGAGCCCCCTGTGAATTCCGTAGTGTCACTCCCGTTTCAGCAGGCTCAGCGTCCGCCTGGTGCGCTGAACAGAGACCATCACAGTGTGGCAAGTTAAACATTACCGGGAAAGAGCTCCCGCAAATATTTGACTTTTCTGTTGCCATCGAATGATAAAAAGGATATTTTCTCTGCGGCTGAAATAATGGTTACAGGTTTCAAGATCAACTCAACTCGTGTGGAATTAAAACAGGAATTTTAAGCATGCAAGAAGCGCCAGTTTATAAACCCAAAAATAAAATACGCCTAACCACCGCCGCCTCACTTTTCGATGGGCACGACGCGGCGATCAACATCATGCGGCGCATGATGCAGGCCGGCGGCGCTGAAGTGATTCACCTCGGGCACGACCGCAGCGTCGAGGAAATCGTCGAATGCGCCATTCAGGAGGACGTGCAGGCGATCGCCATCACTTCGTACCAGGGCGGGCACAACGAGTATTTGAAATATATGGTCGATTTACTGCAACAGCGCGGCGCCGGACACATCAAAATCTTTGCCGGCGGCGGCGGGGTGATTTTGCCGGATGAAATCAAAATGCTGCAGGAATACGGCGTCGCCCGCATTTATTCGCCGGATGACGGCCGTAAAATGGGTTTGCAGGGTATGATCAATGATTTGCTGGCGCAGTGCGATTTTCCCACCGGGCAAAAAATCGGTGATGAAATTTCGCTGTTACCAAAGAAGAATAATCTCGCCATCGCCAGACTGATCTCGACGATGGAAAACAATCCCAGCAATTCTGCGGTTTTAAAAGAAAAAATCCACACACTGGCACAGAAAAAAGTCGTGCCCGTACTCGGCATCACCGGAACCGGCGGCGCGGGCAAATCATCGCTCATCGATGAGCTGGTGCGCCGCTATCTCAACGATTTTACCGATAAAACCATTGGTATTATTTCCGTCGACCCTTCAAAACGCAAAACCGGCGGCGCGCTTTTAGGTGACCGTATTCGCATGAATGCCATTCATAATGACCGGGTTTACATGCGCTCACTGGCAACACGGCAATCAAACCTGGCGCTGTCGACGCATGTGAAAGAGGCGCTGCACATACTCAAAGCAGCACAGTTCGATCTCATCATTCTCGAGACCTCGGGCATCGGCCAGTCGGATACCGAAATCATCGAACATTCGGATGTGAGTCTCTATGTGATGACGCCGGAATACGGCGCCGCCACCCAACTCGAAAAAATCGATATGCTCGATTTTGCCGATCTAATCGCGATCAACAAATTCGACAAACGCGGCGCCCTCGACGCCCTGCGCGACGTGAAAAAACAATATGCCCGCAATCATAACCGCCGGCACGAGGACGAAGAAAACCTGCCGGTTTACGGCACTATCGCTTCGCAATTCAACGATCCCGGTATGAATCGGCTTTACGCAGCACTGACGCAGATCATTTCTGAAAAATCAGGTATTTCGTTCAAATCTTCCTTCTCCGGCCCTTTTGATCTTTCGCAAAAAAACCACATTATTCCCACGAACCGCACGCGCTATTTGTCGGAAATCGCCGATACGGTGCGCAATTACAACCTGTGGTCGGAAAAACAACGGCAGGTGGCGCAAAAACTTTATGGTCTTGAAAAAACCATCATGGCCATAGAAGAAACAGCGCCCGAAAACAAAGAAATGCTCATCAGCGCTTTGCAACAAACAGCGAAAAAACTGGAACTGGAACTGGACCCGCACAACAAACAGCTCATCGAACACTGGCACGAAAAAAAGAAAAAATACAGCGAGCCGGTTTTTGCTTTTAAAGTGCGCGGCAAAGAACTGAAAATCGAAACGAGGACCACTTCCCTGTCGCATATTGTCATCCCGAAAATCTGCCTGCCGCGCTTTGAGGCATGGGGCGATATTTTACACTGGAGCTTGCAGGAAAATGTGCCCGGTGAATTCCCCTACACCGCCGGACTTTTTCCGTTCAAACGTCAGGGCGAGGACCCAACACGCATGTTTGCCGGCGAAGGCGGCCCCGAACGCACCAATCGCCGATTTCACTATGTCAGCAAAGATGCACCTGCCAAGCGCCTTTCAACGGCTTTTGATTCGGTGACACTCTACGGCAACGACCCGCACATTCGGCCGGATATCTACGGCAAAGTGGGCAATTCCGGCGTATCCATCTGCTGCCTCGACGACGCCAAAAAACTCTATTCCGGTTTCGATCTCGTCGATCGTATGACTTCAGTCTCCATGACCATCAACGGCCCGGCGCCGATGATGCTGGCTTTTTTTCTCAACGCGGCCATCGACCAGCAATGTGAAGCATACATTCGGGAAAACGGATTGACGCAACAGGTTGAAGCGCAAATCGAAAAGATTTATGCGGAGAGAAATCTGCCGCGACCACGCTACCACGGGGATTTACCAGCAGGCAATAGCGGGTTAGGATTATTGCTGCTGGGCGTCACCGGTGATCAGATTTTGCCTACCGAAAAGTACAACGAAATCAAAGCCTGCGCGATGAGCCAGGTGCGCGGCACGGTGCAGGCGGATATTCTTAAAGAAGATCAGGCGCAAAATACCTGCATTTTCTCCACCGAGTTCGCCCTGCGCCTCATGGGTGATGTGCAGGAGTATTTCATCAAAAATCAGGTGCGCAATTTCTACTCTGTTTCCATCTCCGGCTATCACATTGCCGAGGCGGGCGCCAATCCCATATCACAACTGGCATTTACCCTGGCGAACGGATTTACCTACGTAGAATATTATCTCAGTCGCGGCATGGATATCGATCAATTCGGGCCCAATCTGAGTTTCTTTTTTTCCAACGGCATCGATGCGGAATATGCTGTGATCGGGCGGGTGGCGCGGCGCATCTGGGCCAAAGCGATGAAATTGAAATACGGCGCTACCCCCAGGGCGCAGATGCTGAAATATCATATTCAGACTTCCGGGCGCTCACTGCACGCACAGGAAATCGGCTTCAACGACATCCGCACAACACTGCAGGCGCTTTATGCAATTTACGACAACTGCAACTCCCTGCACACCAACGCTTACGACGAGGCCATCACCACACCAACGGAAGAATCGGTGCGCCGGGCGATGGCTATCCAGCTCATCATCAACCGGGAACTCGGTTTGGCGAAAAACGAAAACCCCATGCAGGGTTCGTTCATCATCGAAGAGCTGACGGACCTCGTCGAAGAAGCGGTGATGCTGGAATTCGACCGGCTCACCGAGCGCGGCGCCGTGCTCGGCGCCATGGAAACCATGTATCAGCGCAGCAAAATTCAGGAAGAAAGCTTGTATTATGAACGTTTAAAACACACAGGCGAGCTGCCGATCGTTGGCGTCAATACTTTCCTCAGTTCCCAAGGTTCGCCGACGGTGTTGCCGGACGAAGTTATCCGCTCGACGGATGAGGAGAAAAACCGGCAAATCGAAACGGTGAAAAATCTGCATGCCATGTTTGAGGAAAAGAGCGCAACGGCCTTGCAAAAAATTCAGTACGCTGCGTCTCATCATGAAAATGTATTTGCAGAACTGATGGAAACCGCCAAAATTTGCTCCATCGGACAGATCACCAACGCACTTTTTGATGTCGGTGGGCAGTATCGAAGAAATATGTAGTGTAAATTCAAAAGTAAAAACCAGATTAATTTATTAAAAATGATTCTATAAAAAAGGAGATGACCTCATGCATGAAAAGAGTATTGAATTATTAAACAAAGCTATTGGCGACGAACTCACGGCTGTTCATCAATACATGTATTTCCACTTTCATTGCGATGATCAGGGATACGAACTGTTGGCCAATCTTTTCAAAAGAACGGCAATCGAAGAGATGATACATGTGGAAGTGCTGGCCGAACGCATTCTTTTTCTCAAAGGCGAAGTCATCATGCGGGCGGCAGGCGAAGTCAAGAATACTCACGAAGTCAGGGCTATGCTCGAAATGGCGGCGAAGATGGAAGAAGCCAGCGCCCGGGATTATAATTTATGGGCGAACGAATGTTCGGCCAATGCGGATTCAGCTTCGAAAAAAATATTCGAAGATCTCGTTGCCGATGAAGAGCGACACTTTGACCAGTACGATACGGAACTGGATAATTTGCAGAAATTCGGTGATCGCTATCTTGCGCTGCAATCGATCGAAAGAAGCAAGAGCCAGGCCGCCGCAACCGCTGCCGGCGGCAATTAGCGCCCTGTTTATCCGTACAAACCGTTCGTTGCCCGTTGCGAGCCCAGGCAATCATTGGGCTCATTTTTTTTACCTGCCGGGAAATACTGTCTGTTGCCGAAAACAGATGAAATCTGATCAAACAATCATCGGTTTTATAAGAAGAAAAACAGGAAGAATTTATGGGAAAAATAACAGATGAAAATGAAATGGCTAAATGTGTTGTTATGTGGGTATTTCTTTACAATAGTTGAGGCGGCGCCTGCGGGTGCCGGCCCCTATATCCCCACGAAAGGCACATTTCGGGTGCTCGCGGTTTTCGTGCAGTTTCGAGACGATACATGGGATCACCCCTGCCCTTCTGATGCGAAAAAAGGCTGGCCGGCGGCAAAACACGCTATTCCGGAATGGGCGCGCGGCAGCAAACTTTTGCACCCGAAAAAAGCGAGAAGATACAGCAAAGGCAGTCTGAGTGATTATTTTGCCGTCATGTCCAGCGGCAAATTTCACTTCATCGGTGATGTCTTTCCCCATCTCTATCTCACTCCGCAGCCTTTCGCGTTCTATTCGCAAAAAGAAAAGCGCGGCCGAGCCTATCTCACGGCAAAAATCATCGATTGGCTCGATATCAACGGTGTCGATTTTTCCCGCTATGACAACGACGATGACGGCGATGTGGATTTCATTCTGTTTCTTTTCCGCCACTGGAAAACGGAACTTTTCACACCGGGTGCCGGCTATCAGGGCATTTCCGGTTTTGGTTTCAACAAACCGATCATCAAAGACGGCAAGAAAATTATCGGGATTTTCCCCGGATCGGGAACCATGCAGCGGGGGAATTACACCCTTGCAAATTGCCGTTCCATCGTGACCCACGAGATCAGTCATTTTTTTTTCGGCAGCGGCCATTTTAGCCGCATCGGTTCTTTCGGCATCCATGACGGTAACGCTTTTTGTTATGCCATGAGCGGTTATGAACGCGAACTGCTCGACTGGATAACACCGCGCGAAATATCGCCGGGAAAAACCGTCACCCTAACAGATGCTATCACTACAAATCGCTATTTCAAACTCAAATCAGGGCATGGCAGCGAATATTTTCTCATAGAAAACCGACAGCGGAAAAGTATTTTTGAAAAGGGTGATTGTGTCGAAGGAGCGTTGCCGGCACAGGGCTTGCTCATCGCCCGCATTCGACCAAACGTGACAAAATCGAGCCGCATTACCTGGGTTACAGCTGATAAGACGTTCACCATTAACGATAAAGGCAAGGCCGAGGATGCTTTTCAAAATGGCGCCACGGTGCTTCTCGAACCATCCCGTGCATATTTTGCCCAGCCAGCAAGCAGTGCCACTCCCCCCTTCCAGCTTAAAATTCTGCGACAAAAGGGAACAAAACTGACCATCCGGGTAGATACCGTAAAAAACGAAACAACGCACTGAGCAGAATATCGGGATTGTATTATGCAGCCCCGACGATTTTTAGGGGTATATCGGGCCGGGAAGCGAACACATGGAATAGCGCCGTAGACCGCTATCGATGACAGCCTTGCATAGCGCTGCAGGAAGGTATCAATTCAGTCAATTCGCTCGGCGGGATTTTCTTCCTGTTTGTCGATAGTAGAATTGAAGGGCTCCCGCTTGGGCAGGCTCAACGTCCGCCTAGTGTATTGAACAAGATACTTTTTCTCTGCGCCGCTGCGTCTCCGCAAAAATAGTAAAGGCTAAAAACAATCGCGGGTTATTCTGCCGTCATTTTTTGGCCTTTTAAGCCGGCAGTCCTGTATCCGTAAAAATCCGCTAAATCCGTGTCCAAAGCTTTTCAAAAACAGGACACGAATTTTCTAAATAGAAGCCCGAATGAATATAAAATAATACATCCAGGCTCAGGGAGCGCTTCTCATGCGCACGCTGAACAAATACATGGAAAATGTATTAATTTTGTGTTTTTTCTTTATTTAATTGCAAAAAAAAGTCGAAATCATTAAAATTAAGGTCGGTCAAAATCATCTATGGAAATAGCGAATAATTCGAACGGACCGTGGATCCACTACTATCGCACCCGGCCGGGATACAAATAAAAATCCAAAGTGAAACCATGAATGAGCGCAAAAAAAACAAAAACCAACTTCTCGCTGAATTGGCTGAATTGCGCCGCCGTGTCGCCGAACTTGAAATGCAACCGGCACAGAAAAATTTCCCGAAAGGACCGCCGGACGAACGCGCCGAACTAATTCATCGTCTTGTCGATAGTGTACCGGATATCATCTACCGGTTTCGTTTAATGCCGGAGCCGACTTTTGATTTTATCAGCGCCACCGTGGAAAATATCACGGGTTATAAAGCAGAAGACTTCTACGAAGACCCCTCGCTCGGTTTAAAAATCATCCACACGGAAGAACATCATTTTTTACAGGATTTTATCGCCGGGCAATTGCCGGAGCAGCCGCATGTCGTGCGCTGGATTCATAAAAACGGCTCAGTTATCTGGATCGAAGATCGGCAAGCGCCTCATTTTGAAGATGGAAAACTCGTTGCGGTTGAAGGCATTGCGCGTGATATAACCGCACGCAAGAATGCTGAAACGGCTCTTGCAGAGCAAGAAAATCTATTGCGTAAAATTGCTGAGAATTACCCCAGTTCATACATCTCTATCATCGAGAAAAATCTCACCATCGGTTTTACTTCAGGGCAGGAATTCAAAAAACAAGGACTTGATCCGCAGCAATTCATCGGTTTGAAGTTGAAGGATGTTTTTGGTGACAAGACCGCCTTAATTAAAAAACACTATAAAAAAACATTCGCCGGCGAGGAGCAAACTTTTGACATCGAAATCAATGGTCAATATCAAATTTACCGAACGGTGCCTCTGCATGCCGGGGATGGTTCGATCCCCCGCATACTCGTCGTCGTTGAAAATATAACCGAGAAAAAAAATGCAGAACTGGCACTGCAGGCAAGCGAGGAAAAGTACAAATCGCTTTTTGAGGATGGCCCCCTCGCCTATCAATCGCTCGATAAAGATGGTAACTATCTCGACGTCAATCTGGCCTGGTTAAAATTATTGGGTTATGAGCGCAAGGAAGTTATCAGTAGCAATTATACAGATTATCTGCATCCTGATTCGCTGCCTGCATTTCAAAAAAACTTTCCCGCCTTTAAAAAGCAAGGGCATGTTCACGATGTTTATTTTAAAATCAGGCATAAAAAGGGGCACTACCTCGATATTTCGCTTGACGGCTGCGTCGGTTATAATCCGGATGGCAGTTTCAGGCAGACTTATTGCGTTTTTCAGGATATTACCGAACGCAAGCAAGCGCGAGAAAAGCTGATCAAAAGTGAACAGGGATACCGGGCGTTGTTTGAAAACTCACCGGCGCCTTTATGGGAAGAAGATTTTTCTGCCGTAAAAGAATTCATCGATGCACTGGAAAAAGAAAGTGTCGATGATTTCAGCAAGTATTTTGATGAAAACCCGCAAATGGTCGCCCACTGTGCCGGCCTGGTCAAAATATTATCACTCAATCAGGCCGTGCTCAAACTTCATGAAGCAAAATCGAAGGATGCGTTGTTGCAAGGACTGCCTGTCATTTTTGGTCCTGAGTCACTACATGATTTTAAAAAAGAACTCGTCGCCATTGCCGAAAAACGCTTATCCTGTCAGTTTGAAGGCAGTGTTCTGACATTAAAAGGAAAGAAAAAATATGTCGAGCTAAAGTGGGCCGTCATGCCGGGGCATGAAAAAAAGCTCGACCGTGTTTACGTCTCGACGGTTGATATCACCGCACATAAAAAAGCAGAGGCAGAATTACAGGACAGCCGCGCCAAATATCAAACCATCTTCGACAATGTCAGTGACAGCCTGGCATATTTAGATAACCGTGGAATAATTCTTAATGTGAACAATCGCTGTATCGAACTCTACGGCGGGCCACGTGAGGAGCTCGTCGGCAAGCATTTTACAAAACTGGGATTTATTCAAAAAAACACCATTCCATCTCTTCTGAATAATTTAAAACAGGCGCTGACGCAGGATCGTTTCACCATCGATTTTGAGTTTATCAACAAAAAAGGTGTAAAAATATACCTCGAATGCTCTACCGCCCGCATGTGGGAGAACGGTAAAACCAGGGGAATAATCGTTGCGGCGCGAGATATTACCGAGCGTAAGCTGAGCGAACATGCGCTGCGGACGAGCGAAGAAAAATGGCGCTCACTTACCGAGAACTCTCCCGATCATATCATGCTGCTGGATCTGGATTACCGCATCCAATTCATCAACCGGACGACTGCTGGTTTGACAAAAGAAGAGGTTCTCGGTCGCTCTTACCTCGATTTTATACCTGCAGGATTCCAGACCGTAGCAGAAACCTGTTTTGAGCATGTATTGCTCTCCGGCAAGCCCGATAGTTTTGAAACTGAATATCACACAAAAGATGGCGCCATCGAACATTTTAATGTTCATGTTTCACAGGTCAAAAATGCCCGGGGGAAAATTACCGCACTCATCAGCACCTCGCACAACATTACCAAGCGCAGACAAAGGGAAAAAGCGCTTGAAGCCAGCGAAACCCGTTACCGCAATTTGGTGGAGCATGCACCCGTCTGTATTCATGAAGTGGATCAAAACGGTAAAATCATCTCGATGAACAGCGCAGGATTGAGCATGCACGGTGTTGATTCCGCCGAAGAAATTGTGCAGCAAAATTATCTCAAAACTATTCATCCGAAAGACCGGTCCCGAATAAAAACGCTCATGCAGCAGGCATTCGCCGGCGCTCCGTCACAATTTGAGTTTGCCGGTACGGAAGAGCTTGGCGGCCGTCTTTTTACTTCAAGTTTTATTCCTATTCCCGCCGGTGGTGGCGAGGTGTTGCGCGTTATGGGTATTACTCGCGATATCACAGCACGCAAACGGGCTGAACGGGCAGTTTTAGAAAGTGAAAATAAATTGCGCACTATCACCAATCAGTCTATCGATGGCATTACCGTTGCCGACCTGGAGGGCAAATATGTCTTTGTTAACCCGGCCTTCTGTAAAATGATGGGTTATTCACAAGAAGAATTACTACAGATGAATGTTCACGATATGCGTGGCCCTTCACAGGAGAAAATGGTATTTCAGACGATAAAAACTTCGGGGGAATCGACGTTTCAGATTTATCTGAAGCGCAAAGACGACAGCGAATTTATCTCGGAAATATCAGCTAAACCTATAACATTCAATGATTCGAAATGCATTTTAGGCATCGTGCGTGATATCACCGAGCGGGTGCGGGCCGAGGAAAAAATCCGCGCCAGTGAAGCTCGGCTGAATGAAGCGCAACATTTGGCAAAAATGGGCAGCTGGGTACTCGACCTGTGCGATAACGCCTTAAAATGGTCGGATGAAGTCTACCGTATTTTTAATCTCGAACCACAAAGTTTTGATGCCACTTATGAGTCCTTTCTGGATATGATTCATCCACAAGACCGGGTGATGGTTGATCAGGCCTACAGAGATTCTATTCAAAACAAATCCCCATATGATAACATCCATCGTTTGCTTCTGCCCGGGAACAAGGTGAAATATGTACATGAACGATGTGAGACATTTTACGATGCCAAAGGCCGGGCTATACGTTCTGTCGGAACCGTGCAGGATATCACTGAACGCAAATTAGCCGAGGATGCGCTGCGCGAAAGTGAGACCCGCTATAAAACCCTTTTTGAAAAATCTGCAGATGCAATTCTCATCATCGAAGGTGATAAGTTTGTCGATTGCAATGCGGCGACAGTAAAAATGCTGCACTATAACGACAAAGAAGAACTGCTGCAAACGCATCCGTGGGAACTCAGTCCGGAAAAGCAACCGGATGGGCGACTTTCGTATGAAAAGGCTAATGAGATAATAGCCATTGCTCTGGAAAAAGGCAGCCACCGATTCGAATGGGAGCACAAACGCAAAGACGGCAAAGTTTTTCCGGTGGAAGTTTTGCTAACGGCCGTTCCGTTTAAAAACGGCAAACTTTTGCATACCGTCTGGCGCGATATCACAGAACGCAAGAAAATTGAAAGGGCGCAGCGTGAAAGTGAAGAAAAATACCGCGTGCTTGTGGAAAATGTCGGTCAGGTTTTGATGGTGGCGCAGGAAGGCCGTTTTAAATATGTCAATCCACAAATTTACAAAGTGATCGGATACCGGCCAGACGAACTGCTCGGCAAACTTTTCAGCGATTATATTCATCCGCAAGACCGGGAATTGGTGGCTGAACGTCATCAACAGCGCATACAGGGTGATGAGATAACTTCTGTTTATTCTTTCCGCATCATCACTCGGGCCGGTGAAATTCGCTGGGTTGAAATCAGCATCGTGCTCATCGAATGGGAAGGCCGGCCCGCCACGCTCAATTTTATCGACGATATCACTGAACGGAAAGAGGCCGAACAAGCCTTGATCGAGAGTGAAAATCTGTTGAATGAATCCCAGAAAATCGCCTTTCTCGGTTCATATAATCTCGATATCCCAGGCGGGAAATGGCGCTGTTCAAAAGGGCTGGAAGCACTCGCCGGCATCGATCCGACATACGAAAAATCGATGCAAAACTGGATTCAGCTCATCCACCCCGATGACCGGGATAAAATACAGCAATATTTCGATGAAAATATCATGCAGAAGCATGAACCTCTAAATCATGAGTACCGGTTGATTCGATTTTCAGATGAAAAAGTACGCTGGGTACACGATATCGCTAAACTGGAACTCGATGAGAGCGGTAATCTCGTGCGGATGTATGGCACTATTCAGGATATCACGGACCGCAAGACCGCCGAACAAGCCTTGATCGATAGCGAACATCTGCTCACCGAGTCACAGAGAGTGGCACAAATCGGTTCCTACATTCTCGACATTAGCACCGGGGTCTGGAAAAGCTCGCAAGTGCTCGATAAAATTTTTGGCATCAGCAGCCAGTATGAGCGAAACATCGAAGGCTGGCTGGCCATCGTGCAAACGCAAGACATAGAACAGATGCAAAACTATTTCGCGGTAAATATTTTGCAAAAACATGAAGATTTCAACAAGGAATACCGCATCGTCAGGAAATCTGATGGTCAGGAGCGCTGGGTGCATGGTTTCGGGCAGCTTGAACTTAATGAAACCGGAGAGCCTGAACGCATGATCGGTACGATTCAGGATATCACCGGGCGCAAACTCGCCGAGACAGAGCTGAGAAAACTGGGGCAGGCGATAGAACAGAGTCCTTCCATCGTCATCATAACCGACACTTCCGGCAACATCGAATATGTTAACCCGAAATTCACCGAAGTGACCGGTTATTCCAGTGAGGAAGTGCTGGGGAAAAATCCTCGCATTTTGCAGGGTGGTGAAATGCAAAAAGATATCTATGTGCATCTCTGGGCAACAATCCGCGCAGGAAAAGAATGGCGCGGTGAGTTTCATAATAAAAAGAAAAACGGCGAAATGTACTGGGAAGATGTCCGCATTTCATCCGTGACCGACGCACAGGGTACGATTACGAATTTCATTGCGGTAAAGGAAGACATCACACTGCTGAAGCAGGTGGAAGAAGACAAAAACAAGCTGGAAATCCAGTTGCGGCGTTCGCAGAAAATGGAGACAATCGGCACCCTCGCCGGCGGTATCGCTCACGATTTCAACAACCTGCTGACGCCAATTCTCGGTTATTCCGACATGGCATTAATGTCGCTTTCCGAAAAAGATGCTCTTTATCCGGACATCCGCTCGATTCTTAAAGCGGCAACCCAGGCAAAAGAGCTGGTGCAGCAAATTCTCATATTCAGCCGTCAGGCAGAACAGGAACACAAACCCCTGTCTTTGCAGTTGATTGTTAAAGAAGCGTTGCAACTTCTACGGCCTTCGCTACCGGCTACGATCGAAATCCGGCAACGCATGGACAAAAATTGCTGCAAGGTCAACGCTGATCCGACACAGATGCACCAGGTCATCATGAATTTGTGCACCAATGCTTTCCACGCCATGGAAGAAAATGGTGGTGTGCTCACGCTGGAGCTCAAACAGATTCATTTCGATGAGAATATGCGAAAAATGCATCCGGAATTAAAAGCGAGCGAATACGTGCGGCTTTCGGTAACCGATACCGGCATCGGTATGGACCCGATAACGGTTGAACGGATTTTTGAGCCGTTTTTCTCCACAAAACAAGTGGGCAAAGGCACCGGACTCGGGCTCTCCGTAGTGCATGGAATCGTGCGTAGTCATCGGGGTGATATCACGGTTTACAGCGAGAAAAATATTGGTACAACCTTTCATATTTATCTGCCGGCGTTGTCTGTATCGGTTGCGACGGCAAAAGAGAAAGTTAAAAAAATTCAGCGCGGCGATGAACGCATCCTCGTGGTTGATGATGAAAAAATGATCGTGCAGATGCTCAAGCAAATGCTGGAGCAATATGGTTACACAATTATCGATTCCGCCAACAGTATTGAGGCATATGAGGCCTTTTGCAAACATCCGCAAGATATCGATTTGCTCATCACCGATTTGACCATGCCCGGCATGACGGGGCTGGACCTGGCACGCAAAATGAAACAATTACGTAATGACCTGCCGGTCATTCTCATCACCGGGTACTCGGAGACCATCAGCGACGAAGTCAAGCAACGTTACGGCATCCGGCACGTTCTGACAAAACCGGTAATCACCATGGAAATCACCGACCGGATCCGGGGAATATTTGATGACTGATTTTAACTTTATTTAAACAAACCATCCCATTCCTCTGTCTTATATAGAATAATGGCTTATATTGTTTAAAATTATTACTTAAAGGCTGTTTTATTTAATTTCACAAACGGAGGAATTATTGATGAAAAGACTGGTGTGGGTTTTGTCGTTTATCCTGTTTTTGGGATTTACGGTATCGCCGCCCGACGAGGGCATGTGGCTGCTGACCCAGCTCAAAAAACTTGACCTCAACAAAAAAGGACTCAAACTCAAAATTGAGGACGTTTACCATCCAACAAAAAAATCACTGACCGATGCGATCGTTTGGCTGGGCGGCTGCAGTGCCTCGTTCGTTTCTCCCGACGGTTTGATTCTAACCAACCACCACTGCGCCTACGGCGGTTTGCAGCGGGCGTCCGCCGCAACCGAGGGTGTCGATTATATCACCGACGGTTTTCTCGCAAAAACCCGATCGGAAGAGCTGCAGTCCATGGGCGCGACAGCATCCATTCTTGAAAAAGTTGAAGATGTGACGAAAACAGTTCTCGCAGCCGGCGAAGGAATCGATGATCCCGTTGCACGCGATAAAAAAATCAACGCTAAAATCCGTGAAATGGTCAAGGAAATCGAAGGAGACCGCGAGGATATCATGGCACGGATCGCCTCGAATTACAAAGGCAAGCAATACATGCTTTACGTCTTTAAACGCTATCGCGACGTACGAATCGTTTATGCACCGCCGGAATCTATCGGCAAATATGGCGGTGATATCGACAACTGGATGTGGCCGCGCCACACCGGTGATTTCACCTATCTGCGCGCTTACATGGCGCCGGATGGCTCGGGTGCGGAATACAGTCCCGACAATATTCCGGTGAAACCGAAAAACTGGCTGCACATTTCCCAAAGCGATCTTGACGACGGCGATTTCACCTTCATTCTCGGGTACCCGGGAGCGACCACCCGCTGGAGAACCTCCAATTCCGTCGCATGGAATCTCCAATACAATTATCCCCAGACCGTCGAGAATTATGCTCAAATTCTCGACTTGCTGGATGAACTCACCAAAAATGATAATGACGGCAAAATTAAAGTCGCACGTTTGCACGCCGGTTTGGCTAACACCATGAAAAATTATCAGGGAAAAATTGAAGGCATGAGCAAAACCGATTTTCTCGGCAAAAAGAGAGCCTTCGAACAGGAACTGATGACCTTCATCAACAACGACAAAAAACTGAAAAAGAAATATGGCAATACTTTGAAAAAAATCGAGGAACAGTATGCTTTTCTCGGCAAAACCCGCCTGAAAGATGATGTTATTCAGATGGGGCGGTTTTCCGGTACGCTGGCCGGAATTGCAGCGCGAGCCTACGGTATCGCTAAAGAACTGGATAAACCCGAAGAAAAGCGCCAGCCAGGCCTTGATCAGAAGATGATCGATCAAACCATCAAACGCCTGTCAATGCGTTATCTGGGTTATTTCGAACCGGTCGATAAAGCCATGTTCGCCCGCGTGCTGAAAAAGGCCGATACACTGCCACAGGATCAGCGGCTAAGCGGTTTGGATGAGTTTTTCAATAACGATTATTCCACAGTCGATGCTTTTGTCGAAAAAGCCTATAGTACATCAAAACTTGCCGATCCTGAATTTGCCAAAACATTGTTTGGTAAATCGGTAAAAGAACTCGAAGCGATGAACGATCCGTTTATTCAGATAGCCGTGGCGACCTATGATGACAACCAGGATTTGAATGAGCGCTACAAAAAATTCGGCCCGACGATCACCGCATTACGCAAAGAGTATATCGATGCGCTTTATGCCTGGAAAGGTGCCGGCCTTTATCCTGATGCAAACGGTACGATTCGTTTTACCTTCGGTAATGTTTCCGGTTATAAACCGGCGGACGCTACCTGGTACGAACCCTTCACCACGCTCGCCGGCGTTATCGAAAAAAATACCGGCAAAGAGCCTTTCGACATGCCGGCAAAGCTGGCTGAACTGCATGCGAAAAAAGAATTCGGCCAGTGGGCTGATCCCGATCTCAATGATGTTCCGGTGGCCTTCACACATATGTGCGATATTACCGGCGGCAACAGCGGCAGCGCCGTACTGAATGCCAACGGTGAACTCATCGGTCTCGCATTCGATGGCAATTACGAAGCCATGACCGGTGACTGGCAGTATGATTACGACATGCAACGCACAATTTCTGTTGATATCCGATACGTGATGTTCATCACTGAGAAATTTGCCGGCGCTCACCATTTAATTAAAGAAATGGGGCTGAAAAGCAGCGCTGTGAAAAGCGACACGAACTAAGCTCTGTGAGATTGAGCGGAGCCGAAAGCGGGCACAACTTCGAGCAGGAGCGCACACTTTAACCGCCGCTTAATGTTCCTGGAATTTCGGCTACCGCTCACCCGCTTTGCAACACTGTAAAAGATCTTCGACGACATTGTGTTTTAAAATCGCGGCGGTTGTCAAAATCAAGCCATCACAGCCATCTTAAATCTGTGGCAATTTTAATCCTGCGAATTGTTTTTTCTCCGAACCCAATAAAAGGCAAAAGGCAAACCCGTTGCAATCATCATGAGATCGATCAATGAGTTTTGCCATTGATACCAGGCACGAAACAGCAGCAGTGTTACGATACCGGCAAAATAGATTGCCGGCAGGACGGGATAGAACGGCATACGAAAAATAACTTTACTACTCGCAGTTTGCCGCAATTTGAACAGCGCTGCTGCATTAAATGCATAAAAAATCAAAATTGCAAAAACCATCCCAGCAGCGATAACCTGAAATTCACCGCGCATGACGAGAATGACCGCAGCCCACAAACAATGAACGACGATTGCCCGCGAAGGCGTGCGGAAAACGGGGTGCACAAAGTTGAGCCAGCGAAAGAACAGACCATCTCGCGCCATGGCGAAATAGACCCGTGGTGCTGTCATCATAGTGCCGTTAATACTTCCCATTGCAGAAATCATCACCAGAATAGCGATCAGCGCGGCGCCGATGGGGCCGAAAATTTTTATCGCCGTATCCGAAGCGACAATCGTGCTGTCGCGAAGCCCAACGATGCCTAAGGTTTGATAGTAGATAAAATTTGCAGAAACATAAAGCACGATGACGATGCTGATACCGACGAGCAGGCTTTGTGGAATCACACGTTGGGGGTTTTTCATCTCACCAGCACTGTAACCAATACGTTCCCAGCCGGTGTGACTGAAAACGATCATCATCAAAACGGAGACGGTATTACCGACAGGGCCGAAATCGATGGTTGCCGGAGCTGTCGTGCCGAGCAGCCCTTCGCTGCCGGGAATTAACCAGAGTCCTGCCGCTACCAGCAAAAAGAGTCCGCCTATTTTGCAAATTGTGCTGATCTTTTGAAACATGCCGGCTTTTTCAATACCGATATAATTCAGGACACCAAGCAAAAAAATGATGCCCAGGGCAAGCAATGTATGCGCCCGATTCGATAATTCGATAAAATATTCAAAATAATTTGCAGTGATCAATGCCAGACCGGCAGCCGCGCTGGTGCGAATGATAAAAAGCTGTGTCCAGCCAAAAATAAACGCGACAAACGGACCGAAACAATGATGCAGATAGACGTATTCGCCGCCGGTATCGGGCAGACGAGAACCCAGCTCTGCGTAGATCAGGCTGCCGACAAATACGAATGCACCGACTAAAACCCATAAAGTGATGATACCTTCAAACGAAGTCTGATAGCGGGCAATAATTTGTGGTGTGGAGTAAATCCCGGCGCCGATAGTGATTCCAACGAGCAAGGCGATGCCGTCTGCGATGGTCAGGGTGCGGCGCAATTCGGGCTGTTTCTTTTGCGGGTTTAACTTGTGAGCAGCGGACATTGTACATCCTGTTTGATTAGCCGGCGTTTATGTTCAGAGAACTGTTTCTTTTTTTTCTGTACAACTCCAATGATGTAAAAAAATCCACCAAGAGCAATAAAAACGTATCTCGATGGAAGCCATCTCGCCGGCCGTTGCGCCGCCCTTTTGCCAGGGGCCTTTGCAAAAACCAAAACATTTTGGTCCATTTGGAAACATTGCACGGAATTTTGTGCCCAACCGCATTCAATTGAACTGGATTTGGAGAACGAGCCACGGATTTACGCTGATCAAACAATGATTTTTCATTTTATCCAAGCTAATCAGTATCAATCCGTGGCTATATGAGCAGTTTTAGCGTGGTCGGAGGCTGCACCTTGGCCATCAGTTGTGCTGATAGTATATTTTACTGACAATGCGCCAGCCGCTTTGAAAGCGATAGAGCGACAGGTAGTCAGTATAGATGTGTTTGCCACCCGTGCGCAGTTCGATCTTAGCCAGCGCAGCATTGTCGGTGATATCGACGGAAATGAACTTGACCGTTGTTTTTTGCTCCGGGCCGCTGGGGGGGGACTTCTTCTTTTTCTCGGCGATATTGTCAGTCCAGTCGGAGACGGTATAACGCTGCAAAGTACCATCTTTGCCGATGATCAACAGATTGAAGGTTAGATCGGCTCCCTCTGTCTCGGTAATGCGATAAATGATTCCCCGGAATATGATTTCCTCCCAAACGCCCATCACAGAAGAGATATGGATTTTTTCGTAATGTCGCATTCATCTACAAACCTGTTTTTGCATGTTGGATAAATGCCAGCGCCGTCATGATAAAAAAAAGCATCACGGAAATGATTACCCAGGTTTTTCCGGTATTTGCGGCAAGCCCGATCATGCCGCCGGTGCCGGCAAAAAAGAATGTCACATAGGTTATGGTCGCCCACCTGATATTTCTAAAATCAACTTTAAAAAGATAATCAAGCAGCAATTCAAGGATGATAAATCCGATCATTACCGCCAATTGAATAAAATATATCGTCGGCCTATCCAGTCGGTTTGCTATCAGTAAGAGATAAATCAGCGGCAAGGCCATGAGCATAAAAACCATGCCGCTCCAGTATTCCACTTTTTGCTGATCGAGCAGCCTGAAGATGAAAATAAGGCAGCTCAGTATCAGGAGAGTGGCTGCCGTAAATGCGCCAATCAGGTTTATTTTATCCATGTCCGTTTTTGCACCTGTTTTTAAAGGAATCTCATATTCGTGAAAATATATAAAAATGCTGCCTGAAATTCTTTCTTCCGTATATGAAAGAAAGAAAACAATGAAGTTCGATCATGTGGCTGATTCCTTTCTTTAGCTATGGCTTTGCCGCGCTGTAATCTTTGATTTTTTATGTCGAACGAAAAATGCAAGCTAATGCAGCCGCAGACCGAGTATATTCAGGTATCGAAACAAAATACCAGCCAGCAGCAGCGGCAGGAGTCGTCGGTGCTTGTAGTAGGTGATATTTAACTATTGAACAGGAGTGCTGTGGCAAACCCGCTTATCAAATCTGGCCAGCCCACACCAATATCAGCTCGTAAATGGCGTCGCTGAAAACGAAGAACAGGATGGATTTGCTGCTCCTGATGGTGAGGGATAGAAAGAGCAAAACAAAAATACGGTTTTGAATTCTGCTATACTGGAAAAGTTTCAAAAACGCAAGCAAAAACAAGCTATTTGGTAAAAGAGAAAAATGTAATGTTTCCGGGTGTGCACTAAATAATTCCGTTTTCTTGCAAGGCCGTTTCAACCCGGTCAAAGAATATATTTCTCCCCGATTCCGAGCGAATATCGATTTTTTCAACATTGAAAACACAGGTTGGAATGTTGTGTTTTTTCTCGCAAACCTGCGGGAAGGTCGAATAGTAGGCATTTAATCCGGAAAGAAACTCGATATCGATAGCGCTTTCTTCCTTGCGGCCGCGCTTTTTAATTCGCCTGAGCAAGGTTTCGACTTTATCGATAGTTAGCATCACAACCATATCCGGTGGATGCAAATCACGTTTCAGGCGCTGAAAATATTCGAAGTACAAATCTAACTCTTTATTGCTCATAAAACCCAGGCCATGCAAGTATTTGGCGAAAATTTCAGGGTCTTCGTATAAAGTGCGGTCCTGAATACAGCTCTTCTGCACGGTTTCAATCAACTCATGATGCTCGATTCGGCGAATGAGAAACTCTAATTGCAGTGTAAAAGACCAGCGGTGCATATCTGCGTAATAATCTTTTAAAAACCGGTTATCGATAACCGGTTCGTCGAACAATTCATATCCGAAATGCTGGCTGATGAGCTTGGCTGCCGTCGTTTTTCCGGCGCCGATATTGCCGGCCATGGCGATAAACAATTTGCGCGCATTTTCCATGCATCACTCCGTTTCTATATAATTTACAGAATACAGTCGGGGCAGTTTTTTCAGCTCTGTTTTTGTGCCCGTTTGCGGGTCGCCTGGCGAGTATTGGCGTCGAGCTCCATTTTACGAATGCGTACACCGGTCGGTGTCACCTCGACCAATTCATCTTCTGCAATAAATTCGATGGCCAGATCGAGCGACATGGGCCGCGGCGGACGAATCGTCACCGTAGCATCCGCAGTTGAACTGCGCATATTTGTCAGTTTTTTCTCCCGCGTGATATTGACCTCAAGATCGATGGGTTTATTGCGCTCGCCGATGACCATGCCACCATAAACTTCGGTATTGGAGCCCAGAAACAACTCGCCGCGGTCGGCCATGGCAAAACGGGCATAATCGGTGACTTTCCCGGCCCGGTCGGCAACCAGCGCCCCGGTATTGCGCTGGGGAATTTCACCAAACCACGGTTCGTAACCATGGGATAGAGAATTCATAATTCCCGCACCTTTGGTATCGGTGAGAAACTGGCTGCGAAAACCGATCAGACCGCGTGCCGGAATCAGAAATTCGATATTGACCCGACCGCTGCCGTTGTTGACGAGATTATGCATGCGGCCTTTTCGCCTGGAAAGTTTTTCCGTGATCACACCGACGAATTCTTCCGGCGTATCGATAAAAACACGTTCCACCGGCTCATAAGTTTTACCATCGATTTCTTTTGTTATCACCCGCGGTTTGGAAACAGCAACTTCGTATCCTTCGCGCCGCATCGTTTCCAGTAAAATCGCCATTTGTAATTCTCCCCTCCCCCGCACCTCGAACATATCCGCACGGCTGGTCGGCAAAACCTGCATGGAAACATTGCCCAGGGTTTCTTTTTCCAAACGCGCTTTCAGGTGCCGCGATGTGAGATATTTTCCTTCCCTGCCGGCAAAAGGACTGGTGTTGACATAAAAAAACATCGCTACCGTCGGCTCGTCAATTTTGATGCGTTCAAGCGGCTTCGGATCATCCATCGAAGTAATGGTATCACCGATTTGCACACTCTCAACACCGGCAACGGCAATGATATCACCGGCTTCGAGCTTCTCGACCTTCTCTCGCGTCAACCCTGTAAAAGTATAAAGCGCCGAAAACTTTATGTGGTTTTTCGTTCCTTTTTCGTGCACCAGGGCATAGCTTTCATTCAAGTGCAGGGTTCCGTTATTGAGGCGGCCAATAGCGATTTGCCCGACGTAATTGTCATAACCGAGGTTCGTAACGAGAAATTGTGGTACATGTTCATCATTTGCCAGGGGCCCAGGAATTTCTGCAAGGATGGTCTCAAACAACGGTTTCAGATTGGCGGAATTATCATTTAAATCTTTATGGGCAATGCCCTGTTTTGCAATGGTATAAAGAATCGGGAATTCAATCTGCTCTTCATCGGCATCCAAATCGATAAACAAATCATAAACCTCATCGATGACCTGTTCAATGCGTTGATCCGGACGATCGATTTTGTTGATGACAAGAATGACCGGCAGTTTTTTCTCCAGTGCTTTTTTCAAAACAAACCGGGTCTGTGGTAGCGGTCCTTCGCTGGCATCGACGAGCAGCATGACGCCATCGACCAGGTTGAGGCTACGCTCAACTTCACCGCCGAAATCCGCGTGTCCCGGCGTATCGACGATATTGATTTTCACTTCTTTATAATACACTGCAGTATTTTTCGCCGCGATGGTAATGCCGCGTTCGCGCTCCAGATCCATGGAATCCATCACCCGGTCTTCCACCGTCTGGTTTTGGCGGAAAATACCGCTTTGCTTGAGCATACCGTCAAGCAGGGTAGTCTTGCCGTGGTCGACGTGTGCGATGATTGCTATATTGCGAAACCTGTTTTTTCTCATGTTAAATCTTTCCAGTAAATTGTGTTTTTATCAATCATTTAATAGCCGATTTCAGTGATCATTTCCAGCAGACACCAAGTCGCCCTACCGGTCATCCCCCAGATGCAAATTTCTTCCCCGGAATCCGGAACCCGGCAATGGTAATGTAATTTCAAAACGTTGGCAAAATTCTCCACATTAAGATGGGATTGATGAATTTCCAGCAAAGCTGAAATAGGGATGAAAAGAATTTTATCGACTTCATTTTTCGAACGTTTAAGTTGCGGTTTCATTTCCAGTTGACCCAGAAAAATATGGGTCAGAAAACCGGAAACATGGGTGCTGAATTCGCCTAATTTTCCCAGCACTTCGACTTTTTGCGGGTTTAAATCGATTTCTTCATGGGTTTCCCGCAATGCGGCCTGAAGTTCGCTTTCGTCAGCTTCTACTTTGCCGCCGGGAAAAGCGATTTGTCCGGAATGAGGTGTTTCTTCACCATTGGCGAGAAATGATCGCGTCCGCTGGATGTAAATAATTTTATATTCATCGTTCTCTTTGAAAATCGGAACGAGGGTAGCAGCGGTGCGAAAATCCGCAGCGGAAGAAAAGCGAACAATATTTGTTTTTACAGCGAGGTATCTTCGAATTTTTTCATATAAGGTCATGCGGTGAAATCAGATATTAAAATGTGAAAAAAAATCTCTGCATTTGAGAAAAATCGAGATTTCTCTTGGTTTTTCTTGTTATTGTGTTAGAATAACGACTTATGCGTCTCGTACCAGCGCGAAAAATCCTTCACCATCTCACCCTTAAAAAAGAAGGATAGATTCATGATCCGAACAATTTCACAAATTCTCAGCGCGATTTAATGTGCCGTATTTCCGGCGCCAGCTCTCATTTTTAACTACCCCCATGACCTGCAGGTGAACTGTTAGTCCTGCAAATTATCTTTTATGCGGGTTTTCCAAACTGCGTTCAATGGCATTCTCATCGCAAACCGGCATAAACATCCTGCATAATTCAGGAAATATGTACGTCTTCTCAGGGTCGGTTTAACAATTAAATTTTTGCTGTCTGCGTTCAAACAGGAATAGCATTGCACTATTTTACAAACCACCAATATAAGGATTATTATGTTTACAACAAGTACAAATATTTTAGAAAGACTCTTTAATCAGCCAGGGAAAATACCGAGCATTCTGGAAAAATCCATCACCAGAGAAACTGATGGAGAAAAAATTCATCTTTATGCTTATTGCGATATGGATGAAACCAATCACTTCGCGGCAACCTGGATTGTTCTGACACAATCCTATTTCATCCTCGCCGGGGCCGAATCGCAAAAAATCGTAAAAATCTTGCCGGTTGGCGAGATTAATAATGCAGAAATTATCGAGGGTTTTACACTCAATCGCTTAAATTTGCATGATAAAGAGGGCATTTTGCTCAGTGAGACACGGTTTACACGGCGCCAGTTTCGTGCGGTTGCCAATATTCAGTATTTGCTCACACAAACGATAGGTCAGCAGAATGGCAGCGCCATGCACAGCGATTTCACCCCCGATGAGAAATACCACGACGCTCTGACCCGGGCATTGCAAAACACACGCAGTACGGTGCATATCAAAAAGAAAGGCATGATCAGACGGCTGCTGGCCTACGCCAGACCGTACAGAACACGTATTATCTTCAGCCTGATCGCCTCAATTGTTATCACTTGCTTGCATCTATTGCCCCCGGCGTTGATGCGCATTCTCATCGACGACGTATTACAACCGGTTAAAGGCAGAGATATCGATGCCGGGTATGATAAAATCTGGATGATTATCATGGCGCTGGCTTTTATCTGGACGACAGCGCAAGTGACGCATTATTTTCGTACGCGAACAATGAATGTCGTCGGTGAAGCAGTTGCCCGCGATATACGCAACGAGATGTACCAGCATGTGCAGCGGCTCAGCCTGAATTTTTATAATTCCCGCTCAACCGGCAATATATTGTCGCGCATTATCCATGATACCGACAGAGTGTGGGAATTTATCGCTCATAACATCATCGATGTCATCGTCTCGGTATTGATGATGATCGGGGTTGGCACGGCGCTTTTTATGCACGATGCATATCTGGCAAAATTTGTGGTCATTCCCCTGCCGCTGATGCTCATTTTCGTCTTTTTTATTCGCGGCCGGCTGAATACGTTTTTTTTGCGTTTTTCGCGCCGCTGGTCAGCGCTGTCAAGTGTGATCGGCAATGTTATTCCCGGCATTCGTGTGGTTAAAGCTTTCGCTCAAGAGGACAAAGAGAAAGACCGGTTTGCTGAAAAAAACCAGGCTGCTTTCGATTCTATTGTCGATTTGCATCATTACGGTAATTTTGTTTCACCGTTTCTCAACTGGATGATGTACGCGTGTAGTTTGCTGATCTGGATTTTCGGTGCGCCGCGAGTTCTGGATTATGTTTTGTCCGGCGGAGAGAAAGGAATGCCATTGGGTGTATTCATCGCTTTTACCAGCTATTTGTGGATGTTTCTCGGGCCAATTCAGGTACTTGGCAATGTCGTCTCGACGATGTCGCGTGCCATGGCGGCATCATCGCGCATCTTCGAAATTCTGGATACGCAACCGGTGATCGTCAACGCAAAAAAAGCGAAAAAGCTGGAACCGTTGGCAGGCCGTATCCAGTTTGATAACGTGTACTACAGTTACGACGGCATTCGCCAGGTGATCAAAGGCATTTCGTTTGATGTCAAACCCGGCGAAATGATCGGCCTCGTCGGCCCCAGCGGAGGCGGCAAAAGCACGCTGATCAATCTGATTTGCCGCTTCTATGATATCACCGACGGCAACATCCGCATCGACGGTGAAAGCATCAAAGATATCGAGCTGGCTTCTTATCGCCGGCAGATTGGCATCGTTTTGCAGGAACCCTATCTTTTTCACGGCACCATTGCCGAGAATATCGCCTATGGAAAAAATGATGCCATGCTTGCAGATATCATCAACGCAGCCAAAGCATCCAATGCTCACGAATTCATTTGTGGTTTTCCCGATGCTTATGACAGTCTCGTTGGTGAACGTGGACTAACACTTTCCGGCGGCGAGCGCCAGCGTATCAGTATCGCCCGTGCTATTCTCAACAACCCGCGGGTACTCATTCTCGACGAAGCAACCAGCTCTGTGGATACCGAAACAGAGAAAAAGATACAGGAAGCGCTGGATTATCTGATCTCCGGACGCACGACTTTCGCCATCGCCCACCGGCTGACGACACTGCGTCATGCCGATCGCATTTTTGTGATCGAAGGCGGGAAACTTGTGCAGAGCGGCACGCATAACAAATTATTCGCCGAAAAAGATGGAAAATACTTCAAATTGCATGAAACGCAGAGTGAATTGCAATCGCTAATGTACATGTAGCTCCCCTGCCGGGGATCAGCATCCGCGGCAGGGTTATCACTCAAAACTAACGAGGACAGTTTATGAAACGATTAACATACAATCTCGATAATGGGCTCAAAATCATTCAATGCCGCGATGGCAAACCCGGTTATCGTATTAAACCCGGCGACGGACAGGTTAAAGAGTTGCCCCTCCGCCTGGTGCGATGTTTTCCCTGGCAACATACCGATGCGTTTATCAGCCTCAGAGATCACAGCGGCAAGGAGATTGCTTTACTGGAATCACTCGATGTCATCACAGACCCGGCAGTGAAACAAATGCTCATCGATGAGCTAAATTTCATCAATTATGTGCCGGAGATTCAGCACATCGAGTCAATTTTGCACAAAGCGGAACTTTATCACTGGAATGTTGTAACCAGTGCCGGAAAACGCAATTTCTACATGCGCCGCAACGAAATCCCCCGCCAGTTAGCCAACGACGGGGTTCTCATCAAAGATATCAGCGGGGATCGCTATCTCATTAACCGCATGGAAGATCTCGACCGCAAAAGCAAAGACTGGTTATGGGCCTATCTCGATTAAAAGAAAAGCCCCTTGCGCAAACAGGGGGCTTTTCTTGGTTTTCAATAAACCGGCAAATGGCAACCGCTCTTTTTATTCTCATAAAACAAAACTTGACAACGACCCTAATTAAGACTATATTTTAGTCGTTTACACTTAAAGATATGATAAAAGTTTTGGAGATTAGACTATGAAGCTCAGTGAAACAATTAAACCAATAAGCTACCTGAAAGCACATGCTTCAGAAGTGATTCGTGATGTAACCAATAATGAAAAAACGATGATCATTACACAGAATGGAGAAGCAAAGGTCATTTTGCAGGATATAAAACTCTACGAAAAGACCCAGGAAAGCCTGGCATTGCTCAAGATTTTAGCTCTTGGCAATAAAAGCCGGCAAGCCGGACATTTAAAACCAATCGATCAGGCTTTTCAGAGTATTCGAAAACGAATTCAGGAAAGCTGATAATGGTGAAATATGAAGTATTTCTCATCGATGATGCTGAAAAAGACATTTGTGAAATACACAGCTCCATAGCGCGTCACGATTCTCCCGGTAAGGCTGACAAATTATTAAACAGCCTGGAAAAAACATGTTATAGCCTTTCAACATTTCCCAACCGGGGGCACATTGCACCAGAGCTTGAACATATTGGTATTTTTGAATACAAAGAAATTCATTTTAAACCATACGGAATTATTTATCAAATTATTGAAACTCGGATTTACGTTTATTGCATATTGGATGGCCGTCGCGCTATGCAGCAATTATTGCAAGAGAGGTTATTGCGACGTTAACTACCGATTCAACTCAATCTGCTCAACAGCGAGACGATCGACCACTTCATTAAATTCATTGCCCGAATGCCCCTTTACTTTTATAAATTCAACATTGTGTTTCTGCACCAGCAAATCCAAAATGCGCCACTGATCTTCATTTTGCACCGGTTGGTTTTTTTTTGGTCCCCGCTTCCAGCCGTTGCGTTTCCAGCCTTCAAGCCAGCCTTGCTTAAATGTGTTAACCACGTAAGCGCTGTCGGAATAGATTTTTACGCTGCATGGCTCTTTCAGCGCCTGCAATCCTTCGATAACCGCCTGTATTTCCATGCGGTTATTTGTTGTCTGCTCTTCGTATCCCGCAAGTTCTTTTGTGCGGCCGTCAAACATTAACAGCGTTCCCCAACCTCCCGGACCGGGGTTGCCGCTGCACGCGCCGTCGGTGTAAATTTCTACTAAACGTTTTGTCATTTAGTCTCCTTATAACGAAGGAATGCTTTTAGTACCTTCGATCATTTTCCCAAAAGTTTAATTGTAGCAGAACCTGGATATTTCCCAAGTTTAATCAATGATTGCCGCTCAATAATACGATCGATATGATTAAAACCGAATATTTGAAAAGTAACTTTTGCGAAATCAGTGAGTGGTTTAATTATCGCACCATCCAGCTTGAAATGATCTGATCAAATATCATTTCTTGGATGAAAAAATCGGAGGAAATTTTTGGAGAGTTGCAAGATTGATCCAATATCGCTCCCTTTATTGCGATTGCAACAGACACACGCATATGCCAGATTATCCGGTTTTGTCTCACCCAAATGTTTTATGCTTATAATATGGTCAGCCTGGCATTTAAAAAAAAGTGTCATTTTCGTGGATTAAACAGTATTCGCACAAATAAGCTGCACGTTTAGCAACTAAAGCACGAATTTCATCACTGACATATCTACTCATGCGTGATATGTTTGTATGCACGGGCTTTAGCTAACCGCATGATATGCTCCAACTGCATGTAATGGTCCAACTCAAATTTTTCATCTACGGAGAACATGCCGGGTTTTTCCTGATAAATCAAATCCGCTATTCGCTCTTTAGCAGCCTCTGAAGGCTCGTAACCTACAAGGCTTTCAGGACTTGTACCTGCTGCGATAAACTCAATAACTTCCTCGTATGCTTTAATCATAACGATCACCAAATTTATTGAATACTGTGAAGCAGCAATCGAACTCAGGAATCTATACTATACCCTGTTTTAGACAATGTACCCACTTCGATCATTTCAGGCAACTATAAAAATGAGCCTTGCCATTCTTTCCTTACTCCGTTAGCACCTCTCCCACCTGCTCATCCGCATGATACGAACTGCGCACCAACGGCCCGCTTTCAACATGGCGGAACCCCAGGTCCAGCCCGAATCGTTTGTAGTGAACAAATTCATCAGGATGCACATAACGGTCGATGGACAAATGTCCGATCGTCGGCTGCATGTACTGGCCGATGGTGACGATATCGACCTCATGCGCCCGCAAGTCGCGCAAAACCTGCTCTACTTCCTCCGTTTTTTCACCGATGCCGACCATGAGTCCTGATTTCGTCGTCATGCTGAAGTTTTTAGCGTTTTGCAAAACATCGAGGGTGCGCCGGTATTTCGCCTGCGGCCTCACGATGTGATACAAGCGCGGCACTGTTTCGATATTGTGGTTGAGAATTTCCGGGCGGGCGTCTATGACGATTTTCAAAGCATTCTCATCACCTCTAAAATCAGGAATTAAAACTTCAACCGAGCACTGTGGGCGTACTTTTTTGATAGCCTGAATGGTCGCGGCAAAAATAGAAGCGCCGCCATCTTTCAGCTCATCGCGGTTCACCGAGGTAATGACCGCATGGCGTAGTTTCATGTCAGCGACGGCTGCCGCAACCCGGCGTGGTTCATCGGTATCGAGAAATTCAGGGCGTCCCGTTTTTATGGCACAAAAGCCGCAACTGCGCGTGCAGGTATCGCCCAAAATCATGAAAGTCGCAGTGCCGCGGCTCCAGCACTCCGACATATTGGGGCAGCGGGCTTCCTGGCAAACGGTGTGCAGTTGCTGATCATCCACCAGATTTTTGAGGTTGAAATACGTGCGTTTATTGGGAATTTTTATTTTCAACCATTCCGGTTGCCGGAGGCGGCGTGTCTTCAGTTGTTGCATACAATTTCCAGTCGTTTGTTTGTGTGAGAAGTAATGGATCGATGGATTACTGGATTGTTGGATAAAAATACTCACAATAATCCATTAATCCAAATATCCACGAATCCATTACTCCTGCTTTTTCATAGCCACCAAAACCCCGTCATCCACCGGCAAAAGAATCGTTTGCGCATCCCGGCGGTTAAAAATTCGCAGGGTAAAAAGCTGGATTGTTTCAGTGGATTTATCGCCTGCAGTTGGATGGAAAACCGCGCCCTGTCTAAATATATTGTCTGCGAGCAACAGGCCGCCCTTTTTCACTTTTGGCCAGGCGGCATCAAAAGCCTGGTTATATAGATGTTTATCGAGATCGATAAAGATGATATCAAATTCTCTATCATACAAATCAATCGTTTCCAGCGCATCGCCGCAGCGTGTTATCAACTGCTGCTTCAATTGCAATTCGATAAACAGGGCGGTCGCTTTTTGCAGATTCTTTTCAGAAAAATCAGTACAGATGATGCGTCCATTTCCCGGCATTCCAGCCGCAAACCACAGCGTTGAATAGCCGAACCCGGAGCCCATTTCAAACACAGATTCCGCCTGCAGCAGGGAGGCATAGTGCTGCAGAAGCTGCCCTGTTTGAAAACCGATAATGGGAAAATTGCAGGCGGCTGCTTCCTGTTCGAGTTGTTGAAGAACTGAGAATGGGGGTTTGTAATATGCAGATATGTAGTCGGTTAATTTCATCTATTTTCTGAATCAGGGTTCAATTCCGAGAATCAATAGCGGCACAGGCGGACTGATCCTTCCCTGTCTTAAAACATTGTACACTTCGCCTTCAAAACAGGCAATACCGGAAGACAAAAAACAACTCAAACCTTTTGTTTCAACTGAATGCCATATTTCTTGCGAATCTGCTCCAAATCTTTTTCTTCTTTAGCCGGATTTTCAACATATTCTTTAGACAATTTATCCCTGATTTCTCTCATCATCGCAACGGAGTCTAATCCTTCATTTTTTAAATTATTTTTCATCGATTATATCCCTCGGTGATCTAATCTCAATTAATGGATAACGTATTTTAAATTTGCAGCATTATAAAAGCTGTATTCGTCTGAAATCGACCATGTGTTTAAAATTCCAACTCACCAGAACATCGACTCGACTGATGGAGGCAATAGCTATGTGTTGAGCATCAACCAAACATTTGTTGCTTATGGCTTTCTCTTCAATGTATTTTTGGGCCATCAATCATGCTTCATCGTCGAGTACTGCAAATTCAATGAATTCGTTTGGGATGGAACCATATACATCCAAAACCTGTTTTGGTGCATTCTGCAATTCTCGAAGTGTGAGGTCGGAGCCTATCAGAACTTTCTCACCACTCCTGAATTGATCGACAAGAATGGTTGAATATTTTTTAAATTCTTCATCATAACAACCGCCAAAAACCGAAGTATCTGTATAAACATGAAGTTTCATGTGAGTATTTCAATTTGGTTTTGGTATTTACAGTTGGACAGAGCTAATAATCATTTTCCTGGTAAAATACCTTAATTCAGAAGTACAGGCAAAAGCAGATATACTAATTGTAACGAAATTCATTCAACAATTCAAGAAGCAAAACTCGCCACATCAAATATTAATCGCCTCCCCGTGCGCTGCGGCAGCCGCTTCCATGATGGCTTCCGACAAAGTCGGATGCGCGTGCACGGTTTTGAAAAGCTCAAACCCGGTTGTTTCCAATGTCCGTGCCGTAGCCAGTTCAGCGATCAATTCCGTCGCTTCCGGGCCAATGATATGCGCACCGAGTAATTCTCCTTTTTCTTCATCAAAAATGAGCTTGGCAAAACCATTGGTTTCACCCATGGCGATGGCTTTCCCCAGTGCTGAAAAAGGAAATTTTCCCACTTTGATTTTACAACCGGCTTCCAATGCGGCTTTTTCAGTCAGGCCGACACTGGCCACCTGCGGCTGGCAGTAGGTGCAGCCGGGGATGTTGCCATAGTTCACTGGTTTCGGTCCGAGTCCGGCGATGTGCTCGGCAACAACAATGCCCTCTGCCGAGGCGACGTGCGCCAAAAGCGGCGGCCCGTTGATATCACCGATGGCATAATAACCATCGACGTTTGTGCGACAGAATTCGTCAACTGGGATGAAGCTGCGCTCGGTATGAATTCCTAATTCTTCAAGGCCGATATTCTCCGTTTTGCCGGAAAAACCCACGGCAACCAGCACCAGAGAGCCGTCGATCTGCTTCTGCCCAGTCTCGCCGGAAATGGTCACAGCAACGCCGGAATCCACTTTTTCGATACTTTCAACCTTCGCGCCGGTTTCTATTTTGATGCCAGCTTTTTTAAAACTTGCCGTCAGTGTTTTTGCAATTTCCTCATCTTCAACCGGCAAAATCTGCGGCAGCATTTCGATGATAGTGACTTTAGCGCCGAAGCTGGAATAAATATAAGCGTACTCCACGCCAATTGCACCGCCACCGATGATGATCATCGATTCCGGTACTTCTTTTAAAACCATAGCATCCGAGCTGTTGATAATGCGTTCGTGGTCGATTTCGATTCCCGGCAGCGAACGGTGTTTACCACCCGTGGCGATGATTATTTTATCACCGGTGATTGTTGATCGATTGCCGTTTTTATCTGTGATACTAATTTGATAATCTTTCTGCAATTTGGCGGTAGCGAAGAGCATCTTGATGCCGTTTTTCTTCATCAGATATTCGACACCCTTATTGAGTTTTTTCGACACAGTACGGCTGCGGCGTACGACTTTTGTAAAATCAAACTGCACATTTTCCGCAGAAAGCCCAAAGGATTTTGCCTCATTCATCAAATGAAAAACCTCGGCGCTGCGGATGAGCGCTTTGCTGGGAATGCAGCCCCAATTGAGGCAAATGCCGCCCATTTTATCTTTTTCAACGACAGCAACTTTTTTACCCAACTGCGCCGCCCGTATTGCCGCGACATAACCACCGGGGCCACCACCAACGACGACTATGTCATATTTATCAGCCATCCAAAATTACCTTTCATTTTTTATTTCTCCTGGAAAACCTTTCAGGTTTTTCAACCCTGAAAGGTTACTATTTTGCAGACAGCTTTGAGCATTTCTGTTTTGTACCGACAGCATAAGTCAAACCAAAAACCGCACTGACCAGCGAGCTCCAAATCAACAAGCTATCGACCATTTGCGGTGCAAAAATCAGTGCTGGAATTATCCCCAGCCCCCTGATGAGGTAAATGGCTGAAATAAGCACAAGCGCCGGTTTGAGAAATGGAAGTCTTCGAAATTTTCCCGCGCCCGAAAAAGCATAAAGCCGCCAAATATGATGGCCATATGCAGGATTGCCGTCAAAATACTAAATACGCCGCCGATTATGAAAAACGGGTTTGTTTTGTTCATAATCTACCCATCCTGGTGTTTCGAAACAAAGTCATCAACGATATACTTTGCATGAATACGCCCGTTTTCAATAAAAATCTTATTCGCATCGCGCAAACCGCCGGCGACGACGCCGGCGAGATAAAGACCGGGAATTTCAGTTTCCATGGTTTGCGGATTATAAATGGGGATCAAACCATCATCATTTATCCCTACACCGGCCCGGCGGAGAAAATCAAAATCCGGATGATAGCCGGTCATCGCCAAAACAAAGTCGTTTTCTATTTCAAACGGGGACTGGTTGTCGGTTTGCAGCATTATTTTGTTGGGCTGAATTTCTTTGACTTCTGTATTGAAACAGGCTTTAATGCTGCCTTCTTTAATACGGTTTTCGATGTCCGGCCGGATCCAATATTTGACAGAGTCACCAACTTCGGCATGGCGGTGAATAAGCGTGACTTCTGCTCCGGCACGGTAGAGCTCCAAAGCCGCTTCAACGGCTGAATTCTGCCCGCCGATGACCGCCACTTTTGTGCGATAATAAATATGGGATTCTGAGTAATAGTGGGATACTTTTTCTGTATTTTCTCCGGGCACATTGAGCAAATTGGGATGATCGAAAAAACCTGTTGCCAGTACGACCGCTTTAGCGGAATAACTTCCCCCGGGAAATAGAGCGAAGGCGTCTCGCCGAGCGCAACGCTCTGCGGGAGGCTTTCGCTCTATGCTTTTAGTGAATCGGCCACTTTCCGACCGGGTTTCAACATGAAAACCAGAATCAGCCTTTTGCACACCAACCACTTTTTGCCGCAAACGGATATTCAATTTATAAAACTCAGCCACTTTAGTGTAGTAACGCAGGAGCTCGCTACGTGTTGGTTTTGGGCCGTTGGTTAAAAACGGAATATCGCCAATTTCCACCAGCTCGGGCGTGGAGAAAAAAATGCAGTTTGTTGGAAAACGGTAAACGGCGTCGAGCAGCACGCCTTTTTCGAGCACGATATGACGCAGGCCTTTTTTTTGCGCCTCAATGCCACAAGCCAAACCGATGGGGCCGGAGCCAATTATGATGAGGTCGTAGTTTGGTGAAGTCAATTTATATTTTCCTATTTTTAATCATCGGGACGCAAGATATCAAATATCCACCCCCAATTCAAGCACAAAAAAAGGCGGTAGCCCGGGCTGAGCTGCCGCCTGCTGATGATATATGCTCGTTGTACTACTCGAGGTATAAAGTAACCGTCCGGCGAAGTACGTATACAGTTTATTGCGGCAGCAGCTCAGCAAGTTTTTTCTGCGGGTGATCGGCGATTTGGCTGAGCGTGGCGCGCAGCCAGGCGAAAGGCTCGATACCGCGGAGTTTGGCCGTGGCCACCAACAA
>JAJRYV010000038.1 GCA_024275575.1 bacterium
ATTGTTAAAACAATCCTTTTCGGTAGAAAATGTTTTTTGAAAACTAATAAAAGTTAGCATTGCATTACTCCTGTTTTGGTAAACATGAATACACTTATTCATACACATGTCCACCTGAAATGCAAGGACTTTGCGGAGCTAACTAAATAACCGGACAGTTTTTATTCATTCAGGTGATGTATCTTATGCATTATCCAGGCTAATATTTTCAATTCATTGCCGCCACCAACAAATAATAGCGCAGCAGTCGCAGCGAAAATGAAATCAGGACAAAAAGCAGAAAATTCATGCGCAGCACCCCGGCTGCGATAGTGATGGGATCACCAATGACCGGCATCCATGAGAGGAAAAGGGCGAGAATACCGTATTTTTCCGCCAGCTTATATGACCGGGATTGCAACAGCGCTTTTTTCTTCGACAACCATTTATCAGCGGCAAACAGGCCGATGCCGTAATTCATAGCTATTCCCAGGCAATTACCGATACCCGCCCAAAACAAAACCTGCCACGAGTCCCATTCGAGATAAATAGCCCCGAGAATAGCGGCTTCCGAGCTGACGGGCAAAATTGATGCCGAAAGAAAAGCAAAGAGAAGAAGCCCCCAGTAACCATATTCAAGCATAAAAATCCTGTTTTAATTTGAAAGCCTGCAGTTTAAAAATTCCAGCAACAAATCAAAACTAATTTCTTTGTTGAATTTTTTTCCGGGGGGATGGCGATCGGCGTTCGTTATGCCGTGTAAAGTGGCAAAACAAACGATGTAAATTTTCACAGGGTATTGGGGGGATGCCCTGCAGAAAACAGATTTTACCTGCATTATTCACAAATTTTAAAAAGGCCTGGTAAATAATTGATTTCATTGTCGTTCTTCGAAAGCATAGCGGAAAACTTAATTTTTTATTCAAAAAATAATCTCACCAAGACATAGAGTTTTGTTTTTAAATTCTTTATGCTGTTTTCACCGACCCGCTCCGCCTCGGTGAGAATAATAAAGGCTTAATTATACGAAAGGTGGAAAAGATGCGTTATTTAGCTATTCTCAAAACCCTGCTTTTTTCTCTATTACTGACAGATACCATGCAAGCTCAAGAAGAACCATCCAAAACCCGACTCAATATCAACAACCTCGCTCTGTGGGTGCAACCCGATGGGTTGATCGGATATGATAACACTGACAGGCATGATGCGGTGACTTTTCCGGCAGGCAGAGTGCCGGTCGTCTGGGGCAGACTGGTGCGCGATGGTCAGGAGCCGGAAATCCGCGTCGGTGGCAACACTTACAGCAGTGGCATTAATGCAGGCATCATCCAACTTGACGGTACAGCGGGAGCAGCAACACGCATCTGGCGCATCCGAAAAAATTTTGCCGTCGCTGATTTACAACGCGATGCCGCGCTCTTTTTTGACAAACCTGCAGAAGAAATCAGTGCAAACGAAATTGATGAAATCCGCAACCAGTACAAAACCGACTGGCAGCAATGGCCTGTCGACCTCGGTGTGCCTTTTTACGACACGGACGGCGACGGCCTTTACACCCCGATGGCTCTACCCCGAAGCCGATGAACCCGGCTACGCCAACGCCGACCAGGTCATCTGGCTGGTTTACAACGACGCCGATAGCGCCAAAACCCTGACGTTCGCCGGTTCGCCGTCCATCGGTTTGGAAATACAAGTCACGCTCTGGGCCTACAAAACACCGGTGCTGGAAAATGTAATTTACAAACGTTGGAAAATGATTTACAAAGGCACACCCAACACTTCCCCGGATGCGGTTATCGACAGTGTGTTCGTTTGTACCTGGAGCGATACGGATCTGGGATATTTTGCGGATGATTTCCTCGCTTTCGACGAAGAGCGCATGCTGGCATACACCTACAATTCATCAAATTATGACCAACTTTACTCTGAGATTGGCTCTCCACCGCCGGCTTTTGGTTATGATTTATTAGCTGGTCCGATTGTGGAAACAGGTAATTTGCAGGATGCAGCTTTTGTTAATTTTAACTCTCGACCCGGCTGGAAAAACCAGCCGTTTTATTCAGCCTGGATGAAAGGAGTTGCTAGTGGAGACTCAGACCCGAATCGTGGTGAAGACTATAACGGCACTTTACAATGGTATAATATTATGCTCGGTCTCCGGCCACGACCGGAAACACCTCGTGAGCCTTTCACCGATCCGGCAACCGGGGAACGGATTCTTTTACAGAAAACTGGAGATCCAATAAGCAATTCCGGCTGGCTCGATACAAACCCCGGCAGTCGCAGGATGTTTCCTCCCACCGGCCCTTTTAAAATGGCGCTCGGCGATACACAGGAAGTCGTAATTGCACTCGTCGCCGGGCAAGGCAATGACCGGCTGGACAGCATCATCAAAATGCGTAAAAATGATGATATCGCCCAGGCGGCTTTCAGTCAGAATGCTTTTCAGCTCATTCCATCGACAAATGTAGAAACGCAGATTAATAACGAAACAGCCACGATCATGGTCGAGGCCGCCGCTGACAGTTTCGCGATCGAATCGATCACTGCACAATTAGTGGATGCGCAGGACCATGTGTACTTTGAAGAAACCTCGGTGCAGCCGCATTTTTTAGAAATGAACTTGCAGAACATCTCGCAAATCGAAGAAGGGCTGTTTTTAAATCTGCAAATAAAAAACAAAAACGGACAGGAGTTTTTCTGGCCGAAAATGCAAAGCCACATCACCACCTCCGGCCCGCTCAATATCAGCGCGGTGGAGATTTTTGACGACAATATAAATGCCGACGGTATCGCCAATCCGGGTGAATACATTCATTTCGGCGTGACATTGCAGAATCAGTCGGCATTTGCAAAAGCCAAAGTCAATTGCCGGGTAAAAACCGGGCAGATAGATTACGAATACGATGCCGGGAATTTTACCTTTAAAAATGTAGAAGCCAGGGCTCAGGTTTCGATGAAGTACCAAAAAAAACACCGCAGTACATATTTTATCTACCAAATCCCTGAAGACGTGCAGCCAGGACAGTTTATTTCTTTTCCAGTGCATATAACTGACCAGAAAAATAATATCTGGCGTGATACGTTAAAAATTCCGATTGAAGCGCCGCAGCAACCCTTAACAGAAATTTTGGCCGAGCATATACAAGGCCCTGCCGACGGCAGTTGGGGGATTCGGCTGGTGGATATGGGGCAGCTAAAAAATCATGACTACCAAATTGATTTTAATGGAAAAATAGGCTGGCTCGGAAAATTCACACTCAAAGATTTAACTATCGGGACTACTGTTTTAACCAGCCATGATCGACCGGAGAAACACGCACTCAAAATCCCTGTCACCAACGGTTTTCGCATCACCCGAGGCACATTGAATCTTGATTCTTATGCACGCGGCTGGGCGTATTCCAGCGAAACCGAACGCTGGTTTTCCTCATGTGGGTATTCCCCATACAGAAGCAATGATTTGATTATTGAAAGTGAAGTTTACCCCGGCGCTAACTGGTGGATACGGGCAAGTTCCAGTATTTTACCAGCGCAGTTCAAAGATATCGAAATCCGTTTCGTGCAGAAAACCGGTTACACAGAGCTCAGCGGCAATAACCAATATGACATTGGCGAGCCTTATGAAATGCCGCAGGAAGGCACACAGAAAGGCTGGTTTTATGCGGCCAATAACCTTGAGCCGGAAACCTATGAGGGTTATTTCGACTTGCCATTCACAGCATGGGATATTTCCGCCGATACACCGCGTCAACTGGCGGTTGTATTAAATGACTGGGATAAAAACCCGCAATGGGACTTGCGTAAAGTCTATAACCCTGAAGACCCTGATTATGTGGATATTAACACCGGCAAAATTGTGGGTAACTTTCTTTTTATTCTCGATCTCGATTACGATCCGGAAGGACTGGCATTCGACGCCAGTACAAGTGACAAATGTTTTGGAATCCGCGGAGAAATACAACGACCTATTTTATGGACGGTTTACCTGACGGAACGGGAAGGTTATGAACAGTTAAGCTCTGCCGGTACTTTACAATTATTTAAAAACACCCCTCCGACCAATGCAGATGTGTACACTTTTAACCCATACCAACTTTTCGTCGGTGTACAGGAAAACACACTTCCTGCCGAGTTTCGGCTTTTGCAAAACCACCCCAATCTCTTCAATCCGGAAACCGCCATCGCTTTCTCCCTGCCGAAACCGGAGCATGTCAAACTGAAAATCTACAACATTCTCGGGCAGGAAATCACCACACTCATCGATAAAAAAACGGCAGCAGGAAATCATCTTCAGGTCTGGAAGGGGCGAGATAAAAAACAGCAGCCGGTTGCCAGCGGCGTGTTTTTTTACAAATTGACAGCAGGAAAAAATGAAGCGGTAAAAAAGATGACAGTGGTGCGATAAGAACAACGTAGGCAGAACCGCAGCGAGACCTTGTATTTGGCGATCAGCAAGGTTTAGCATCGGGGCTGTGGTTCAATGTCCAAAAGGCAACCCGGGATATTTGAATTAACAGATGATGTTTAGTATTTTATTAAGATAAAGGAAGACTGCAAGAAATTCCAGGATAGGTCATTTTTCTGTTGTTTTATTGAATCTTTGAGCTTTCTTCATAATGGCGTGAATGCACTCGCTGCAAATTTAGGAATAAAAATGCTTAAATGGCCGATAAAACAGTCTTTCTTTGCACTCAAAATTTTTCTGCTTCTATTTTATGCCAATTGCCTGCAGGCTCAGGGCAATCGCATCAACTTCAAACATCTCAGCATCGAAGACGGGCTTTCACAAAATGGCGCTTTTTCTATTGAACAGGATAGCAAGGGTTTTATCTGGGTCGGCACAAAAGATGGTTTGAACAAATTCGATGGTTATTCCTTCACCATTTATACTCACAATCCTTACGATTCTACTACAATATCCAGCAATTATATCGGAGCGCTTTTTGAAGACGGCAGCGAAATTTTATGGGTTATTTCAAACGACGGGGATATAAATTTAATGGACAGCAAGACAGAAGTATCCCACAAAATTCCTGTTAACATTCAATATATAACTTCTATTGCTGAAGACAGAGAAGGCAATATCTGGATTGGCACATACCGCAGCGGGTTATATCTGATTAAAAGAAAGAATATTTTAACATCCAATTTTCAGATTACCAACTATAAACATCATCCCGGTGAGCCAACCAGCATTAGTGATAATGATGTATTATCCATAGCAGCTGATAACGATGGTGTTTTATGGATAGGTACGAATTCAGGTTTAGATAAATTTTCTTCTCATACCCAAAAAAGGTTCGAGCATTATATTTTAAATAAGAAAGCCCCTGCCAATAAAATTGATAATGCCATATCATCCGTATTGATTAACAATGACAGCACTTTATGGTTAGGTTCTGCATCGGGTTTAATCTTTTTTAATAAAAACAACGGGAGATTTAAGCTTTATCCAAATGGATTTAGATATGAAAGGGTAAAATACGGCGAGGGATTAATCAGCGATATTGTAAAAGACCGGGTTGGTAACTTATGGATGCGCTCGGCAGGATACTTAGTTTCATTTAATGTTTATGACAAAACTTATAATTATGTTGAACGTGATATCCTGCCGTCTATTTCAAGAGTCGTTGTTGATAATGCTGGAAATATCTGGATAGGTACCAGCTATGGAATTTATATATACTCCCCCGAATCAAATTGGTTTAAATCATTTCCCAATAAACAATACAAAAAACAAGCTGAATCACATCTAAGCATTCGGGCACTATTTGAAGATTCTCACGATAATCTATGGTTTAGCAGTTATAATTATATTTATAAATGGCACAGGAAGACAAACGCGTTAACAACCTATGGTAATCCTCTTGATGTAAAAGAGTTTGGAAGCACAGGCGCCTCATCGATAATTGAGGATAGAAATGGAAATTTGTGGTTCACAACTTATGAGGGATTGTACCGCCTTAACATTAAAACAAATGAGCGGACACATTTCAAAACTAACCCACATCCTTATCAAGCCGGGTATGGAGTTTTTGAGGGCCGTTCCGGCAGCATTTGGGTTGTGACTGAAGAGTACTTAAGCAAGCTGACAGACATCCCCAAAAGTCAATTTGTTAATTATCGTTATAATAATAAACCGACTTCCGGTTTCTCTGTGGGGTCTTCCGTAATCTATCAGGATGGGCAGGGTGATTTATGGTTCACAACAAATATGGGGTTAATTAAATTTAATCAGGGAAATGAAAAGTTTACGATATATAGTAACGATCCCGGGAATAGCAATAGCATTTACAGCAATATTATTAAATGCATATGCCCGGACCCACGTGCACCCGAAGAAAAACTCTGGATCGGAACATCGGGCGGTGGATTAAATTTATTTGATAGACAAACTGAGACCTTCACACATATAATGGAGAAGGACGGTTTGCCGAATAATGTTGTTTACGGAATATTACCTGATGAGGAAAATAATCTCTGGCTCAGTACAAACAAGGGGTTATCCAACTACAATCCTGTCACAAAGCAATTTATAAATTATGATGTAACCGACGGATTGCAGAACTACGAATTTAATACCGGCGCTTTCTTCAAAAGTAAATCGGGTGAATTATTTTTCGGCGGAATTAGCGGTTTCAATTATTTTTATCCTCAGCAGATTGTAAAGAGAGATTTTACGCCTAACATAGTATTTACAGATTTCAAGTTATTTAATAAATCGGTTTCCATACGGGACGATAATTCAATACTAAAGAAAATAATATCTGAAACGGATGAAATAATTTTATCTCATAAGGATAACTTCATTTCATTTGAGTTTGCCTCTCTGGATTATTATGGCACAGCTAAAAATAAATATTCATTTAAGCTTAAAGGGTTCAACAAAGAGTGGATACAACTCGGCACTAAAAGAGAGGTAACGTTTACCAATCTCGATCCAGGTGAATATACACTTATAATTAAAGGAACCAACAGCGATGGCGTATGGAATGAAAACGCCGCATCGTTAAAGGTTATCATCTTCCCCCCCTGGTGGAAAACCTGGTTGGCATATACGATCTACGGAATATTTTTCTTTGCAAACCTTTATTTTATTAGAAGATATGAATTGAAGCGTTTCCTTTTGAAGAGTGATCTTAAATTAGAAAAAGTTGAAACGGAAAAACTTCGCAGTTTAGACCAATTGAAATCCCGCTTCTTTGCCAATATTTCCCACGAATTTCGCACACCGCTTACGTTGATTCTCGGCCCAATCCAGCAATTGCTGGAAAAGCAAACCGATGAAACCGCCAAACACAGCCTGACGATGATGCAGCGCAACGCTGCCCGTTTGTTAAAATTGATCAACCAGTTATTGGATTTGACTAAGCTCGATGCCGGAAAAATGCAAATCCGCGTGGCGCAGACGGATTTCATTCCGTTTATCAAAGGAATTGTTATGTCCTACGAATCGTTGGCGCAAATGCAGGGAATTCAGTTAGGCTTCCATAGCGAGAATGAATCATTAGCATTATTTTTTGAGTGTGACAAACTGGAAAAGGTTTTTCATAATCTGCTGTCAAACGCGTTTAAATTTACGCCAAAGGCCGGAAGGGTTTCAGTGACCGCGTCGCACCCCACCCCCTTCCCGCAAGGAGATTCAGACGAGGGGCCCAGCAGCGCCAAAACCACACAATTTATCCAAATCGCCATAACCAACACCGGCTCCGGCATTTCAAAAGAGCGTCTACCGTATATTTTCGATCGTTTTTATCAGGCAGAAAATTCTGCTGAGCCATCATACGAAGGCACAGGCATCGGTTTGGCTTTAGTGAAGGAGTTGGTGGAACTGCATCACGGGCAGGTGCGGGTTGAGAGCGAGATTGGTGTCGGCAGTGTGTTTACAGTTATGTTGCCCTTAGGGAAAGAGCATTTTAGGGTGGAAGAGGTGATTGAAAATGAAACTGCGCTCTCAAACAGCATGGAAGCAAGTAGCCGTTCTTTAAAACAAAAGTTTGGCGAAGAAAATCCACCGTCAAATGATGATTCAGACGCTTCTCCTGAAGATGACGCGGGAGAAATACCTGAAACAGACGTGGCGAAACCAACGACAATTTACCGCGAACTCGTGCTCATCATCGAAGACAATTCCGATGTTCGCACCTACATCCGGCAGCAGTTGCATTCAACTTATCAGGTTGTGGAAGCTGTCGATGGCAAAGCAGGCGTTGAGAAAGCCTTCGAGACAATCCCCGACCTGGTGATCAGCGATTTAATGATGCCGAAAATGAGTGGCTACGAAGTTTGCCGTACCCTTAAAACAGAGGAAAAAACCAGCCACATCCCCATCATTCTGCTCACCGCCCGCGCCGAACAGGAAGACCGGTTAGAAGGCCTGCAAACCGGAGCCGACGATTACCTGACCAAACCTTTCGACGCCCGGGAGCTGTTGCTGCGCGTTAAAAATCTAATTGCCGTTCGCCGCAAATTGCGCGAACGCTACCGCACCGCGACGGTTATCCAACCGCGGGAGGTCTCGGCCAATTCACTGGACCAGCAGTTTCTGGGAAAAATCATCAAATCACTTGAGACCCATCTGAGCGAAGAAGAATTTGGCGTCGAAACTCTATGCAAAGAAGTCGCTATGAGCGAACGCCAACTACGCCGGAAAATGAAAGCGCTCATCGACCAGTCACCGAACCAGTTTATCCGCTCTTTTCGCCTGCAACGGGCGAAGCAATTGCTGGAGCAAGGCGCCGGCACAGTGTCGGATATCGCCTACGATGTCGGCTTCGGCAGCACGGCATATTTTGCCAAATGCTTTCGCGAGCAGTTTGGGGTGAGACCATCAGAAGTTGGTTCTTCTTATTAAAACCCTCAAGGTTTTGAAAAACTTGAGAGTTCACCCCCCTTTCGAATATGGCCGTTTTATTATATCATTTGGCCGATATTTGATAACATCCAATCCTTAAAACTTCCTATCATTCCCACAAACAATTTCACCACCAGAGCCAGGTATGATCATAGTCACAAAATTTTTCGTTTATCTGATTTAACAAGTCTTGATCTGCTCGCGGCTTTCAAAGAAAATTTCAAACGAAACAGACTTAGTCATTCACTCAACAGAACGACGTTTCGTGGCGTCATTTACCTGCAAAGAGGCATAAATGAAAAGAAGTTTTGGTTTTTGGCGCTCATGGGCGCTCGTCGTCGGGATTATGATTGGTAACGGTATTTTTATGCTGCCGGCGGTGTTGGCGCCGTATGGCAGTTTGAGTTTGTTAGGCTGGTTTTTTGCGGGCGGCGGCACACTATTCATCGCGCTTATGTTAGGCTCGCTCGCCCGGCGCATCCCCAAACTGGGCGGGCCGTACGCCTACACCCGCACAGCGCTTGGTGACCTGCCGGGTTTTCTCGTTGCCTGGGGGCTTTGGATTGCTGTCTGGTCTGCGGTTGCCGCAGGGGCCGTTGTCTTCGTCGGTTATTTCGCTGTCTTCGTACCCCAGGTGGTGACGCAACCGATTGCAGGAGCCGTTGCCGCCCTGGCTGTAATCTGGCTGTTCACAGGCATTAACGTTGCCGGTGTTAAATCAGCGGGCATCGTGCAACTGGTTACCACATTGCTGAAACTCCTGCCGTTGTTTGCCATCGCCGGCGGCGGTTTGCTGCTTGGTGACGTCACTGCCATTCCCGCGTCTAACCCGAACGACGAGCCTTTTCCTCTGCTCATAGCCGGACTCATTATGCTGACCATGTGGGCCTATGTCGGTGTTGAAGGCGTGACTGTTCCGGCCGACGACGTCATCGCACCGGAGAAGACCATTCCGCGCGCCCTGATAGCAGGAACCTTGACAGCGACGGGTGTGTATATTATCGCCACATACGGCGTCATGGCGCTCATACCGGGCGCTGAGTTGGCAGCTTCGACGGCGCCTTTTGCTGATGCGGCGTCCCTCATTTTCGGGCCGTGGGGAGCGGGTCTGGTGGCGATTGGCGCCATTGTATCGATTACCGGCTCGCTCAATGGTAACATTCTCGTGGTTGGCATGATATCTCGCGCTGTCGCGCTGGACAAGCTGTTCCCGGCGCGATTTTCGAAACTGAATACTGCCGGAGCACCCGTTTTTGCTCTTGTTGTCTCGGGCTTGTTATCATC
>JAJRYV010000039.1 GCA_024275575.1 bacterium
AGGACAGAACCAGATACTATTAATTTTTTTCAAAATATAGATAAAATCCATTTATAGTTACGCTACCGATGGTCACACCGTCGCAAAAGTCGTCATTTAACGCAGTTAATCTGCATAAAATCAACCACTTTGAACCTACGTCACCCTCGCCCCGGAGTTCGTGCCGGCCGCGAGGGTGATCAGGCCAGTTGGTTGATTAACGAGTGGCCAATGACGCGCAAATTAAACGTGAGCATATTCCACAATACGAATTTTTGGAACGCTTCCCAGCCTTTCCAATTGCAGACTCCGGCTTTTAAGCCACGTTTGAAATTGGAGATCACAGCTTCCATGCCGGCACGCCATTTTTTTAGCCGGGTCTCCATGTTTTTACTGGATGCGATATTTTGTAAAGTACCTCTAATTTTATTAAAAACAATATTTTTAATGTTTTTTGAATGTGCATAATCTCTGTTAGCAATGCTGGCATAAGCGCCATCGCCGGCTATAGATTCCGGCACAATTCTCAAGTTCTCCCTTAGATTATCTATGGTTTTGGGAAAATACGAGGTGTCTGCCGGATTGCCGCGTTCGATAATGCAATCAAAGATAAAATTGCTGACGCCGGCGCTGAAGTTGACTTTGTGACCGAAAAGGACTTCGCGACCTCCTTTGACGATGCAGTCCGTATGGTCTTCAAAAATCGAAAAAATCTTTTCGGCGACGGGCACTGATTCATCGAGAATTTCCCGACGGTATGCCACATTCTGCACCTGTTGCATCTTGGATAAAAGGTCTGTAAGTTTTGGTAAAAGCTTCTCTCGCTGTTTTTCTCTGGAGCAATCATTGAAGGTGTAACACGCTAAAATATCAATCACTTCGGCCACTTGATTCTCACAGGATATGGTGTGTTTTAAAAGTTTTTTATACAAAGGAAGACGCTTTTCTTTGGCCCGTGGACCTTTGGTGTTGACAATTTTGAAAAGTAACGATTTGCTCCCTTTTCGGTAACTGCGGCAGCGAAGTCCGGGTTTGAGGGCTTTGCATTTTCCGAGAAGGATACCAGCGGTTTGCACGCAATCATAGAGCAATGAAGCATTGGTGGGATGATGAATATTTGTCTTGATCACCGTAGAATCCGTGCGTATCTTTTTTCCATCATCGACGCCGAACGTTATCGCCGATAAAGCGATCGCTGTTTGAATGGCAAGGAGGGCATCGACGGATATTGTTGCGATATTCTCTTGCAGTGTTTGAGCTGAAAAATGCCGGCCATACGGCATTTTTAGAAAGCTTTTACAAATGGCAGAATCAAGAGTCGTGCGGCTCAACTCTTTGAAAGTCAGGCGCCGGTGCTGCTTAAAGATCGCACTGCGAATGATCTGCTCAAGTGTCATTCCATCGCGCCCGACGACTGTGCAGCTTTCATTTTTCGCTTTTGGGAAACATGATTTGGCTAGCAAAATGATGTCATCCCTTTTTTCGAGGATTTGGTGAATAACAAAAAGCTCTGGTTCTAAATCCCAGGGTGTACCATCAAAATCCAGGGAAATCTGTTTTTTAAAAAGTTTCATAATATGCCCTTTAAGTTTCTGTTATTTATGTTTTTAGTTGAATATAAACATAGGGCTTAAAGGGCATTTATTCAAGTCTTTTCTGTGCTTTTTTTAGAGATAAAGCATTGTTTATAAAACCGGTTACATTCGTGCCGGATGGACACTAATTAGTGGTTTTTTCAATAATTTTTGGCCAGGTAGAACCATCGCAATACATCCCGATTAAATGAAACCACAAATATTTTCTTGATTTAAAAGATAATTAGTTTAGTTTTATGATTCAGTTAATCGTTACCCGGGAAAGCTCTCCAGCACGCGCAAAACAACTTTCATCCAGACTTCACACCTCGATTCCCAGATATCAAGCATTCATTTTAAAATCCTGAATTACCGAAATTCTATGGTTTGAACTTTGTCAGTGATTGCAGAAATATTATGCACAGGCAGGTGCTGATGAGGCAACAATTGACCAGGAGTTTTATCGATCGAACCAAAGCAAATCTAACCCAAAGTTTTCCAACCAAAAACCTGGTATTCCGGAATTAAAAAATAGGCCTGGCCCACATGAGGGGAAGGATTGTACAGTCATAAATCCGAACGTTTTTTGAGTTCATCAATATCAACTGTTTTCCTGCCCGGGGTGAAAATTGTCGCCGGCCAATAATGAAGGCGGACTCAATATTGACTAACGATTCTTTTTTACTGAATTGAAAATCCGAACGACGGAAATAAATTCATTCTGCCTGAATATTCATATTATGACGACTGAGTAGTGTTATAAAATGAACACGACAAAGCAGCAAAGCAAACATCGATTGTCCCGGCAGCAGATTTTGATTCGCACGGGTTTATTCCTGTTGGTGTTTATTCTTCTGAGTCGATGCGCCGGCCCGGTTTGGGAGCGGGTCGATTTAAAGCGGCGAACCGGCGACCCGGTCGCCGCCGAGCGCGAATTGCTGGCCCATATAAAGTTGCATCCTTCTGATGCAAAAGCTTTGTTTCTGCTCGGAGAAACGCGAGCGCAAATGGAAAACTGGCAAGGTATGATCGAAGCCTTCGATGAATGCGAACGCTTCAATATCGATTGGCGCTGGGAGATTTTTGGCCGCAAGAACCATTACTGGCGTCGTAATTTTGAAGATGGATTGCATGCGCTGAAATCCCGCTCACTTCTGCGTGCCCGCAACCTGTTTGAAGCCTGTACAATTATTTTTTCCACCCGTGGACGCGGGTTTCGGCTCTTTGCGGAAACCAGCCTGGCGCTGGGAGATACCAGTGCGGCAATCGATGCATTCGTCTATACTTTACGCATTGATGACGAAGACGAACGCGCCCGTCGTTTTCTCATGACTACCTATTTTTACACCGGCCAATACAATGAAGCCATCCATCACGCTGATTATATTCTTGGCAGAAAGAAAAACGACCTCGAAGCTTTGCGGGTGAAAGCATACAGCCTCGGTCTGCAAAAAAAACGGACTGAAGCGAACCAGGCTTATATGCAACTCATCAGCCTGCCCAACCAGCATATCGTCACCGACCTGACGAATTTCGCGGGTTACAAATACAGCATGGGATTATACGCTGATGCAGCGCGCCTGCTGCGCCAGGCGATGGACTATGGCGCTGAAAAAAAAGAGACCCTCGAAGCGATTCTGCAGACGCGACTCATGCAACAGAATTATGTCGATCTCATGCGTGATGCTGAAGATTTGCTCGCCGTTGACAGCACCAGCATCAAAGGCCTGCAGCTCAAACAAATCGCTCAACTTGCGATGAGAAAACAGGATGAAGCCACCAGCACCGAACTGGCCTACCTCATCACCATGAGCACTCTGCGCCTGGCGATGAAAGATTACGGTGAAGTGATCAAAAACACCAACGAGGTTTTGCGCCAGGACAGCTTGCATATCAAAGCTTATGAACTGAAAATTGCGGCGCTGGATTCTTCCGACAAGAAAATAGAAGCACGCAAAAATGAAATGGAAATGCTGCATATCCTCACCGATAAAGCGGTTGAAAAAAATGATTATGAGAAAGTCATCAAATTTACTTCGCGCATTCTCGAGATCAATCCCATCGATCTCAACGCGATGAATCACAAAGATAAAGCTCATATCGCTCTCGGCAATATAAAGGCCGCAGACAGGACGCGCATCAAATACTACTTTGCTCTCGCCGATATGCATGCGCAGAAAAAAGACTATAGCAGCCGTTTGCAAGATGCAAATTATATCCTGAACATCGAGTCGGACAATCTGGACGCCCTGAAAATAAAATGGGATGCCGAGGTTGCACTCGGAAACACAGGCGAGGCATTAAAGTCGGAGCTGGCATATTTAAATGCCCTGGCGGAATTCCAGACGAAAAAGAAAGCGTTTACCAAAGTCATCGAAACCACCACACGTATCATCGAAATGGACAGTACAAACGCCCGCTCCAACGTATTAAAGCGGGACGCCCACCTGGCGCTGAATCAGCGCAAGGAAGCCGTGCAGACTGAACTACGCCATTTTGAAACCATTGCCAATCGCCTACGCCAACAGGAAAAATACGCTGAATTATTGGCCAAAGTCGATGATATTTTAATGCTGCAGCCGGAAAATTTGCACGCATTGGAATTGCGCATCATCGCTTACGAAGGGCTGAAACAGCCGGCACGGGTGAAAGCGGCAAAAATGAATTATCTGCTTGAAAAAGCGCGCCGGCAATCACCGGCACGTGAGTTCGATGCATTGCTGGCAACGGCTGAGGAATTGCTCGAACTTGAACCGCGCAATACTTTCGGCCTGCAATTCCGCTATCTTGCCTTGCGCAACCTGGGACGTGCTGAAGAAGCTAAAAAAGGCGAACAGGTCTATTTGCATGTGCTCGCTGAAAATTATGACCAGCGGCAGGAATGGCGAAAATTGCAAACCACCGCCTCAGCTTTGCTGAAATTCAACGCTGTGGATTCCGTTGCTGCTAATTTTAAAATAAAATCTCACGAAAAATTGGGCCAGCCTGAACAGGCCAGACAAACCCGGCTTGATTATCTCGAGGCGCTTTGTGGACGCTACGCAGTCGGTAAAAGATGGGATGAGATCATCGCCGTCACCCAGCACATGCTGCAGATTACCGACGATTACCTGCCTGCACTGAGGCTGCGCAAGAATGCTTTTTATTCCAAAGGTGAGTGGGAAATCGGTTCGCAACTGGAAAATCAAATCAAAGAATTAATGACAAGCAAACGATGAAAAACAAAACCGGAAAATGTCTGAGTTTAAAACTTGCTGCCTTTGCCGTTTTAAGTCTGGTCTGTTTTCAGATTGCTTCGGCACAGAGCGCGCGCAGAATTCTCCGATCGAAGCCGGCACAGCATTCAATCGTGGCTTCGGCGGGTGAACCTATCGAAATCACACTCAACCGTGAATTTCAGCGCTCTGAAAATTTTGAAAATTATATCTGGATCGTGGGCAATTATTACGGCTACTATTTAAAACCCGGTGAAATTACTTTGCAGGGTTTCACCCTGGAAACCATCAATGCAAATACAACCTTAAAAATCACCTTGCCATTTGAGACGAGCTTCGCCGATGGTGAAGATATTTCCGTGCTCTTTCATCCGAATTTTTTCGATGACGGCAACGATGGCGCGCCGGTGCGTCTGAATTTTCGCGTGATGACCAAAGCCGGCATTTCCTCGACAGGTTTCAACACCATCAATCTGCAACTGGATCCTGTCGCCGTGCAACCGGTGAAAGCCGTAGCCGCCAATCTTGATGATGATGAATTTCTCGAAATTGCGCTGGTGAGCAGCATGAACAGCATCATCAGTATTTTCGACAATAAGAACAAAGACTTATCTCTCGTTTATTCCGACTCTGTGCTGGCGACCAGCGCTCTGGATGCAAAGAAATTATTGACCCCGCTCGATATCGCAGCGGCAGATTTCAACCGCGATGGATTTATGGACCTTGTCGTGCCATTTAAAGACAGCAGAACAGTGATTTTACTCTGGGGCAGCAGCGGTGAGACGCCTTCCTTTGACGCGAACAAGGTCGAGAGAATTAGCAATGCCGGGATTTTGCCGCACGCCGTAAAACCGGTGGACTACAATACCGACGGCTGGATTGATTTACTCGTGGTTTCTCGCGGCGAAGACCGGGTTTATATTTTTGAAAATAACAAAGGACAGGGAAGCGAAACCTTTTCACGGGTGCAGAAAGACCTCATCACCAGCGAAGGCCCGGTGATCGTCACCACAGGTGATTTTAACGCCGACGGCTTTATCGATTTTGCCACGGCTAATATCGCACGGCGCAATGTCAGCGTTTTCACCCAGAATATCGGCGGCTTCGGCAGCGCCAAAGTGGTGCAACTTCCTTTCCGCCCGGTGGATATTCAGGCTTTGAACATGCGCCAGCCCGCCAATCCTGATCAAACCGATTACCTTGAAATTGCGGTTTTATCATCGGATGTGCCCTATTTCGGCAAAACCCGCAATAGCGGCACCGGCACAGCGGCCGGCACACAACTGACACTGTTCGAATGGAACAGGCGAGGGGAAACATTTGTCAAATACGACTCGGTGCAATTGCAGGATCAGGCGCTGTCTTTTGATGTTGCCGATCTCAACGGTGATTTCCGCGAAAAAGACGATATCCGCGATCATTTGCTCGATATTGCCTTGAGCAGTTTTCGCGGTAACCGTATCGATTATGTTTTTAACTCAAATGGTAAAATCGGCAACATCCAGGAAGTAAAACCCATCGACAGCCCACTTTCCATTCTCGCGGCTGATTTAAATCAGGACGGCATTGAAGACCTGGTTTATACCGGTTATTACACCGGTGAACTGGTTTATTTGCGTTCATTCGGTTTGCCGAAACAAACATTCGATCATAATTTTGGCGATACATTTACTCATACCTGTAAAGTGGTCTATAAAGAATTTAGCCTGGACTCTCCTAATAGCGTTAAAGCCGAACTGAAGTGGGGCGATTTTGCAGATACAACATTTTTTAGCGTCACACCACTCACGGCCGACAGTTTGCCGCAAGACCCTGCAAATTTTGATATTATCGCACATAAACCGAATCTTTTCCTGCTCGAGTTCTGCCCGGGCGATACCGGGTTTTATCGGACAACCCTCGATATTGTCACTGTCCTCGATGAGGGTGAAGACCACAGTACATTAACTCTGATCGGGCGGGGAACGGAGATCGAACTTACATTTGAACCGGATTCTCTTATTTTTCCGGTAACCCCGCCGGATACGTTCTCTACCACATTTGTTAACATTAACAACACGGTTAATGACACCTTGTTTCTCTACCGTATCTGGCGCCAACCGGCAATCGCTGAAATCACCCAGGACAAAACCGAACTCATGGTTTTGCCTTTCAGTGAGGATTCCATCGCATTTACGTTTGCTCCCAAGGACGAGGGCGACTATCACGACCGAATTTTCATCACCAGCAACGACCCGGATAACCCACAGGTGGAAATCCCGGTTTACGGCAAGAGCACCCGTAACGACACCATTTATCTGCACAACCCGGAGATTCTGCTCACCGCAACTGAAGATGAACCTTTTGAAGTTTTGCTGGAGATTTCCGATCCTGACAGCGAAGAAAGCCAGGTGCTGTTTCGCATTGAAGACAATCCGGCGTGGATGCAGCTTTCAAAAAATAAACTCAGCGGCCTGGCGCAGGAAGGTGACACCACGGCGCATTTTAAGATCATTACCACCAAACTGCACGTGCGCTCGGAACACCAGCGAACCATCGTCGTCGAGCCGGTGAACGACGCTCCCTATTTTATTTACATGCCGGACACCACGATTAAAGAAAACGTCTTGTTTGAATTCGAAATCTGCGCCACCGACGATGAGGATTCAACGTTGACCGTTGGTGTCGTCGAAGAGGACCTGAATTCGCCGAGTCTTTTCGATCCGGAACGTGACAACGGTGAACCGCCGAGTTTCCACCTAACCGGGCGCAATTGCGCTGTCTTTCGCTGGGTGCCGCCCTTTGGTAAAGCCGGCAATGACTTTCAGGTGACTTTCTGGGTTGAAGACGAGGAGTTTCGCGGTGAAACACGCATTGAAGCACAGATGTACATGCATGTCTACCGGGCTAAACCCGATTTAATTTTAACCGACTTCCGTTTTGCCGAGCCAATTTACAGTCTGGGGCAAACAGCGCAATTGACGGCAACTTTCGAGCTTGTCAATGCGCCGATTTTAGCGACGGAAAAATTTTCCGCTCAGATTGCACAAGGCTTTCGCCTGCTTAATTCTGTTGAGTTTTCCGGGCCCTTAAGCATTGGCTTTGCAGATTCGGTAACCGGAACGCTTTATCTCGACCGTACCGGGGAATTTATTTTTGAAGCATTTGTCGACAGTGACAAACGCATCGTCGAAGTCGATGAATTTAATAACCAGGCGCAGATATCCATGGATGTGGACATCGGCAATCTCAGTGTACACCCGAACCCGTTTTCGCCCAATGGCGACGGTATCAACGACGTCCTGTATTTTGATTTGACACAGCTCGTGCGCATGCAGCCGAAAGTCGAAATTTTCACACTGCGCGGGCAACTCTTGCAGAAACTGGAATATGCCGGCGGCAACAGCATCGCCTGGAACGGCAAAGATTCCCGTGGCCGTGAAATGATACCGGGCGTTTATCTGTGGATCGTACACAATGATAATAAAGAAATAGGGCACGGTTATGTGGTACTCGCACGCTAAAAAAAATACTTTCCTGCTGTTATTATACAGCAGCACAACCGCACTGTTTGGTCAGATAGCCGGCGCCGATATGCCGGTTGGTCCAACGGATGTCTATGACTGGCGTGCTGTCCGCGTCAACCCGGCGATCGCCGGATTGCAGAGCGGCGCTTTCGAGGTTGGCTACCGTGTATTTTACGCCGGATTTGCCGATGCTGGAACAAGCTTGCTCAAATCCGGCTACATGATACTCAACGTGCCGCGACGTTTGCCGTGGGAGCTCAGCGGTGGTCTGACGACAACGATTTTTTCAACCCCTATTTTAAAAGAAAACGAGATTCACTTTTTCCTCAGCAAAAGAGTCTCGCCGTATATCACCATGGGCTTTTCGTGCGGTGCTTTCAATATCAATTATCAAACAGACCGGTTTTTTTACGACGCCGGCGACGTCGTCGATGATCCGGTCTTTGCCGGCGGCAGCAGCCTGTGGAAATTCGACATGGGATTAGGGCTGACATATACGCCCACATCTTCGATCATCATCGGCCTCGGCGTACAACATCTCACACGGCCAAATATTTCATTGATCGGTGATGATGTATATCTCAACCCGACGCTGACACTCGGCTTAAAATTTCATATCGACCGTGTCGCTATCCATACAACGGCCAGTGTTGACAGAATTCATTCCGGCAGCGGTACCATCCTGCAGATGAACCATAGCGAGTTAGGTACGGCGCACCTCGGCATCGATAATAACCAGATCTGGACACGAGGACGCCTGAATGTTCGCGGGCCCTTCAGTTTTGCCTACGGCATGTATTTTCCCATCAACGATTTTGCCGGCCAGGGCGCCGGCAGCCATGAAATCGCGTTTATTTATGAATTTGACCGGCAACTGCGCAAATTCAGCCTCAGCGAAGACCCAGAGGACTGGCAGGAATTTCTGCCGCCGATGCCGACAATTCGCGTCGAACCGCAAATAATTGTCTGGGCGGATGGCAACGAAAACGTCGATATCATTTCAAAAACAATAATACGTGATCTCAAAACCGAACTCGACAGCACAGCACGTTCAAGATTGACTCCCTTCGATTTGGGGCTCGTGGATTCCATCAATTCCAAAAGCAAAACGACTCATTTCGAACCACATAAATACTCAAATCTGGAAAAAGAAAAAACACCATCCAAAGAATATGTTGTTGGTGAAACGAGTGTGAAATTTCTCGATAACCTTGCTGTGGATTTGCGTAATGACAGCACCAAATCAGCTTACATCGTCTCCCCGAATTCATCGGATGAAAGAGAGTATCTGATGGGGGAATATTTACAAGAACAGCAAAAAGTGCCGCGTGAGCGATTTGGCATAAATGAAGAACGTCGGGATATCAATATCGATAACTCCATTTGGATCAAATACTTGCAGGATAAGAAAATATCCAAATATGACAAATTCACTTTTGCGCTGCCTGATACCCTGGTCATTACCGTTTTTCCAATCGATTCAAGCATGAATGCACATCCATGGACTTTTGTTGTTGAAAATATGGAGCAAGATACCGTATTTTCAGTCAAAGGCAAATGCAGCGAAATCCGCAAGGTCAAATGGGATTGGCGGGGGACGGATGGAAATATTATTCCATATGGATTTTATAAGTATTATATTTCATGGGTTGATCATGCCGGCCGCTTGCGCCAATCTTCCCAACGAATAATTTATGCGCGACAGTTGGAAAGTAAAATTTATATTGAAATCAGCAAAGACTACCCTCAACCGGATGAAAAAGACCGAGTTCCGGGATTATTATTAAATAAATAATCTCCGGCGGAAATGCTGATAAACTCCCATCGCACCTGCACCTCATTATTTCCAATAGTAAAATTTACGAAACGGTTTTCAAACTCGGTATTGGTTTGTGGAATGTGCTGTTTTCAATAATTTCAGCTCAGTTATCTTTTCCAATTTAAAATTTCAAAGCATCGCTTACCCAAACTATACAGCAGCGACGGAGACACAGAGAGCGCAGAGTTCAAAAAAATACAAGGTTAGATTTTAGTAAAATTTAGAACCCCCCTTTATTTATAAAATCTTTCTTACATTGACATTGAAAGCAGGTTAATCGGAGTGAAAAAATGGGACATTAAGTTAAAAATCAGAGAGCTTTTTAGGCCAATTCCGCTACAGGCTGAAACCTGTAGTTATTCTTTGAAAACCCGCCTGAAAGCGGCTCAAATTTCAACCTGCTTTAGCAGGATTGAATAATGTTAGCCTACCGCTTTAACGGTTAGCTAAATAGTCACTAAATCAGGGAGCTTTTTCGTGAAAAAACAAAAACTTATCAGCCTGGCAGCACTGTTGCTGACAAGCCTGCTACTCCTGACCGTACCGGCGGCATCAATGCCTTTTATGCAGCAGGATTCAGCAGCAGCAACGCTGCAGAATAGCTCAAATGCAGCCGTTCAGGAAAAAGACAGCAGCCAACAATCACAAGATGAAACGGTCAGCATGCTCAAGAGCGCTCTGAAAGGCAATGTAGCTTCGGCAAAAACGTTTTGGCAATTGACAACTACAGGTGGAAATGTTGCTTATGTCATTCTCGGTGTTTTATGCCTTGGACTTCTGATCATCGCTTTCAAAGCGGTCAAAATTACTTTCGACTGGCATTATTCAAAGGATCTGGTACAAGTCGATTTTAAGCAACTGGAGCTCACTGAAATCGAAGCCCAGGTTAAAAAGTCGCGTAAATCGACGATGCGGCAAATGATGGAATATATTCTTGGGTTTTACCGTGCCGGCGGCGATTCCATGAGTGTGCAACAGGAGCTAACGACTTTTGTGGATTTAAAAAACGACCAGTTCGAATCTTACCGCAACTGGGTAAATTTCCTTTCAGACTCGGCCGGAGGTCTTGGTCTGCTGGGAACCGTGTGGGGGATTTTTCAAACATTCTTCGGCGGCGATCTCGATCCTGATAAAATTCTCAACGGCATGGCTGTAGCGCTGATCACCACTTTATTCGGCGTCATCGTGAGTTTGATTCTCAACCTCGGTGCGACGCAAACTTTCAGTTCCTTCTCCAACCGTTTGGAGCAGATTTCTGACAAAGGCGATGAATTGCGTTTGTATCTTTTGCAGCTCAATACTAAAAACGGCAGGACAACCGGTTATATGGCGCCGGCGCTGAGCACAGAATCGGGCGAAGCCACGCAAATGGCGACCAGCGGCAATGCGACAGTGTTGGAACAAACAGTCGAACGTATTGAAAAAGCCATTCTGTCGTTGGGCGATGGCGCCGCACCGTCCCGGGAAAACGGTCAGAAAAGCAAATCGCCGAAAATTTCGGTGCATGCGGTGGAACCGCTATTTTCTTCGATTCGCACAGGGGAAACGTTGAAAAAAGTGCTCAAGCTGCAGGCCGAAGACCGCGCCAACCGGCCACTGGAGCACACCAGAATCAGTCTCGAAACCCAGGGTCCGCTCTTTTTTGAAGGTAAAAAACGCGAACTTGAAATCGAAACAGATAAAACCGGCCACGCTGAAATCACCATGGTCGGCGGAAAAAAAGTGAGCACAGCCAGTGTTTCATTCTGGATTTCCGGCGACCAGGAACATCGGGAAAATCTGGAGATCAAATTATATCCCAACACCCCCTCGCAGCTCATCATTCAGCGCGGTGATAACCAGCCCGGACGCATTGGTCAACGCCTGACCCAACCGCTGCAGGTGCTGGCGCGGGATCAGTTCGGCAACCCTGTTCCCGACGCCGAAGTGACTTTCCGTCTGGCGCAGGGCGAGGGCGCTCTGAATGGCGGCGCCCGGGATTTCTCCACCAGCACCAATGAATTCGGCATTACTGAAGCTGATTTTACTTTGAGTGACAGAACCGGGTTTCATTGCGTTGAGGCGTCCCTGAAAGATGATCACGGCGAAACCGTTAAATTCCATATTTTAGGCACGGCGTAAATGAGCAAAAAACGCAAATATTTTAAAGGCGGTATGATGATCAGGCTGGTCGATGTGGTTTTTATCCTGCTCTTCGGATTTATCGCCATCTCCAAAGTTGAGAAAATGAGCCGCATCGAATTGCCGAAAAGTGAAACCGTTGCCGGGCGCCCGTTAAACAGGGAAACGGTGGTTTTTATTGGCGTTTTACCGAACGGGCATTATCTCGTGGAAAATGAAACCATCGATATCGGCGATGAAAAAAGCCTGAATTATTATCTGAGAACAAAACGTGATGCCCTTGCTGCCAACGGTGTGCGCATGCGTGTTCGGGTTCGCGCCAACCATGATGCTGCAGTGAAGCACGCATTTATTCTGGTGAAAAAATGCCAGAAAATGAATGTCAAAGTCGGCATTGAAGTCATCAAAAAAAGTTGAATCGGATGGCGGCATCCTGTTTTCAAATTAAAAAAAGATAAAATGAATAGTGGATTAATCATTCGACTGGTTGATATCGTTTTGATCATTTTGTTCGGTTTTATCGGCATCAGCGATATCAAAGTCAAACGGCAGATCAAAGTGCCCGGGAAGACGGTAGAGAGCGAAACACCACAGGAAAACTTGAAAAATAATACCATGATCGTCGTCGATTTTTATGATGATGATCTATATATTTTTTCCATCGATAACAAGGAAATCGGCCGTACTTTCGGGTTGAGCAAGGCGTATACAAAATTTCTGGAATATCGCCGGCACTACAAAAAAGATTCATCGGGCGTCGTTTTTATTTTACGCCCGAACGAGACAGTCACCATGCAGCAGACCATCGATGTTTTTGATATCTGTGAAAAAGAAAAATTACAAAAGGGCATCGATTTTAATTTAACGGGAACAGTGCTCAAATGACTGAAGTCTATCGTGAAAAAGTCATTCCCTCGATCGTAACGGCGATACTCATCACCATTGTCTTTATCATCATGCAGGTGTTGACACTGCCGCAAAAAAATATCGCTGACATCTATCGCAAGTTTGATGAAAGCGTCTGGAAACAGTTCGAACCACCGGAGATCAAAAAAGAAGAACCGGAGCCTGAACCTGAAAAGATCGAGCCAGAAGAGATCGTGGAAGAGATCAGCGAACCGGAGACAGTCATTGAAGAAATCGACAGGATTCTTGAAGAAGACCTTGCCGTGCTTGATGATTTGCCCCTCGAAGATTTGAGCATGGAAAAAAGTGACCTTGGCCTCGATGATATTATGGATACCGATTTGCTGGAATCGGCGGTAGCCCCTCTCCCCGGCCTCGGTCTCGATGAATACGGTGATGATGATGTTTCTCTCATCCCCATAAAAAAGGGTTCGGGGGGTGATGATGACCTGAGGTCTGTGGAAAGCGGCCGTGGCGGCACCGGCATTCGGGGATATTCCAGCGGTAACGAATCCAGCACAGTGACCCGGAAAAAAAAGATCAACAACGAATTGGAAATCAACCTGAAACCCCGTCGCAGTCTTTCCAGCCTCGAAATACAGAACAAAGTTTACAAAGCCCTGGTAAAATGGTTGAAGAAAAATCAAAAACCTCTGCGGCCGGTCATGCAGACATTTTTAGGTTATAGCAACAGCCGCGGCGCTTTGACCACGCACGCGGTTTTCAGCGCCGGAGGACGCAGCTTTGAGCTTTACATCTTGTGTATCGAAAAAGGGACTGAAGTTCGCATTGCGCTCGTCGAGGGGAACAAGGTGATCCGGATGGTGGATCAGGGATTTTCCAAGAGTAGCGACCAATTACGTACAGGCACGGTAGATCGCGATGAGGCCGGTAGAATATTTAAATTCGGAACACGTCTGCAGCCAACCGGCAGTGCAAAAAACAAGGAGTTTTACAATATATTTATTTCATGGTGGGAAAATCAGAAAAAACAATGATCAGTTTTTTTTCAAAACCCCTCAAAGCAAGGTGGAGAAATTGAATATGAGATTTACCGGTAACCGACTTTTTGCAGCAATCCTGATTTATATCCTGATTTTAATTTTCAGCGGGTGTGCTCCGAAACAACTAACGACCATCGTTTATATCCCTGCCGGCGTCGATACGACGATTGCAGAGATCGCCGATTCCATCGCAAAGGAACTCTTTGTCGAATGGAAAAATGAACAGCTTGCGAACCGGCTCACCGATTCGGCTGCCACCATATTTAAAATAAGCGATTCATTGCTAACTGCGTTGCGAGCGGATACAGCCCAAAAGACACAAACGAGCGCGGAAGATTCTGTTAAAGCGCTAAAAAAATTAATCGATGGCGCCAGGGTGATGAAACAAATCAAAGGTATTACCGCGAACCGAAATTTAAGCACTGCTGAAAAACGGGCGCAAATTCAAAACAAGCTGGAAGCGGCAAAACCACTGCTGGAACAGGCGATATCGCTCAACCCTTTTGACCGGCGTGCACGCAATGTGCTGTCACAGGTGTATCAAAATTTAGGCAAACTTTTCGCGCAAGAACACTATTGGGGGAAATCGATTGAAGTTTTGTCCAAACTTGTCTTTATGGACCAGAGTCAGCATTCACTTTTTGCACGCCTGGGCAACGCTTATATGCGGTTGAATTCCTGGGAAAAAGCGCTGAAAAATTATCAAATCGCCGAGGAAGTCTTGCAGCAATCTGCGATCTATCAGGTTCCCCAAAACATCGCGCTCACGGATTCTGCGATCGCCGCCACGCTGGATTCGACCAAACTGTTTGCCTATGTTTTTCGTCAGGCTATCTGCACGATGCGACTTTACCGGGAGCCGGAAACATTCGCCCTGCTTGAGAAAGGCATGCGAATCGCCCAAAATGAGGCGAACAGGGAATTGATTCAAGACTATTATGATTGGGCGATGTGGGACGATGGCAATCTCGAAACTACAGACCGCCGTGATACGCTGCTCGCCTGGGTGGGCAAGAAACGCTTCGATGCCGCAGCTCAGGGCATGGAACTATTGCTGCCGAATTTACGCACCAAACGGGCTGCCCAGGAAATAAAATGGCGCCTGGCCCGACTGCGTTTTGCACGCCTTTCCCGGGAAGAGAGCGGTTTGAACTTGATGAAAGAAATCATCGATTTCTACCAGCATGACAGCACCGGTATGGCGCTGGCCAAAGAGGACAGCATGTTATTAAAATATCAGGATGCTTTCGGCACCATGTGTTACAATGTCGGCGCCAAATGCCGGGATGAAGAACGAGACCGGGTAAAGGCGTTAAAATATTTTATGCAGTCAGCGGCAATTCCCTGGGGCCACCAGGCAAAAGCCTGGCTTGCAGTCGCCCAATTATCAATTCAAAACCCCGCTCGCTCAGAAAAGGCAGCTTTAGAAGCATTAGCGCTGGAATCACAGTTGAACGACAAAGAATACGCATCAACGATGGAGATACTCATCAGTGCATTACGATTGCAGCGCAAAACAAAAGAAGCAAGCAAACGTTTTAAGGAATGGCAAGCTCTTGTGAGGAAATAAAATGAGGAACAATTCACAGGTTTTAGGCCTGCTTTTCTCGGGATTTGTATTCTTTTCTGCACAGCCTGTCGCTGCGCAAACAGTCATCATCCAAACAGGTGTGCAACCGGTCGTTGTAGAACAGAAAGTTGTCGCCATGGCGATCGTGCGCGATCGGCCGATCATTCAGATGATCCTTGAGGAGAATACGCTGCCGGGGTTCGACCCCGATTCGGTGGAATATCTGCAAATACTGGATGCCACCAACAACGGTTTCGGTGACGAAGATATCGTCGTGGTCTTCCCGTGGCAGAAAGCCTACACATTTTTTGCCAGTCCGAGGCTGAAGGAAAACATGAAAACGTGGGAAGTCAGTTCGGGAAATGAAGTAATCACAGAAAACCGCGAACCGCAGTATTTTGAGCAAAAGAAAGCGGCTGATTCAACCGAAATGGCCAAAAACTGGATGCTCGCCAGTATTTTGCGCGGGGTCAATAATAACTACAGCGATATTCCGATGAAAATCTATTTCGAGCGTAAAAGCGACGGCACGATCAAATTCAATACCTGGGGATACAGTCGAAAAAAAGAAGCGCTCAAGTGGAAAAAACCGCAATACATGCCCGGCCAGGCGGCTAATAATCCCAAAGTAATTCATATCAGCCGTGTTGATTCAGTGACCACATATATTGCCAATACAACCCTGTATGATCAGATTTATATCTATCAGCAAACACGGGATACCGTCTACATCGCTGCTGATTCGACGAAGTTGACGGCATCCAGGATGATCTCGACAAAGTTTCAGCCGGGACTGGTGCCGCCGCCCCCACCCTCATCGCTGGAATTGCCAATCGATTCCCCTGGCGTTCTGCCGGACAGCACGGCCGCCGGTTCGAATCGGGTTTTGCAGGATACAACAGCTATCGATCAGTTAAAATTACAAAAGCTGCTCGATGAGAATCTGCCGGAGAAGAAAAAATAATCAACCGCTCAATCCTGACGAGTTGGAAGCTGCACCGCCGTGATCATTTCTCTTGCGACAATCTTCAAAGTACAGCTCTGACCAGTTGCTTTAAATCTTCTAACCCGGCGCAGCTATCGATTTCAGCGTCGTCAGCCACAAGTACCGGTCCACCGTTTTCAATCCGAAAAAGCGCTGGAAATGTTTGCATTTCGTTGCCGTGTTTTTGTTTGAATTCATCGATGTGTAATAATTCGCAGCCCACCCCCAACCCGCCGATAAAATCCTTCCACTCATTTTTTTCATGAAAAAGATCGTGCGTGATTTTGCACAAACTACATTTATATGTACCGGGAGAAAAAGCTTTATGGGCGATATCGGCGAAGGAATTAAACATGCCGGAATTGGCATTATAGACAAAAACGAGAGATTTATTCATCATTCGGTTCCTGTTGCTTGTGTGCAAATGTTGACTTGTATTGCGGGAGCAGTTATAAGTGAAAATTCGTTTTGCACATGACAGCAACAGCGGTTTGATTTTGTTTGTTCCCCTCGGTCGCAGATTGACTGAGGGTGATCACCGCCGGCGAAACAGAAACGTATAAAACCAAATGGCCGGCCGAATAATAAAAAAGATCCATCGGTCAAGACGACAACCGATGGACGTTTAAATGGCTCAAATCGAATTTTTCCGATTCACCAGGCAGCGCCCGATTGCGGCATCAAACACGTGCAGGAATTCATCGATTTCGCTTTTGCTGATGTTCAGCGGCGGCGCGATACGCACGACATTGCCGTAAAGCCCGCCCTTACCGATGAGCAGTCCATCTTTTTTCGTCTCTTCGAAAAGTTTGCCGACAAACTCTGCATCAGGGGCCTTATTTTCGCCGACAAATTCGACACCCTGCATTAAACCCATACCGCGCACATCACCGATAACAGGATATTTTTTCTGCAAATCGAGCAGGCCTTCGCGCAAATAACCGCCGACTTCATGGGCGTTCTGTGCCAGTTTTTCTTCTTCGATAACCTGAATAGTGGCTAACGCCGCGGCCATGGAAACCGGGTTGCCGCCAAAAGTTGAGATCGTCAGGCCGGTAAAACTATCGGCGATTTCCGTGCGCGTTATTGTCGCGCCGATGGGTGCACCGTTGGCCATACCTTTGGCGCAGGTCATGATGTCGGGTTCCACCTCCCAATGCTCGATGCCAAACATGCGTTTGCCGGTGCGGCCGAAACCGGTTTGCACCTCGTCACAGATAAAAACACCACCGTATTTTTTAATGATCGGCACAGCGACCTTGAAATATTCCGGCGGTGCAGTAATAAAACCACCAACACCCTGAATAGGTTCGGCGAGAAATCCGGCAATTTCACCGCAGGTGGTGGTCAGGATCAACTCTTCGATATCCTGCGCACATTTGATATCGCAATTGGGATACGAGAGTCCCAAAGGACAGCGGTAGCAATAAGGGTTGATGGCATGCTTGATTCCCGCTATCGGGGTGCCACCGTGACGCCAGGCAGCGTGTGCAGTGAGGCTCATGGCCAACATGGAGCGACCGCTGTACCCGTGTCGTAATGCGATAATCTCCTGATTACCGGTGTAACGCTGTGCCATGAAAATTGCGGTTTCGTCGGCTTCGGTGCCGCTGCTGGTAAAGAAACTTTTTTGCAGTTTGCCGGGGGTGATTTGCGCCAGCTTTTCGGCGAGATCGACGATATTGTCGTTCGGGTAGAGCGTCGATGTGTGCTGTAATTTCTGGTTCTGTTCATTAATTTTACGAACCACTTCAGGGTTACAGTGGCCAACACTAACGGTGAGAATGCCACCAAAAAAATCGAGATATTTACGGCCGTCTTTGCTGTAAACATGGCAGCCCTCACCACGTTCGATGACCAATGGTTCTTTGTAATAATTGGCAACGCTGGGGAAGAGGTAGTCTTTGTGTTTTTGTCGTGTTTTCTCAGGCATAGTGAGGTCCTTTTTGGTTTTTGATTATAAGTAAAATCTTGTTTCGTGCCATTCCTGTACTCGCAGAAGATTTTGCCTGATGTATCCACCCGTTATAAAATTCCCTGCGGAAAGAATGGATGCGGAATTGTATTCCGTTTTTTTATTATTTCGGAGATGTGCTGTCTGGTTTACGAAGTTGTCTGTCCTTGAAATCAGAGCCGAACGCTCACTCAAAACCTTCTTTATTTAAACAATTTATATTGCACTTCAAACCTAAATTTGCTAATTTTTTACCCTTCCGGGCGGGATAAGCGAATGGGGCATTTGCTAATTTCAGTCTACACTCCTCTTTTCTCTCCACATTTTTCATGTCGCGGTAACTTCAATACGCCGAATGCTATTCCATTTTTTTTGACGTTTTCTATTTTCGCTGCAGTTTATTCATAATGGAACATCAGCCCGAAAGCGAACAATAGCAAGAGCCTGTCTAACCTGCTAAAACGATAGTTATTTACCTCGGCAACACTGCCGACAGTGTGCTTTTCACGCTCAGTAATTCTTCCGCAGAACTTTTTGCATGCGGCTAAAATAATGTTGTATCTCCTTTGCAGTAACTTTAAAAAATGGGCAAAAGCGCAATGAAACGAATCATCATCCTCAATGAGGAACTGGAAACGCAAATGCGCATGTACCTGGCTCTTTCTGCTCGGTATAAAGTTGAAATCGCTGAGGATGAAGCGATGTTGATGCGATTGATTCGTCGAAAAAAACCCACGCTCGTTTTTCTTGATGGTGAATACAGTGGTTATGCCCGCGAGGGCAAGTCCATAACCAAAACTGTGCAAAAAATCAAAAAGAAATATCAAAAGCTGCGTGTAGTTTCGGTAATGAATGCGAAATCAAAAGGCGCTGCGGAAAGTGATCATATTCTCTATCACCCTTTCGACGAGAATGACGTTCAAAACGCAGTGCAGTCTCTTTTAGAATTTTCGCCCGTGCCCCGTTAATTGACGAACACAGAATGATCTGGATTTTGACTTTAGCAGGAATGCTCTTTCAATCTATCGATAATCAGCTTGTGAGCCCGTTTGAGCCCACAGCATGCGCGAAATCCCCGGGGGAATATTTTAAACTGTTCATATGTTCAGTATGAGCAGTTTTTTTTTGTTTTTTAGTAGAAGGAACGATATCCTAAAATGTGAAATATTGATAACGATGCTTTTTTTGCTTTGCCTTTATCATTAATTCCATTTTATTGTTCAATGCACCTAAAAATCATCCCCACAAAAAGCAGACCGTATTATGAAAAAAATATTGATTTTAGAAGACGAAGCCCCGCAGCGTACTCTCTATGATAATATTTTAACAGACGAAGGATTTGATATTTCGACGGCGGCAAACTACCAGGAAGCTATTCAGCTCGTCGATATCGATACTTACGATCTCGCTGTCGTCGACATCAAACTGGAATCGGAAAGCGGCATCGATGCGATCAAAAAGATTTTATCTATCAATAAACAGACGAAAATCGTCATTCACACATCCTATACCGAATACAAGCAGGACCTGCAAACCTGGTCTGCAGACGCTTACGTAGTAAAGAGTTCCGATACGACCGAGCTCATAAAAACCATTCATCATTTACTGCAAGATCGCGGTGAATAAATATATCCCCATTTGTGCCTCAAATACTTGCATTCCATCTTTTCTCTTCATATCTTGTGGTTTTTGTTTTTATAATCATTTATTGTCATTTGCGCTTCATGAACGGGCGGTATTCCGCCAATTCGGTGCAATAAAAACCATAACCACGAATGAACACCATGAATACATGTCCCACTTGCAGGAAACAATTACCCGAAGACCCGTTGATTAATTTTTGCCCCTACTGCGGCATTCGATTGACTGATGGCGATCCGGCGCCCGGCAGCGAAATTGATATCGTCATCGAGGATGAGAAAGAACCGGAAGAGCAGCCGGAACCTGTAACAGCACCACCTGATGAACCACAGACCAGGCAGACGGAAGATCACAACGAAACCGGCGGCACGCCCTGGGAAGATGGGCAAGACCGCTCCTTTGTCGAACGCCTTACACATACATGGACTGAATCGATATTTCATCCGGCTGATTTTTTCCGAAATATGAAAATAATCAATCGTATTGCCCCGGCCCTGATCTATGGATTTATATTCAAATTTCTGGGTCAGGTCTTAGGTAATTTCTGGGCTCGTAAACAGTTGAGCTCGGTGGCGGAACAGATGGACCAAATGCCTGCTTTTTTTCAGCTTATTTATGAACGTTATGTGGAAAGTGTATCGCAAATGGGGGCAGTTGAACAGATCGTGCTCACACCGTTTATGGTCTTGTTCAGCATGCTCATCATCCCGGCTATTTTTCACGCCTCGATGAGTTTATTCGGGGTTGCGCGCAATGGTTTTGCAACCACTTTTCGCGTCAATGCCTATGCCGAAGGCGCTGCGATTTTTCAAGCAATTCCATTCTTGGGCGGGATGATCTATTTCATCGTTTGGATGATGGTGGTAGTCATCGGATGGCGTGAATGTCACGAAACCAGCACCTCTCGGGTTTTGATCAGTCTGGTGATCCCGTTCTTTGCCTGTTGTGCCTTTGTTTTCATTTTTATCACCATGTTGGGGAACCTCGTTGGTGTCTAACTATTCCACTATTGAGGTGGGCTGGCATAAGTCACCTCGGTTTAAATATCACCCGGGTTTTATCCTGCTCTATCTTGGTGGTGTTTCAATTTGGATGGCATATAAATTTTCTTTCCTGCTGCATATTCCCTGTCCGGTGAAAATATTACTGCACCTGCCTTGCATATCCTGTGGCAGCGGTCGAAGTATTCAAGCACTCATGCAAGGACAATTCACCACCGCGATAAAATATAATCCACTGTTTACCATGACTATTTTCGTCGGCTTCATTTTAGGTTTCACAGCGATATTCCAAATTTTAACCCGCTTGCGAATCAGAATTTCTTTGCCAAACCCGCTTCCTCATTTTTATACCCAGGTTGCCATAACCTTATTCCTGATGAATTATATCTATCTGATTTGGTTTAAAATCTAAGCAGAAAAAGCCTGTGCCCAAATCACAAAAAAAACAGTTTCCTCTGCGAAACTGAGTGAAATTGTTCCAGTTAATTCATCAGAAGCAGTTTTTTAAAACAGACATTTCCTCCGGCGATAATTTTTAAATAATATATTCCATTGGACATGCCCCGTAAATCAATATCTATTTTCTGCCGGCCAAATGATTGCACCTCATCCAGACGATCCATAATTTTTTGCCCTAATACATTATAAATCATTATTTTTACACGCATATCTTGCGGTAAAAAATATACAATTTGAGTTTTTCCCTGACATGGGTTGGGATAATTCTGGTACAGCAGAAATTGGTTGGCCGCAGCTTCATCGAAGCTGCCAACTGCAGATGGAGGGGTAACGATAACCGCAATTGCGGCGACCGTTTCTGCTCCGCCATCTCGCACAGCGATCCAAAGCGTTGCAACACCGGTAAAACCGTTCGATGAAAGTTTGAGTTTTCCGCTTGCCCCATTGAAGATCACACTCAACCAGGGGTCACTACTGGTGAATTCAAAATCCAGCAGGGAATCCGGCGTTTCAAAATCATCGACATAAGCCCATAAATTTAAAACAATTGAGGAATCGATTGAAAAAAACAGGGAGTCCGGCAATCCGTCTATTTCCGGTGGCCAATTAGCCATTGCCGCCAAATTAAGTTCAATCTCTGCACCATTTACCGTCCATACCGGCAAATCGGGTCCCATTGTTTTTGCCCAATAAGCTTCGTTAATTTTAAAATACAGGCTATCGCCCGTGTCGGGCCCCTCATCAATTCGCGGGGTTTTGAAATCGTCGCGAAAAATGCGAATGGGGCCATATCTTCCTGCATGGGTAACCGTATCATCACCACAGAGGACGCCGTCGTTGTCATAAACCTGCACCAGCGAGCCAACCTCGAGCAGTCGGCCGTTAAACAGTGAACTGTCGCCGAAAACAGAGACGGATTCTACCAGTGGACCATACAAGCCAACATTTTCTCGCGTTGCCAGATCCCACTCTCCGATGAAAAACCACCAGTTGTTGAGAAACTGACTTTTATAGGCAATCTGATTGCCGTAGCCGGGCATATTTTGCGTCCAGTAGACATACCATTGCATTTCCGTTCGGTCGGTAAAAACTGACCCACTATCAGGCCAGGCATAATTTAACGATGCCCATGTATCGACATTGACAAGTTTTGTTTCACCGGTTCTATCCGGCGTCCAGTCCTCGATATCACTTTCGACGAGTACTGGACTGTTATAATTATATGAGGCTAAAGTATTGGGCGGGTTATGCGTCCAGCCACAACGACCGGTGATAAAATTATACTGCGCGTCGGTACCGACGAATTGGCGCCGGAACAAATCGAGATTGCCGTCCTGCCGCCGGTTGATATAATCGAGCATGACTTCCAGTTGATGACCACTTGCGTGCAAACCGGGCCCGGAGCGCCGCATGTTGCGGTCAACAACGATATAGGTTGAGTTGTAAACCGGTAAATCATCCGCATTACGGTTGCTATTTGAAATATCACCGCTCGCCGGGCTCGCCATGTTGGATTCCCAGATTCCCCGGTAATTTTCCGGTCGGTGAATCGTGGAATCGTAAGACGGCATTCCCGGTGTCAGTTGATTGATCCACATCCAGATTTCCCTGACGCCGAGATCATTGACGTAATGCTGCATGTCATATTGTTCAAAAATCCAGTGATAGTCGGGCCAAAAAAGCGGTTCACCCTTGTCGCTGCCGTAGCTCAGGCCCGGTGGCGCTTGCGTATAAACTGTGATGTATTCAATCACCCGGTAACCTAACGAGGGGACAGCCATAGAATCCCGGTAACCATGAAAGCGGGTGCGTTCTTCGAGGCCAAATTTGGCTCTCCGGTCGCGCAAATCAATCCAATTTTTCATTTCCTCCAGGCTAACTTCATGCAGACCCCAGTGGTCCGGAGCATAGGATACGTCGAGATTTATCCCGTCTTTTGTCGGTAAAAATCGAAAAACAACTATCGGAATTTCGTAAATAGCGCCGGCGGCAGGGCTTGTTAAAAAAGAATCGACCGGCTCGAAAACCGCGGCTAAAACCGGCTGCAAAACCGTAATGTATTGCTCGGCCTGCGCAGCACCGTTTCCGGCGACGACTTTAGCCGTTCCTGCTTTTCGCGTTATGATAACACCCGTTGAATCCACCTGCAAAACCGTCGTATCCGAACTGGAAAATTCGAGTTCGGCAGGCAAAATTTCCACTTCATTCCCGGATGGCGAAGTGGCAAAATAGCGATTGTTCTGCCAGCGCCAGTTTTCGTATAATTGCAATGAATCGAGCTTAAAATATAAATCGGAAAACGGTGCGGAGGCAACCGATCCAAATAGTTGCCACTCATGTAGATGAACATAGTTATCCCCGGTGATGCGTTCCACGGTCAATCGCAGGATGCGCCCCTGTGCGGTAAACCCGTAACCATCCCAAACATCCATTTTTGCTGCATTGTTAAAAAACACGATAGTGTAACTGCCGCTTTTGCTATCCATATCCATTTGTGAATCGGCCGTCTCAACAGACCATAATGCATCATGGCTGGAAACATATATTCGACTGCTGTCGATTTGAAATAATGAGGTAAATTTGAGTGTGACGACCAGTGGATTGATACCCGGCGTCCGGGCCAGCGTATTAACATCGCCATCAAAAATATAAGCCAGCGAACCGATATCGAAACTGGTATTGGCTACAGCCTCAATCGATCCTGTTTCGATACCTTTAGCGACATCAATTTGCGCTGAATTAAGTCCGGCGCGAATGAAATTCATGCTGCAAATAATTGCAATTAAAACGACATTTTGAACTCCCATGGTTACACCTCACATTTAAATTTTTCAATTTCGAGATGCAGGCGCGAAGAACATGCTGGTAATTAACCGGAAAAACCGGAATATGGATAAGACCACTCATCCAAACATAAACCGGCAAATAAAAACCGCAGCCAAAATGCCGGCAGCATCGGCGATGAGGCCGGCGGGCACAGCGTGACGTGTTTTTTTAATGGCCACCGAACCGAAATAGACGGCAAGGACATAAAACGTCGTTTCCGTACTGCCGTAAATCGTCGAGGCCAGCTTGCCGATAAACGAATCCGCACCATGCGTATTGATGAGCTCGGTAATGATGCCCAAACTGCCGCTACCGGAAAGTGGACGCATGAGGGCGGCAGGCAGCACTTCCGCAGGCATGCCGATAAAATTTGTTAACGGAGAAACGAAAGAGACAAAAATATCCATTGCACCCGAAGCGCGAAACATGGCGATAGCCATGAGAATAGCCACGAGAAATGGAATGATGCGAACAGCGATCTCAAACCCTTCTTTGGCGCCTTCGACGAATACTTCATAAACCTTGACTTTTTTAAAAAAACCGACCGCAGGAATGAGCACGAGCAGAACAGGAATCGCCCAACCGGAGATCGTTTTTAAAATCTGAATAAACACTTCAGTCATCGTTTCACTCCTTACCTTTCGTTTGCTTTGCAGGGGGATTGTTAGGATCGGTTTTATGAAAAACCGGCAAACGGCCGAGTAGTTTGGCAACGAGAACCGCGACAATCGTTGCACAGGTTGAGGCGAAAAGCGAGGTGGCGATGATACTGAAGGGGTCTTTCGAACCCGCTGCGACGCGCACACCGATTATCGTCGCTGGAATGATGGTGATGCTGGCCGTATTCATCGCCAGAAACAAAACCTGTGAATTCGAGGCGGTGTCATTCGATTTGTTGAGGGATTGCAGTTCTTCCATCGCTTTCAGACCCAGGGGGGTGGCGGCATTTGAAAGGCCCAGCCAGTTGGCTGCCAGATTGAGCAGCATGGCGCCCATGGCAGGATGATCCGGTGGGATTTCCGGGAAGAGACGTTTAGTCACCGGTTTAATAATCCGCGCCAGCAATTTAATCAGACCGGCTTCTTCAGCGATTTTCATGATGCCCAACCACAGTGCCATGATGCCGATCAACCCGAGAGAAATATTGACGGCAGTCTCGGCGCCGCTGACCGCAGCCGTGCCGATATCCGGCATTTTGCCGGTAAAAATGGCCGTGATAAAAGCGATTGCAACGAGGGCGAACCACACATAATTTAACATAAATCTCCTCCACCTTTTTGCCTGGGCCGAAATCAGCCCGGGGGGATGCTCATTTGAGAAAAGTTTCCAGTTGACATGACTACAGAAAAAATTTATCATTTAAAATGAAAATAGCAAATTAATGCCCAATAAAAGTATCGAGATCAGCCCAGGTGTGCTCATTAGGAATTTAGGCCCCCCGGCTCTTACATTAATAAATCCCCAATACAAATGAATGAAGGGATTCTGTGATTGGCAAGCAGAGAGAAAATCCCGTCAGATGACAATTGCTGAATATGAGAAAAAATCTTGTTTATCGGGTTCATAACCTGTATATTTTCCGTTCTTTTTAAACGCTCCGGCGTATTCGAAAAAATCTGGAGAAAAAATGAAACTCGGAATTATTGAACATATCGATTGTGCCCATTATCTTCCCGGCCACAGCCACTGCGGCACCATGCATGGGCATACATATAAAATCGAACTCGTTGTCGAGGGGAAAATGAAAGACGGCATGCTGATTGATTTTGCTGAATTGAAGCAGCAAGCCCGCGGGGTGTTAAAATTATATGACCATACTCTGCTCAACGATAGCGTCGACTACCCCTCGGTAGAAAATGTTGCGCTTTTGTTGTGCGACCAGTTAGCCGCAAAACTGGCTTTCGGTTTTACTTTGAAAGTCTGGGAAGGAGTGAATAAATGGTGCGAAGTTGAGCGTCAGCCTTAAACGCGGCATTATTTTAATAAGAACACCGTGTTTCAATTTGCAATCCATGAATTACTGCACTGCTGATTTCATCATTTCAGCAAACTTCATTTTATAATTGACTAAAACTTTAAATACGCTTAATAGATTATTCTTGACAAAACAAGGCTCAGGGCATATATTGATAGTTCCGTGTGCATAATTTTCCTCGCGTGGCAAGCCGAACTGCCACCCCCCCCGGAAACTGATAATTATTAATAACATACCAGGATGGAGTATGAATAGTTGGGAAACGCGTCCCCAGCGAATAAAAGCTGACGAAACGCAGCACGATCTGCGTCGCTCGATCGATGAGTGCGTTTTCCCCTATATTCCCAAGGCCAGACAGCAGCGCACGGGATTGCTCATCGATTTTCTCAACATGAAAGGCACCTCCAGCGACACCGATATCATCGATCTGCTGATGTTCGGTGAAAATAAATTCGGCGTTTTGCTGGCCAGTCTGCCTGGTACCGTCAGCGCCTCTCTCGAAGACCTTTCGATGGTAAAAGCCGCACTGCGTGACCAGAAATCGAGCAACTCATCTGCAGCCGCACTGCGAGCACTCGACTATTTTTTCAGTGAAAATTTTCAGTCTGAAAAAGGTGTCTGTGCATTTTATACTTTTTTTGATCAGCATGCACGGCAAATAAATTTTGCCAGCGCTGGCCATCTCGCTATGCTGCTCTATCGTCCTTCGGAAAACAGGATTTACCGGTTGAACACCGAAGGCATTCCCATCGGCAAGGCGGTTATCACAACGCAGGGGGCCGCCGGTCATTTTAACAGTTCGCTACCGCAAATTAAAAGCGAAATTGCCGAGTTTGTGCAAAACGACCTGCTCGTACTTTATTCCGAAGGGGTTCTCAAAGCACGCAATACCTGGGGAGAAAGCTTTGGCATGCAGCGCCTGTTGCAACTCATTCGTAAAAACGGCCACCTGCAACCAACGCCGTTTCTGGTGGAATTTCAAAACACGCTGGAGTCATTTACCCTCGGAGAAATCCAGGAATTTGACAGCACCGCAATCGCCATTAAAAACATGCTGCCCATCATTAATAAATCCGAATCCGATGCCGTCGCCTCTTTCAGGAAGAAATTTCTTTCCATCGAAGATGAGGAGCATCTGCTGCAAATCGCTGATAAATACCCTGATGCACGCATCAGTGAGTTGATGGACTTGCTTGGTGATCGCTACATCGACCTGGGGCACGAGATTATCCGCTCCTATCTGACGACAGCGCGCTCGTGCCCGATGATTTATCATAAAAACGGCAAAGTCCGCCCGATAAAAAAAGAAACCGGTGAAAAAAATCTGCAACAACGCATGCTGCAGGCGTTTCCGGCGCGACAACTAATTTTTAAAAAATACGAATTCCGGGGCAATACCGGCGTCATCAGCAAAGCACTGGAATATTATCAGGATGGTAAATATCAGGATTCGCTGATCGAGTTTATGAAAGTGAGAAAAACGATCGCCGAAAGCGAATCGGTGTTCTGTTTTTTCGGCAATCTCTATCTGCTGCTGAATATGCCCATTAAAGCCAAACAGGAGTTTTTAAAAGCGCTAAAACTCAATCCCAAAAGTACACATGCCATCTGCGCCCTCGCCTATGTGGCACTGGTGCACGAAGATTACGACGGAGCAATCAGCAATCTCTCAACCGCTGTCCGCCTCGACGACAATCTCGCCGATTTTTATAGCTTCCTGCAGACACTGGTAAGAGCGATCAATTCCTCCGCCGAATGGATTGCCTGAATCGAGTTGTTATACAAGGCAACTCGATTTATCTGATCCAAAATATCAAACCGACGAGCATCAATATTCCGTGGGTTCACACTGCCTGCTTACGCTATTAGAATTACCGATACTGCATAGTTTAACTGAAAAACCATAAATTTATTAAAAATTCATTCGCTAAGGAGGCCTTGAAGGTGGTTGTGAAATGGCTTTTCCCCGGATTGGCAGTCATGTCTGTCTCGCTGTTTGTTTCTCATCTCAATGCTCAGAGCTTGTTTCTCGAATCATCAGAACAAGCACTGATGCTGGAGTTTCTGGGCAAGTGGATTAACCCGGGTGTTTATTATGAACGGGCATTTCTCACTAATTTTGTTGAAAATTTTTCCCTTTCGGCAGGCGCTGCCTCTTTTTTTATGCGTCCCGATGATTCCCCTGTTGATTTATCCTTTCCGACCTGGGCGGCCGGTTTCATCAAATACAAAGCTGTTGGCGATGCCAGGTGGACTTATTTGGAGTTCGGGCTTTCAATTTATCACAAAAATGCAGGCCCAGCTGTTTTTCCAGCCTGGGCGGCCGGATATTGTTTTGCACCAAAAGATAACAATCCTTTTATCAAACGGGGGTTGACTTCAGTGCAACTTTTGCCTTTTATTCAGGTACAGGCCGGCTGGCGTTTTTAAGGGGGGACACTCAATTTCAAGCGAATACCGCACGCAAATCCGCTACCGATTCTATCGTCAAATCCGGTATATCTTCAGCACTGCTATTTTCTAGATAATCCGGCCGGTGAATCCACGCCGAGAAGCAGCCGGCCTGGTTGGCGCCGCGGATATCAGTGAATTTAAGATCACCGACGTGTAATGTTTGTTGTGGTGTGGCCTGCAGCTCGGACATGGCTTTTTCGAAAAGCTCCGGCGCCGGCTTTGTTTTGCCGTGCTGGTCGGAAAATATCAGCGAATCGAAGCAGTGCAGGATGCCGTGGTGCTGCAGATGCTGTTGCAGAACCCGGCCCGGCGTCCACGAGGTATCGCTGATCAGGCCGATTTTGTATTTCTTGTGCAATTCCAGCACCGTCTCCCGGCTACCTTCGATAAGCCGAATTAAAGTATCGTTGACCACCTCCTCAAAAAACCGGATCAATTCTTCTTTCGTTGCTGCCGGCAAATCTGTTTTGACAAAATCAAGCATCGCTTCAATACCCAGTTTTGCATCGAATGATTTTTGTTCTTTCCAGTAAATATCGAAGATGTCACTGGCATGTTGATAAGCTGCATCAACGGTGGCGAGTGTTATCTTATGGTTAAACCGTTCCATCGTTGTGCGAAAAAAATCTTTGCGCATTTGCTTGAATCTGATCGCCCGGTCGCGTACCGGCGTGTCGTCGATGAGTGTGCCCCACAAATCGAAGGTGATTGCTTTTATGTTTTTTTTGATGCGGGTGATTATCTCGGGATTGTTAGTCATCATTGAAAATCCAAAATTTCTGGTAAAATGTCGTGTCGTATTTGTTCAGCGCACAATGCGGACGCTGAGCCTGCGAGAACGCCTCTCATCTTGCCCGAAACGTGCCTTCCTTCAAGCTCAGGAAGTGCTGCACGCTGAACAGTTATGCCGCGTCAATACGAATTACAGCCTGTAAAGGGGTTATACTCCGGTATTAACAACCTGCATATTTTTTTCTTTTTAACTGGCAGATAAGATGCAAAAGCTTCAAAAGATAGGATTTTTTTCAGAAATGACAAGGGGAGATGCGAAAATAAAAACCCGGTATGTCAACATGTGCGTGTCCACATACCGGGCTGAGGAGGAGAGTTACCGTCGGATGTATTCTTTAATAAATTTCTTATGTACCCAACCATACTTCTTTTTGCCGACTTGAATTTTCACCCAGTTACCGATGGTGCCGGTTTTGCGGAATCGCTGTCCCTGGTGAATAGCACCAATGACACCGTATTTTGTACTCGGCCCCTCGCGTACGTTGAGCTTTTTCGTCTGCACAACGATGTATTGCAAAGGCCGCCGGTATTTCTTTCTCGATTTCGGTTTACTGCGGGAACGTGAAAAATTCAACCCGGTGGGTTTGTAGCCGATGCCAACGCTGATGGTGTGCACATCACTACCGCTGAGCGGGTCTTGCGTATAACTATAATTCAGATTCAAATTCATGGTCTGCAACGGTAAATTCAAGCCGGAGCCGAAGACGAATCCCTGCTGATTAAATCCGGCACGTATCGGCAGCATGGCAACCGGGCGATACTCCATCCCCAGGGCGAATTGTCGGTATTTACTCTCGCTCACGCTGAAATCGATGGCAACATGCAGATCGCTTGAAAACGACGCCGCCAGCCCAAGTCGATAGATGAGAGGAAATTTTTGTTTGAATCCACCTTCGCCTCTAACTGTCGATTGCACATCCTGCAACATTAATCCGGCTGAAAATGTATCCGTCAGTTTTGAGAAAAATCCCAAATCAAGGCCGTGACCGTTAAGACTGGAAGTATACAGCCTTTCCTGCAGCCATTTATAATTGACGCCAAAGGAAAAAAGGGGAGAGAGTTTGTAGGAATAGGAAAGCAAAATCGCGCTGTTGGCGCTGTTGAAATAATAATCAGGTTCGGTAGTATCACCGGAACGGGCTTCGATATTGTTGACATTGAGTCCGATCCAACTAATGCCAAGGGAACTATTGCGCGAACTCGGCACGATGCCGCTGATGAAAGTATAGCTGCGGTCCAGCGCCAATTCATTGTGTGAGGCCAGCAGGCTGATGCTTTCGATTTGTGCCAGTCCCCCGGGGTTCCAATAGGCTGCCGCCGGGCTATTGGCAATTGCTGTGAATGCACCGCCCATGCTTTTTGCGTGTGCTCCCGCCCCCATGCGCAGAAATGCACCGGCGTCGGCCTGACCTTTGCCGCCCATACCGGTTTGTGCAAAAAAACTCATCATTAGCAGGCTGTGTACTAAAACTTTTGCTGTGAATTTCATCCGGTTCTTTTCCTCTTCGGCTGCTTTCACCGGGTAACGGCGATTTTGATTATGCGTATCGTGTCGGCTGTTAAAATGCGGGCGAAGTAGACCCCTTGTGGTACGTTTTTGCCGTTTTCCGTCTGCCCGTTCCACGCCGTCTCCGTGTGAATCCCGGCTGTTTTTTCCGTTGCATTTTCCAGGGTGCGCACCAGCTCGTTGTTGACGTTAAAAATTTCGATCGTTACCGGGCCGGCTGATTCCAGCGCATAGCGAATGCGGGTTTCCTGCACACCGGCGATAAATGGATTGGGGAAATTATAAACTTTCTGATCAGCTGCAACCGGATCGGTCGGTGGGTCGGTATCACCGTCGCCGTCGCTTTCAACGATTGCGGTGACTTCTTCAGAATAATCACTTTGATTGCCGGCGTTGTCATAGGCTGTCACGGCAAAATAATAAGTGACGCCGGTTTCGGTGAGGGAGAAAGTATAACCCGGTTGCTTGCCGACATCGATCACTTGTGTGTATTGCCGTGGCGCTTTGCCAATGTAAAGCTTGTAACCCGCGAGATCAGATTCTGAGTTGGCGCTCCAGGTAATTTCCGTCTCAACAGCGGCAAATAATGCCGGCACGTAAAAAAGCGTTGCGAGTAGTGCAGTCATGGTGAAGACGCTTTCCAATATTTCAAAAGTTGGTTTTTATTTTTAATGAAAACGGTGAAAGGTGTAGCTGCTCTGGCAAGGGCAGTGCCAGAGATTCCAAAACTTGAACAATGCTCTTTTTTCAGCAAGATTTTTTAAAACCTGCAAACAATTCAGATTAATAACATATTGTTTTTTATGATGATAAATTGATGTAATGACAGATGGTTTTTTCTGTTGTGAATTTCGCGCTGAAAGGTTGGTTGAATTTCAGGAATGGAATTTCGCAGCTCTTTAATTACAAGATTGGGTGAAAATAACATCACCGGGCCGGACAGGAGGTAAAAAAGGCGTGCTTGCATTGCTTGAAGGCGCTACGCATTTTCAGAAAAAAAGGCGCCTCAAATGAGACGCCTTTTTAAAGATGAAATCAATTAGAGCTGTTCAGTGATGGTTTTTGCCTGCATGAAAAGCTGCAGATAATCGCGGCCGCCGGCTTTGCTGTCGGTGCCGGACATGTTAAAACCGCCGAACGGATGCACATCGACAAGGGCGCCGGTGCATTTGCGATTGATGTAGAGATTGCCGACGTGGAACTCCCTTTTGGCGCGGGTGATTTTCCCTTTGTTGCGCGAGAAGAAGGCGCCGGTCAATCCGTAAATCGTGTTGTTCGCCACGTGCATGGCGTTATCCATGCCTTTAACCTTGATGACCGCCAGCACTGGCCCGAAGATTTCTTCCTGTGAAATCACCGCATCCGGTGCGATGTCTTTGATAATCGTCGGCTGGATGAAGTAACCTTTGGAATCATCACCCTCGCCGCCGATGAGCAGTTTGCCTTCCTTTTTGCCGATCTCAATATATTTGCTGATGCTGTCGAAGGATGCTTTATTGATAACGGCGCCCATGTAGTTATCAGGATTGATGGTATCACCCATGGTGAGCTTTTTGGTTTTTTCAACGATGCGTTCGCAGAAATCGTCGTAGATGCTTTCGTCGACCATCACGCGAGAACAGGCGGAGCATTTCTGTCCCTGAAAACCGAAAGCAGAGGCCACGGTTGCCTCAGCGGCGGCTTCGACATCCGCTTCACTATCGACGACGATACCGTCTTTGCCGCCCATTTCTGCGACGACCCGTTTGATCCAGATTTGGCCTTCGGAAGTTTGCGCGGCAAGGCGGTTGATGCGCAGGCCGACTTCCATCGAACCGGTGAAGGCGATAAAACGCGTTTTCGGGTGCTGCACGATGTAATCACCGATTTCACTGCCGGCGCCGGGGATAAAATTGAGCACGCCCGCCGGGATGCCCGCTTCCTGCATAATTTCCACCAGGCAATAACCGGTGCAGGGTGAATCCGAGGAAGGCTTGAGCAAAACACTATTGCCAGTGACGATCGCGGCGCTGGTCATGCCGACAAGAATGGCGTTGGGAAAATTCCACGGCGGAATAACCGCGCCGACGCCCAGGGGAATGTAAATCATTTTGTTGAATTCGCCGGGATTATCCGTCAACGGCTGCCGTTCGCTCAGACGTAGCATTTCGCGACCGTAAAAATCGAGGAAATCGATAGCTTCGGCAGTATCGGCATCAGCCTCGATCCAGTTTTTCGAGGTTTCGTAAACCATCCAGGCATTGAGCTCGAAACGGCGACGGCGCATGATATTCGCTGCTTTCAACAGCAGAATTCCGCGTTCTTCAGGATCGAAATTTTTCCATGTTTCGAAAGCCTGCAGCGCTGCCGCCATCGCTATGTCGACCTCTTTTTTACCGGCGCGATGGAATGTGCCGATAACTTCGGTTTTATTTGCCGGATTGTATGATTTAAACAAATTGCCGGTTGTCACATCTTCGCCGTTGATATGCAAAGGATATTCGCGACTAAACTGCGAGCGAATATATTCGAGGGCCGCCTCCATTTTCTGTTTATCCTCAGGCACATTAAAATCGAGGACAGCTTCATTGCGGAATTCACCAACCATAGTTATTCTCCACGTTTTTGATTTAGAATTACTGTAACTGTTTATTAAGCCATGTTTTTATTATAAGTAAAATAGATTACAGCCTGGCGATACGTACACCTTCGGATTCAAGTTCGAGAATTTGTGCCGAAGCTGAATAGTTAAACGGCTCCACTGCTTCGATCATCGCGGCGCGAACTTCTTCCGCATTCTCACTAACGAATGCAAGAATGGTCGAGCCTGAACCGCTCAAAAAAGCGGCATGGGCGCCGGCGCTGTATGCGGCAGCTAAAATCTCATCGAACCCCGGGATCAGCCGTTTGCGAAACGGCTGATGCAGCCCGTCCGTAACGGCTTCACGCAAGAAATCGAAGCAACCGCTTGACATCGCAGCGACCAATAATCCGGCGCGCTGAATATTGGCAACAGCAGACGAATAGGGGATAAATTCCGGCAGCATCCGGCGTGCTTCACGGGTAGAAATTTCAATGTCCGGTATCAATGCCACAGCATGCAATCCCGGCGGCGGCATGATTTTACAATGATACAACCGATCGTTAGCCAAACAACCGACAGTGAAACCACCGTCGCAGGAAGCCGTGACATTTTCCGGGTGCCCTTCGAGGTGTGTCGCCAGTTCAGCGAGTTGCTGATTCGAAAGCTTTTTGCCGTTCAATTCATTGGCGATGGCCAGACCGCAAACGACGGCTGCGCCGCTGGAACCCAGACCGCGTGAAAGCGGAATTTCGTTATGTACATTTATTCTCAAAGGTTGATCAGGCACTTCGAGGAATCGACAGCCCTGTTGATAAGTTTTATAAATCAGGTTTCTCTCATCCTGCGGCAAACCCGCGGCCCCCTTGCCGCTGGTTTCGATGTGTGTAATTTGCGCTTCAATCGTGACCTTCACACGCAAGTATATCTTTAACGCAAGCCCCAGGGTGTCGAAACCAGGGCCCAAGTTCGATGTCGAACCCGGTACGGTGATGCTGAAATTTTTATTCATAAACAATCTTTTTAAATCCGAAACGCGCCTTCGCAAGCTCAGGGAGCGCTTCTCGCACGCATGCTGAACGAGTGTTAATCCGCATTATTCCGTTCAATCCGTGTTTAATTTTAAAATGCCTGATTAATCAAATAATTATTCTGTGAAAAGTCGCTGCTTTAAAGGGAAAATTTATAAAACTTCTTGACACCATTCTTCAGAAGGCCGTCCAAAAAAGACGCGGAGCTAAGGGCCTGGTCAAAAAAAATTTGTGCCTTTTAACAGGCTATAAATGGCTGCATCGCTGCTTGCAGGCGTCGTGCTTCAGCCGCTGCCGCTTCTGCAAAATCATCGTTGCTGCCGGAATAAATTATACTGCGTGAAGCGGAAATCAGTGCGTTGCTGTCACCGATATTTTGCAGCACAGTTGCAACCGTGCCGCCTTGTGCGCCGACCCCGGGAATGAGGAAAGTCAGGCCGGGAGCAATCTGGCGGATTTGCCGCAGTTTTTCCGATTTCGTCGCACCGACGACGAGGCCGCAGTTGTCGTGGGTGCTGTTCCACTGTTCGACATGCTGCGCAACAGCGGCATACAACGGCTGTCCATTTTGCTGGAAAAATTGAAAATCAATCGCACCCGGGTTTGAGGTCAAGCCGAGAAAAAAGACTGCACGGTCTTTCCAATCTAAAAATGGCTCGGCGCTGTCTTTGCCCATATAAGGATTCGCTGTAACAGCATCGAACCCGAGTCTACCGAAAATGGCTTCGGCATAATGTTTCGCACTGTTGCCGATATCGCCACGTTTGGCATCGGCGATGCTGAGGCAGCCGGCGGGGATTTCACCCGCAATCTTTTCCATCGTCTGCCAGCCCTCAGCGCCAAAACGCTCGAAGAACGCAAAATTGATTTTATATGCTGCTGCAAACGCCGCTGTTGCATTGATGATTTCACGGCAAAAAACATAGATGGCATCTTTCCTTTGCCCAATGGCTGGTGGTAATTTTTCAATTTCCGGGTCGAGACCGATACAAAGCAGACTTTTTTTCTCTTTTTGGATGGCTGCGAGTTTATCTTTAAAATGCAATTTTATCTCCTGTTTTCAATTGTCGCAATAGTAGTATTTCTTCGCAAAAGAAGCAATAGAAATGGCATATCCCGCTGCATCATTTTTCTTTATTTCAGCTCTGTATTTGTAAATAATTCTTCATTTGTCGCAGAATCAGGTAAAATTAAAGAATAGGAGAAAAAGGTTGTCAGCAGTAACCATCAAAAATGAATGATGGTTTGCGTTGGATTTAGCCCCGGGAGAGAAGGTTGTCTGAAAAAAAATGGCTCGTCACAAATGGAATCGGCGGGTTCTGCCTCGATGTTCAACCGCAATCGACCAGCCAGGATTGTCATCTTTTTTATTTGCCCGTTAAACCACCCCTGCAAATACGCGCCATGATTCACCGGTTGCACGATCAGGTGCACTGGCAGGGGAACTGGGTATCTGTGGGTTACACGGAACCCGATAAAAATTTGTGGAAAACGGAATATAATACGATCGAGGGGTTGCCGGTTTTTAAGTTTTTTAATCCGTTTTTTTCAGTCGAAAAAATGCTGTACATGTTGCCCGGAAAAAACAGCTTGTTTTTACGCTATCTTTTGAGCGAATCGAGCCATGAAGTGGCGGTTCGTTTTTGCCCGTCAATTCCATTAAAAAACGGTGCGGAGACATTTAGCGATTGGCGCCTGGCGCGCAAATATACCACCAGCGGCGCGGCGTTTAATCTCGATGAACAAGGTGATGCATGGCTGTATTTCCACAGCGAAGAAGCTGTGGAAATACTCGAGACAAACTGTTGGCAGCAAAAAAAAGACAGCCACGCACCGCTGTATTATCAGCCGTTTGCATTTGAAATTCTCTTGCAAGCGGGGCAACCCGTAACATTTGAAATCGGTCTGACGGCCGCACCTGCAGCCGGGGCAGAAAGCAAACTCGAACAGGAGATAGCCCGGCGTCTGAAAATTCGCGAGCTGGCTGCGAAAAAATCAGGGAGTGAGTTAATCGCTTCGCATGCCGTTTCTGCTGCCGCTTATTTAGTGGATGTACCGACAAAAAAAACACGCAGCCATCTGGCGCTGGTCAGTTCATTTCCACAACCGAAAATCAAAATCTGTGATATGCTGAAATGCACGCTGGGTCTCTTGCTCTGCCCCGGCAATATCGAAAAATCGCGACAGATTTTACGCAGCGTACGCAGTAATGCGGAAAATGGTGTGATTCAATCGCTAACCAATCCTTTGCAAAACGGTGTCGCAGTTGAGGCTGGTTTGTGGTATTGCAATGCGGTGTTCACCCATTGGCTGGTGGAAAAAAATGATCAATTTCTCATTGCAGAGTACCCGTTTTTGCTGTCGATTTTTAATGCCTATGCACGTGGCGCAATCAAGGGTTGTTACATCGATGAGAATGACAGTTTGCTGGTGATCGATACGAGTGTAAAATCGGAAAAGGGAAATGGGTTTGTGCGGTGGAACATTGCGGCACGCGGCGAGAAGCGGGTGGAGATTCAGGCGCTTTTTTATAACGCCCTGTGTATTGTGCTGGACATTGCCTCGCGGCTCGGGAAAAAAGACGGCATCGTTAAACTTGAAGCCATGCATGCAAAATTCCACAAACATTTTCTCAAAAAATTCTGGTTGAATGATCGCGGCTATCTCGCTGACAGCATCGAAAACAGCATGATCGACAATAGCTTTCGCTCTGCTCAGCTCCAGGCCCTGGCATTGCCCTTCTCACCGCTGAGCCAGAAAAAAAACCAAGTACTTCTCAACTTGGCGAAGAAAAAACTGTGCACCTCCTATGGTGTGCTCACGCTGGAAAAAATGCATCCCGCATTTATGGGGGAAAAATTCACCGGGGAAGGGGATTTCTTTTTGTTTAATGACCAGGGCAATATCTCACTCTGGGCGACGAAGTTGTACATTCTTGCCGCATTAAAAAACGGTGAAAAAAGCAAAGATTTGATCTCTCTGTTTGATGATCTGTTCAAATTGACGGTTGCTTCCGGGCATCTCTTTTTTGCCCCATATCGCAGCGGCAACCTGCCGCATGAGGTTTTTGGCGCCGGCATATCGGCGCTCGCTACAGCATCACTGATGGAAATGATTTACGCATTGCATGCGGATAATTCTTTTTCAATCTGATCGGCGGAACCAAAACTCTTTGCATTTTTCAACTGAATTTCTGCAATTTTTGTCTTGTAATACCGCTGCGCTTTCACATACAATTTGAAACTTTTTCATCCGTCACTCATTCTATTCATTGCAGTATCTTTCATACACTTTCGGTCTGATTCCCGATGCATCCCATTTCACCCTGCAGATTTTCAAAAAAATTATCTTTCCTGGAAATGACTGCAACAAGTTTCTACACATGCCGTAACAGGTGCAGAAAATGGGAAATCGACCTTATCTAAATTTGGGAAAAGAGGAAATGAACACAAAAGTTCGGTTTTTAATTTACGGATTAGCGCTGTTGTTTAGTTTGGCTCAATTCAACTGTAGCCGGCAGGACGCGCATAGCGAGGAAAAAGACAAGGCAGCAAAAGCAGATGCCGATTCAGTCGCAGCACGCGATAAGGATGGCAAAGATAAGAAAACAGAAGACAGCGACCTTGTTCCGGTAGAAGTCACCCGTTTAAAAATCGGCGAGATTTCATCCTTCATTCTGCTAAGCTCAAATCTCGAAACGGAGCGCATGGCTGATGTCTATTCACGGGTACAGGGTGTTTTGAAAAGTATCCGGGTAGAAGAGGGGCAAACGGTAAAAAAAGGTGAAACTCTCGCCACCCTCGAAGCCGATGAATATGCGCTGGCGGAGCAAAAAGCGAAAGTTGATTTTTTGCAGCAAAAAAATGCCTCTACCCGCGCTGAACAAATGTACGCTAAAAACCTGCTTAGCATCGAAGAGTTCGAACAGGCGAAATTCGCCAGGGAAAGCGCTGAAATCGCCTATAAACAAGCGAAGCTCAATCTCGATTATACACGTATCGAAGCGCCGATTTCCGGCGTCGTCGGCGAACGACTCGTGCGCGTTGGCGACCGGGTGCAACCTGCCAACAAATTGTTCAGTGTTGTCAACACCCGGGAAATCATCGCTGTGATTCATGTGCCGGAGAAAGAAATCGGCAGGATTCACCGCGGTCAGGAAGCATTCGTCATGTCCGATCATATGCCTGGCCACCAATTTGCCGGCAAAGTCAAACGTGTTAGCCCGGTTGTCGATCCTGCCAGCGGTACTTTCAAGGTGACGGTTGGGATTCGCAATCAATCCGATAAACTGCGGCCGGGTATGTTCATCAACGTGCACGTGATCACTGAAACCCATCTCGATGCGGTGCTGGTGCCGAAGACAGCGATCGTTTATGAAAACGAAACGATGAATGTCTACGTCGTTCGCGATAGTGTTGCTTATAAAACCGAACTCAATAGCGGCTTCCAAAATTATGAATTCGTCGAAGCGCTGCAAGGCCTGAAAGCAGATGATAAAATTATCGTCGTCGGCCAGTCCGGTTTGAAAGACAAAACCAGAGTTAAAATCGTGTCGGAACGCTCATAATTTTGTGCTGAAACAAACGTAGCGGAGCAGAGTTCAGAGTTGATGTGCTGATCTACCCGCGTGACTCCTGCTCCGCTTTTTTTTATGCCTACCAGCCCTGTTTAATTTTTTTAATGTGTATCAAAATTCCATTTTAAGCCAATTCAAAGGGAGCGGCTCAAATCATGGCAAAGAAAAACAATCCGGCAATGACCAATAAAAAATATGGTGGTTTTTTTGCTATTACGACCACAAGACCGGTGGCGATTTTAATGATGGTGATCGGTGTTTGTGTTTTTGGATTCATCTCCTACAAACAGCTCGCAGTCAACCTCATGCCCGATATTTCCTATCCTTCTCTTACCGTGCGCACGGAATACTCGGGCACGGCGCCGGAAGAAATTGAAACCAGCATTTCACGCCCCATCGAACAGGCGCTGGGGGTGGTGGGCAACCTCGTGAGCATCAGTTCGATCTCCAAAGCCGGGCTTTCTGATGTGAAACTCGAGTTCACCTGGGATACGGATATGAACCGCGCCACCTCGGATGTGCGCGAAAAACTGGATCAGGTTTTTCTACCTGAAGATGTAGAACGGCCACTCATTTTGCGCTACGATCCATCACTCGATCCCATCATGCGCCTGGGTTTGTATGGTGATAAATCACTGACGCGCATGCGTTACCGTGCAGAAGAAGGCATCAAACGCATTCTCGAAACATTGCCCGGCGTTGCGGCCGTCAAAGTGAAAGGCGGCCTGGAAGAGGAAATTCGCGTCGAATTGAACGAGCAGAAACTGACGCTTATCGGCATTGATATTCAGCAGGTCGAGCAACGTTTGCAGCAGGAAAATGTCAATCTGGCTGGCGGCAATTTGAAGGAAGGTGAGACCGAATATCTCGTTCGTACGCTGAATGAATTCAAAACAGTGGAAGAGATCGCCGACGTCGTCGTGGGGAATTTTAACGGCCGGGAAATCAAAGTTCAGGATATCGCCCGTGTCGTGCGCACAAACAAAGAGCGTGAAATTATCACCCGCATCAACGGTGAAGAAAGTGTCGAGATCGAAGTTTATAAAGAAGCGGATGAAAACATCGTTACGGTAGCCGAGCGGGTTAAAAATATCGTTTTCGGTACACCGGATCAGCAGGCGTTTGTGAAGCAATTGCAAGAACACGTGGAAAAGACGGAAAAAGAAAAGAAAGCCGAAAAAGAAGAAGAACCGACAAACAGCAAGAGCAAACAGGACGGCGGCCGCGGCGATAACCTGCAGAAAAAACGCATGACCAATTTCATTGCCAACAATCTACCGGACAACATCAAAATCGAAATCCTTTCCGATCAATCGATCTTTATCCAAAACTCAGTTGATGAAGTTATGAACACCGCTAAAATCGGCGGCTTGCTGGCGATTATCGTATTGTTTATTTTTCTGCGGAATTTCGGCGCCACGCTCATCATCGGCATTGCGATTCCCATCTCTATCGTCGCTACATTTGCTCCGATGAAAATGTTTGAAGTCTCATTGAACATCATGTCCCTCGGTGGTTTGGCTCTCGGCATAGGTATGTTGGTAGATAATTCAATCGTGGTCTTGGAGAGTATCGCTCGTTGCCGCGATGAAGGCGATGAACTGATACCGGCGACGATCCGCGGCGTCAGCGAGGTGGGCGGCGCTGTTTTTGCCTCGACGCTGACGACGATTGCCGTCTTTTTCCCAATCGTATTTGTTGAGGGCGTCGCCGGGCAAATTTTCGGAGATATGGCGCTTACCGTCGTCTTTTCCCTGCTCGCTTCTCTCGCCGTGGCACTCTTTCTCATCCCGATGCTATCATCCCGCGATATGCGAAAATTTAGCTCGCAAGCGCGATTGAGCGAAGTTTTAAGCCGCAATATTCTACACTTTAAATCGGAAGAAGACCTGCAGCAGGTTCTGGCGCGTGTTCCGCAGGTTTCGTACTGGCAAAAGGGCCTTGCCGGCTTGCACGCCCTGGCGATGACATTGTTGTTATTCCTCGTCAAAACGACCAAACTATTCGCTGCTTTTCTGCTCGTTTTAGCGAAAGCTATTATCCTGCTGATCCTGTCTCTCATTTCACCGGTCTTTGGACTGATCTTTTATTTTCGCAAAATAAATCCTTCAATCGGCTCACGTCTGATAGAATTCGCGCAGCAAGCACGTTGGCGTGAATTCTCATTTGTCGAAGAAATCTGGACCTCTTTGCTGCGTTTTGAAAGTGTTCCCGAGTTATTCAGAAGCCTGGCTAACCGGCGAGATAAATTCTGCTCAGGAGGACTCACGCAGAAAATCTGGCAAGCCGTGATGCTGGTTTTACCGGTATTTGCCCTGCTGAAATTCATTATCCATTTCCTGCTGGAATTAATCGGCAAGATTCTTCACACGGTTCTTACCATCATCACCGTCCTGATTAAAACGATCGCCATTCTGCTTAAATTAATATTTGCCGTTCCGACTGCAATCGTCATTCACGTGTTTAACTTCTGCTATGGTTTTGTTGAACGTTCTTATCCGGTTTTGTTAAAAAATTCACTCGATAATAAATTGCTGGTTTTGGGCGCGACGGCGCTGTTGTTTTTGCTCTGCTTGTTTTACTTTGCACCACGCCTGGGTAGTGAACTGATCCCGGAAGTGCATCAGGGCGAGTTTAATCTGGAAGTTGCGCTGCCTGTGGGTACGCCAGTGGAAAAAACCGATGCTCGCATGATCGGCATCCAGGATTATATGAGCCGGCAAAGCGGCGTGGCCAAAGTGGCTGCAGTTGCCGGAACCGATAAAATGGCAAACACTTCAAGTGAAGAAGGCGAGCATACGGCAAAATTAACCGTGACCATAACACGGGAAAAATCGATTATCGATACGGAAGAAACGCTCATCGCTGACCTGCGTCAGAAAATGGCCGGCTTTTCCGGCATGGCGTGGAAGATATCCCGGCCAACACTGTTTAGTTTTAAAACGCCGGTCGAAGTACAAATCCACGGTTATAATTTGCAAAAGCTGCAAGATATTTCGCAGGATTTGGAAGGAAGACTGGCTGATATTGCCGGCCTGTTCGATATTCGCTCCAATATCCAGCGCGGCAATCCGGAGGTGCAGATTCTTTATAACCGCATCCTGCTGGCAAAATACCATTTGAATATTCGCGACGTCGCCTCGATCGTGCGCAATAAAATTCGCGGTGATGTGGCGACCGAATTTAAAGAGCGTGACCGACGTATCGACATCCTCGTTCAGTTACGCAAAGCCGACCGGGAAAGCATTGCCAACCTGCGCCGAATTATCGTCAATCCGGGTTCACCACGGGCTATTCCACTCGAAGCCGTGGCGACAATTCGCGTCAACGAAGGGCCTTCTGAAATCCGCCGCGTCGATCAGCAGCGCACCGCCGTTATCAGCGCCAATGTCAGCGGCCGCGATCTGCACAGTGTTAGCGCTGATATTTTTCAGGTTCTACAACAAACACCGATGCCGGTCGATTTCTCTTTCGAGCTGGCAGGGCAAAACAAAGAAATGGAAACCTCCCTCGGCAGTTTGCAACTGGCGCTGGCGCTGGCCATTTTTCTGGTCTACATCGTCATGGCTTCACAGTTCGAATCACTGATACATCCACTGGTGATTATATTCACTATTCCGCTGGGGTTGATCGGTGTTGTGCTCGGGCTTTTCATCTTGAACATTCCCGTGAGCATCGTCGTCTTGCTTGGTGGGATAATGCTCGCCGGTATCGTGGTTAATAATGCCATTGTGCTGGTGGATTATATCAATCAATTGCGCGATCGCGGGATGGCAAAAACCGAAGCCATCATCGAAGCCGGCAAGGCGCGTCTGCGACCGATTTTTATGACCACTTTGACGACTGTGCTCGGCCTGCTGCCCATGGCGATCGGTGCCGGCGACGGCGCTGAAATTCGCACGCCGATGGCCATCACCGTAATTTGCGGGCTGATCGTTTCGACGATGCTCACACTGATCGTCATTCCGACGGTTTACAGTCTTGTCGATCGCAGGGCATAAATTTACTGCGGCGTTTTTAGCCTGAATAGTTCTCACACAGAGACACAAAGCAGGCAAAAAAACTTAGCGTGCTCTGCGTCTTTGCGTGAGGTGTTTAAAAAATAGCTTTTTTTGATATCATCTATTCAAATTTTTATGATTAAACCAAATTAAACCGGCACCGAGCCCCTGCTTTGTGCCTGAAAAAGGAAATAGTCATGGGTCGCGAATCAAACAGTTTTCTACCGCGTTTCTCGGTCACCCGTCCAATCACTGTCCTGATGGGTTTGACGGCGATGCTTGTGGTTGGTTTTATTGCCTTTACACAAATTCCGATCGAACTCCTTCCCGCAGGATTTACACCGAAATTTCTCGGTGTCTGGACCCCTTATCCCAATGCCAATCCACAGGAAGTGGAGGAGCAGATCGCCAAACCCATCGAAGAGCAGATTCGCACCATCAGTGGTGTGCGGCGCGTGCAAACCAACAGCTTTACCAATGGCTGCTGGACATTCATCGAATTTGCCAAAGGCACGGATATGGACGTCGCCTACGCTCAATTGCGCGACCGCATCGATCGCGTTAAAGCCG
>JAJRYV010000040.1 GCA_024275575.1 bacterium
TCCCAGGAAGGATCGGCAGCGCCTACGGCAGCGGCAAGGGTTTTGTCGATGGAGAAAATGCCGGCAAACCCGTTTTCCCGGCTGCGAATCGCCTGCCAATCTAAGATTTCCAGCATTTCCGCTGCCGGTGTCACGCCCATGAGCGGGTCTTTGACAAAATTTGAAAACGAATAAGCAATGGCGCCGATCAATTTATCCTGGTAATAGACCGGACTGCCGCTCATACCGCTGGTAGGCCCGGCAAAGGTCGCTTTTTCCCCGTGTAGTCTGATAAGAATGGCATTACGGCCGGGGAAAAAATTACGGTAAATATCGACGATTTCAACATCGAACTCTTCGATTTTTGTGCCGCTGAAAACCGTAAGCGCCTTTGCCATCATGCCCGGACGACATTCATTCACTGGCATAATTTCCTGGGCGCCGGCATGGGGAATTACAACGAAGAATAACAACAGAATGGCATGGAAGAGATTTTTCATCATTAAAACCAATTTGAAATCATAATAAAATGAGTTGTCTCCGGTAAACGTAAACGGGACACATATTATTCTAACAATAATCAGCAGGATTAGTCTCAGGTTGAGACCAAAGAGATAAATTTACATTTAAATCGCGATATTTCAAGGTAAAAAACCGCCTGTTGCAAATATGTAGCAATAATTCGACGGGTTTTGCCGGAGAAGTGGAAAATAGCTTGCGGATAAATTCAGATTTTGGTGACGCTGCTTATATGGGGGATGAGTTGCCCCTGTTTTGTGATTTATCATTCTAATATTGTGAAACAAGTATTGTTTTTTAAAAGATTACCCTGAAAAGATAGAATTTTCATAAGCCGGTTACTTTTAGATTAAGCCCGCAATGGCAAGTGGGTAGCTAAGCAGTTACGAGATTTATAGAACCCGATCACGATTTTTGGGGGCCATTCAGAAAAACAATTATTTCGGCGTCACGACTTTAACCACAACCATTGTAAAGTCATCGTGTTGCGGTGCGGCGCCGGTGAAGGTGTCAATTTCAGATTTGACCGCCGCGAGAATATCTTCCGCACTCAGGTTTGCGTGTTTGTTCACCAGTTTGATGAGCCGTTGCTCGCTAAACTCCTCACCGTGCTGGTCCATCGCTTCCGAGATGCCGTCGGTGTAAAAAATAAAGACATCACCATCGGCGATGGGAACCTCTTTTTCTTCGATGGCATTTGAAAAGACTTGCCCGGTGGCCAGACCAATGCCCAGACCTTTCGGGCTGAGGAATTCCGGTTCCCGCGTTTGATGTTTGTGCACAATGAGTGGATTATGCCCCGCACGGGCAAAAATAAGCTTGTTTGCAACCACATCAAAAACACCCCAGATGACGCTGATAAAAACTTCCCGCGGTGAATTATTAAAGAACACTTCGTTGAGCTCTATCAGGATTTGCCGTGGCCGCCAGGTATTGCGCGCCAGCGTTTGAATAATGCCTTTGGCCATAGTCATGTAAAACGCTGCGGAAACGCCTTTGCCGGATACATCGCCGATGACGACGCTGAAATGGCGTTCGTCGGTTTTGATAAAATCATAATAATCGCCGCCGACCTCCATCGCCGGTGTGCAGATGGCGGCGATTTCCAATCTGGGAAAGCTTGGTACATGTTCGGGCAAAAAGCGCTTTTGCACGTCGCGGGCGATCTCCAGCTCCTGCAGCATGCGTTCGCGTTCAGCGATGCGGCTGACATATTCGGGAACATAATGTTGGAGCTTTGCCGCCGGTTTGCCACGGAAGACAAAATAAATCGCCGCAAGGAGAAAAAGTCCGGCTGTGCTATATAGGGCCAGGCCATAAGCACCGCTGAAACCAGCGGGTTCGAGATTGAGATATTTTAGATCGCAGCCAATATAGTAGATAAAACCTGTGAGTATGGCTGTCAAAGTATCGTAGCGAATGATCAGCCAGGCAGCCAGCGCTGCGAGCGGCAGGGCGATGATAAATCCAAACAAGTCGGGTTTGAAATTTGTGCTGAACAGGGCGATGAGCAGAATAGCGAGCAGGGCAAAATAGTAGTGTCTGCTTTTTGCGATTTTGCTTTTTATCGCGGCCGGCAGGTAAACGAAAAATATGCCGACGATGAAGCTGGTTTTAACCAGTTTATTGAGAAAACCTGCGACGGCTTGCCGGTTAAAATTGAGAATCCAGAAATCTTCTGTTTTCGGGATGAATTGCACGGCCGGTAAAAATTCGGAGAGCTTTTGCAAAACAGTGAGAAGAAAGAGCAATAATCCGCCAAAAAACAATGCACGCAGCATGGCTGCGCCGATTTCATGGACGTGCAAACTGCCGCAGAGAATCAGATCTGCCGTTTCGATCTTTGCGGGAAATTGCTCCCGCGTAATGGAATATCCGGTGACGAAGAGCGCTGAATAGGCGAGGGCGATAAAAAAGCCGCCGAAAAAACCACCGATCAACATGCCGCTTGTGCTCGGGTAGGCACCGAGTGCAATCATGGCAAAGGTGATGACGAACATTAACACACCGGCGATGCCGCCCTGCTTCAAATCGAGTTCGTCCCGGCGCAAGCGGTGAATAAATGAAGTGATGAGAAAGAGTAGCGCGAGCAGCCACGAAATGGAAAAAATGGTGATCAGCACATACTCGTTCCATTTGTTTTCATATCGGTCAGACCAGGTTTTTGCCACCTCAAAATCGGTGTCGAATTGGGTGATCTGACCGCCGGAGAAACTGATTTCATATTTATGGGTAAGCTGCGGGATATCAGGAACCTCGCATTGGAAAATTAAATGCAGGTAGAGTTGATTTTCTTTCGATTCCTGTTTGTACGAAGCCAGTTTGACCTGACTGCTATCGACACCGCGCGCAGCGAGAAAAACTTTGACCTGTTGTATTGCCTCCTGCTTTGTGAGTTCTTTTCCGCTCGCAAGCTTCCGGGGGAATGAAAATCCTGTTTCCTCACCGCGGTTATTATAGGTCCAGGAATAGGTTATATCTTTCTTTTTCTCGTTCTCCCCGCCAAGTTGGATGTTCCCGCCTTCCTCGATTTTACCAAAAAACTCAACACGGCAGGTGGCCACATCCACTAACGGATTTTCAGGCAGACTGTCTTGCTTCTGTTGTAAAAACTGCAACGTTTTCTCATCGAAGCTGAAGTCAAAATCCATGTTCGGTTCAAAATCTGTTTCCTGCTTTTCCTGCAACGATTTTTGTGCTTTTTGCAGAATGGTCTGCTTCGATATTGGAAAAGACAAATAGCGCCAGAATTCAGCCGAGGTGCCCAGCTCCACGGAAAAGTAAAACAGCACCAAACTTGAAATACCAAGTATAGATAGTCTTGTTTTCTCTAAATTTTTCATCATTCACATTGTGTTGGGGTTCGTTTGAAATAATAACATCGTGATGGTCAATTATGGGTTGCTTTCTGTCTTAATTTTATTTATTTGAAAACCGTCAAAGCTTTATCGTGCAAGCTAACATAAAAAGGCCAATCACCAATTCAAAGCAAAAAACAGGATGAACCGATGTTAAAAATAATGACTTTAATTCCCGCTTTATTTCTGATGATAAGCTGTGTACCGGCACAATCCCCGCAAATGGATAAGATCGCCGGGGCATATGTGCAATTGATGTTGGAAATCGGCTTGCACGATGCTGATTTTATCGATGCGTATTATGGGCCTGAAAATTTGCGATCGGCTAAGGAAGATAATTCTCAAAGCATTCCGGTGCAGCAGTTTAAAGAACGCATTTCATCTTTGCGCGCCGAATTGGCGGCGCTGGATGTTGCCGCGATGGAAGATATTTGGCAATTGCGTCAGGCTTATCTGGACAAGCAACTTGTCGCTGCCGATTGCCGTGTCGATTTCCTCGCCGGAAACAGGAGGAAATTTGATGCAGAATCCGCCGCCCTGTACGATGCCGTGGCGCCGGTGCACAGCGCTGAGTATTTTGATAAATTGCTTGAAGAGCTCAATACCAAACTGCCCGGTCAGGGTTCCATCACCCGGCGTCTCGCTGAATTCAAGGCGGATTTTATCATCCCTGAAGAAAAGCTCGATACTGTTTTTCAGGCAGCGATCAGTGAAGCGCGCAAGCGGACTCTGCAACACATCGTTTTGCCGGAGGGGGAAGATTTTCATGTGGAATATGTTACGGATAAGGCCTGGAGTGCATACAACTGGTATAAAGGCAAAAGCTACAGCCTGATTCAGGTAAACACGGATTTACCGATTTATATCGATCGCGCCATCGACCTGGCGTGCCATGAGGGTTATCCCGGACATCATGTCTACAACACTTTGCTGGAGAAAAACCTGGTGCAGGCGCGTGGGTGGGTGGAAATTTCGGTATATCCGCTGTTCAGCCCGCAATCGTTGATTGCCGAAGGCAGTGCAAATTTCGGTATCGAGGTGGCTTTCCCCGGCAGTGAACGCATCGAGTTTGAAAAAAAAGTACTCTTCCCGCTGGCTGGGTTTGACCCCGAAGACGTGGAATCGTATTATTCAATTGCGGAATTGACCCGTAAACTGGGTTATGCCGGCAACGAGGCTGCGCGACAATATCTCGATGGCAAAATGGAGCGGCAGGCGGCAATTGACTGGCTGGTGAAATATGCGTTGATGGTGCCGCAACGGGCAGCGCAGCGTTTGCGTTTCATCGAGAAATACCGCAGTTATGTAATCAATTATAACTATGGGCAAGACCTGGTGCGCACCTGGGTTGAAAAACAGGGCGGTAGCGCCGATAACTCTGAAAAACGCTGGCAGATTTTTCAGCAATTATTATCGCGGCCCTATCTGGCTTCAACGCTGAAATAATTGAATCCGCCTGGAGAAATTTACTTCCTGCTTGATATTCGCAGAATCCCGCCATATTCCCCGTCGGGGATTTCATGGTGGGCGCGTGGGCTTAAATCCCCGGCATGCATATCCGTTTTGAGTATACGAGATATGCTTTATTACCGATCCAGCCATCCATTATTTTCAATACAAATACGCTGATCCGCATTGATCCCGGTTTATGCGACATCTAAGATAAAAGCGTGCATTATACTTGCATTTTGTTATTCACTGTTGTAATTTTCCCTCTAAGTTTATATGGAATAAGGACTAAAACAAGGACTGCGTCATGAAAAGAATCTTTTTCCTTTTGCTCATATCCCTGCTGGTTTCATCGCCCCTGAACGCCCAGTATCAGTCAAACCTCGTTCCCGGCGTATCAAATCAGGGTGCATTTATGGGTGGTCTGGGATATTCCCGCATTGATGGTGAAGATTATTTGACCTTGAGCTTGCGCCCGGAACTGGCTTTTGGCAAGTTTGGTATCGGCTTCGATATCCCTTTTCGTTATAATATGGATAGCGGGGAAATCCGCGATGCAGACTGGGATGAAAGTTACGATTATTTTCGCGTCATTCGTTATGTGCGCTACGGCCACAAACGGGACAAGTTCTACTCCCGCATCGGTGTACTCGATGCCTCGCGCATCGGGCACGGTTTCATCATGAATTTCTACAACAATGAGATGATCAATTATGATGCACGGAAAATTGGCCTCGAGCTGGATATCGACGCCGGCAGTTATGGTTTTGAATCGAGCACCAGCAACCTGGGGCGGGCGGAAATTTTCGGGGGCCGTGTTTATTACCGGCCACTTTACAACACCACGATTCCCATCATCCGCAACTTTGCCATCGGCGGCAGTTATGTAACCGACGTCGATCCCGACAGCAGGCGTGATACCGATGACGCAGTTAGCGTTTACGGCGCGGATATCGAATTGCCGATTATCAAAACATCGCTTTTCAATACCATTATCTATTCCGATTGGGCAAAAATCAAGGATCATGGTGATGGGACGGCAGTTGGTGTCGAATTATCCCTGCGTGGGTTGATGAGCACTTTCAGCATAACAGCACAACTGGAGCGGCGTTTCCTGAATGATGAATTTCTGCCCAATTATTTCGATGCGTTTTATGAACTTGACCGTTATGTGCTGGAAGACAGTATCCCGGTTCGCAAGATCGATAAAGTAAAACTGGCGAAAAAAACCAACGGTACCTTTGGCCTGTTGCACGGCTCAATTTTAAACACACTTGAAGTGCTCGGCACTTTTGAGCGTCTCGACGGGCAGAAAAATAGCGGTATCATGCACCTTGAAGCGCTGGTGCCGAATTCGGTACCGAAAATCAGCATGCATGCCGCCTATGACCGCATCGGCATCGACAGTTTTTCCGACGCTTTCAAACTGGATAATCAATCCATCGCCCGGGCTGGAATCGGTTATAAAATTTATCCCTTTCTCGTATTTTATATGGATTACGTCTGGACATACAGGTTTGATACCGACAGGGATAAATACGTAATTCAGAAAAGATTTGAACCACAGATCGCTTTTGTTATGCCGTTTCAGTTTAAAAGAAACTAAGGATTACCGGGGGGAATCTTGAAGATTACCGAACGAATCAGAAGCGGGTTTGATGCCGTATTTCATCCCGCCTCCTGCGATCTTTGCGGATCGTATCACGAATCTCCACTCTACTGGCTGTGTGATGCCTGTTGGCAACAGACAAAAACGGCGCCCATCCCCGAAAAAATTGATCTCCCGGTTGGCGCTGATGATGCGGTCGTCGCCCATTTCGGCTGGCACTTTCAGGCCGGCATTCAGCAGGTCATTTACTGCTTGAAATACCAAAAGCACCATTCCATAGCAATGGAAGTTGGCCGTAACCTGCGTCTGCGCCTTGCCCAAACATGTGATTTTTCTCAAATCGATTTTATCGTCCCGGTGCCACTGCACAAAAAGCGGAAAGCATGGCGTGGATTCAATCAAAGTGAGTTGATCGCCCGTGGCATACTTCAGGCGAAAGAAAAGCTGCAAATTGCCGATGCCCTAAAACGTCTGAAGATGACGGAAATGCAAGCCATGCTGAACCCGGCGGAACGCCTGCTAAATGTTTGTGAAGCATTTGCCGTTAAACCCGGTTTTGGGCGGCGGCTGGCCGATGCTTCGGTTGTTTTGCTCGACGATGTCGTAACAACCGGCGCCACAGCTTCCGCCTGTATTGCAGAGTTAAGAAATGCCGGTGTGAGAAAAATCCAAATCATCGCGGTCGCCCATGCGGGAGGTGATAATCAGCCCGTGGCAAATGTGGCAGAGGAGTAGGTGATTTCGGTGAAATCCCGGGCTGAATGCATAAAACAAAAAATATTTACAGGGTGATTTTGCCTTGACATTACCCACAATTTTTGTTATCATGCTAATCTTGATTTTGATCGTAAATTTAGAAATGAGCCCGGCTCATTTTCAGTATAAAAGTTATTGTAAGTAAAGGAACTGGCACGTGTCAAGGATTGGTATTTTAACAAGTGGCGGGGATTGTCCTGGATTAAATGCTGCTATTCGCGCTGTGACGCGCAAGCTTATTCTCGGATATGACGATGAAGTTTTAGGCATCAAAAATGGTTTCGATGGCCTCATGGAAGGGGATGTCCAGCCTTTGAGTATGTATTCGGTATCCGGTATTTTGCCGCGCGGCGGAACGATTCTCGGAACATCACGCACAAACCCATTTAAAGTAAAAAACGGCATTGAAACGATTAAAGAAAATCTTCAGCGTTTTGAAATCGATGATTTAATCGTTATCGGCGGTAAGGCAGCAATCCGCAATTCCTGTGAATTGGCACAGCAGCATGGCATCAATCTGGTGTGTATTCCTAGCACAGTGGATAACGATGTCGTTGGAACTGATATGACCATCGGTTTTGATACCGCCGTATCTGTCGCCACCAAAGCTATCGATATGATTCATTCGACAGCAGAATCGCACCACCGGATCATGGTTATCGAGCTCATGGGGCTTGATACCGGCTGGATCGCAACTTATGCCGGGCTTGCCGGCGGCGCTGATTGTATTTTGATTCCCGAGGTGGAATTTACCCTGGACGAGATAGCGACTCTGTTGAAAAAACGGCACAAGCGGCGCAAATTCAGTATCGTTGTTGTTGCCGAAGGGGCAAAAGCAACAGAAATAAGCGAACACCCGACACAAATTGATTCTCTTGGCAATACTTATTATTGCAGCGTCGGTGAATTTATCGGTGCTGAGCTGGCAAAACGTACAGGCATGGAATCGCGCGTCACAACCTTGGGTTACGTCCAGCGCGGCGGATCGCCGAGTGTTCCGGACCGGATTCTGGCGTCGAAGCTTGGCATTGCCGCCGCAGAGAAAATCAAGAATAACGAGTTTTCCGTTCTCATCGGTGTTCATGGGAATGATATTATTTCAACCCCATTGCAGGAAATCACCGGTAAAATAAAAAGGGTCAATCCGGAAATATATGAGACTGCATCGGTCTTTTTTGGATGACGTCTGACTTTGAAAAAGGACTTTAAATTTATCACATCTGAGGAGATTCAAAATGGCAATTAAAGTTGGGATTAATGGCTTTGGCCGGATAGGCCGCAACGTATTCAAGCTTGTTGAACAAGGCAATAATGATATCGAAATAGTCGCGATAAATGATTTGACAAACGCCAAAACACTGGCGCATCTGTTGAAATACGATTCCATTAGCGGGCGTTATCCGGGTGATGTTGAAGCGAGAGAAAACTCTATCGTCGTGAACGGCAAAGAAATCGCCATCTCGGCAGTACGCAATCCGGCAGAACTGGACTGGTCGGGAAAAGGTGTTGATGTCGCTATCGAATCGACCGGAGTTTTTCGGGCTCGCGCCCAAATTGCAGCACACCTGGAAGCAGGCGCTAAAAAAGTTATCCTTACCGTCCCTGCAAAAGATGAAATTGACGGTACAATTGTCCTTGGTGTAAATGATGATACGCTCACCGATGAAATGAAAATCGTTTCCAATGCCTCATGCACGACCAATTGCCTTGCTCCTGTCGCCAAAGTGCTCAACGACGCTTTTGGTATTGAAAATGGATTGATGACGACGACGCATGCATACACCAATGATCAGGCCGTTCTCGATATGCCGCATAGCGATTTACGTCGTGCCCGTGCTGCTGCGATCAATATTATTCCCACAACAACAGGTGCTGCCGCTGCTGTGGGCAAGGTCATTCCGGCGTTGAACGGTAGATTGAACGGCATGGCCATGCGCGTACCGGTTTCCAACGGTTCGGTTGTCGATCTGGTAGCAAAGCTGCAAACGAAAATTACTGCAGCAGAGGTTAATGCAGCAGTCAAAAAAGCTGCCGAAGGCGAGTTGAAAGGTATTCTCGCTTATACAGAAGACCCAATCGTTTCCAGTGATATTGTCGGCGATCCGCACAGCTCGCTATTTGACGCTTCGATGACGATGACAATCGGCGATGATACGGTAAAGATTATTTCCTGGTATGATAACGAATGGGGCTACTCAAATCGCGTAGTCGATTTGATCAGCCGTCTGGTATAATTTGATCACAGCGTGTGTCGCAGGGCAAATGCCGGCATGCGCTGGTTTAATGAGATCTAAAGAAAATGCGCAAAATAAATATTTCAGGAAACTGGAAACTCAACAAAACTGCCAGTGAAACAAAAGCGTTGCTGGTCGAACTCAAAGATGCTGTAGCAACCGCACAAAAAACGGAAATAGTTATCTGCCCGACGTTTGTTTCATTGTCTGTTGCCGGCGAAATATTACAGGGTTCGAATATCAAGCTCGGCGCTCAAAACCTTTTTTGGCAAGAAAGCGGTGCTTTTACCGGTGAAATTTCCGCAACACAACTCAAAGACGTCGGGTGTGAATACGTCATCATCGGCCATTCAGAACGGCGACAATATTTTCATGAGTCGGACAGTACGGTCAATAAAAGATTGATTGCCGCCTTAAACGCTGAGCTGCTGCCGATCGTCTGTATCGGTGAAACGCTGGAGCAGCGTGAGAGTGAAGAAACTTTCTCAGTAATCGAGAGCCAGCTTGAAGGAGCATTGGCAGAGGTTCCGGAAGCAGCGATGAGCCAAATTGCTTTGGCTTATGAACCTGTCTGGGCAATCGGCACCGGCAGGACAGCAACGCCGGAACAGGCCGAAGACGTGCATCGGTTTATTCGCCGGAAAATACAATCGCTTTATAGCGAACAAATATCTGCAAACCTAATCATCCAATATGGCGGCAGCGTCAAACCAGCAAATGCGTTCGACCTTCTGAAGCAGCCGGATATCGACGGCGCGCTCGTTGGCGGCGCCAGTCTCGATGCCGATAGCTTTGCTGGAATTGTTGATGCTGCTGAAAAAATTGAGGGATAATTGATCAAATGTATGCCTTAGTACTCGTTTTATTCTTGCTTGTTTGTCTGATTATGACTATCGTTATATTGTTACAGTCTAGTAAAGGTGGCGGTCTCGCCGGCGCCTTTGGTGGAGGTGGCAATATGGGAAATGTCTTTGGTGGTCGCGGCGCTGCAACATTTTTGAGCAGAACGACAACATGGCTTGCTGTTGCATTTTTCTTGCTCGCCTTCCTATTATCAAAAATGGACTCAGGAAGCTCCGAGGCTACAGGAAGTGTTGTTGCAGATGAATTGGAGAATGTGGTGAATACCCCATCCGCCATTCTTCCTCCGGTTCAAAAATCCGTTCCTGCTGCAGGTACCGGTCAAAATCCTACCACGAGTAGTCAGGATTCAACAAAATAACCCCTTGCCTCGTTGGAACTTTATAATGCGGAAGTGGTGGAATTGGTAGACACGCTATCTTGAGGGGGTAGTGCTCTAACGGGCGTGGGGGTTCGAGTCCCCCCTTCCGCACAAATTCATTCAAAGTAATGTTCTAAAGGAGGAAATACCGTGCGTTTTATGTCCAAAGTCCCAGTTCTTTTGATTTACCTTGTTTTTTTTACCACCCAAATTGCCTTCAGCCAGCAAGCCCAATCTCAGGAAGAATACCAAAAACAACTTCAGGAGTATGAAAGGAAAAAAGCCGAAATTGAGGCTAAAAATGCTGAAAAACAAGCGCAGTTAGAAAAAATTAAAAATGAAAACAGGCGCAAGGAACTCTATAATTCCGCAAATCGGGCTTACAAAATCCGCAAATACTCTGATGCACTCAAGTATTACAATCAGGTTTTAGAGTACGATGATTGTTTTACCAAAGCATTGTATGGCAAGGGCTTGGCGCTAAATAAATTGCGCAACTATTCGGCCGCAGTCGAAGCCTTTCAAAAAGCAACCGAATGCGACCCTAATTATGCAAGAGCCTATTGGGGCATCGGCGCAAACCTGAAAAAATTACAGAAGATAGATGCGGCAATGGCAGCCTTTGATAAAGCGATAAGTATTGATCCGAAATATTATAAAGCATATTATGAAAAAGGTTTGATCCTGCGCAAAAAGAAAAATTATAACGCTGCCGCCGCCGCCTTCAAGGGAGCAATTGCAGCAAAGCCGAATTATGCCAAGGCTCATGCCGCCCTCGGCGATACTTACCTCGATCAGCGGAAAACGAACCTGGCCATCGCTTCGTTCAAAAAATCTGTAGCGATCAAATCGTCAGCACGACCGTATTACCGACTCGCCGAGGCCTATAACCTAAGTGGCCAGCACAAAGCAGCCATAGCCGCAGCCAAATCAGCGATTAAGGCAAAACGCAATTATGCTCCGGCAGCATTTGAAGCTGGCGTCGCCTACAAATCTCTGACGAATTATACCGAAGCCCTTAAATATTTTCAAATCAGCAAAAAAGACAAGGGCTGGCGCAAACTGGCTCAATACGAAATCGACCGCATTAAGGAAGAGATCAGAAAAAGCGCGAATTAAATCTGATGCTAAATTTTAAGCCCACCACGTGTGGGCTTTTTTTTCGGGCAAACAGGAAGAATAGAGACATTGTTAAACACGGTCCACCTGAGTTTTGATTTGAAAATATTTTGCAATAAATTTCTCACCATCACCCCGTCTGTTGTATGTATAATCTTGTGATGAGATTATTATCATAACTCTTACAATCTTGCTACATTCAAAGCCATATTTCATGACGATATTTATCATATAATCAGTCAAACTCATTACCAAAACGTGCATCATGGATAAAGAATTTAGATTAGAAATCATTGGCGAAAATAAAAGTATTGTTTATATCCGTCTCGGGCCCGGATTCCGATCGCCGGAGCAACAGAAGCTGCTTTATGAGAGTATCCACCTCGAGATGGACCATGGCTATAAAAACTGGATCATGGATTTACAGGATCAGCCTTTCCCCACGATCTCCGTGATGGCATTACTCATCGCCATGACGGTGGCCGTGCGCCAACATGGTGGTGAGCTTACTCTAGTTTCTCTCCACCAAAGTGCAAAGAATAACTTCTCAACATTTTCTCCTCTCACATTTTTAATTGTTGAACAATCGGTTGAAGCAGTACTCGAAGGCTTCCAGTCGTCAAGCGAAACGCAACAGCCTAGGCCAAAAGTCAATCTCTCCCACGAAGAAATCAGCGAACACCCCATGGTCAGTACATTTGACCACAGAGAATTTCTCGATGATGAGACGAGCACAATTATCATTGAGGATGCTTTGAATTTTCCTGAAATTCAAGAGCATAAATCTCCGGCAACCCATGATATTCCGGATGAGGAAAATTTACCAGTAAAAGAGCTGATTCAGGTAGATAGCCGGTCTTTGGAATTATATAAAATCTGTGACTTTATCGTGAAA
>JAJRYV010000041.1 GCA_024275575.1 bacterium
AGATGAGATCACCACCAATACGACGCTCATTCCGACGAATCTTAACGGCATCACCTATCTCGACGCCAATGTGACCGAGGATTTTACCGCTCAATACTCGATTCAGGCTTTCGACCGACTTGACAATCCAATTCAGGCGACCTATGAATTTCGCCATGCCGGCAACGCTCTTGAGGTCGTCACCAGCAATAGTGCGGTGGCCTTTAATGTCGATCTCAATCAATACAACAGTGGTGTATTTTCGGTTTATGTGGAAGCCCATGGTTATATTTCAGAAAATTTTGATCTGCCACCAATTTCTGCCGGGGAAAATCAATCCATTGGGCTTTATCTCACCGTAAACAACGCGGCAATGATCTATCGTTTGAATGGTCATGTACAGGAGAATGGCAGCACCGACCCCATCGATGGATTGAGCATTGAAGCCTGGCATCAGGGGCAACTGGTGCAAAGTACGCTTTCGGACAGTGCCGGGAATTACACTTTATCAGTCATCGGTGGCGGTGCCACAAATCTCGGTATCGATGATACCGTTGCCATCGTCTTTAACAGTGATTTTTTCGTCAACAAAACGGTTAATAAAGCGGCAAAAGACGGCAACGAAACCCTTGACGCCGCACTCGATTTTGATGTCTTTGATTTGCATGTTACCGGTGTTCTCAAAAGTGATGGCCAGGTTTTACCGGCAGGTCAGATCATGGCCCTGGAAATCGATGGCCTGACCAAAACGACCTCGGCGACAAATTCAAGTGGCGTTTATAACCTGTTTTACACGATAAATTCACAAGCAAAGCTCAATCAAAAAGTTGAACTCGTCGGCAGCAACCTTGGTGCAAATGGATTCACCTATTTTACCGAGGTGCGGGAGCCGGTGAACACGCGCAACCGCAACACGCAGGAAATCAATCCGGCGTTGCAATTCAATGCCTATTCACTCATCATCAAAGGGCAGGCTATCGGCAGCGACGGCCAGGGCGGGATTGACGGCGGCAAAGTAGCTTTGTTTGTCAATCAGATCGAAACGAGCTCGCAAAACCTCTCTGGTGATGCTTTTTTCGAACTCTCTTACACGGTCACAAAATTATCCGAAGCCATGAGTCAGGCAGAATTGCGCCTGTCGCATCCCTATTTTACAACCAAAGTGACCATGGTTTCGCTGAGTTCCGGTGCGACCCAGGATTTTGGCCCCATTACCGTACAATTCCAGCAAAGCGAATTTCGCGTCCAAGGTGAAGTGCTCAGCACCAAAGACGGCAATCCCGTCGAGGGCGCAACAGTGCAATTTCCCGGGACCCCGGATGCATTTACAGATAATCACGGCTGGTTTACCACCAACTCGTTTTATATCAACAGCCGGATGGATATCGGCTTGCAGAAAACATTGAATATCTCCCAAATCGGCTACACAGATTTTAACCGCACATTGACCACGGTTTATGATTCCATGCCGCATATCGGCACGGTAAATCTGGTTTGGAGTTTTACGCCTTATAGCGTGACCATCGACGGTGATACGGAATTCAACCTGACGGAACCCGGCGTCGGGCCGATTGCGAGTGCGACAGTTAAATTTATCCGCAACAGCGATGAAATGCTGCTCGACGAAACGACGACCAATGCGAACGGTGACCTGGTAAAGAATTTATCTTATTGGTTTCAATCACCCCAATCTGCAACTGCACGGCTTGAATGGAGCAAAGCTGAATATGACACCGGCACTTTTGACAACATCAATATTTCTACTCAAAACACGCAAGTCATCAGTGACCAGTCGATCTTTTTCACGCCGCTATCACAATCTGTGAGTGGCAAAATCACCTCGGTAACGAGTGGTACGGGCGTCGCCGGCGCCACCGTGAGCTGGAAGAGTGAGGCCTCGGTTTCGACAGATGCCAACGGTGATTACAGTTATCAGGATGTGATGACACTGAGTACCGAGTCAGGGACACAACGCACAGTCACCGTCTCTGCTTCCGGTTACCGCGACAGCACATTTACTTACATTCGCAGTACAACGCCGGTAACAAGAAATCTGGCGCTGGAAGATGGCCCGGCCAATCCGCAGCTTGATATTCAATTGTGGGTCCGCGACCTGCTGGGCAATGCCAGCAACATCGCCGTCACCTTGCAGGCCGATGGTTTTCCGGCTGAAATATTGGCGACTTCAAATGGTCTTTTGAGCACAAAACTCAATTACAGCGGTAACTCGTTTTCACAGATTCGAATTTGGATTGGTGACGGCATGGTTGCGATTCCCGAACTCGGCAAATCCAGCGCCCGTACCGGTACCGGCGTGATCGACACCCTCAAGGTGACTGCTGCCGACCTTGCCACCGAACAAACGGCCTATTATATCTCAAATTCATTTAGCAACCCAAATGGTGGAACTGTAAGTTTTAACCAATTCTGCGATTTTATCGGCGCCGCCACCGGTTTTGCGCGAAATTTCAACGATAATGGTGAAGTACAGGTACTGAAATTTGATCCTGCAAATAAACCGGTCGATGCTGCAGACTATAATGATACTCAAACGACTGTCGATGCACTGATAGCCGATTTAGAAACCACCATGTCGGACGGCAAGTATTTCGGCATGCAAAATGTCACTTCGCGCTTGCTTACCGACAATACCGATTCGCAGTTCGAAGCCTCGAATACGCTGCAGTTGTACACCGATAATGGCGCTGCAAGCAACTCGTTTAATATCATCAGTCGCACCGGCACTCACGTTACCCGCGGCGAAGCTTTTTATATTCCTGCAGCGACGGCGGCGGAAAAGCGTGAACAAATGCTCGGTCTGCTGCTCGACCTCGTCGACTGGGATGGTAGCGGTATCACCAACTGGATGATTGGCAGCGACGGCCATATCCATCAACTCGGGCACCAGATTAAAAATGCCATTTACATGTTTCGCGGCAAACAGATGCAATAATCTGGTCATCTCTGCAATATAAATTTTGCAAAAAAGTCCGGTCAATGTTTCAGGCCGGACTTTTTTATTTAAGCAATTTTAATAATTTGCCCTAAAAATTTATATTAACTATATTTAAACGATAATAAAAGTACAGCTTGGCGGAAGCAGCATATCCGGTGACGGCTTGTGAAGAGAAAAATATAACGAATACCGCCCTCAGCGTAACAAATCCGGACGCTGATTGCGACGCTATAAAAGGATGGATCGATGGCTAATAAATGGATTATTTACGGTGCTAACGGTTATACCGGCACGCTGATCGCCAAAGAAGCGCATGCCCGCGGACTGCGACCGTTTCTCGCCGGGCGCTCAAAAGAAAAGCTCCTGCCGCTGGCCGAAGCGCTCAACCTCGATATTATCGAGGTGAACCTGACAGATGGCAATCATCTGAATAAAATCGTTGCTGAGTCGTCTCTCGTGTTGCACACAGCCGGCCCCTTTATCCACACTTGCGAACCCATGCTGCACGCCTGTCTCGCTGGAAAAACGCATTATCTCGATGTGACCGGGGAAATCCCGGTTTTCGAACAGGTTTTTTCTTATGACGAAGAAGCGAGGAAACAAAACATCGTCCTGATCCCCGGCGTTGGTTTCGACGTCGTGCCCACGGATTGCCTTGCCGTGCACACGGCAAAAAAAATCGCTGATCCATGTGAAATTCATCTCGCTTTCAACACCAGTTCTACCGCCAGCCGGGGGACGGCCAAAACGATGGTTGAACACTTGCGCTTTGGCGTACAAGCCCGTCGCAACGGTAAAATCGAAAAACTGGCGACAGCGAAGAAGGCCCGGCATGTGCGCTTTTCCGATAAAGAACGCCAGGTCTTGCCCATCAGTTGGGGGGATGTGGCCACAGCCTACCGTTCGACAGGCATCGAAAACATCACGACTTACACCAGTTTCCCCAACCGCTTGATCAACCATTACCGCTGGGTCGAACCCATCACCCGCGGCATGTTTTCTTTTGCCTCAACGCGCAGGCTGGCGCAAAAATGGGCAGAAAAAAACATCACGGGCCCTGATGATAAAACCCGTGAGCGGGCGCTCTCCCAGGTCTGGTGCCGGGTTGCAAATTCAGCCGGAGAAGCAGCCGAATCGTGGCTTGAAACCGGCGAAGCTTATCAATTCACCGCAATTTCAGCGGTCAACGCAGTCGAAGCGGTACTTGCGCGCACTCTCAGAGGTGCTTTAACGCCGGCGCAGGCATTTGGCGAAAACTGTGTGCTGCAAGTTCCCGGCAGCCGAATTTTTGATTCCCTTGCAGAATAAATCGAAAATTTTTTAAAAACACCGGCTTAAAAACTGTTAATCACAGTGCTGTTCTGCATCCCACCCTTGCCTTTTTCAAAAAAAACTCTTAAACTCTATCTTTTATTTTAATGCGCTGTATAAGAAATAAAGCATATCTTCAGCGTGAAAACAAACAACTGTAACCGATTCATTTTTATATGGAAAAACAGAATGCAGAAAATCATAAAAATTGTTTGTATCCTCTTTTGCACCCATACTTTATTTGCCGGGATACCTAAAAATATCATTCTTTTCATTGGAGATGGTATGGGGCCGGCACAAATCACAGCAGCGAGAACGATGAAAGGCAAATTGGCGTTGGAGAAATTCAAAGTTGCCGGTTTTGTGCTCACCCATTCAGCCAACAATTACATCACTGACTCTGCTGCAGGTGCGACAGCTTACGCCACGGGACATAAAACCTATAACGGCGCAATTTCAGTTGATCCGCAAACTAAAAAACCCCTGAAAACGATTCTCGAATTTGCCGAAGAATTGGGAAAATCCACGGGTCTTGTTTCCACCAGTTCGGTCACTCATGCCACACCGGCCTGCTTTGCCGCCCATGTCAAATCGCGAAATCAGCAGGAAGAAATCGCGGAGCATATTGCAAGTTCGGGCGTCGATGTGCTCATCGGCGGCGGGCGCGGATATTTTTTACCGAAAGGGAAAGATGGCAGCAGGCGCAAAGACTTCAAGAATTTATTCGGCGCAATGCGGGCTTATACTTTTGCGAACAGTGAAATGGAATTTCGCACCGTGGGAACGCCGGAACGGCTGGTCGCTCTTTTGGAGTCGAACCATTTGAACAAAGCAAAAGACCGAAAAATCGACCTCGCTACGATGACTCAAAAAGCGATCGAGATTTTATCTCGCAACAAGCAGGGTTTTTTTCTTATGGTCGAAGGCTCACAAATCGACTGGGCCGGGCATGATAATAATAAAAACTATTTGATTGCCGAATTACTCGATTTTGATGCCGCTATCGGTGTGGCTCAGGATTTTGCCGCCAGGGGAAGTGAAACGCTGGTGCTGGTCACAGCAGATCATGAAACCGGCGGCATGGCGCTGATGGGTGGCTCTCTCGAGCGCAAAAAAATAGAAATCCAGTTTTCCACTGGGCATCATACGGCTGTCATGGTGCCGGTTTTCGCCTTCGGGCCCGGTGCAGAAAATTTTGGCGGCATCCAGCAAAACACTCATATCGGTAAAATGATGTTCGAATTCTGGCAATAAAACTCCCACCATGATTCGTATTCTGATTCTGAAAAAATGATTTTCATTATTAGTATCTGACTATGCTCAATTTGGCCACGGGTATTCACGGATTGAATGCTGGTTTTAAAATATCGGTGAATATCCATGTCAATCCGTGGTTAAGTATGATAAAAGTTTGTGAATCGTTCGGTTAAAATTTCTTTTCTTACCTTTTGCTTTCAAATTCCCCTCCGATAGTTCTAAAATACAATATTTTGTGGCGACCGTTTCGTAACTACTCAGCGTCCTACGCTGCTACAGGTTGAAACCTGTGGCTAAATGAAAACCCGCTTGAAGGCGGTCAAATTTCAGCCTGCTCTATCAGGGTTAAGCTAAATTAGCCTGACGGTTCAACATCAGGCTGAATAGTTACGCCGTTTCTCTTTGAATAAAGAGCTCACGTTTTATTCTTTTTCCATCAGAAGCTGAGACTGAAAAAGACCGACTCTAACGATTTTTCTATGCGGAAATTCAATATATCTTGCCGGCTGCTTTTTTTCCTCCTGCTGAGCCCAATTTCGCTGCTTTATGCCGGTTCGATCATCATCTTATGGGATCGCGGCCCAGAGCCGGATATTGCCGGTTATCTCGTCTGGTATGGTCCGGCACCTGAAAAGCTTACAAATTTCGTCATCGTGCGGGATGAAACGCAGCATCAATTTCAAAATCTTCTGCCCGGGAAAATCTATTATTTCGCTTTGCAGACCTTTGATTATTCTGCCAACCTGAGCAAGATTTCCCCTCTCGTCACAGCAGTAATGCCGCCGGATAATCACCATTCCGATGAAATCATTTATTCGCTTTACCAAAAGCACGAAGCTGAGCCGCTGCTGGTCTCGTCTGATTTTGCAGATCATTTTTCTGTTTCACCGCACAAGGCCGATTCCCCGGTTTTGCAAGATTCTCTCGTGGTTTTCATCGAATTTGATCGCAGTGGGTTATATGAAATCGGATTAAAAACCGAAAGCGCTTTCGAGACTGGGGAATACCGGGGAAAGGTTGATTATCAATTTATCGGCGCCGGATATTTTTTGCACAAAACGACTTCCCTTAATAACGAGACACTCAGTTTTAAAATTCACGCGACAAGCGGCCGTCACTTGTTCAAATTGTACACGAAGCTGGAATTTGCCGACAGTCGAATTGCGCTTTTTTCCGGCGCGCTGCGGCAATCGGTAGCAATAAACGACGTCATCGAGACTCCTGTGGATTCAGGTCGGCAAAATATATTAGTCGCTTTTCTGCAGAATTACCCCAATCCTTTTTTCAATGGAACGCATATTTTTATCAACCTGCTTGTATCAGCCCAAATACGCCTGGCGGTTTATAATGTTCTTGGCCGCGAGGTGAAGGTGCTCTATTCGGGGAAAATGCAATTCGGAATGCATGACCTTTTTTGGGATGGGCGCGACAAATTAAGAAGACTTGTTGCCGGCGGCCCTTACCTTTTAATACTGCATGCACGATCGATCAACCCTCAGAAAAAAATCAGCCAGCGCGAAATCCGTATTATGCTGGCAAAGTGATCACTGCAACAACGTTCCGCAAAAAAAAAGCAAGGCCCTGGTTGGATCTTGCTTTTTGAGTTTCTTCTTCAGACGGATTTTAGAACAGGCTATCGTAGCTCAGAGCGACATAGAAAATACGGCCGATTTCAACGCTGCCGTACATCTGTGTGTAGTTTTCACCGAACATGTTGCTTACACCGGCTTTTAGTGTCGAGTTCATACTCGGCATGCGGTAAGAAATCTGGCCGTCCATAATGAATTCACCGCCAACCATGCCTTCGCCAAAGGTAGCTGCCCACAAGAACTCATCACGCCACCGTGCTGCAAGGTTGAAACCGATATTTTTAAAGACTTGGGAATTACCGAGGCTGACTTTTACAGTATTCTTCGCCCGGTTGATGGTTGACAGCCAGGAGTCTGACCCACCTGTTCGCTCGATGAAATAATAGCTTGTATTCAGGCGATATCCACTATTAAAACTATAGGTCAAACCAATACCGCCGCCTTGAATAACGACATCTCTGTCATCATTTGTATATAAACCATATACTTTCCCGGTTAGCGGGTCAATTACCCGAGAGTATTTAAAGCGGTCTTTGTAGTTGGAATAATAATAATTGATATCTGCATAGAGATTATTATTAATGAGTGTTTTATAACCAAATTCCAAAGACGTTTGGTATTCCGGTTTCACGAAAGCTGTTGTAATCTTTTTTGGCGCTCCGGCAAGGACGCTGCCCAGGTCAAGTGCGCCGGCATAAACATTACCGGTAGCAGCATCTTTGCGACCGGTGCGGTCCATATTGTCTTGAGTACCGCCGAGCAGGGTAATCGGGCCCAGGTCCAGATTGATATACTGGGATTCGATGATTGGGTTGTTGAACCCGGACTGATAGGAAGCGCGGAAGTGATGATCGGAATTGGGTGAAAAAACAGCGGCAATACGCGGCGAAATCTTGTCATCAAAGTTTTTATGACCATCAAGACGCAAGGAGCCGGTTATTTTCAGCTTTTCATCTATTAAACCTTTTGAAGCCTGGGCATAGACGCCATATTCGGTAATATCGATACCTTCCTCTTTATCGCTATAAATGGTACCTTCTGTGTTCACTGCATAAGAACGGAAATTACCGCCGATCTGCAGATCGATAAAGTTGATTTTATCGGCCAGATTATACATCGCTTCAAAGTTGTTGAAGCCCGATTTTGAGGTAAAACCAGCTCCGGTAGCAAAATCTTTTCGCTGGATAATGGTCTCTAATGTAGCATCAAATTCAGCAGTTCCCGGCATTAAACGACCGGTGTCCGCAGCATTACGCGCAGCAAGGTGGGCTGCCGTAGCATCAAGTCCCTGCATCGAAGCGCCAATAAAAGTAGTGGCATAATCGCCAAACCATTGCTGATCGCTTTTCCAGGTACGGTTAACATTCCAGCCGGCAAAAATAATATCGTAGGAATCGCCGGCGTTTTCACGCTGTGTATAACCGCGCAAAAAGAAATTCTGCCCTTTCAACTCAAGCTTGGTGAAAGTCTGACTCAAATCATCGAGACCATAACGGTTGGTGCCCTGATAGATGGCCCGGCCTCTGCCATGACGTATGTCAAAACTGGCTTCCATGCTTTCATTCAAACGGTAACGTAAACCACCGCTCACTTTAAATGATTTGGCCGGTTTATAATCATAAAGGTCTTCTTCTTTATAACCGGTGCGGGCAACACGGGCTGCGCCGAAAGTACCGGCAGGTGCACCAGCTAATACATCAAAATCGAGGGTTGTTGCAACTTCATCACCGTAAAGATTCGTCCCATTGTAAGCTGGAGAGGATGGGCCAACGCCGTTTTTGTCACTAAAATCGCGGGCGTACCAATCGGTTGCCTGAAATTGTGAAACCACGAATTTAAAACCTAAATTATTGATGGCTTTGGCATAGCGAAAAGAGGCTTCATAAAGCGGATTTGTGCCGGCGGGTTCATACCCTGAATTAGATGCTCCGCTTTTAACCGAAAAGCTAAGGCCGGGGTAATCGAACGGGCTTTTGCTATTGATAAAAAGCACACCGCTGAAAGCATTCGGCCCATAAAGCGCAGAAGAAGCACCCGGAAGAAATTCAACTTCTTCGATGTCGATATCAGAGAGTCCGGCCATATTGCCAATAGCAAAACTGCCGTTGGCAATACCGGTATTGTCAACGCCGTCGATAAGCTGAATGAGACCGGTATTGTGTGAAGAACCTTCACCACGGCCTGTAGGGCCGGAAAAGATCATGCTGTTGGCCGTCATTTCGATTTCTTTCATATTGGCCAAACCATCATAGAAAGTTACCGATGCAGATTCGCGAATCTGCAACAGGTCCATTTTCTCAACCGTAACCGGTGCTTTGAGGATATTTTCTTCGACGCGGGAAGCTGAAACCACCAGCTCATCCACCATGAAGGCCTTCTCTTCCAGTTTGATATCGAGATTGGCATTGGCTTCGGTTATTTCTATTTCCTGGGCGCCATAGCCGATCATCGAAACGACAACCGTAAAGGGCATGGGTTGGGCGGTTCTAAAGCTGAACGTCCCATCAGAACGTGCCGCCGTACCGACGAATTTGCCTTTAACCTGAATCGAGGACCCGGCCAGTGCTTCTCCACTGGTTTTGTCACTTACTTTTCCCGAAACAGTGACTTTAACTTTTGCGCCTCCCTCTTCTTCGGCAAAGCCCAGACTGAAAAGCAAACATATCGCAAGCGTTAAAAGCATTGCAATGCGGCATGTTTTTAACAAACTTTGAGTAAACATAACTCCTCCCGTAATGAGTTAATACTGTATGTGGTTTGATATTTTGGTTTTGACAATTTTTAGAATCATTTAAACCATGAAGCTGGATATTTAATCAATATAATGCAATATACCGAGGCGAGGTAGCTGCAGTGCGCATGTTGTCTTGGAAGCATTTTTCTGTCATCTTTATTTAAATCGCAGAAGCAAATTTATAAGCTGTTTCCAATTTCAAAATCATGGGGTAAGGCGATCGATTGTGAATTATAACATACAATAAAGAGGCTAAAAAATGCAAGCAATTTAAGTTCAAAGGGGTGCAAAGTTAATTATTTTACATAAATCCAGCGATCATCATTACTCTTTTAATCCCTTTTGTTTTAATGTGTTAGAATACATTATTTCTATATAAGATTTCCTATATTTATTTATAAAAAAATCGTTTTTGATCAACAAATGATTTAAAAGAAAATATTGAGCGTGTGAAATAAAACTAATCATTGCCAGTTCAATCGTGTTACTATTAGATTAATTTGATTTTTAGCCTTTATCATAAATTGTAATCACCAGGTTTGTTTTTAAATTTTACCCGTAATTTGATCGCCTCTCAATCTTGCAAAATGAAAAACTGGCGTTTCTGATTTGCAGTTTTGCCATTTTATTACCATCTTCTTTTTTAAAGAATAATCTCCCGTTCACATCTCAAGCAATTGAACTGAACTCTGAACTTCACTCCCGCTGCGTGCAGGTTGAGGTTAAAGCCTATAAAAAACAAAGGATAGATTGACGATGAAAGTAGCTGTTCTTCTTTCCGGCGGCGTCGACAGCTCGGTGGCGCTCAACCTTGCTCTGCAGCAAGGGGCGCAAAACGTCACTGCTTTTTATCTCAAAATCTGGCTGGAAGATGAATTGCAATATCTCGGCGACTGCCCCTGGGAAGAAGACCTGCGTTTCGCCCGCGCCGTCTGCGAAAAAGCCGGCGTCGATTTGCAAGTTGTGCCCTTGCAGGAGCAATACTATCAAAAAGTCGTCGAGCACACGATTGCCGAACTCAAAAGTGGCCGAACGCCGAGTCCGGATATTCTCTGCAATCAGCGGATAAAATTCGGCGAATTTATGAATTCTATCGACGCCGGATTTGATAAAATCGTCTCCGGGCATTATGCGCAGATCGAGCGAAAAGACGACCGTTATTTTCTCAAACGCTCGCCTGACCCGGTGAAAGACCAGACCTATTTTCTCTCCTATCTCAGCCAGCGGCAGTTGGCGCGCGCCTGGTTTCCCATCGGCGGCTTGCATAAAACGCAGGTGCGGCAGCTGGCGGAGAAATTTGATTTGCCCAATAAATCACGAAAGGACAGCCAGGGAATTTGTTTTCTCGGCAAGATAAAATATCCGGAATTTGTCAAATTTCATCTCGGTGAAAGGTCCGGTGATATCGTTGAATTGGGCACGAACAGAGTTTTGGGGCGGCACAACGGTTTCTGGTTTCATACCATCGGCCAGCGCCAGGGGCTGGGGCTTTCCGGCGGGCCGTGGTTTGTTGTGGAAAAGGATTGCAAAAAGAATATTGTTTACGTCGTTCATAAAAATGATTACCACCGGCAAGCGCGGAAAAATCTGCTTGTTGGCGGGATAAACTGGATCCCCTCGCCGCCGGACAAAACGCAACTGAGCACGAAGCTGCGCCACGGCCCGCGTCTCGAAACCTGCAGCATCGAGTTGACAGGACAAAATCGCGTTGCCGTCGTGCTCGAAAATGCTGATCAGGGCATTGCGCCGGGGCAATATGCCATATTTTATGACGGTGACTACTGCCTCGGTGGTGGTGTGATCGAGTGATCCTCTCCCCACAAGTGTGCCAACCAACAAAGTCATTTTGCCTGATTGGAAATTATCTCGACACGGTTAATTCAATGTCATTAAGTTAAGCCGTGAGCGCCCATATCTCGTTCAGCGTCCGGTCCCAACGGTGGCTGAGCCTGCCGAAGTCAAGTTCATCAGGAGATTGTGTTCCGCTTCGGCAAGTTCAGGGAGCGCTTCTCGCGCGCACGCTGAATTGAGATACATGCCATTCCTTCGGGATAAAAAAATCAAATCTGCTTTGTCTTGCTATAAAAGCCCAAAGGGGTGCAATGATTATAACCACGAACTCAATAAAATCGAGGACCCCGGAGGGATGGCATATTTACCGCTTGCGGAGTTAACTGGATAACCGGATTTCGCAAGCGTAAACCTGCACAATAATTCAGGTTAGAAACTGCTGATCGGTTCATCATTATTTCAGCAACATCCCGGGTCATTTTAGTACAGATGGAATTTTTCAATTTCTTCGTTTGTTTTCTGCAAAGATTTCACTTAAGATCAATTGTAGCGGGGCAAATGATTTGGATGTGGCATAAAAATCCCTTAACACATAAAACTTGCTTATATTTTAAATTAATTAAAAGGATATTCGATGCAGGATGATAACAATCATAAATCAATCCATTCAGCCGAACAGGAGATTGAATTGCAGGAATGGCGCGATTAGATAGATTACCTCATTCAAAATGGTGGTACGGAGCGTGTCGCCGAGGTCATAGCTGAGTTGCAAAAACGCGTTTTTTCAGCTGGAATTAAACTGCCCTTCACGGCAAACACGCCGTATATCAACACTATCCCGGTGAACCGGCAACCGATTTATCCCGGCAGCCGTGAGCTCGAACGGCGCATAAAAAGTATCATTCGCTGGAATGCCATGGCCATGGTTGTGCGTGCCAACCGCAATGAAGACGGCATCGGCGGGCATATTTCAACTTACGCCTCGGCTGCGACGCTCTACGAGGTCGGGTTCAACCATTTTTTCCGCGCGCCGAAAGACGGTTTCAGCGGTGATCAGATTTATTTTCAGGGCCATGCCAGCCCGGGAATTTACGCCCGCGCCTTTCTCGAAGGCCGGTTCAGCATCGATGATTTGAAAAACTTTCGTCACGAGGTGCACGAGGGCGGCGGTCTGCCTTCTTATCCCCACCCCTGGCTCAAGCCGGATTTCTGGCAGTTCGCCACCGTTTCCATGGGCATCGGCCCCATCATGGCGATTTATCAGGCGCGTTTCAATCGCTATCTCGAAGATCGCAAACTGAAAGAACCGGCCGGTGAAAAAGTCTGGGCGTTTCTCGGCGACGGTGAAACCGACGAACCGGAAGCCCTGGGCGCTATTTCTCTCGCAGCGCGGGAAAAACTCGACAATTTGATTTTTGTCATCAACTGCAACCTGCAGCGCCTCGACGGGCCGGTGCGCGGTAACGGCAAGATCATTCAGGAATTGGAAACGATCTTTCGCGGCGCCGGCTGGAACGTCATCAAAGTCATCTGGGGCACCGATTGGGATGTTTTGTTAGAAAAAGATAAAAACGGTTTGCTGGTAAAACGTATGGACGAGGTTGTCGACGGTGAATATCAGAGCTATATCGTGCGTGGCGGGGCATACATCCGCGAGCATTTTTACGGCAAATATCCGGAGCTGCTCAAACTGGTGGAACACCTCTCCGACGAACAACTGGAACGCTTGCGCCTCGGCGGCCACGATCCGCAAAAAGTCTATGCTGCTTATCATGCGGCAATCAACCACACCGGCGCACCGACAGTCATTTTAGCCCGCACGGTGAAAGGCTATGGCCTCGGTGAGGCGGGTGAGGGAAAAAACATCACCCACTCGCAGAAAAAGATTAACGAAGACGAGTTGCGGACGTTCCGTTCCCGTTTCGGCATTCCCATATCGGATGAAGATATCGACCGGGTGCCGTTTTACAAACCGGAAGACGATAGCCGGGAAATAACATATTTACAGGAACAGCGCAAAAAGCTGAACGGTTACGTGCCCACGCGCAGGCAGGAGAGTCATCCCATTCGCGTGACCCCCAAATTGTACGAAGAGTTTTTCGAGGGAACGGCAGGCCGCGAAGTTTCGACAACCATGGTTTTCGTACGTTTGCTGTCAAAATTGCTCGACGACAAGGCGATCGGCAAACTTATCGTGCCCATCGTACCGGATGAAGCACGCACCTTTGGCATGGAATCGCTCTTTCGCAAAGTCGGCATTTATTCGCATGTCGGGCAATTGTACGAGCCGGTGGACAAGGAAAATCTGCTTTATTATAAAGAAGCCACCGACGGCCAGATTTTCGAAGAGGGGATTACTGAAGCAGGCTCGCTATCGTCATTTGTCGCAGCAGGAACCGGCTATTCGGTGCACAATGTCAACACGATTCCCTTCTATATTTTCTATTCGATGTTCGGCTTGCAGCGCATCGGTGATTTTGTCTGGGCCGGCAGCGATATGCGCATGCGCGGTTTTCTCATCGGCGGCACGGCCGGGCGAACCACCCTCGCCGGAGAGGGTTTGCAGCATCAGGATGGCAACAGCCATTTGCTGGCATACCCCTACCCGACGATGAAAGCATATGACCCGGCTTTTGCCTATGAGCTCGCGGTGATCGTCAAAGACGGCATCGAACGCATGTATGGCAATCAGGAAGCGCTGTTTTACTACATGACGGTGATGAACGAGAATTACCCGCAACCGGCAATGCCAAAAGATAAAAATATAGAGGAAAACATTCTGAAAGGGATTTATCGATTCAATCGCTCAAAATTAAAAGGGAAACCCTTGCAGGTGCAACTGCTGGGCAGTGGCGCAATTTTGACGAAAGTTCTGCAGGCGCAGAAACTTTTGCAGGAAAAATTCAACGTCGCTGCCGATGTGTGGAGCGTGACCAGCTATAAAGAATTGCACTATGAAGCGGTTACCACCGAACGCTGGAATATGCTCAACCCCGACAAAAAGAAAAAGATACCCTTCATCACTTCAACGTTGAAAAATGCCAAAGGCAGTTTTGTCGCCGCAACGGATTATGTGCGCGCCCTGCCGGAATCGGTATCGAGATGGATTCCGGGGCCGTTTTTATCGTTGGGCACCGATGGTTTTGGCCGCAGCGACGGTCGCCGTCACTTGCGCGAATTTTTTGAAGTCGATGCGAATTTCATCGCTCTCGCGGCGCTCACCATGTTGATGCGTGAGGGCAAGCTCGATGCTAAATTCGTGCAAAAAGCAATACAAGAGATGGGAATTGATCCCGAGAAATTAAACCCGATGACAGTTTGAGGATGAGTTATCTCGCAGGAACGCAATAGCGCAGGAGATTTGCCAAAACCTGCACATTGCGTTTACTCCCAAATCGATTTGTATAAATAATTATCAGGTTAAATCACTTTCTCAAAGCGTAACTTCTGGCAAAAAATGAAATAACGTATCTGTTCAGCATTCGGAGAAACCCCTGACAGGGGTAAGGTTGCTCCAACACTGAATGCTTACGAAATAACAAAGGAAGCAATCAATGGCATTAGAATTTAAGTTGCCTGAATTAGGCGAAAATATAGAATCGGGGACTGTCGCGGCGATTAAAGTGAAAGCCGGTGACGCAGTCGTAAAAGAACAGGTGCTGATCGAGCTGGAAACCGACAAAGCCGTCGTCGATATTCCGGCGCCAGCTGCCGGAACTGTGGTAAAACTGATGATCAACGAAGGTGAAGAAGTAAATATCGGCCAGCCTCTTTTGATCATTGAAGAAAGCTCGGCCCCTGCAGCAGCGCCGGCAGAGGAAAAACCTGTGAAAAAAGAAACACCGGCGACCGATGAGAAAAAGATAGGGCCCGAACCGATAAAAAATGATGTAAAAACAGCCACAGCACCGACGCCCCCGGCCCCGCAAACGCCGGCGCCGGTGTCGCACGATCTGGCTCCCGCGGCGCCCTCGGTACGGCGATTTGCCCGGGAAATCGGCATCGATATCAATGCTGTGCCCGGAAGCGGGCACGGTGGACGCATTTCAATCGACGACGTGAAAATCTATTCGAAACAGCAAAATCAGCAACGCACTGCACCTGCCGGTAGCACTGTAATCGCGCAACAGCTTTTGCCTGATTTTAGGAAATGGGGAGAAATCGATCGACATGCGATGAGCAAAATTCGCAAAACAACGGCAATACACCTGAGCTATGCCTGGTCGACGATTCCCCATGTTACGCAGTTTGACAAAGCTGATTTGACGCATCTCGAGACGTTACGTAAAAAATTTGCCGGTCGCGTTGCAGAAGCCGGCGGCAAGCTGACGCTGACGGTCATTCTGCTCAAAGTCATCACAGCAGCGCTGAAAAAATTCCCCCAATTCAACAGCAGTATCGATATGCAGACCTTTGAAATAATCAATAAAAAATACTTCAATATCGGTATCGCCGTCGACACGGAAAACGGTCTGCTGGTGCCGGTGGTCAAAAATGTCGATTCGAAAAATCTCATCGAGCTTTCTGTTGAAGTGAATGAAATTGCGCAAAAAGCGCGCGATCGTAAACTTTCACTCGCAGATATGCAAGGCGGCAATTTCAGTATCTCTAATCTTGGCGGCATCGGCGGCGTCGGCTTTACACCCATCGTCAATTCACCGGAAGTGGCGATTCTCGGGGTTTCCCGCGCCAGCATGGAGCCTGTTTTCATCGATGGTAAATTCGAGCCACGCCTGATTTTGCCGCTGAGCCTGTCCTACGATCACCGCATCATCGATGGCGCTGACGCTGCACGGTTTTTGCGTTTTGTAGCCGAAGTATTGGAGCAGCCGTTTTTGTTGTCGTTAACTGCCTAAACCGGAAGTTGAAAAAGAAAATTCTAAAGCGCACGCAAAGCCGCTGAGACGCAGAGAATATGCAAAGATTTTTTTGGTTTTTTCTTTGCGATCCCTTTGCGGCATAGAGTCTTTGCGTGAAATTTTTGTTTTTGAGGATTTAGATCAATATTTTTTACCCAAAAAGAGCAGAAAATAATTTGCCGGCTGCTAAACCGGGAAAAGGCTTCCAGCGTTACTGTTTTAATCTTGATGAAATTGTTTTACAGAGATTTGTAAATAATGCAGGCCAAGCTAATTCGAAAATATGGAGTAAATAAATGAGTGAGCAAAATAAAACCGGACTCGTGGTGATCGGCGCCGGTCCCGGCGGTTATGCCGCAGCATTTTTGGCAGCAGACCTGGGCATGCAGGTGACTGTAATCGATCCGGCGGAAAATCCCGGTGGCGTCTGTTTGTACCGCGGTTGCATTCCTTCGAAAGCGCTGCTGCACGTGGCGAAATTGATGCGCGAAACAGAGAACGCAAAAAACTGGGGCATCGAGTTTAAATCGCCCAAAATCGACATCGACAAGTTGCGTGAGTGGAAAAATGATGTCATCGGCAAATTGACCGGCGGGCTTGGACAATTAGTAAAACAGCGGAAGATCAAACACATTTACGGGCGGGCTTTTTTTGTCGATGCGAATACGCTGGAGATTACCTTAAACGATGGCGGAAAACAAAAACTGACATTCGAACATGCCGTGCTGGCCACGGGCTCACGGCCAACGGAAATTCCGATTTTCAAAACGAAAAACCCGCGTGTCATCAATTCCACCGGTGCGCTGGAGCTGAGCGATATCCCCAAAACCCTGCTGGTCGTCGGTGGTGGTTATATCGGGCTGGAAATGGGCACGGTTTACGCCGCCCTGGGCACGAAAGTCACAGTCGTTGAAATGCTGCCCGGCCTGCTACCCGGCGCCGACCGTGATGCGGTGAGAATTTTGCAAAAAAGTCTCGATTCCCGCTTTGAAAATATCTTGCTCAATACAAAAGTTGAGGGCATAACCGAAGGTGAAAAAAGTATCAAAGTCAGCTTGCTCGACAAAGACGATAAAAAACAGGAAATGCAGTTTGATAAAATCCTGGTTTCCATCGGCCGCGTGCCCAATTCAAATGATCTCGGCCTTGAAAATACCGCGGTAAAAATCGACGCTAAAGGTTTCGTCGAAGTGGATGCACAGCGACGCAGCGCCGAGTCCTCCATTTACGCCATCGGTGATATCGCCGGCGAACCGATGCTGGCGCATAAAGCCTCGTACGAAGGCCGTATCGCTGTCGAGGCCATCGCGGGGCACAAAGCGGTTTATGAACCGCGCGCTATTCCGGCGGTGGTTTTCACCGATCCGGAAATTGCCTGGTGCGGGCTGACGGAGAGCGAAGCAAAAGCACGGAAACGCAAAGTTGCTGTGCAGCGTTTTCCTTGGGCTGCTTCCGGCCGCGCCCTGACGCTGGACCGTACCGATGGTTTGACCAAACTCATCATCGATCCGGAAAATGAACGCATTCTTGGCGTGTGCATCGTTGGGGCAGGGGCGGGCGAATTGATTGCCGAAGGCGTATTGGCTATCGAGATGGCTGCGGTCGCCACCGATCTGAAAATGAGCATCCATCCGCACCCGACGCTATCGGAAACGCTGATGGAATCAGCGGAGATGTTTTTCGGTCAGGCGACACATGTTTACCGGCCGCGAAGGGGAAAATAATCAATATTCAATGTCCAATGAGTAAATTGGTTTTATTTAAAAATTGAATATTGAGTGTTGAATATCGGCTATTGATTTTTTCCTCAGCCCAGTTCCCGGAGGGTACGATTAATCATGCGGATATTATCCAGCAAATGATCGATACGATCAACACCGATGGTCATAGCATCGATATTGCCGCTGCTGAGCACATAGCGCAGTGAGCTTTGCCGTTGTGCTTCGCTGACGAGCTTGCCGCAAGCGAAAATTTTCATGCCGATGATGCCTTTGCCGTTATCATGCGCCTGTTTGAGTAGGGGCATCACTTTTTCCGGCGCACCGTCCATGTGTTCGCCGCGATTGTTGATGCGCGCGAGAATCACCTCGACCCAATTGCATTGTACAGCGGCTTTTAAGGCCGCAAGCGTGTGGCACGAAACACCGACCGCTCTGATTTCGCCCCTCTCTTTGGCGGCAGACATGGCGTCGCGCAGGGCGCTGGTTTCCTGTACCCAGTTGGCAGATTCACGGCAATGGATGAGCACGATATCGAAATAATCGCAGCCGGTTTCTTTGCGAAAACGGTTGAAAGTCGGTTGAAAACCCGTGAAATTGTACCAATCCGTTTGGCGGGTCCAGATTTTTGTCATCACGGTGAGTTTATCGCGTGGCAAAAATTTGAGCGTATTGCGAAAATACTGATGGCTGCCGTAGATATCAGCGAGGTCCATAAATGTGACACCGTGCTCGAATGCCTGTTGCAGCAGCCGGGCAAAACCCTGCATACCCAGCACTGTTTGCTGAGATTTCATCTTCCAGCCAAAAGAGCCGGTGCCGAACGCCAGGCGTGAAGTCTCGAGATTGCTTTTGCCCAAAATTACACGGTTGATCATTTCATTTGCGTTAATGTTTTTTAGCGATGCCCAGAAAACGGGAGTGAGCGCCAGGGCGGTAGAATTTTGCAAAAATCGACGACGGGATATATTTTTCATTTTTACCTCGAAAATTATACATTGCATTCGATAAAAATATATGGTAACATTTTACAATAAGATTTATTTTCAATAGTTGCAAATTGATATCTTATAAACCGGGTATCTCATTCAGCACAATGCGGGCGCTGAGCTTGCGGGAGCATCTTCTCATCTTGTCCGAAACGCCTTTCCAAGCAAGCTCTGGGAACGCTTCTCTGACACACGCTGAATGAGATATTAAACCGGGTACGGAAATTTTTTTCAGAAAAACTAATCCTGTTTTAGCAGATGAGAAAAACGAAACACGATCAGATTGTCGTGAAAATCCTTGCCACAGTCATTTTGCTGGCATTTTGCGGCCACATGGGTGAGCATTTGCATGCAATTTTACAAATTGCCAACGAGGCCGGGCATGTGGCAGAGAAAAGTACTCAGCCCCCTGCCGATTTCTCACAGGTTGATGAATTTGAATGTGCAAACCATTCGACATCTTACAATCACCAATATAAATGCTGCAATTTGAGTCATCTGTTTTCTTTTTACGCTACGCAAGTCCTTTTTTTTAGCGGGCAAATTTCAAAAAATACTGTCCGTTCTGCTCAAAAATATTATTATCCTCCAGGGAAACCTTCCACATACAGCATCAACTATTCTTCCGATATTTTTCATCCTCCCGCCATTTGACGGCATTCCAGAATAATCCCGTAAAAAAATAATATTCCTGACCGCGCATCCACTGCGATCAGCTCATTCATTTATCCCCCGGTCATCTTTTTAAAATGAGGTGAAAAATAATGGTTTATCCATATCAGTTTTCCGTAAGGATTTTCGGAATTATCTTTTGTTTATTATTGAATTACAGCATTACACTTTTCGCGCAGAGCAAAGGACGACAAGCTGTCTCAATGGATTCCACGGTCGTCGATTCGACGGATATGCTTCTCGAAGCGGAGTTCGCACGGGAGCTGGCGGCTGAAAAAAAAACATCGACGTCCGGCCTCGCCGCAGGCAGTCGCGAGATACGCGGTTTAGTATCACGTTCCGGCTCGACGTTGAACCCAAAAATTAGCGCAATCGGTACATTCCTCGGCGCTGCGACGCAAGAAAATGCAGCCAGTAAACCGTTGGACATCGGTCTGCAGGAAGTTGAAATCGTCTTCGATGCCTATGTCGACCCCTACACAAAGGCAACTTTCATCATCGGATTTGGAGATGAGCAGGAAAATCCGTTCGCCGGGCCGGATGAGGCGGCGGCATTCGACGGTGAATTTAGTACTGAGCTTGAAGAAGGTTATCTCACCACACTCAGCCTGCCGTTTTCTCTGCAATTGAAAGCGGGCAAATTCCTCGGTAATTTCGGCAAAATAAATAAAATTCATCCGCATGCGTGGAATTTTATTGACCAGCCTTTAATGTATGCCAATTATTTCGGCGAGGAAGGATTGCTCGACCGTGGTCTGTCGTTGAGCTGGCTTGTGCCCAATCCTGTTGGTTTGTATCAGGAGCTGACGCTGGAAGCCACCTCCGGCGCTGTAGCGAGTCCATCGTTCACCGGCAGGAAAGACCTGCTCTATCTGATACATCTGAAAAATTATGTCGATTTGAACGAAAATACGACACTGGAGTTGGGTTTTAGCGGCATTCGCAGCAGTAACGACAGGGAACGCCACAAATCGCACCTCGGTGCTATCGATTTGACGCTGCGCTGGAAACCGCTGCGCCGCAACCGCTACAAAAGTTTCGAATGGATGAGTGAGGCGCTGCTTAGCCGCCGTGACACGGCAACCAAAACCATCAACAGCACGGCATTTTACAGTTTCCTCCGTTATCAGTTGTCGAGAAGATTTTTTATCGGCGGGCGCTATGATTACGCCGAATTCCCGGATGATGCTGATACTTATGAAAAAGCGGTTTCGGTGGTCTTGAGTTTTTTTGCCACAGAATTTCAAAAGTTGGATCTGCAGTATCAATACGGTTCGCCCGCCGGCAGGGATACTTTCAGCCGTATTCTCTTGCGTTCGGTGTTTATCATCGGTGCGCACGGTGCACATAAATATTAATTTTAAAAAGAAAAGTGAGCCAGGAAATGTTGAAGACAAAAAATAAGCCGCTTAAATATGCGCTGTTGGTTATCGTTTTATCTGTTGTTTTTACGAAATCAGTCGCTGCCGGAGAGAAAATAAAAATAGTTACCAGCCTGCCGGATTTGGCCGGCATTGCACGAGAAATCGGCGGTAAATACGTGACGACTTTTGCCATCGCCAAAGGTTATCAGGACCCGCATTTCGTCGATCCGAAGCCAAGTTACATGATCAGGCTGCAAAAAGCTGATATGTTCATTCAGGTAGGACTCGATCTGGAAATCGGTTGGGTACCGCCGCTGCTCGAAGGTGCACGCAATAGCAAAATTTTGCCCGGCGCAGCAGGATATGTCGATGCCTCTGCCGGCATTCCACTACTCGAAGTACCGCAAGGCGACCCGGCCAAATTGCGCGCAGAAGGTGATATCCATATTTACGGTAATCCCCACTACTGGCTCGATCCGTTGCGTGGCAAATTGATCGCTGAGAATATTTACCAAGGTCTCTGCCGGGTGCAACCGCAAAACAAAACGCAGTTCGAAAACAATCTCAGCGTTTTCAGAAACAAAATCGATGAACTCACCGCGAAATTGCAGGCGCGACTCGAGGCTTACCGCGGTGTGAAAGTCATCGCATTTCATAACAGCTGGCCCTATTTCGATGAGCGTTTTCATTTTGATCTCGTTGGTTTTATCGAGCCGAAACCCGGTATTCCGCCAACGCCGAAACACCTGGTTTCGGTCATCAAAAGCATGAAACAGCAGGCAATCCGGCTGATGATCATCTCGCCTTATTTTAGCAAAAAAACATCGCGGCTCATCGCTGCAAAAACCGGCGCTGTGCTCGTTGAACTCGCCGGGTCTGTCGGCGCTCAGCCGGAAATTAAAACCTATTTTGACCTCTTTGAATTCAACATCGATAAACTGATTCAGGGCATGGAGCAAGCCGGGATTGTCCCACAGAATGCAAAATAAGGAGTCAGCCATGTTAGAAATGCTGCAAATAGATTTTATGGTCAATGCCCTGGTCGCCTGTTTGATTTTTGGCGTTCTGTTGAGCTATCTCGGTATTCACGTCGTCGGGCGTGGTATTGTCTTTGTCGATCTCGCGCTGGGGCAAATATCATCGTTCGGTGTCGCAATCTCGGAATACCTGCACATTGGTCATTTATGGCTGCCGGTGCTTTTTACGTTGGCTGGCGCTTTTCTGCTTTCGTTGATTCATATCCACGATAAACGGCTCAAGCTCGAGGCCATTATCGGAATTATTTATGTTGCAACCTCGGCATTCACGGTTTTGGTTATTTCAAAAACACCGCACGGTGAATCGAATATTCAGGAAGTGCTTTTCGGCGCTTTGCTGGCAACGACGACAGCAGATATCATGCGCCTAACGGCAGCTATGGGTGTTTTATCATTGTTGCATATCCTTTTCCATAAACATGTATATCGCATGACTGAACTTATTCAGGCAGACGGCAGTTATACAGTCGGCATAAAAGAGCGGGCCTGGAATTTCTTTTTTTACATGAGCATCGGGCTTTCGATTGTACTCGCGGTACGACTGGGCGGTGTGTTGCCGGTTTTTTCCTATCTGATCGTTCCCGCCGTAAGCGCGGTGATGTTAGCCCGGAATAAATCGCTGATCATTGTGATAGCATTGGCCAACTCAGCAATTGCCGGATTTTTTGGGTTATGGTTATCCTACACTTACGATTTCCCGGCCGGGCCTTCGATCGTCGCAGTTTTTGCGATCATTTTCAGCGTTGCTTCCATCTTGCGGTTTATCAGGCTGCACTCCGGTATCTTGTGCATTTTCACACGTCTGTGGAGACGGGGAGCGATATAAAAATTTCCTTGATTCTCATCAACAGTATACTTAAGTCTCTTTTGTTTTCGGTTTTTAGCTCAGAAGACGCGCCCTGCAGGCTCTGGCCTGTTGTGAATGATTTTAGCCTGCCGGTTTCACTGTTGGAGAAATAGTCACATTTCAGGAGTTCAAAAATGATGTCCTGGTTTTATTGTCTCGTGTTGATTATCCCCTTTTTATGCCTTCATGAACCGGCGCGGGCACAGAATAAAAGAGTTCGCGAACTGGGGATAAAAATCGGTGTGTTGCCGCCGGGAATGAATAACGCCATCACCGATGTACCGGGAGTGAAAGTAGGGCATTTCACCTTGATGCAAGGTGAGGAAATTCGCACCGGTGTGACAGCGATTCTGCCGCATTCCGGCAACCTTTTTCAGCAAAAAGTCCCGGCCGCGATTTATATCGGTAATGGTTTCGGTAAGCTCGCTGGTTATAGTCAGGTTGAGGAACTCGGCCAGTTGGAAACACCGATCATTCTCACCAACACACTGAGTGTGCCCACTGCCGCCGATGCTCTCATCGATTATACTTTTTTATTCGAACAGAATACTGATGTGCGCTCTGTAAATCCGGTTGTCGGCGAAACCAATGACGGTTGGCTTAACGACATCCGCGGCCGTCATATTCGGAAGAATCATGTGCTGAAGGCGATTGAAAATACTGCAGACGGCCCTGTTGCCGAGGGAGCAGTGGGCGCCGGAACCGGCACTGTTTGTTTCGGATTCAAAGGCGGCATCGGCACAGCCTCGCGCATTTTACCGCGGGAGTTCGGTGGCTGGACTGTTGGGGTGCTGGTACAGACGAATTTCGGCGGTGTGCTGCAAGTTAATGGTGCGCCGGTGGGCGTGGAGTTGCAAAAATATGCTTTCAGCAGCGTACTGGAAAGCTCACCGGACGGTTCCTGTATGATAGTCCTCATGACGGATGCCCCACTTGACGCACGAAACTTGAAGCGGTTGGCAAAACGTGCAATTTTGGGGTTGGGAAAGACGGGTGGCATCGCCGCCAACGGCAGCGGAGATTACGTTATCGCTGTTTCCACGGCTGAAGATTTGCAGGTGCCTTATCGCGCTGCATCACAATTGCAGGAAATGACCGTACTGCGCAACGATGCCATGTCGCCGCTGTTTCTCGCCGGAATTGAAGCGACGGAGGAGGCTATTCTAAATTCGTTATTTGTTGCAGAAACAATAACCGGAAAAGACGGCCACACTGCAGAAGCCTTGCCGCTGATAAAAGTTTTGGATATTTTGAAGAAATACAACGCCATCGGCAATTGAGAGCGTCACTCGTTTAGCGATCCAACCGCCAAGGCGGGTTTGATCTTAAAGTAACTGGAAAAATATTGCCGTCATTTGCAATTTTATTTCATCAGGAGAAAAAAAGATGACTTTTTTCACGACTGGGTCAGGAAGCTGCGCAACTGCAGTTGCGTCATAACTCACAACTTTGATGGCCAAAAGAAGCAATGAAACCGTTAATAATTGCACCGGAAGACGCACGGAAAATCGTTTTGCAGTCGCAGCTTCTCGATGGACAGAGCAACCTTGCCGCCGGCAAGGAGGGAACCATCGACATCATCAATCATCTGGGATACGTTCAGATCGATACCATCGCAGTGCTCAACCGTGCTCACCACCATAGTTTATGGGTGCGTCAGCCCGATTATAATGAGAAAATGCTGCATGATTTGCAAGCCAAAGACCGCAAGATTTTTGAATACTGGGCGCATGCCATGGCTTACCTGCCGATGGCGGATTACCGTTTTTATCTGCCGAAGATGAAAAATTTTGAAAATCCCGCAGGCAATTGGGCGAAGGAACGACTGGAAAAATGTCGCCACCTGTTGCCTGAGGTTTTGCAGCGCATCCGCAATGAGGGGCCGCTCTGCGCTAAAGATTTTGCCGCGCCGGCTCGCTGTAAAGGCGGCACATGGTGGGAATGGAAACCGGCGAAAGTGGCTTTGGAACTGCTGCTCTGGCAGGGCGAATTGATGATATCCGAACGGCGGAAATTTCAGAAAATCTATGACTTGCGCGAGCATGTTCTACCCGCAGGACTCGATACGCGATTGCCCGATGATGATGAGATCGCACGATTTCTGATCCGTCGGGGGCTAGCGGCGCTGGGCATTGCCGGCGAACGTGAGATTCTGAGCTTTATGCAACCAAGACAGACACGGGACAGCGATATGCAGATTGTTGGGCGGCGTTTATTGCAAAAAACATTAGCGCAATTGGTGGAAGCCAAAGAAGTCGTGCCGGTGATCATCGATAGCATGGCGAATGTCGATTATTTTGCATTGCAGGATAAAGTAGCAGCGTCCGGCGCCGACGGGAAAACACAGCGCCCGGTGCATTTTCTTTCGCCATTCGATAATATGATCATCCAGCGGGCACGCTTAAGGCAGCTTTTCGGTTTTGATTATACGCTCGAATGCTATTTGCCGGCCGCTAAAAGAAAATTCGGCTATTTTGTTCTTCCGGTTTTGTGGGGCGAGCAATTCGTCGCCCGTTTTGACGCGAAAGCAGAACGAAAAAATCAAAATCTGCTCGTTCGCAGTTTGCACTTCGAAACAGGTTTTTCCCGGTTTGATGAATTCCTGCCGGTTTTTGCTGAAAAGATGAAAACCTTCGCTGCATTTAATAACTGCAAAAATATTCTTCTTGACAAGGTTTACCCAGACAAAATGAAACCTGTAGTGAAAAGCTGTTTTAAAACAAAGTATAAATAAAAGGCGCCAGAGCGCTGCCCTGTGTCATCATGATCAGGGCGCCGAGCAGGATGAGAAAAAAGATGATCGGTGCCAGCCAAAATTTTTTTCGCTCCCGCATAAATCTCCAAAATTCAGCAATTATACTCCATTTTGCCATTTTTTCCCTGCCTTGAAAAAACTGATATTCATGATTTCTTCGACTTCCTTATCATGCGTATGTATTTTTAGAAGTCAATTTTATTATAAAGTCTACTGAATTCCCAGGGGTTTCGCAAGACAAATTCTCTGGCCGGGCAACCCAGGTATGCTCATCGGGGTTTTGGGACTCATGTGTTTGCTTGAGTACAACGATCACGATTGGCCGCCTGGATAGATGGGGTTATCTGTCACTGGAGCCTAACTATTTGAAAGTCAGATCGACGTACGTGCCCCCGGGGGTATCCTGAGCTAGCCGAAGGGCTGGTGGTGGTAGAGAAGAGACGCACTCCGGTCTATTGGCCGGAGCGTGCTCTGCAAGCATGCTCAACGCAGACAGAGCAGGCTCCGAATGACGAACTTAAAAACCATGACCGCTTTTTGACCATTCCATGACATTTTTCAGGTTTTATTGCATAAATTAAAACCAACTCATTCAGGGGAATGCCTCACCCGGGGTTCCACAACACGCGCGTTCCTGTTTTATTTACCTTTTCAAACAGGAGAAGCTCATGCAAAGAATTCCTTTCTTTTGCCGCATTCGCCGGCGGGTAATTATATCAATGGCGATAGAATTTATGAGCAAAACATTGTCAAAGTTAGCTTAATGTGCTCGGATATCAATCCGGTTTTGTACAGGGTAGTAGCACATGGAGCCTCGAAATCTGAAGGGCAATTTCTTAGATTGGGAGGGTAAAACAAGATCAAGCATATTCAGTTACAGATCCAAATGCAAGCAATCTGCCCGAGCCCTCTATCCTCCCACCATCCGGCGCCTACAACACCTCCGTCGAAGTTTCCATGAGCATTTCTGCCGGTGAAAACAGCTCCGCCCCGCAAATCATCCGTTACACCCTCGACGGCAGTACACCGACGGACAATTCACAGCAGTACAGCTATCCGTTCACGCTGATCAGTTCGGCAATCGTGAAAGCACGCACCTTTCAGGGATGTGAGACGCCGAGCAACACGGTTAGCAGACCCTACACTGTCAACAACGGCAGCTCCGGCAGCCACAAAGCGCGGGTGGAGATCGACCCGGTGAACCAGTGGGATTCGTTTACTTGTCGCGTGGCCAACGAGTCGGCTGCGGCGAAAATCAGTAAAGTCAATCTCGCCGGCAAGGATAACAGCACCTTCGATACCTTCAGTGGCGGCCAGTATTTCTGGGTTGAACCCAGTCTCGGCGCCAACAATAACGGCACCAATAGCGACCTTGATTGGAGCACCAATTCATTGCAGGCGGAAATCCACTTCGACGACGGTAAAATCTTCGCGGCGCAAATGGCCAACACCAGCGATAGCGACGATGACAACAGCGAATTATGGCAAGCGAATTTCGGCACTTCCGGCGGCGGCACCAATCCCCCCCGCCACCTGCTAACTGCGATTACAACGCAACTGGAACCCTGGAAATAACCAATACCCAATGGGATATGTTCATCTGTCGTGTTGAGAACGGCGGCAACTCCACCTCCATTTTTTCCATCGATCTCTCTATTCAGGATGTCGGCGGTAATTTTGACGTCTTCAAAAAGTGTGTCGCACTTCCTATTTTTCAATCCACATCCGTGTTCGGTCTGTGCCAATCTGTGACCATGGCTGCGTGGTCATCTGCTCGATCTGGAACCTGCGCTGAAAACGCATTGAAAAGATGCGAATAAGCAAGCACTATATCTTTAATTTGAGGACGTTACATTCCTGACTTGAAGATTACAACCCCCCAACCCAAAGTAACCGCCCTGCCGAACATAAACACGACCATCGCCAGCCATAAAATATGATTGCTCTTTTGTTGCATGCTGAGAAATGCAAGGGGTAGAAAAAACAATACAAAACAGATGATCATGCTGTTGCGCAATATTTTGGCCTCGGTTATGCCGAGAAAATAACCATCGAAAATATACGCCAGGGCACTGAAGACCAGGGCGATATAAACCCAAAAGTCATATTTTTTCAGCAACACGATAATCTCTTTGTGTGAGGTCATCAACGGATAGAAATAGTCGGGTACCACTGCCATTAATGCGATGAAAGCAAGTGCGAAAACTTCCCCCCAAATAACCGCCGTTTTGAGCAGGATTCGCATCGTCTTTTGATCGCTTTCACCTTTAAAAATGCCGGCAAGGCTCTCCGTTGCAAAGGCAATCCCATCGATGAGATAAGCAGCGAAAGACAGGATGCGTAAAATTATCGTATTCACCGCAAGTATGGTTGTGCCAAGGATTGAGCTCAGATTTGTAAAAATGCCGAATGAACTGATCAGCAGGAGTGTACGAATGAATATATCCCGGTTCAGTGTGAACAGGGGGAGAAGTTTCCCTTTCGCAAAGACCGCTTTCCACTGCAGGCGCACAATTTTTTTGTCGTGAACGAAAAGCAGCACAGCGAGAATAAATGCCAAATAGTTGCTGATCGTCGTTGCCCAGCCGACACCGGCGGCAGCCATGTGCAGGATAAAAAGGAAATAATAGTTGAGAAAAATATTGGCGATGTTCCCCAGCAATGTCATGTATAAAACGAGATCGCTGCGTTCGCGACCGAGAAACCAGCCGGTGAAAACGTAATTGCATAGCACAACCGGTGCACCGAAAATACGTGCAGCGAAATATTGCTGGCCGGAATTCTTCACCGATGTTTCGGCGGACAGGAAAGCAAAACCTGCGGATGAAATCAGTGCTCTGAACAGAATCAATAACAATCCGACGAACAGGGCGATGGCAAAACCACGGTAGGCGATGGCAAAAATTTCGTGTGTATCTTTCCTGCCCACGGCCTGTGCGGTGAGGCCGGTCGTGCTCATACGTAAAAAACCAAAGGTCCAGAAAATATAATCAAAAATGACTGAAGCGAGGGCAACGCCGGCGAGAAAATGGATCTGCGGCAGATGGCCGAGCATGGCAGTATCGACAAGGCCAACGAGGGGCACGGAAATATTGGCTAAAATATTCGGGATGGCCAATTTGAAAAAACGGCGGTTGAATGATTCGGCAAACATCTGTTTTTTAATTTCCTTGGAAATCGGTTCGGCAATTTTTATTTTGCAGCTGTTTAAATGAATCTGTTTCTGTGGAGAAATTTATTAATGACCGGTACACAAATTTTAACCCTCTATCTCGTACTTTTTAGCATCGAGTTCTGCTGGGAAACGTTTCTCGAATTTCTGAACAGGCAGTATGTGAAAAAAAACAGGGATGTGATTCCACCGGTTTTCCGGGATACTATCGATCCGGCAACCTATGAAAAATCAGTCTCATACACCCTGGTTAAAAACCGCTTCGGCATGATCTCGTCCCTTTTTTCATCATTCTTTCTGCTGCTGATTATCCTCAGCGGTGCGCTAAGCAGTATTGATACTTTTATCGCAAAATGGCAGTTGGGAACCTATACGCATGGCATCGTCTATATTTATGCGCTGTCCCTGATCTTTAGTTTGTCATCTCTGCCATTTTCGCTCTATTCCATTTTTGTCATCGAGGAAAGATTTGGCTTTAACAGGATGACCTGGAAATTGTTCATCACCGATGCGATCAAGGGATTGTTTTTATCAGCGCTCTTTCTGACCCCGCTGCTCTATGCTTTATTCTGGTTTATGGACAGCGCCGGGCAAAACTGGTGGGTTTATGCTTTTTGTCTGTTCGCCGTATTCCAGTTGCTGATGGTGCTCATTTACCCGACTTTTATCGCACCACTTTTTAATAAATTCAGCCCCCTGGAAGATAGCGAATTGGAAGATCAAATCCTCGCGCTTGCCGAAAAAGTCGGGTTCAAAACCAGCGGAATATTAGTGATGGACGGCAGCAAGCGTTCCCGGCACAGCAACGCTTATTTTACCGGTTTGGGCAAAACCAAACGCATCGTATTGTTCGATACCCTGGTTGAGAAATCAGGGCGGCAGGAATTGCTTGGCGTACTCGCTCACGAAATCGGCCATGAAAAGAAAAATCACATCAAAAAAGGCATGCTGTATTCACTGCTCGGCCTGAGCGCCGGTTTTTGGGTAATCAGCCTGCTTTTGCCCTATACACCATTTTATCAGGCATTTGGTTTTTCGGCGAGCTCATATCATGCCGCTCTGATTCTCTTTAGTTTTTGTTCCGGGCCGTTTACGTTTTTTCTTGCTCCGTTGCGTTCAAAACTCTCACGCAAATATGAATATGAGGCTGATCGTTTCGCCGTGAAGGCGACTGGAAGTGCAGCCGGGCTTAAAAATGCACTACTGCAATTGAGCAAAGATAACCTCAGCAATCTGACGCCGCATCCCCTGTATTCTGCTTATCATTATTCTCATCCAACAGTCAGTGAGCGAATTGCAGCGATGGAGAAATATGCTGCATCGTTATAATAAAAAAAAGCCTCGTTTTTTCAGCCCGAGGCTTTTTTTGCACATTTTGTCCGACCTGAATTCGATTTTAAAAAAAATTCGTCTATGACGCTTGGGCGAGCGGCGGCGCCGGGTTTTGCGCATGGGGGGTTCGCTGAAACTGCCGGGGAATGCGCTTTTTAGAAATTTAAATCTACATGATCCGGATTTTCAACCCAGTCGGCGATGAAGACGTTGGTATCGCGTGTCGGTTTTCTGTCGGCGCTGCGGTTGGAACAGAAAACCAGTTTTTTGCCGTCAAAGGAAAACATGGGGAATGAATCAAATGTACCGCTATGGGTAATTTGCTGCAAACCCGTGCCATCGATGTTGATCATGAAAATATCAAAAAGCGGCATACCGCCCTTAGGTGAGTGGTGGTTCGAGCAAAAGAGAATGCGCTTGCCGTCAGGATGAAAAAAAGGCGCCCAGTTAGCCCCGGAAAGATTGGTAACTTGCTGCACGTTGTTGCCGTCGATATCAGCGACAAAGATATTCAGCGCACTTGGTTCAACGAGATTATTTGCCAGCAACTCTTTATATTTTTCAGCAGCTTCACCTTCCGGTCTGCTGGCACGCCAGACGATTTTTTTAGAATCACGGGAAAAGAAGGCACCGCCGTCATAACCGAGTGTGCTGGTCAATTGCACGTGTGATCCTGAAGCGATTTCATAACGCCATAATTCTAAATCACCGGATTTCGTCGACGTGTAAATGATGTATTTGCCGTCAGGAGAAACCGTGGCCTCGGCGTTGTAACCCTTGCCACTGATGAGTTTTTCGGGGTTGGAACCGTCACCATTGGCGATGAATATATCAAACGAGGGGAAAAGCGGCCAGACGTAACGGCCCTGGCCTATATCCGGCAGTTCGGGGCAGGCCTCTGCAGTTTCATGCGTTGAAGCAAAGACGATGCGGCCGTCGGGTAAAAAGTAGCTGCAAGTGGTTCGTCCTTTGCCGGATGAAACTAGGTTGTAGCGCTTGCCGTCCGGCTGTTTGCCGCCATCGGCATTCATCACAAAAATCTGGTCGCAGCCCTGATTGTTAATCGTTTTCCACTCACTCTGAAAAATCAACTTTGTATCATCGAAACTCCAGTATGCCTCGGCATTGTTGCCGCCAAAAGTCAATTGGCGAATGTTGCGCAGATGTACTTCTTTGCTGAAGCGGAGTGAATCCGCCGCCGGATTGTAGGAGGTCTTCGAACCCTGATCCTTCTGGCAGCTTTGCATGCCGATCGTTGCAATGCAAATAATCGCTGCAAATAATGCCATGTTTAAGGAAAAATGAAATTTGCTCATCGCGAACTTTGCCACTGTATTCTCCATAGAAAGTAAGTGAAAGAGGTATTGTGACGTATAATTTGTGTGGATTTCAGAATAAAATCGTGAAATTTGTTGTTTGCCAAAAGGTTTTCTACAATCGATTATCAGGACAGATGATTGCTTCATCGGGCAATAAAATGGGCAGACCCTCATCAATTCGGTAAATGTATTTGCCGTCCTCGCTGATAAAACCTTCCATTAGAACTTTTTCGACTTTTTGCTTTTGTACGGTCACGATGTCGCCATTTTTAATCTGCCGGTTGATCAACTGTAGCTGTCTGCTGTTGAGAGAATGTAATTTGATACGGCTGATCGGGCAAATCAGAAACGGATAGAGCGCTTCATTAACCGGCATTGGTTTTCCCGCCTTGCTGCTACATGAAAAAAATGACCGCCGGAAGGACGGTCATTTCAAATCTTAAAATTGGCAATAACAATTATACGGTAATATTATCCCAATCTGCTTTGCTTACGAATTTAGTCAGGTTACGGCCGTCGTCGGTTTTGCCTTTGATTGCGTACCGGTTGTTCCCTTCTTTTCCGTATACAACTTTTTCAGTGACTTCTGCATCAACTTTTTTTCTGAGCTTCACGTCATAAAAAGTTGCTCTCATGACTTCTCCTCCTTTTAGATTTCTTGCGTTACCTTATTTGTTATCAACCTTAATTATCCATTTTCTTCGGCTATAAAGCACGCATCGTTAAAGAATTTAGGTATAATTGGAAATTAGGCAGAAAAGTAATAAATGTAAAGACCCAAATTGAAAAAAATATAAAAAACTGCCTATCTCGTCTCTTTATAAGGCACATGTTTGCGAACAACAGGGTCGTACTTCTTCAATTCCAGCCTGTCGGGGTGGTTTTGCTTGTTTTTCGAGGTATAATAGTAGTGAGAACTTTCACTGCTTTGCATTTTTATCTGAACGCGTTGGCCTTTTTTTGCCATGATCAGAATCTCCTGTTTAAAGGGCTGCTGCGAGCCCGTGTATTATTCTGTTTTTAAACCAGCGCAGTTTTAAACAGTCACATCCTTGAGCTTCAAACCTTCGTCACGCAGGTATTTTAATAGCCCTTTTTTCTCGATTGTACGTAATGCACGAGTCGATAAACGGATGCGTACCCAGCGTCCTTCTTCGGGGATCCAAATTCTCTTTTTCTGGATGTTGGGCAACCAGCGCCGTTTGGTTTTGTTATGCGCGTGGGAAACGTTGTTCCCAAACTGTGGCTTTTTTCCAGTTAATGTACATACTTTTGACATTGAACTCTCCGTGAATCAAAAAAATAATCTTTTTCCCTTAAACTCAAAGTGATGCCGGGACACAATCGGGGTTATTTCTGCTCAGCTTCGAGGCTGGCAATCATCGTGTCAAGGTGGTTTTTTTCATCCTCATCCAAGGGCACATGCAAAAAGCGCTGGGTAAATTTCCAGGCGCCGGATTTAGGCGATTTTGTTGAATAGACAAGTTTGAATGCCTTTACGCCACCACCCTTGGCGTGCCGGTGAAGTTTGGATTCAAATGTTTGCTTCTTTGCCATCGAATTACTCCGTAATCTATATAATTTTATAAATGCCTTTGCAAACTGCATCGCGATTGAGCACAGAATTTGATAAAATAAAAAATAATTTAATTAATGCAAGCAGTATTCACGGGAAAAAGGATTATTTACGCAATAACCATAGTAACTCTTGCATGAATAAACAACTGCGGGAAAAATCTGCCGTGCACAAAAAAACGCCGGCTGAATAACCGGCGTTTTATGTGAATCACGTACGCGAAGTAAGTTTAATCGGTGGCTTCTTCGCCTTCAGGTTGACCGTCGTTGCGGTTCCAACGGCCATGGAAAAATCCTTTTCCTTCGACTTCGAGACTTGTCCGCCAGACGCCTTTGAAATGGCCGATCGTGGTTCTGTTGCGATTAGCCCAGCGGCCTTGCATCCAGCCCGATTCACCATCCATGTCATCGTTGCCCCATTGGCCGGCGAGCAAACCGCCAAAGGAGCCGTTGCGATGGATGTATTTGCCAAAAAGTACATTGCGGCCACGCAGGTTTTGCCCCCAGATGCCTTTCATATAACCGACGGATGTGCCCAGGCTATTGATCCAGCGACCTTCAAAAGTGCCACCTTTCCCTGCACGGCGCATCCATTTGCCTTCGAAAAAACCACCGGCGAAAGGCTCGACATCTTTCACCTGGGCAACGATGGAAAATTCATTGCCCAGGTCGTCAACAGTTTCGATGGATTCGATGCTGTCAAGCTCGGAAAAAGTGAGGGTGCGCGAATATGCACCTGCGGTAATGGTCAGCAAGCCTTCGGTATCGGTGCTGTCATTATCGATGATGATCAAAGCAATGCCGTCAAAATGGATATTTGTAAGTGATGTGAATTCAACGAGTTGCCGTGATGCTCGGGGAAGATGGATATAATCGTTTTGTTCAAAACGGATGGCTTTGCGTACAGCTAAAACACCTTTATTTATTTCGATGGACCCACTCCAGTCGGTATCGGTGGTTGCCGTCGAATCGCCCTGCAACTGGCCCCAGGTCAAGCGAACAAAATAAGCCGGAAATGAACTGTTCGTCATACCGCTATCGGTTTCCGCAGCATAAGTATCGCTGACGACGCTGGCTGATTCTTCATATTCAACCATCATTGCCATATCGCCGAACCCGGGCTGTTCATCATCGGTTGTGTAACCGCCATCGGCTTTGTCCAGGCTTTCGGTTGTCAGTTCGTTATTTTGTGGTTCAGTGGGATTATTTTTTTCACAGCCCATAAAAATGAGTGCGAAAAAAAGTGCTGAAAAGACGAGCGATTTTTTTAAGGTTTCCATGTGTTACTCCTTGATATTTGGGTTTTTGGGAAAATTGATTTTCGCGGGGAGTATCACAAGGGTTGTGCCAGAGGTGAAATACAGTTGTTTCCTGCGCTATTAAAACTATTATAAAAACAGTTTGTTACGATTAAATTATGGAGTGCACCCCGGAAATGAAGTTGCTCGAACAGGGGCAAGTTTAAAAGTAAAAGTGTACCATACAGTGCAGCATTCGGAAGCTGGAAAGGGAAGAAAGAGGAACTTCCCTCTCCAGCTTCAGGGGTGGGAGGATGCTATAACGGCAATGTTCCTTCCAAGAGTGTCCACTGCCCCGATTTCAAGTCAAAATGCAATTCACAATGGCCGTCGGGCACTAAATTAACAGTAAGATAGTATTGCATATTTCCTTTAAATGCCTCTTCTTGATAGTCGAGAATATTGCCCACCGTATAGAGCTGATTTTTAAAAAGAAACTGCAGCGGTTCAACAATTCCTGCACAGGAACGGGCAAAAACATGAATGTGTTCGTTCATCATTACTCCTTATATTGAATGTATGTTCACACGACAGAGTTAAAATAGTGAACATAAAATCACTTATCAAGATTTTTTAATGAAAACTTTGATCAAAACCGTTCGCCCGCTTTTGTTTATTACAGCGCCTGTCTTTTTCGGTTTGCTGATTTTCTCCCGGAGTGCGGAAATCACCGAAAAAATATATGCTGAATTTCTTTATCCGGGAATCACCCGCATCATGACTTTTTTTTTCGGCTGGATACCATTTTCAATTTCTGAGCTGCTGGTTATTTCCCTCATTCCTGCTTTAGTTTTCCTGCTTTTCCAAATCTTCAGAAAAAAAATTACACTCTGGCGCACCGTCTATCTTTTTCTTTTTAGTCTTTCGGTCATTTTCAGTTGGTTTTATCTGAGCTGGGGGTTTAATTATCTGCGCCAGCCAATGACCCAGAGACTGGCCATCTCCCCATCTGCTGCCGATTCTTCGCTGATTAAAAAAGCGTTGCAGGAAGAGATCATTCAGGCGAATGCGGCTTACATTGTGTATAAAAATTTCAATAAAAATAAAATCGAGGCTGAAATCGAAAAAGGCTATTCGATAGTTGGAAAAGAACTTGGACTTTTACTGCCTGTCGGTATTCGCCAGCCCAAAAAAATGTTCGTTCACGCCATTTTAAACAGGACGATGACCAGTGGTATTTTCAGCCCGTTTTTTCACGAAGTGCATGTTAACGAAGAGCTTTTACCGATCGAATATCCTTTTATTCTCGCCCACGAAAAAGCGCACCAGATGGGCATTGCCAACGAAGCGGAAGCCAATTTTTTGGCCTATCTCGTCTGCACTTTCAGTGATAACCCAGCATTGAATTACAGCGCCAGTTTCAACCATCTCGGCAAACTGCTGCGCCGGGCATACGGGACGATCGCTGATTATGGTTTTTACAGGAAACAAATACGGCCTGAAATCAATGCTGATTTTAAACGGGTGAGAAAGCACTGGCTGAAACATGCCGGACTTGTCGCTGATTTCTCACACAAAGCCTATGATAAATATCTGAAGGCAAACCGCATTAAAGAGGGAGTAAAAAATTATGCCGGAGATATCGATTTGCTGATTTGGTGGAAATTGAAAAAGGAAGCCGGAAAAAATAGAAAGGCTGGAATTGCTCCAGCCCGTTGATCATTCAATTTCTTTTGTATACATCATGCCCAATTCAATTTTCTGATCGGTTTCTGCGTGCTTCGCGAGAACTCGCAATTGGGGTTGCACCTTTTTTAAATGGGTAGGAATTTTGCGCGCAAGCTCGAAATTGCTGGTGTAACCCGCCTTGCCGTTGCGATGTTCGAGGGTGAAAATTTCACTCGTTTCCCTGCCGTTTTTGGGATAGCTGTAGAGCAGTTGTATTTCCACATCCTCAGGTTCAAGTTCACCGAGGTACAGTTCGGCGTCGACCAAAAGTTTGTCTTTTTTAACCGAATAATCGACGCAGGTGCAGTGGAGCAGCGGCCAGTTTTCCTGCAGCAATTCCTTAAAAATTGACAAATCACGGGCAAGGGCAAAATCCGCAGCATTAGTTTTTGTCTTTCGGTCGATGGCAAATTTATAAAGCTGCTCGAAGTAATTGCACAACATGGCTTCGGTATTGAAAACCGGTGTGACGGTCGCGATGGAAGACTTGACCATTTTGAACCATTTTGAACGATCGTTTTTCGAGCCATAATATGTTGGAATGATGACGTTTTCAAATGTCTCATAGAGTGAATCGGCATCGTCCGCATCTTGAATTTTCGGGTCGTCATACTCTTTTTCTTCGCCGATATCCCAGCCGTTAGTACCGTCGAAAGCTTCCGGCCACCAGCCGTCCAAAACGCTGAAATTAAGGCCGCCGTTGATGGGTACTTTTTGCCCGCTCGTTCCGCTGGCTTCCAGCGGCCTGCGCGGGTTGTTAAGCCAGATATCGACACCCTGAACCAATTGCCGCCCCAATTCCATATCGTAATTTTCCAGCAGGATGATTTTGCCGCGAAATACCGGCATTTGTGATATTTTCCATATTTTTTTTATCAGCGCTTGTCCATCGGTATCGGCCGGGTGAGCTTTGCCGGCGAAAATGAACTGCACCGGTTTTTGTGGATCGTTCACCAGCTTTTCCAATCTTTTCAGGTCACTGAAAATGAGTGTTGCGCGTTTATAAGTGGCAAAACGGCGCGCAAAACCGATGGTTAGTGTCTCAGGATCGAGCCAGTTATCGGCAGCGGCGATCAGATTATTGGATAATCTATTGCGCTCGAATTGCTGTTTCAAACGGGTGCGCACAAAAGTGATGAACCGTCGTTTCAGGTTCTGGCTGGTCTCAGCTAAAATTTTGTCCGGAATGGAGTGGACATTTAACCAGTACGATTTATCGGTGAGATGCCGGCGCCAGTCTTGCGGCAGATATTCGTCGAAAAGCGCGGCGTACTCCGGTGCGATCCAGGTTTGTGCATGAATGCCGTTGGTGATGCTGGTGATGGGGTTTTCCTGCGCCGGCACGTTTTCCCAGAGAAACGCCCACATTTTTTTCGACACAAGTCCGTGCAATTTGCTCACGCCGTTAGCTTTGCATGAAAGCCGCAAAGCGAGAATGGTCATACTGAAAAATTTATCCCCGTCTTCATTCTCCAGCAATCCGAGGTGTAAAAGACCAGTGATGCTGATACCGAGTTTCTGGCAATAGGTGCTAAAATATTTATCGACCAAAGGCAGGCTGAAGGCTTCATTACCGGCCGGTACCGGCGTGTGTGTGGTAAAAACTGTGGATGCTGTTACCGCCTCGGCCGCTTCCTCGAAAGCCAGCTCGTTGGTCTCCATCATATAATGAATGCGTTCGAGAAGTGAGAATGCAACATGCCCCTCATTCATGTGCCAGACTGCGGGTTTAATGCCGAGCTTTTTGAGCATACGCACACCACCAATCCCCAAGACGATTTCCTGCGAAATACGCATTTCACGGTCGCCGCCGTAAAGCCGGCGGGTGATGCAGGCTGCATTTTTATCGTTTTGGGCGAAATCCGTATCCAGCAAAATGAGGATGGAACGGCCGACTTCGCAGAGCCAGGCTTTAATCCACACTTTGCCTTCCGGGAAATCAACAGCTACGGTGACAGCTTTGCCGTTGTCATCGACGATTTCCTGTACCGGCAGGCAATTGAAGTCCAATTCCTGATAGACACTTACTTGCTTGCCGCTGCGGTCGATCTCCTGCTTGAAATAACCATTGCGATACATCAGTCCGACACCAATAAATGGCAGCCCGATATCGCTGGCTGATTTGGTGTGATCGCCGGCAAGAATACCCAGACCACCGGAATAAATGGGCAGGCATTCATGCAGGCCGAATTCTGCACATAAATAGACGACCAGCTTGTCGGCATAAGAATGATATTCATTGTGCAGCCAGGTCGGCCGGGAGAGCTCATTTTTAAGCGCTTTCTGCACTTGTTGAAATTTATGCATGAATTGATCATCATCGAGCATTTGTGAAAAGCGGGCTGTATCAGTTTTTTGCAGCAGTTTGATCGGATTGTGTTCATTTTCCCAGGCTTGTGCATCGATGGCAGCGAAAACTGCCTGGGCCTCCGGGTTCCAGCTCCACCACAAATTATAGGCTAAATCTTGCAGGCCTTTGAGTTGTTGCGGTAAGTTTATTGCCGGTATTTTTGTTTGTGGGCGAATATATGGCGGGTGTGTCATTTGTATTTCCTGTTAAATAATTCGTTGTTTTCATGATTATGAAAATCGGAAATTAGCTGCAGAAATTAACGATAACGAGGGAAAAATATTATAATTTAATAAAAATACAAGAAAAACATGGAAGCGGTTTCATTAATAAATTTAAATAAAAATTATTGCATTAATTCATAAATTACCGCAATAATCAAACCGCACCAGAGCAGAGACTGTGTTAGAATTTGCGGTGTTCTATCTTCGATGCGCTGAAACAGCGCGAGAGAAAAAAACAGGGTAAGCACTGTTTTATCAACTAAATGATGGTAGGATTGATTTAATATAACGATAACGAGTATCGCTGCGAAAAGCAAGATGAAATTGTTTTTGGAGATCCTTCTCATCAAAATATCCTGAAATTAAAAATTATTAATTATAGCCGAGATGTTTGAGCATATTTTCCTTGTCGCGCCATTTGGGGCGCACAGTGACAAACAAATCGAGGAAGATCTCTCTGTCTAACATCAGCTCAATTTCTTTCCGGGCTTCGGCGCCCAGTTTTTTTAAAGCGGCGCCTTTTTTACCGATGAGTATGGCTTTCTGGGAATTGCGTTCCACTAAAATCGTCGCGCGAATATAATCTTTACGGCCCTCGCGTTCCCTAAATTCCTCAACGGTGACGGTCGTGGAATAGGGCACTTCATCTCCATAATTGCGGAAGATTCGTTCGCGGATCAATTCGGAAACAAAAAAACGTTCGGGTGCGGTGGTCAATTGATCTTCCGGGTAGAGAGGTGCGCCTGCGGGCAAATACTTTTTGATCGCTGTGAGCAGCTCCTGTAACCCCTCTTTTTTGAGCGCTGAAAACGGCAGGACCTCGACGACACCGGGCAATATAGCGACTTTTTCGATCACCGGCAAAAGTGTGCTTTTGGGAATTTTATCCACTTTATTGATGCCGCAAATGATCGGTTTTTTCTGTTCCGCGAGGCGGCTTAGCAATCGCAGATCCTGATCACGCAATTTTGCGTTCGCAGCGATGAGAAAAAGATGGATATCGGCATTTTTTGCCGCGCCTTCTGCTGTTTTTACCAGATATTCCTGCAATTTGTAGCGCGGATTGATGATGCCCGGTGTATCGAGGAAGATGATCTGTATGCCGGGTTCACAATGAATACCGAGAATGCGGTGACGCGTAGTTTGCGGCTTCGGCGTTACGATGCAAAGTTTAAATTTGAGGATATTGTTCAGCAGGGTGGATTTGCCGACATTGGGCCGGCCGAGGATCGCGACAAAACCGCATTTATAATCGGTGAAATTCTCGTCGTTCATCATTTAATTTTTATCCCGAATACAGCGAAATCCCAAATCAGGATGGGTCTCATCGACGCGTACCGTGTCTGTTTTTTCGATGCCGGTGAAATACAGTTTTTTCTTTTTATAGGTGAACCCGCCTTTGACGACTGCCGCAAGTGAGCTATCGGCAAGCCGCAGGGTATCCGCAGTCCATTCCCACACATTACTCGCCATGTTCGCCAAACCGATTGCCGTACGGTCGCGCCAAAATTTACCGACGCGATAAACATGGTTTTCACTTTGCGGAACATACGGGATACGTTCGATGGCGTCCCAGGGGTTGAACTCATCCTGCAACGTGGCATTCGCCGCCATCATCCACTCCGCTTTTGTGGGCAGGCGCTTGCCGACAAAAGCAGCATAATCTCGTGCCTGATACCAGGTGATACCGGTCACCGGATAATCTACTTTATTTTCGGGGAATTGCAGGCTTTCATCCCAGCGCCAGTACTGCCCGTTGGTCACCTCGTATTTATCAATCCAGAAAATTTTTTCATGAGCGGTATTTTTACCGTATTCGACCTTTTTCATCGCATCGATATCGGTCACCGGAATCGTTGCATGGCGATACGCCCAGATAGACCAACTGGCGCCAGTGATGATGGTGAAAATGACGATGAAGAACAGGGATTGTTTCATACAGGCTGAAACTTTCTATACAAAAGGATATGAAATCGATTTTCCAGCTTGTTCACCGTTTATTTCGGTAAACAAACCGGGAGTCGTGTACAATTTAAAAATTTAATTCGAATGAAAAAACATCTAATTCATCGGCCACGGGCAGACATAAAAAAGGCCACACTCGGAAGTGCGGCCCGGTTGTGCTAATAAGCTCTCGCCACGATCACTCTTCGAGTTGAAGGCTGCCCGGTGATCAGGCACTTGCCGGTTTCTTCAGGTGCGTCGAAAGGGATGCAGCGGATCGTCGCTTTGGTTTCTTCCTGCAGCTTTTCTTCGCTGGCAGTTTGTCCGTTCCAGTGGACGAGATAAAAGCCACCCGCAGCATCGATGCGTTCTTTAAATTCATCGTAATCATCAACTTTGTGAGTGTTGCTCCTGCGAAAAGCCAGGGCTTTTTTAAACATATCGACCTGCATCGATTCCAAGGTGGAAATAATACGTTCGGTTAGATTATCCTGGGATACGCGGGTTTTTTCGCAGGTATCGCGACGTACCAGAACGATTTCGTTGGTTTCCAGATCGCGGGGACCCACCTCCAAGCGGATGGGGATGCCTTTTTTCTCCCATTCGTTGAATTTCCGGCCTGGCCGCAAATTATTGCGATCATCGATTTTAAAATTAAACTTGTCTTTCCAGTTCCTGGTCAGCACATCGAGTCGTTTTAAAACGGCATCCATTTCTTCGTCGCTTTTCCAGATTGGCACGATGACGACCGGTACGGCAGCCATTTTCGGCGGCAGCACCAGCCCGTTATCATCACTGTGGGTCATAATCAATGCGCCGATGAGCCGGGTTGAGACACCCCAGCTTGTCGCCCAGACGCTTTCAAGTTCTCCGGCCTCGTTCTGAAATGTGACATCAAAGGCTTTGGCGAAATTTTGTCCCAGATTATGCGAGGTGCCGGCTTGCAAAGCTTTGGCATCCTGCATCATCGCTTCGATACAATAGGTGTGCAGGGCACCGGCAAATTTTTCACGTTCGGTTTTCTTGCCGGTTATCACCGGCACAGCCATATATTCTTCGGCAAAGGTCCGGTAAACTTCGAGCATCTGTTTTGTCTCGGCCTCAGCTTCTTCATAAGTCGCATGAGCCGTGTGGCCCTCCTGCCACAAAAATTCCGTTGTGCGCAGGAAAAGACGGGTGCGCATTTCCCAGCGAACGACATTGGCCCACTGATTAATCAACAGGGGTAAATCACGATAGGATTGAATCCAGTCTTTGTACATCGCCCAGATAATCGTCTCTGAAGTGGGGCGGATGAACAGAGGTTCTTCCAGCTTTTTGCCGCCGCCATGGGTGACGACCGCGCATTCCGGCGCAAATCCTTTGACATGCTCGGCTTCTTTTTTCATAAAATGCTCGGGAATGAAACACGGGAAATAGGCATTGACGTGCCCGGTTTCTTTGAAAAGTTTATCCAGCGCCGTTTGCATTTGCTCCCAGATGGCATAACCTGTGGGGCGAATAACCATACAGCCTTTCACCGGTGAGTGGTCAGCGAGTTGCGCTGCAGCGATAACATCTGTATACCAGCGGGAGTAATCAACGGAGCGTTTTGTAATTCCTTTTGCCATGGGGATTCCTGTCATTTATAGAGCAATTATTTTTCATCGCAAAACGTGCAGTTCGATGGTGAATGTAGGGTACAGCAATCGAAATTCATCCTTAATTTAAGTCGGAAAAGAATCGCGAAATATAGAGATTCTCATCACTGATGTCAAGATTATTCTCTTTATGCATCATCCCTGCGCATGGGAAGTGAATGCCGGAGTAAACAGTAGCTACTGCATAGAAATTTTGAAGAACAAGCGCTACAGATTATGCATTTCAGATCGGCATGTTTGCTTAAACATATCCGGTGTCAGTATTCGAACTTGGATTAAATAACGGAAATAAAATTTCGCAAAGAAACATCGATAAATCATGGCGCATCGAGTCCCAATAAGGAGATTTATTACATGAAATAGTTTTCCCATGCGCCGAGGTATTTTACTGCGGCATTTATTTCAATAATAAGCAAAATGCTGCTTTGCAAATTCCGGGCATTGAGTGTATTGCATTGTTACACTGCATTCTGTTATTAAACACAGGCTCACTATATTAAAACAAAAGTGTCTCAATTTGACATACTTCATTGCTGGGATGGTTTAAGGTCGTATTTATGAAAAAGTTTTTCGGTTTTTTATTAAGTATAATTATGTTTTCCTGCGCACACCCTCACGATCGTTTTCAAACAAACGGCATCTCTAACGGCGACGTTTCACGCAAGGATTGCTGGCAAGATGGCAATTCGCCGACAACGCTACAATTAATGCGAAATTTTCTCACTAAACCTCTTGAAGCCGACCTGAAACGAGATAATTATATTCAAACCTTTGGCTGCGCTTATGAAGAAATCGAGTTGGAAGAAAACGCTATTCAGGCCGTGCACCGGGCAATTCTGCAATCGCTGCGCAACCGGCGAGTTGAAGTGCGCGACGACCTTTTATCGTTGCTGCAATCGAAACCGCCACGGCCGGATAACCTGACCCGGGAATATACGATTTACATCAATTTGCCCCTGGCGGATAATCAGGTCAAGGTTGCCAGTTATCAGGTCAAAATACTCGATATTGAGATCGCGCATACTATTGAATCACCGGTGACGATTTTAGTGCGTATTGCGACGCGCTTCAAACATCCGGAAGACCATTACCAAGCTATCCCGGTTTCACTGGAAAAATCAGCCTTTATCAAAGTTTTGGAAAAAGCCGAGGCTGTTCTCAATTTAACAGAAAAAGGGAAGATTGAGCAAATTTATCAACTTCTCAACCGCGACAAGAGAGGGAAAACACCAAAACGCCCACTTACTTTGAGCCAACTTTCATTTGCTGATACTTTCAGCCTGATCGATGAATTCAACCCGACGAAGAAATATCCGGCAATTTTCCTGGGTAAGGGCATCGTCATGGGGCTGACGCCGAAACACGGGGCGATCGTTTTTAAATTCGGTGAAGAGCGGCTCTATGGTTTGCGCCTCGATTTAAAAAAATTCGAACGACTGACAAACGAATTCGAAGAATTCAAATACCAGGCCCCAGAAACGATTTTGCAATGCTTGTTCATTAAATCGAGCCTGCGGAAGCCGGCTGCTCTTCCCGTCAACTACTGAGGATTTATTGTTTGTCGGCCCTGGTTTACCACTCTCCGGGGCATTAGTAATATAAAAAGTAACTGTTAACCTGCATTATTCATGAATTTATAATATTTAAACATTTAAACCTGTATTCATTTAATAAACAGTTTGTTAATGCTGGAGTGCAGCCCCTTTATGGGCTGCAATTCGCATTGCATAAAGGCAATGCACTCCGAAGGCAAGCAATAAAGTTTTTGAATAGAGCAGGCTAGCCTGCTCTATTTTTAATATAGCAGCGAAAGCGTCCTCGCCGGGCGGTACGAGTCTTACGCTCAGTGAGGACGCTTTCGCTGCTATTCATTGAGAATAAGGTTAAACAGTCACATAAAAAATATTTAGCACGCAAAATCCCTGGACATAGAGCAAAAATATCCTTGTTGGGCGCCGCATATAACAGGACGTGTTTGCGACAATTTTCATGAGCAGTTTGACCCCGAATATTAATCTGGAATTCGACATGAGCTTTCGATATACGCATAGACCCGGGGAAATTTACCGAAAAACATACGCACTGCGCATGCACCGAAGCCTGGTCGCCGCGATGGTGATCGTTCTGGCATTATTGTTTGTTGCGCGTTTTATCACTTTGCGAAGTGTTGGGCTCTCCGAGGTGAAATTGACACAGTTGGAAGCTTTGCAGGTTGAAATTATTAAACGCAAGGAATTACCGGAGACAAAAATTTTACCTCCGGTGCAGAAAATTGAACCGGAAACAAGCGTCCCGGAAGAGATAAGCACGCCCATCGTCGCTGTGCCGGAAAAGAATTTGCGCCGCAACAGCGAATCCGCCAAATTGAACCTGAGCGATGTCAATGTCGATTTATTCGACCAATCTGCATTGAATGAGTTCGACAGGCTTGCCGCCGCCCGGGGTAGAAATAGTGCATTCGATGCGGCAGCAGATTTTCGCACCGATCTGAATGTGGGGCGGTTGGACGTGGGCCCGGCTTCGATCGATCTCGGGATTGATGGCGTCACGGCAAAGCGCAAACCCGCCGCTGGTATCACTGGGCCAAAAGTGAGTTTGGAAGAAAAAACAATGGTCCGGCCAGCGCAGCAAAAAGCACCAGTTGAGAAAATCGATGAAGATTTATTGCAGGCTGATATTTCGGTGGTTCTGACTTCAAACGACGTCAATATTGACATCAATGAATACCCGTTATGGAACCGCATCAATGCGGAATTTGACCGTTGGGATAAAGGACGTTATGGCGCATTGCACAGGTTGCTTAAAAAACGGGGACGCTCGATCATTGCGACGCTGGGATTTGCCGATGGGACATCCCAAAAAATTATCTGGAACAGGGGATCGACAAAAATTTTGGTTCAGGGCCGAAGTAACAGAAACCGCATCGACGAGCTCAGGCAAGCTATTTCTGCTCTTACCCGATTAAATCTTAACCAAACCAGGTCTTAAGTATGAGAATCCTTCCAATGTTGTTATTATCCGTTGCATTGTTCGTCAATACACTGGCAGCATGGCAAACGCAAAAAGTAGCCGATTTGTTTGAACGTGCCAAAACGGCCTACGAATCGCAAAACTCTGAAGAAACAGTGAGTTTATGCCGCCAGATTATACAACAATGCGAACAAAGCTACGCTGAGCCCGAATGCCGTTACACCAATGTGATGAAAAACGTCTATCTCTACAAGGGGCTTTCAGAGTTTAAAATTTTCAATGCCGAACAGGACCTGGATTTATTGACCGAGGCTATCTCCTCCCTGAAAAAAAGTTATGAGCTTTACGGCGATCCCAACGTCGTGTTTAATTTTGGTTACATGGAAACGCTGCGTGCGATTAATTTACAAAATGGCAACCAGCTCGATGGTCTGGTTTCTTCATGGGACGGCATTCTCAGTATGTATGCCAATCAGGAATGGACACTTGATGCCGAACTCATTAAAAATTTGAAAATATTTGTCAAACAAGCGGTGGAGCTGACTGTGACACCAGCGGATAGTGCGATGACCACCGGCCGTTTTGCCAGTTTTATGGTGCGGCAAGCTTGTGATTTGGCCGAACAGGGCCATTTGAAGCAGGAAGATCGCTTGTTTTTCAATGTCTACCGCAAGAGAGCGATCGAGGATAATTATAATTTACGCGGTAATGAATGGCGTGCTCGCGGGTTTGCCGCAGAACAGGAATTCATCAAAAGCCCGGATGACTACACATATCGGAAAACCCGCTCAAATCTCGAATTGGCGTTACGCTTTTCCAAAAGTATCGAACGGCAGGTTGAGATGTTGAAAGAGCTGACCAAAGTTGCTTTACATATGGAAAAAAACAGCAGCGACCGCCTCGCAGAAACCGAATTGCTCTATGCACGTGAAAAAGCGGCTCAAGCCTACAATTTGCTCGTTGAACGACGACCGAATATCACCATCGAGCTGGAAAACGAAATCAAAAAGGTTTATGGAAATTCCATCTTTCGCCTGGTGGATTATTATTTTAGCCTGGCCGATTCAACCGACCGGTTGAATGCCTATTATAAAGCCCGTCGTGTCGGGGAAGAATTATTAGTGCCCGACCGCAAAGGCGGCTGGAAGCAAAAATTCAAATGGGATGGTTACGAAGAGCTCTATCTGCGTCTCGCTGATGTGGGATATGAGACCGGCGATGAGGCCTTTGCCGTCGATATGATCGATAAAGCCTGGAAAGCGGCGCTGTTCGCAGCAAAAACCAGCCAGACTCAGCTCTGCGGCAAGGTTAGCGAGATGAACGCCTCAAACCTCATTCTGTTTGTCGATGTCTATCAGCAAATCGCCAACCGTTTCGGCCTGCAGACGGTTTTACACTGGTTGCGGCCCATTCGCCGGTGTCTGGTGAATCGCATGAATATGTACTCAAACCATTATTAAATGCACGGGATCTTTGCTCTATGAAAAACAATTTTTTAAGAAATATGATGATCATGGCCGGCACATTTTTTCTCGTTTCTGCCGGCACGGGGCTCAGAGCGCAGAAAATCGAAGCAAGCCTCGAGAAACTCATGGTCAAATATGAAAGCAAAGTGATTGAAGTTTATCAGGAAATGCAGGCGCTGGATCGCAGTGCGATCACCCATCAGGAGCGTATGGCATTCGACGAATTGCTTTCGGGATATACCGTTCGTGTTTTGGAGATTTACAAAACACTGAAGCTAATCAAAACATTCACGCTGGAAAATTACAAAACAATCGCCGCCCGGGCGCTCTTTTTCAAGGCGTTAGCCAATATCGATGTCGCGGCAGGGGATTCAAAAAAATTTGCTGCGGCCTGCGATGATTATCGCCACGCATTATCTCTCACCCGGGGCGCAAAAACTTCAGTCCTCAGTCAAACGCTGCCATATGAAATCTGGATTGGTGACCGTCTGTATACAAAACTGGCGGAGCTGCTCGACGATCAGGATAAAAACAGGATATTATTGCGCTGCATGCACAGCTCGGGAAATTTACAATGAGGCAGAAAATGTTAAAAAAATTCGCATATTTCCTGTTCATGTTCACACTGGCCGGCAATATTGCAATAGCGCAGGACGACTATGACACACTCATTTACGAGATGTCCAATTTGGAAAAAAGCGCCGGTGCAACCTACAAAGAATATCAATGGCTCTATTATGAAAAAAAACAGAGCGCTGAAGAATTACTGGTCTTTGAAGATTTGCTCGGCGTCTACGTGAAGCGCTTGCGCGAGGCCTATGATACGATGTCGCTTCTAAATGAAAACAGCATCGTCGAGTCCCGTGATATTGCGGCGCGCGCTTTGATTTACCGGGCGTTGACATTCCTGGAAAAAGCACCCATCGATATCACTTATTTTGAGCGCGCCTGTTATGATTATTATGAAGCCATGCAACTTTATGAAAATACCGATGACATCCCGACGCTTTTCAAACAATTACCGAGGAGAATCCGCGTCGGCGGGCGTTATTATAGTCGCCTGATCGACCTGCTCGATGAAAAAGGTCAGGACCTTTTCGCCTTTGGGCAAGTGCATATATCCATTCGCAATTTTCATGTGACCTCAAAATTTGACCCTCAAAATTTACAACTGGTACGATACCACACCTCACCGGCCGATTCCAGTTTCTATACCTTTCGACTGGCAGAAGACCTGCTGGTGCAGGGGTTCCAGACCGCGATGCAGACGAAACGACGCTATGATTTATATCTTGGCTTGCCTGCTGGCACTTATTATATCCGCTCACAAAAAAAACGAAACAGGGAATACGTCAATCTCGCCACGATTTACGTCAGGCCTAATCAGTTTATCGCCTATATTGTCGAACCCATCGCGGACTGGATTATTTTTTACGAGACACCGGAAAAACTGGTCAGGTTGAGCGCAAATGAAATTGATTCGCCGGCAGAAAAAGACAGCACGGCAAACGCCGGTGTCGTGACGGACAGCGCCAGGGTGAAAACGACTGTTGCGGCCTTGAAAAAACAGCGCAGCGGTTCGGCAAACCCGACAATCCGTTCCGCCGATGCCATCGCCAAAATCGTTGATAGCATTCTCGATGGCATGAGTGAAAAAGACCTCGACACATTGCCGATCAACCGCACACGTCAGGAGTTTGTCAAAGGTTTGGCGCGCATGATTATTACCAAAGTGCGGGGGGAATACATGACCAGTTGGAATCACTGGACGATGTCGTGGACGATTGCGAAATCGATTACGGAATATTACACCGCAAACCGGCAGGTTTCATTACCGATGGTGAAACTCACTTATGATGTGATTCAACAGCTGATGTGATCCCGGTGTTTGAATATTTTGAAGAGGCTGCTGCAGGCAGCCTCTTGGGGCGCTGTGAGTCCGGTACCTGCCGGTTTTGAAATTGCACCAGCCGTACGGTACGGACAATTTCTCCACCCAGTAAATGGTACCTGCTGGTGATCGCTTCCAGCACAAAACCCGCCTTGACGATACTCCTGATGCCGTAACGATATTTGTCGCGACAGGCGATATAAACCGAACCGAAACCCATGAGATGCAATTTTCGCGAAACAGCGGCAAGGAAGACTGCCTGCATACCTTCAAATTGCTCCTCGACTAAAAACCTGATTTCAGAAAGGTGAACATTGCCGCAGCGCACGTCGACATCGATGCCGCCGCTTGTCGAGAAGCTGGTTTTTACCGCAGCGCGGGACCAGGCCAATATTTTATTGGCACGATACAAAACACAGAGCATTTCACCGGCGCGAGGCGGTGCCAGTGTGGCAACGTCATCCGGCGTTGTCGATGGGCCGTTAAATATTTTCAGATGATATGCCGATTTTCCCGGCGCTAAAAGAAATAGCGGTTTTTCATTTTTAAAGAGATAGGTCTTCTCATTTCGGATAAAAAATGCCGCCGATCTGTTCAACCGTCGCAGAAACCGGTTGAAATTTAAACTGCTCTGCCGCTGGCGGGGCATCGTAGCGGGCGCAGGGGTAGAGAGGGGATGCGGGGAGAATTGCTTGACCATGTGTTATCCTTTATACTTGCTCGTGACTTCCTGTCAAGGGTCACTGTACAAACCAGGTGAAAAAATGCTGAAAAATTATCGGAAATTCGTCAAAATCTTCGAAACATATGCAAAAAATCAAAAATAAGTAACTTAAATTTATATTTGATTAATGCAACAAGAATGTCACTCCCTGCTTTATTGCAGAATTTCTGTTCGTTACTCTAACGTCTCGCAGATGCGAGAGAAGATGAGCAGTTTGCTAAGAGCAGATATTTATTTTGAGGCGGGAAAGCGCAATAGTGATACTTTTGCCGGGATTTCGGTTTAAATAAAAAGCAGCCTTAAATAAGTCCACGGGTTGAGCAAGACATTACGTGTCGTCACACCGGCCATCATTTCAGAAATCAAAGTCCGGACCTGCTTGTCTTTTGCCGCCTTGCCGACGACGAGATTGAGCAGCGGCTGGTATTTACCCAGCTTTTGCAGCATCGTGCTCGTTTTTAATTCAGCCCCCAATTCTGACCACAATTTGCGTTCATATTGGCGCAATCGGGCGGCAGAAAAATCATTGCCGCGGCAGGTGTGCACCAGCACTTCCGCCGCGATTTTCCCCGAACACATAGCATTACCGATCCCCTCGCCGGAAAAAGGATCGATGAGACCTGCAGCATCACCGAGCAATAAAAAGCCATCACCGCAAACGCGCCGTTTCATACTGCCGACCGGTAAATTCCAGCCGGAAATATTACCCAGCAGTACTGCGTTTTTAAAACGCTCGCGAAAATATGGCGATTCAATAGCCGCGAGGTGGGCCTGACGCAAGCTGATGGATTGTTTTTTTAATTCGTGATGCAGCATGCCGATGCCGACGTTGACCATGCCGTCATCAAGTGGAAATATCCAGAAATAGCCGGGTAAAACATCTTTGACAAAATGTATTTCGATGGCGTTTGTCATCTGCGATACACCGCGGTAGTAGGCGCGCGTGGCCACAACCCAATGTTGGGATGCGTGCTCATAAAATCCTGTTTTGCGCGAGATTATGGAATTATAACCATCGGCGCCGACGATGACTTTTGCGGAAAGACATTGCTCAACCCCGGCGCTATTTATGCCACTGATTCCTGCAACAGCCTCCCCTTTTTTAATTAAATTCGTAACTTTAAATTTCTCAATGGTTGTTACTTCTTTTTTCGCCTGTTGGAAAAGGATGTCATCAAAAACGAGACGACGGCAGGCAAAACCTGGTGGAATTGCCGTATTATCACGCGGCAGAAAGGGCACGGTAATTTTTGTGCCGTTGGGTGCTGAAAACAGGATCGCCTCCACAGCCACCTGCGGTGAAAGCTGCAATTTATCGATCAATCCAAGTTCTTCAAGGTAGTTGACGCTTTTTCCGGAGATGGCGTCTCCACAGATTTTGTCGCGCGGGAATTGGCTTTTATCGAGAAGCAGTACATTTAATCCGGCACGTGCAGCATACAGCGCACATGTGGAGCCGGCAGGCCCGGCACCGACGATTATCGCATCATAAAGTGGCGACATAAAGATGAAAACTCCAAAAATAATCCGTTGTAAAATTTGCAGGGTCGAATATAGCAGGAACGCCATTAAATTGCAATGAGCAATACAATCCGGAATGGGTTCGTGGTCTAACCTTTATTATTCTCACGCAGACGCGGTGACGCAGAGAAAAAGCCACTGTTCAGCCATATCTGCTTGGCAGGGTTTTCTTCCCGCTTGTCAACCGTAGAATCCCGCCATCGATTCCATCGGGGATTCCCTGATGGGACAGCACGTGGGCTTAATTTCCCGACGAGCAGACTTCATTCGCGTCAAGTTAAAACATGTGCAATGGGGCCCGGCCCTTGCGGCCCTCGATTCTGATGGAGATGGTTTCACCAACGGTGAAGAATTGCAAGACCCCAATGGCACTTGGGAAGTGGGAAGTGCCGCACCCGGTGCCCCAACCTCGTCACGCTGCCGGGAGATGCTGCGAGCTATCCGAGTGCAACTGCGATAGCCGGCGCTGTGAACCGGCCTGAGCGCTGCGAATTGCTGGGCAACTATCCCAACCCGTTTAATCCACAAACCCACATTCGTTCTTATCTTACTGTCGGTGAAAAAATATCGCTGGAGATTATTAATATCCGCGGTCAAGTTATCCGAACCCTGGCGCAGCAAAATTTCCCGGCCGGAACGCATAATGTTTTATGGAATGGTAAAGATAACGCTGGCAGGCAGGTCAATTCGGGGGTTTATTTTGCCCGCCTGGGTTTCTCCCAAACTGGAATTTTGCAGACAAACCGGATGCTGCTTTTGAAATAAAACCGTCGCGCAGTCTGAACCCTTCATAATGCTGGGGACGGCTTGCGTCTAAACCGGGTTTGTTACTGAAGGTTTTTTTTACAGGGTCGAGTTATCATTTTCGGCTGTATTTGATTTTGTATTTTTCGTTCAAACGTGTATGTTTGCTGGTTAGTTGAACTTTTCGTCCCTGGATGAATTGCATCTCGATTTGTGTGCGAATTTCTAACGGGTCACCATCTGTGACGATGAGGGTCGCATCTTTACCGGTCTCGAGAGAGCCCACATGGTCGGCGATGCCGAGAATCTGGGCAGCATAGAGTGTTATTGATTTCAGCGCCACATCCCGGGGTAAACCGAAGGCCGCAGCCATCGCGGCCTGATAGGGCAAGTTGCGCTCGTGCGCTGCATCAAAAGCACTGCCACGGCTGCTGATGCAGAATTTTACCCCGGCTTCATAAAGTTTTGCCGGGACGGTAAATCTGGTGTCGTATGGTTCCCAGCGCCGCGACGGCAAGGCCAGTGTTCCCTCATAAATCACCGGTATTTTTTTCTCTTTTAACAGGCTGAGAGCAAAACGAACATCAGCGCCGGTCATAAGCACGGCATCGAGGTCTTCCGCCATCGCCCAGTCGATAGCCGCCTGAATTTCCTTCAAACTGCGCGCTTGCAGCAAAACCGGGATTTCTTTATTGAGAACCGGCGCCAACGCTTCTAACCTGATATCGCTGGCATGCAGCGGTCCGCCGGCCGCAATCTCGGCTTCCTGTGCTTTTAAATAAGCGCGTGCATCGGCAAAAATATCGCGAATTTGTTTAATGCTTTCGTCCCGTCGCTTTTTTTGATCCTTTGCTTTTTTTGCACTCACTGAACTTCTTTTGTTGCCCATGAAAGGCCAGTTGACGACCAGTCCGATGGGCGCTCGCAAGGTCAAATCCTCCCAGGTCCAGCCATCGAGCATGATCGCTGCTGAGGTGCCGGCAATCAAACCACCCGCAGGCAATGTGTGAACGACGGTGATGCCGTTTGCCCGCGTTACCGGCAGCAGTTCCGAGTCGGGGTTAATTGCAGATTCTGCACGAATATTAGGCTTTATCGCAGTGACCTCGGCGAAATCACGGGTGCTGCGCACTGCAGTGATTTCCACCAGGCCGATGCGTGTATTCGCCGCGATCAGGCCGGGGTAAACATGTTTCCCGGCAACATCGATTTTTTCCGTGCTATCGGGAAATGTCCCGCTATCGCCGATAGCTGTGATTTTGCCTTTCTCAAACAGGATATAGCCATTTTCAATCGTGGTACCGCTCACCGTATGAATCGTGCCGCCGATGAGGGCGATGGGATGGCTTTGTTTTTTGCCGGGTATTTCGTCCGAAGCCGAAAGCCGGCTCATCAATGCAAGGCTCAAAATGCCGAGTGCCAGGCCGGTATATATTTGTGCAGCTTTATTTTTCATTGCAACTGACTCCTTGCAGAAAGTGGTGAATTTCAATTTTTACCCTTCGGCTGCTTGCTCTTTGCACCGGTGGTGAGAATTTTTTGAATAATCCGCGCCCGTTCTTTTTCGATATTTTTTTGCATTTCGAGGTCTTGTACTAGGTCAAAATACTTCCGTCCCTCGATCCATGTCTGTTCACAACGACTGAACGTTGAGAGTGGATGCCCGCTCCAGACCACAAAATCGCCATCCTTGCCTTTTTCCAAAGAGCCGACACGGTGGTCGATATGCAGTTGTTTGGCCGGGTAAAGGGTAGCAAATTTTAAAGCTTCCTCTTCTGCGAGGCCGCCATATTTAACTGCTTTGGCCGCTTCGAGATTCATCCGTCGGGCCAGTTCGGCATCATCGGAATTAAACGAGACGACAACGCCGGCATTGTGCATGATGGCGCCGTTGTAGGGGATGGCGTCGTACACCTCAAATTTATAAGCCCACCAGTCGCTGAATGTGGAAGCGCCGGCGCCGTGCTTGGCCAGGATATCGGCGACTTTGTAGCCTTCGAGCACGTGCTGAAAAGCGCCGATTTTAAAACCAAAATAGTCAGCGATGCGCACCAGCATGAGGATTTCATCCTGCCGGTAGGCGTGGCAATGGATGGCTCTTTTCCCCTGTAAAATTTCCAGCAAAGTTTCCAATTCAAGATCGCGGCGGGGTGGAATGACGCCGATTTTGTTTTTTAAAGCATTATAGGTTGTCCACGCTGATTCGTAATCGCGGGCGGCTTTAAAACGGTCAAAAATAATCTGTTCAACGCCCATACGTGTTTGCGGGTAGCGGCTCGTAAACTTGTCACCCCGGTTGCTCTGTTTGACATTTTCACCGAGTGCGAATTTGATTCCGGGCTGCGCATCCTTTAACCGCAGAGCCTGCGCATCACCGCCCCAGCGCAATTTGATCACCGAGTTTTGTCCGCCGATGGGATTGGCCGAGCCGTGCAACTGGTTGATGATGGTCAGGCCTCCGGCCAGTTCGCGATATAAAGCAATCGCCCCGGGATCGATGACGTCGGCGACGCGGACTTCGGCCGTAACTGCTTGCGAGCTCTCATTTACACCCTGGTGGATGCCGGAATGGCTGTGTGCGTCGATCAATCCCGGGGTGATGTGTTTGTCTGTTGCATCGATTGTTTTTGCATTGGCCGGCACGACGATATTCTTTCCGACTTGCGCTATCTTTCCTCTGATGATCAGCATATCGGCCTCGATTCTGCCTTTTGGTCCGCTGGTCCAAATGGTACCGCCTTTGACAAAAATCACCGGCGCCTGCACCGGCAATTTGCCGTAGCTGTATGAATCGTGAGGGATAGATTTTGTAATTTTTCCAGCAATTTTTCCAGTCGTCCTTTTTTTCTCTGGTTCATCATTGCCTGCTGTTCGCCTGGCTTGCCATTGAAATCTTTGTCCGTCCGGCAGCAGACCTGCACCGGCAAGCCGATTTTTTAAAACCTCACCGGAAAGACGGATTATGCCGCCATAACCAAGGCTGTCGCCGGGGATGAGCAGGGTGATCCGGCGGATATCGAGCGCCGCTTTTTTAAGTTTGATTTTCAGGCTGTCAATACTGAGGATGCCGTTTAGTTTTTCCGGTTTGCCTGTCAAACTGAGCTTACTTTGCCGTACATCGCCGGGAATTTCGAGTGAGAGCGACCAGCTTCCCCGCGGGTCTGCGACGGGAACTTGCGTGATGCTATGGTGCTGGCCATTGATCCACACACTGCACAGCGTGCTTTTCGAATCGAAAAAATCACCATCGGTGACCAGAAGATGCGCCAGTTTCCCTCTGTCGATACTACCCAATTGCTGATCGATTCCCAAAACGGTTGCTGGAACCATGGTGAGGGCTGCCAGTGCTGTCTCTTTGGGTAACCCCTGCGTTATAGCGCGAATAATATTTTTGCGGAAATCAGCTGGATTTGTCAACCCGCTTGTAGTGAATGCGAAAGGAATGCCTGCTTTATTAACAAAACGGGCATTGGCGGGCGCCGTTTCCCAATGATTCAATTCCCGCAAACTGACGTTCAGCGCTTCCTCCGGCGAATCGACGGCCGGCGCTTGCGGGAAATTCAATGGAATGATCATCGGCACGCGTGATTTTTTCAATGCTGCAAGATGGCGGTACTCTTCACCGTTGCCGATGAGCCAGGCATTGAGTCCAAATTCACGAATGATTTTCAGTGCGCGCAGCGTGTTGAGATCGTTTTTACTTTTGATTGCGAAGACCTGTTTGGTCTGCAGTGCTTCGGCGAGGACCTGCAGACTGCTGTTGTATTGCGGGCGTTTTTGTCGGGTCGGGTTAACGGCATAAGCCCGTTGCGCTTTTTGATACCAGGCCGCATCGAGCAGCGTCTGACGGATGAGAGCGATTACCCCCATTTGGGAATTCGGATAGGAGCGATTTCGCCGACCTGGCCGCGCGAAGATAATATTTTGCGTGAGGTTTGTTTGCAACAAATTTTCATTCAATTTGCCACTGCTGAGACTCACCAGCAAGCTTGCCCCGGTAAAAATCCCTGTCTCCGGCGCGATGACGGCGGCGGTAAAACCTTGCTTGCGCATTTTTTCCAGGTCTTCTGCTTTTACCTCAAGTGTTGCCGCAATTTTTGTTTCAGGCCGCACATATGGATTCCAGTAACCCGTACCTTTTGTTGTTTTTTTCTCGACAGAATCCGGTTTTTTCGGTAAACCGAGCTGTGAACAGGGTTCAATAAATCCCGGATAAACCGTTAAACCGGAATAATCCCAAATGCGCGCATCGGCCGGCGGTCGCACATGGGCGCCAACTGCTGCAATGTAGCCGTCCCGCAAAACAATCGTGCCGTCTTCGATGATTCTCTCAGGCTCCTGCACAATCCTGGCATGGATTAGGGCGTGAACCCGGGGTGTGTTTTCGCGAATGCCGGTCACCGGTTTGCTCTGGCTGATGCCTGCTTCAGGCGCTGTCAAACCTGCTGAAAGAGCGGCTATAATCGACAGCAGGGCGTGGTATTTCCTCATTTGAATTTCCTTGTTCAATTGGTTTGTTCGGGAATCCCAAAAGATGTCGGCAAAGCAGAATAGGGGCTCTGGTCTTCCTGAGTAGTAAAAAAATGTGAAAAGCAATTGAGAACTCTGATAGATCTTTCCTGATTTTGAAAAAATCACCAAAGGGGAATATTACTATTGTGTATCTAAAAGAATGGGTTGAGATGCGCAATGAGAATTAATAGTTTAAAGGAATATAACAAATACAAAAAGTTCAAGCAATTTTTACAGAAAAATTAAATATACCCTGTTTTGTCATTGATCATCGGTTTAAATCATTAATTTATTGTGACCGTAGCCGGGCATGATTTTCATGGGGCGACCGGTTTATGGGGAGGTTTGGCTTTTTGGGAAAACCGGATTCATCGGAAAAAAGAACGGGGGGTTATAAGCTGAGAACCTGTGATCGTTCTGTTCAGGACGGAAAGCAATGAAACCCTTTATAAGGGGCTGAAAGCCAATGACTCGCTAAAAACGGGGTGAATTCGGGCTAAGCAAAAGAGCTTTGTAAAGCTTTTCGCAAGGCGGCAACCCAGATGGCAATCCAGTGCTCTTCCCTTGCGGCTAATCGCAGCTCAGTATAGGACAGGTTTAGCAAGCGAATCAGGGCTTCGCAGTAATCGTTTTCAATTGTGCGCAAGGGTGATTTCCCACGCCTTGATTGATCACCCAGGCTTCCCTCAAGCGCCATAAATTTGTTCGTCAAAACGAAATAGCGCCAGATGCGCAATAGCTTGCCGGGTGTCATGCCGTAAATTTGCTTGCTGAGATAATCGAGTTTAAATGATGAGCAGTGGATGGCTTCTTCAAGGTGTTTGCGTTGTATTTCCTGAGCGTTTTTCAGAGGAATATTATCAAATGCTTTAACCAGGAGGCTCTGGTTATAGCTATAAGGCTGAGTGATTTTCAAAGGAACGAACCAGTCGAGATAGACATTGGAAACGGGTTTACCGGCCAGCAAATTCAACCAGAGGTGAAACTTGCGGTCATCACAATGTGGAATGATTATGGTCGCGGCGGGTTGTTCGCAAGGGGGGATTTGACCCACAGGCATACGGGCTGTAATGACACTGGATTTTTTTGATTCCGAGTCCATCCGGTCCAGGAAATTTTTACCTCGGACCAGATTTTTCTGATCCAGTACAAAAATCGCCGGTTTCCCGTTAAGTTTAAATTTTTCAATAGATTGCAGGGTAGCTTGTGACGATACCAGGAACGGCAGACGTGAATTCTGCTCGATCGCGTCGATCACAAATGTGGTAACTATTTTGCCATTAATCATAGCGTACCCATCCTGGGAGTTTGGTTCAATCATGTCCGACGAATAGTTGCCTTTTGAACGAAAGAGAAATTTATTTATCTGCGCAATGGTCGTTTTTGTCCCACCAGGCTGTGAGAATCGTCAAATAGAGATTTGACAGTGAAGAGAATTTAACAAATCGTGTTAAAGTTGCAAGCCGATTTATATATGGATTTACACATGGATGCGGCACGTCGTCGTGATCAGTCTTCGAGCAGGACTTCTTTTTCTACCCAGTCATCCCAGCCGCCGTGATAAATTTTTATGGAATCACAGCCGGCCTGTTGTAGACGGGTGGCGAGGATGTCGGCCTTTTCACAGTGGGCGCTGCTACAGAAGACGATCAGATTCTGTTCCACCAAATCCCACAATTGAATGAGACTATCGAGATTTGCCGTATCGTGTGGAATGCTGATGGCGTCGCCGATAGTGCCATAGAGAAACTGCATCTCCGAACGTGCATCGATGAGCAGCGCTGTTTCATCGATGATCGCCTGATTGACGGCTGGGAAATCGATCGACGGGATCGCAACAGGCATTTGGGCTGCCGGTTCAGACGAAGGAAATAACAGCGATAACCCGGCGAGACAAAACAAACCGATGGCAAGCTGCGCCAGCCATTTTTTTTCTCCGGTGCCGGGCACGATAAATAAAAAACCGGCCAGCAAGGCAAAAAGGAGAATGAGATGTCCCCAGAGCGGCAGTTGCGAAATGATGGCGAGATTACCGAAACAGCTGCAATCGAGGCTGCGGTACTGGCTGTAAGCGGTGATGACAAGAAAAGCAATTGGCACCAGCAGCAATATTCTAACGGGCTTGAGCCATAGGAGTACGATGACGATAAGCTCTACTGCGATTAAAACAAAGACAAAAGTTGTGGCGAGGTTCGGACTCAGGTAAAAAAGTTCGGCCATCGCCGGTGCCGTACTGGCCAGACTGCTCCATTTACCGAACATAGAAAGCAAAAAAACGATGGAAAGCAAAATTTTTATCAGAATTGCACCTGTTGTGCTTTGATTATTTTTCACCTGAGTTTTCCTGAATTTAAAGTGACGAATCGTTGTATTAGTGATTGAATACAGCCCATGAGCTGGAATTGCAAAGGCAGAAAGTTATTTATCGTCCAGTTTTCGCCGCCAGAACGGTTGCAGAAAGTGGCCGCGCTCACGGGCGCGCAGAAGCATGTATATTCCCGTCGCAGTGCAAATTATCAAGGCGAATAATGAGGCCTCGGCGCCAAAAGCACCGCCAGTGAGCAGCTCCGGCCCGGTCATTTGCGATTGTAAAATACCACGTCCTCCGTACCCGGAAACCGCGATGCCGAAAAAACCTCCCTGAGTTGCATTCCAGGCAAAATGCAAACCGATCGCCAGCCATAGCCGCCGCGTGAGCATAAACGCTGCCGCGAGAAGCAAGCCGGCTTCGAGCGCAATGGCAAAACTGCTGAAAAGTGTGGCATTGGGATTTCCTGCATGCCCGAAGCCAAACAGCAGCGCCGAAAAAATAATCGCAATCCAGCTTCCCAGACTTTCTTCCATAATTCTGAAAACCACACCGCGAAAGATGATTTCTTCGATGAATCCGGCAGAAATCGACATGGACAGGGGGAGAACCAAAACCGCTAAACCATTGGTCGTACTGACGGAATAGTAGCCGAGCAGCCACAAAATGCCGACAACCAGCGAAAAAGCTCCGGCGCCGATGGCGCTGCCAAGGGCAAATTCTTGCGGCGCACCCGTTAAAGTCAGCTCATGGTTTCGGCGTTTTTCGATTAAGACGACAAACCCCGAATAGACGAAGCAGGCCACCGTCACTTTGATTAAAGTTGAAGATAATTGCCACAGCGCAGGTGCATTTTCTCCAGGAAAAATCAAGCTGCCGAGCGCATTCATCAGGGCTCCGGTTGCCAGTGTGGCTGAAATCAGCAAAATCAGGGCTATAATCGCACGAACGAACGGAAACATGATGATTTGCCGTGCCATCGGCTTCCGGGTTGTGGTTTCATCAGGCATCTGGTTCTCCATTTTAGACGTTGTCTTTAGGGATTTATTATTTCTGTTTTAATATAAAAATACTCCGCTGCCGGTTGCCAGTTTTCCTCCGATGCTCCAGCCAGAGCCTGTGCCTGCCAGAATGTCCTCGGCCGGATAAGCTGTAGTTCGCCGTTTACCCGCACTTTGAGCGGCATGTCAAAATCATCGACATTGGCCTGCCAGCGGAAATTCACCGAATCGGCCGAAAACTTGTATTGCAAAACAGGCAGATCCGCCCAGTAGAGATATTGTTCAAAGACCGGCCGCAGGTCGCGTTTCAAATAATCGTTGAAATAGTTGATCACGTCTTTCGTCCAGATATTTTTATACCGGAAATGGGCTGTATAATCTTTGATGAGTGCCCACCATTGTTCATCGTTATCCACTACGTGACGTAATGTATTTAAAAATAATGCACCCTTGAAATATTGGTCCTGTGTCGGCCAGTGGTTAACGCCGATGGGGCCGATGATCGGCTCGCGGTTGGCTACTTTTCCCCGGTAACCGTTTAAATACTTTATTGCCTCCGCATAGCCGAAGAGACATTCGACGTAGATACCCTCGGCATAAGTTGTCCAGCCTTCCTGAATCCAGGCATCGGAAACATCGTTTGCAGTTACACTGTTGCCATACCATTCATGCCCACTTTCATGCACGATGATAAAATCGAATTTTGAACTGATGCCGACACCTGTCCAGTCGACGCCGAGATAGCCGTTCCGGTAGCGATTGCCATAGGCCACAGCGCTTTGGTGCTCCATACCGGCGTAAGGCACTTCGATGAGTTTAAATCCATCACGTGGGAAAGGATAAGGGCCGAAGAATTTTTCGAAGCATTTCATCATCGGTTTCACCTGGGCAAATTGGCGTTTGGCGGCTTGCAGGTGGAAAGGCAGTACGTAATAATCGAGCGTTAAATCGCCGTGCTTTTCTGAAAAATGTGCATATTTACCGATGTTCATGGCAACAGAGTAGTTGTTGATGGGATAGTGTACTTTCCAGTCGTAGCGCGTGTAACCATCGCCGAGATCGGTTTTGCCGAGATAGCGGCCATTGGAAACATCCATCAAATCCGAGGGCACGGCGATGCTGATTTTCATGCTGTCCACTTCATCGGGTTTCTGGTCTTTATTTGGCCACCACAGGCTGGCGCCGATGCCCTGGCAGGCGGTGATCACCCATGGATTGCCGAGGCTATCTTCCTTGAATGCCAGCCCGCCAAAACGCCCGGTCTCCTGCGGATAGCCGGAATAATAAAAATCGATGGTATATGTCGAACCGGCAGCCAGCTTTTCAGGGAAATCGATATAAACTGCATTAAACTCCCGAGTGTATTTTAGAACTTTATTCTCCCAAAGTAGGCTGTCGACATTCATGTTGGCAAAAAGATCGAGTTGAATGCGGTCATCGCTTTTCAACATGGTAAAACGAATCGCATTTTTGCCGGTGAGATATTTCTTCGCGACATCAACCCTCACGCTGAGGTCATAGTAGCGCAGGTCATTGTTTTCCCGCCAGGGCCCCCACGATCCGCGCAGTGAATCAGTCCTGGTGAACGCCATTTTTTGCTCTTGTATGTTGGCCAGGGTCTCGTCAAAAAACAGTTGAACATGGCCGGTCTTCGCCGCAGGATTGAATTGCAGGCTGCGATAGTTTTTGGCATGAACCGTTAAATCGGCGTGCGCCAGCGCCGCCGGAATAGTCACTTTGCCGTGCATGTCGGAACGCAAGACCGGCGTCATCCCTTTTTTATAGACCATCACCCCCTCGATGGGCTTTTGTGTGCGGGAATCGATGATTTTAACCACCGCATTTTTTTCTCCACCGCAAGCGGTCATAACAAAAAACGCCAGTAAAAACAAGCTGAGGGAATTGGTTTTGCTCATGTCAATCCTTTTTAGAATTTATCTGCTTCTTTTTCAACCTGCTCTATCTATGAATTTTGCCACAGAGACACAGAGCACACTGAGGATAAATGATGAGCGCTGATTAGTCCTGTTTCGTAAAACTCACCGAGTTGGCTTCCCAGGTTACCGCATCGCCTGTCAAGCCGTTTTTATAATCGATGATGAATAGTTTTTCCGGGATAACTTTAATCAAAACATATGTTTTTTCACGCTCGGTATAGAATTGGTCCCATCTTTTTTTCCAGTATTTTGCCCTGGAAGCAGCATCATCCACGAGCTCGGCATTTCCCTGAATGGTGACGTAGCCACCGCCAGCGGGATCGTTGTAATAGAGTGAAACGCTGGAATGTTGGCGAATATCCCGCACTTTGCGGCTATTTTTATTGGTGCCGAGCCAGATGATCATGTTTTGATCCGGCGGAAAGGGGTCCATCGTGCGCACATTCGCGCGGCCATTGGAATCGATGGTGACCAGTGCACACCAGGCGACCGAATCAATCAATGCCCGTGCGGATTTGAGAATGGTTACTCCATCGGTTTTTGCGGTATTTTCATGAATTTGTGCAAAACTACTTCTCCATGACAAAACAAAAAGCAGGATAAAACAAGCGACAATACACATAAACCGTTTTTTTCCCATCACGATTTCCTCATCGGAATTGCAGGTTCAGGCTTTTGAAAAATGCATCAATTAGATAAATGCATGCCGAAAGCAACAGATTTTTCATCATTTTTTATTTCATGGAAACCCAGGTGTTGATAAAACTTGATCGCGCCGGGGTTGCTCTTGCCGACCTGTAAATGCACTGCCGTAACATGCAACTCGCCCAGTTTTAGCAAAAACTTCCGCATCAACTTTCGGCCGTTGCCGCCACCCTGCCCCTTTGGTAAAATATCGATATGCAAATGTGCCGGATAGGCGTCAAAATCAGGATGGATTTGATGACCGAGGTGCATAAGCTCCACAAGTCTCTGTTGCAAAGCACTGCCTGTTTTGCTGTGCAAAGGGTACCTTTGTCGTAAAACAGGGAACCACTCTCGCTCACACCATGCTGAAAATACTGGTGAACTTTTCGTGCCTAAAATATAACCAAGCGGCTGTTCGGCTTTGGTCAGGATAAAACACAGTTCGGGCTCGAATATCACATATGGTGCCGCATAAATATGGCCGACAAGGTCCGGATCGTCAAAAAAGTAAGTGGCGTCTTTGCCGCTATCAGCGGTGTGCAGACAAATACGATAAAGTGCAGGTATGTCACCGGGATGAAATGGACGAATAGCAAAAGACATGGGTAAAAATTTCCTCAGAGAAGAAGACGGTTGCGCCTTTTTTATATTAAGTTTTAATAATCTAAAACTTAAATCAAAACTTGCAATTGAATTTAAGGAGGCATCAGGAGGGTAAGGCTGCAAAACTTCTTCTGTATTCCAATGATTCATTCAGAGTTGTTTTTCCGGATTTTTTATTCAGGGCGGGATGATGAAATGTTAAGACAAATGCAGGAAAGGATGAGTGATACAGCGGGAAATACGCCATCGGCTCAGACGAAAATCCCGCGGCTCGAATGTGATTTGAACTGGTGGTAGATTTATTTATAGGCGATTGGTGCCTGCTGGAATACGTACTTGCATTCATCACATTCAAAATAGTACTTGTTATCGGCGAAAACGAAACTCAGATTCTGGCTGTCGGCGACCGCTTTTTGTATCAGCGCCTGACAGACCGGACATTTTGTATCCGCATTTTCCTCGGCAACATGCTGGTATTTTAGTTGATGCAGGCTGGTGACGTAATAACTCAGATAATGGATTTCGTCTTCTGATAACTTGATCGGTGGCATTTGCGAGGCTTCGACAAACTTCAGGTGGGTTTGCACAAACATCGTATCAGTGGCGATAACCGGACGGGTGAGATCTTTCACTTTACCGCTGGCGATCAAATTTTCGTCTTCATGGCAAAAAGCACATTTTTTGCCGTATATATTTCCTTCCCGCGGGAGAGGCGATCGAGATTTTGGGTTTGCGTCTGATCAGATGATTTGCTGCAGGAAATAACGACAATGGCAGAAAAAAGAAGCATGAGAATACTTTTGTATGTTTTCATATCAATCCTCCATACATAACATGATGGTGTATCGATGTGGCGAACATATTGCTGACACTGGTTATTTATGTTATATAATAATGAATTATAATATGAAAACAAGGATAATTTATTACATTTCACTGGAAAGCGGCGACGATTGAATCGATATAATTGGTTTTAAATTAATAGGTTAAGCCATATTTTTATCCGGCATGATATATGAATAATACTTATTAAATTAATGTTATTTCCAGCCGGTTGTGGTTTGTGTTTAAGATGCGCCATTGGCTGCTGCTCCTTGCATCCTGCCCCGCAGATGTGAATAAATGAGAATTTTTATGGTCAATTTTTTTTGGGGGACATTGCTCGATACCCGACAAATGAACCAAAAACAATGCAAAAACTGCCAAACCATAGCTGCGATTGTGGTATGATCTTTAGATAAAGGCAACTGAATACAGTTGAAAGCAGGGGTAAAACATAAGCGCTTGAGAGAATCAAATTTTTATTGCCTTTTTTCATGGCAATTTCCCAGAAACTATAAGCGACAGCTGTTGTGAGACCGAGAATGAAAACTTCAATGATGACCTTTAACGAAACGTCGAACCGGGACGGGAAAAATAAACCAGCGCCCGTCAATGACACCCCCGTGAGGAGTATAAACCACGGTGCACCTTGCAGTTTGCTGTTCGGATCGTATTTTTCAGTCAGGTTTGAATATAGCGCCCAGGAGATGGCTGCAACGAATCCGCATGCATAGGCCGGCGGATTTTGCCACATATTGCGGAAGGATTCAGCATCAAAAGTTTTTTCAGTGGAAGTGAGGACCAAAAAAATACCCCAGAGCGTGAGAAGCATTGCGGGATAGAGCCATATCCGGGCTTTTTTCTTAAAAATGAGCAGTGAAAACAGGAGCGCAAGGGCAGGCCACAAATAATTCAATAAACCCACTTCGAGCATTTGTGTACGATTTGAGGCCAAACTCAGAGCGAGAAAAAGCGCCACTGAATAAACAAGAAACAGAGCACCACAGGTATAATAATATGTCTTTGCATCTTTTACAGTTGGCGGATGATATTGTTTTTTGCTCAAAAGACAGATAATTGCAAACAGACCGCCAACCAGATAAACTGCAGCGCCTGCAGCCACCGGGCCGATTTGTTCGGAAATACTGCGCACCAGCCCGACTGTCATACTCCAGAGTAACAGCGCGACCAATCCGATTATCGTTGCACGGTTGTTCTCGTTATTTCCCGCCATTTTCAGGTCGCATGCCTATAATCCATGGAATTTGCCCCAATCACGACGTTCCTTTTTCGTCAGCCGGCCTTTAAATTTCCGCTTGTTTTTCTTTTCCGCTTCCTTTTGTAACGCTATGAGTTGTTGCGTTTCTTCAGAAATCTCCGGCACTTCCTCATGATAATAGTCCTGCACATCTTTCGTCGAGAGGCCGCGCAGAGGAATTTTTAATACGCTAATCTGCCGGTATTCCTTGCTGGTTTTCACTGTGATATGATCACCGATGGTGATGACCCGGCTTGCTTTTACCGGTTGGTCATTCATTTTTACACGCCCGAGATAGCAGGCGTCGGCTGCTTCCTGGCGTTTTTTAAACAGGCGGACGGATTTGAGCCATTTGTCGATGCGCATCCCCTCCGTCTTTTTTTCCTTTTTTATTGTCGGATTTTTTGCCATAGTTTAAAGACTCGAAATAAGGTGAAGGCTTTGTTCAATTTGCGAGCGTATACTATTGAAACAATAATAATAAGTTTTTTATTCAAATCAAGGCGGGAAGGCCCGCAGGAGTTAAAAGTGAAATATTTTTTATATCTGCTGGTCGCTTTGTTTTTCTGGTTTTCATGCAGTACAGGGGAAAACGGCGCTGATTTGATTTTGTATAATGGAAATATTTACACGGTCGATGCAGATTTCAGCCAGGCTGAAGCAGTCGTCGTGGAAGACCAGACGATCGTTTATGTCGGCTCCTCGGCGCAAGCGTTGAAATATGCTGATAACAACACCCAAAAAATCGACTTGCAGGGCCAGACGGTTGTGCCCGGTTTGACCGACAGCCACTGCCATTTTTTGGGTATTGGCAAGCGAGAATTCTATTTAAATCTCGACGGCGCCACTTCGCTTGCAGAGTTTCTGGACAGAATTAAAGCAGAAGTCGCGAAAAAGAAAAAGGGTGAGTGGATCATCGGCCGCGGCTGGATCGAGGAAGACTGGCCCGGGAAAAAATTCCCATCACATGCGGACCTCGATAAAATCAGCTCCGACCATCCGATGATGCTCGCCCGTGCCGATGGCCATGCCGTCGTCGTCAACTCGCGTGCAATGCTATTGGCCGGTATCGACAAAAATACGCCTGACCCTGACGGCGGCCATATTGCGCGCGACTCAGAGAATGGCGAAGCAACGGGGATTTTTATCGATAATGCCATCAATCTCATTTCAAATTTTGCACCAGCAGATACGACGCCCGAAATGGTGCGGTTATTTGCGCTTAAAGCGCAGGAAGTCGCATTTAAATATGGTTTGACACAATTACACGATATGGGCACAATCTGGCCGCAACTGTATGTCCTGAAGCAAATGTATGGGAAAGGCGAACTTAAAATTCGCTTGCATGAATATGTTTCCGCTCCCGGCCCGGCGGCTGAAAAGTTGCTTTCCGAAGGGCCGCAGATCAGTTTGTTTGGCAATCGACTGACGATCCGCGGCATCAAATGTTATCAGGATGGCGCCCTGGGCTCGCGCGGCGCGGCACTGCTGGAACCCTATGCCGACGAGGATAACGACGGGCTGATTTTAACTCCGGAAGACAGGCTTTTTCCTGTCATCCTAAAAGCCGCCGAGCGAGGAGTACAAGTCGTGACCCACGCCATCGGCGACCGTGGCAACCGCCTGATTCTCGACTTGTATGAAAAAGTTTTGCAGGAAGTGCCGGCGGAAAAGCGGCGCATTGCCGATCCGCGGTTCCGTGTTGAACATGCACAGATTGTGGCGCCGGAAGATATCCCCCGCTTCAATGCCCTGAGCGTCATTCCCAGTATGCAGCCATCGCATGCGATTGGCGATCTGCATTTTGCAGTGCGCCGGCTGGGAAAATCGCGCATGACGCGCGGTTATGCCTGGCGAACATTAATTGATAGCGGTAGCATCATCCCCGGCGGCTCCGACGCCCCTGTGGAAGAGGGCAACCCGATGATCGAATTCTATGCCGCCAGCGTGCGTAAGGATACCAGCGGGTTTGCCACTGAAGACTGGCACCGGGAGCTGCGCCTCTCCCGCGAAGAAGCGCTGAAGATGTTCACGAGCTGGGCGGCTTATTCGGTATTTGAAGAAAATATCAAAGGCTCGCTGGAAAAGGGCAAGCTCGCAGATTTTACCGTATTGGAAAAAGACCTGATGCAATGCAGTGAGGATGAAATATTTAATATCCAGGTCGAAATGACGATTGTTGGCGGCGAGATCGTCTACCGGAGATGAGCGCTGCAGTGGGGAGCAAGTGCACTCCACTTTATTCTTCTTCTGAATCTGAACCGAGGGATTTGAGATACTCGGTGAGGTCTTTTGTGTAATCGACACTCGTTGGAATGACCATAACAGTATCATCCCCGGCGATTGTGCCGAGAACATAGGGATGTTTCAGGTTATCGAGAAAGATGGCGACCCCTGCGGCGCGGCCCAGCAGAGTTTTTATAATTATACAGGTTTCATTATTTAAAATCTGGATGATTTCATGCTGCACGACTTTCCTGAGTTGTTTGCCGCTGGTATCCTGCGGTAATACGTAGCGAAAACCATCATCAACAGGCATGCGTACGATACGCAATTCGTGCAGGTCACGCGAGAGCGTTGCCTGGGTGACGTCGATGTTGCTGTTTTTCAATTCCTTGCTCAGTTCTTCCTGGCTCGATATTTTTCGGTTGAGAATGAGCTCGCGAATATGCCGGTGTCGCGTTTGCTTGTTGATAACATGCCTCCAGATTTGTTTTTTGTAAAATTGCAATTTCCCGCATAAAAATAAATGAAAAACATCGATTTGTCAACTAATATCTCTCTTGGCAAGTTGGAATAAAGGACTTTATAACCGGCCATTGTTTTAAAATGAGTGAGCAATGGGCTGATTTATATCGGTTATTCTGTTTTTGAAGAATTTTTTTAAAAACAGTTTGTAAGAAATGTGTGCGCTGATTATTTTCAGGACATTTTCTTTGATAAGACCCGTGATTTATAATGGGGATAAAGAGCAAGTTTGTGAATGAAAACAGCTGGACAGCTACAAAAAATGGTATCTGTTCAGCGTGCGCACAAGAAGCGCTCCCTGAGCTTGCGAAGGAAGGCGCGTTTCGGACAAGATGAGAGAATGCTCCCGCTTCGGCAGGCTCAGCATCCGCGTTGTGCGCTGGATAGTTTACGAGGCAACCAACTGAAAATTTTACACATCGCGCCGCAAAACATCGCCAATGTGCCGATGACGCTGGTTCAGGCCGAGCGTTAATTGGGGCATTACAGCCGGTTGGTGACTTTTTTCCCCGACCCGCGAAATTATGCAGAGGATATCGTCCTGCATCTGCCTTTTATCACAAATCATTTTATCGCTTATTTGAAATCCCTGCTCAGCCACTCCAGCCGCCGGTCGGTTGAAAATATCCTGCCGCAATACGCAGAAAAACCGCCGCGCTGGCAGTCGGGCGGCATTTTGGAAAAGATGCTCATCGCAATGCGGGAAAAGCTGTGGCAACCGCGCATTGCGGCATTTATGCGGGAGATTGATTTTTTTGAATTTGATCTTTACTGCTTTGAGACAGGCATGGATTTTGATACTGATGCACGCACTGTCCGGGCGTTAAAAAAACAGCAAAAGAAAATCGTGGTTCTCTATACCGGCAGCGATTTGCGAACCCGCGGCATTCATCCAGAGGTCGATGATGCGGCTGATTTTCTCGCCAGCTTTGAACTGGATCACCTGCTGTTGCACCCGAACCTGGTGCATTTGCCCTTTCCGTTCGACACAAAAGAATACACTTTCAGGCTGCCGGAGGCAGGTGAGAAAATTCGTATCGGTCATGCCCCGACAAATCGCGCCGCCAAAGGCAGCGCTGCAATTCTCACAGCGTTGGAAACACTAAGATGCAAACGAAAAATCGAAATCGTTCTCATTGAAAATTTGCCTCACACTGCCGCGTTAAAACTAAAAAGTAGTTGTGATATTTTTATCGATCAGATTGGTGAGCTGGGTTATGGTATCAATTCCCTCGAAGCGCTGGCCCTGGGCATCCCCACGTGTACTTGTCTCGCACCGGGGTTTAATCAACATTTTTCAGCACACCCGTTTGTTGAAATTGATGCAGAAAATCTCGCCGAAAAAGTGCTGCAACTCATCGACGAACCAAAACTCAGAAGGGCACTTGCGCAAAAAGGACGGGCATGGGTTGAAAAACATCACGACAGCAGGGTTGTCGTCAGGAGAATTCACCGCGCTGTTTCCGCGCTGTTGTGAGTCGCTGAGCGTTCCGTGTAACCTGCTGTTTTGAAGTCGGTTGCCTCAAGATTTTTGAATCGAATTTTGCGCAAATTTAATATCCTGCCGGTATAACATATTACTTCGGTTCTGAATATTTTATCTCCGTTTCAATCGACTTGTTTGCTTAGGATAAAAATTATCCCGGCTTTGATGGTCTGCTTTGGGGTTTGGCGCTGTGCATGATAGTATAGTCAAATTTTTTTTATGGTTAAGGAGTGAGTTGTGTCATCATTTACTGCATCTTTGCGATATCTCAAATCCAACAATATTTCTTTGGTTGAAAAATACTACGCGCAGGAAGTTTTACAACCTAATCTGGTGAATCTCGCTGGAATCAGCCGGATACTCGTTGTTAAAAATCATGATTCATTAACGGATTATCTGATGGCTGCACCGGTTTTCACAACCTTGCGGCAAGCATTTCCAAAGGCGATAATCGGTGTACTTGTGCATCCTGCGGTAAAAGAATTGGCTGCTTTGAACCCGGATATTGATGAGGTCATCGCAGCACCGTCTGAAGATCAGATTTCATTACAGCATTTCACAAAGGTTTGCTGGGGCGTGCGAAAAAATGGAACCTGACGATTGTATTAAATACGCAGGATCATTCATTGGTCAGCGATTTATTCGCTTATTATAGCGGGGCAAAGTATATTCTCGGTTCAGCCGGGCGCTTGTTACCAGGGACGCAACGCAATTTTATGTACAATTTGCTTGCACCTCTGTGGCCGGAGCACATTCATCATACTGAAAAAAATCTCGATATTTTACGTTATATCGGCATCGAAAATAAGGCTGCGAGTCCCGCCATCGCTTTACCGGCCGCTCAGACCACACAGGCGCGTGCCGAACTGGAAAAAAACGGCTATCGCAGTGATAAACCGCTCGTTGGCATTCACCTCGGTAGTGGTAAACTTTTCGGCACCTGGCCGATTGGACGGCTCGCCGAACTAACCCGATTACTGAAAAAGAAATACGGTGCACAAATCGCCCTTTTCTGGAATTCGAATGAGGCTGAAAAGGCGAAACAATTTTTAAACTATGTGCAGTTCGATCTGCTCAAAATCGCGCCGCAGAAACTGACTAATATCGCTTGTTTTATGCAGTTGTGCGACGCCATGGTGCTGAATGATACCTGGGCTGCACATCTCTGCGCTGCTGTTGGTACGCCGCTTGTCGCTATTTACGGGCCGACAAACCCTGCTGAATTAAAACCCGTCGGTTCGCAATTTCTGGCAATTCGGGGCAAGCGCGAAAAGGCGGATAATATCACCGTCGGGCAAGTGGAAGAAGCAGTGATCGCCCTGCTCAACGGGAAAGAATATTGCCGCAGCAGTGAACCTGCGGAATGCGAATTTTCACAAGAAACAGAGGAAGACTTGTCTTCACTCGACGAACTTGATATCTCTGAAAATGTGCTCGAGGATTTTAAACCGGAACTCCTGCGCCTGAAGTGGCAGGTCCAAACTGCTGAAGTGCGCCTGCGCTAACCTTTTGTGCAAACATAGCACCGTTGGTTTGTTGCCTGATCGATTCCTCACGCACTTTCTTGCAGCATTAAAAATATTATTGGCGACTTCCGATCATCACTACCTGCCCGGCATGAACGATTTTGCTGTGCTGGAGATTGTTATTTTGATCAATAATACAACATTTCAGCTTTTTTCTTGCCTTTATTTTCGATTCGCCTTATTATGGCTTTATCCCATCAATTTGATTGCAAAGAACTGAAAAAAACAATCAATTCAGCCACTGATATTCGCGGATCATACACTGTTTTTTAAGCAGAGAAAAAGAATCCGTGTTTGATCTGTGTCAATCTATGGCTAACATTTTTTGGTTTTCAGTGTTTTGGTTCTTTAAAAGACCTGATTTCAGAAAAAATGGAATTGTTCTTACGGATGAAATTAAACTAATATTTCAATTGTAGTATAATCTGTTCATTTTGCATCTATAAGTAAGCTCAAAAAATACTCTGCGAAACTTGAGATAGTTATCGAGAGACGGAATAAAGGATTCAATCAATAAATTCAAACGAGAAGGCGAGTGATGACGAAAGTATTTTCTTACCTTGGCGAAAATAACCTGAATCGTGTTGGTGTGGAATGGCGCGGTATTGAATATAATTTTACCCAGGCATGGGAAATGTTCAAAGAGATTAAACTCGACCGGACAGCGCCGTCATTTCAGCTCGTTCAACTCATCATCGAGATGGATTTGTTTTATAATGAGACTTTTGATGAGTTGTTTGAAACGTTGCAGGAATATCGAAAGATTGATGACCTGTGCATTCGCGGTCACCGCAAGTTTTTGGCGCCGGTTATTCGCCCGCCAAAAATTATCGGCATTGGCCGAAATTATGCAAAACACGCTGAGGAGCTGGGAAATGCCGTGCCGGAAACCCCGGTGTTTTTTACCAAGCCATCATCTGCCATCATCGCCTCCGGTGATCCCATTCGAATTCCACCGGCAGCAGGACGGGTTGATCATGAGGGAGAAGTGGCGATTGTGGTCAGTAAAAACTGCACGGATGTACGCGCAGCAGAAGCCATGGATTATGTTGCCGGATATACGATCATCAACGACGTAACGGCCCGCAGGTTGCAGGATGAAGACAAAAAACGCGGTTTGCCCTGGGCGCGCAGCAAAGGATTCGATACGTTCTGCCCCATGGGGCCGTATCTCATTCCGGCGGCCTGCGTCGCAAACCCGCACGACCTTGAGGTGACCGTCAATGTAAACGGGGAGGTGCGGCAGCAGGGTAATACGAAGAAGATGCTTTTTAAAATCCCACAGCTCATCGAATATCTGTCGCAAAATATGACGTTATATGCCGGAGATGTGATCGCAACCGGCACCCCTGAAGGCGTCGGACCTCTTACCGCAGGGGATACCGTAGAAGTCAGCGTGGCTGACTGGGGGGTGCTGCGCAATCGCGTTGTTTAAAAGAAAGTGATTTATTTCACGCAGACCAACGCGTTGAAGGTACACTTAAAAAAGGCTTCGTTTTATTTTTGGAGCTGAATGCGAAAAGTGTGAACGCGTTGAGTGGGCGATAATGGTCAATCGGTTAATCTTTTTTTTTATTTTCCTCTTTTTTTCGAATGTTCTGACTGCACAGATAACCTCGCCCGAAAAATTTATAGGTTTTACCCCGGGCAGTGATAAAAAGCTGGCCGACTGGACACAAATGACCGGGTATTTTAATCTGCTCTCGCACCAGAGTCCCCGTGTTAAAGTCGTCGAAATCGGCAAATCGACTGCAGGAAAACCCATCATCATGGTGATAATTACCTCTGCAGCAAATCACCAGCGTCTCACAGAAATTAAAGAAGCCATGCACCTGCTGGCCGACCCCCGGCTGATTTCCGCAAGCGAAAAAGACAGTTTACTGCAATCCACACCTACCGTAACTCTGATCAATTGCAGTCTGCATTCGACGGAAATTGGCGCATCGCAATTCTCACTGCAATTTGCCTACGATCTCGCGAGTGATAAATCGAAAAAAACACGCGCCATCCTTTCGCGCACTATCTGTTTACTCATTCCCTCAGCAAACCCAGACGGGCATGAATTCGTTGTGGATTGGTACAGAAAAACACTCGGCACGCCCGCTGAAGGTACTTTGCCGCAAGGATTGTATCACAAATATGCCGGCCATGATAACAACCGTGACTGGTTTATGCTCAATTTGCAGGAAACCAGAGTCGTCACCCGTGTGCTCTATCAGGAATGGTTTCCCCAGGTTATATTTGATATGCATGAAATGGATGGAGCGGGCCCACGACTGGTGATTCCGCCTCAATTTGAAATTGCAAATCCATTGATCGATCCCCTCATTCATCAGGAAATTCGTCTTATCGGGGATTATATTTTAAATGAACTTACAGCACAAAATGTCACCGGTATTGCGACCAACACCGTCTTTGACATGTGGTGGCATGGCGGCTTTCGTACTGCACCTTATTTTCATAACATGGTCGGTGTGTTGTCGGAGGTGGCGAGTGCGCGGCTTGCAACGCCGGATACTCTCGACCAGGCGCGACAGCTCTTTGCCAGCAACGATCGCAGCGCGCAGGACGGCATTCTGACAAATACTCACAAGCACTGGCGTGGAAATATCTGGCGTCTTGCAGATATTGTCGAAATCGAAAATAAATCGGCTTACGCGCTACTCGAAATCCTGGCGCGCGGCCGGAAATCTGTGCTGAATAATTTTTATCGAATGGGACGCAATGCTATCGACCAGGGTTTGCAGGACAGCTTGCAGGGATACGTCATCCCGTTTGTACAACATGATCCCTCCTCCGCTCGCAAACTTCTCGATATTTTAATGGCACAGGGCATTGAAATTTATCAGCAAACAGTCGGTGGGGATGAAACCGAAATAATCGATAACAATGGTTTTTTTATTCCTACCGCACAGCCGTACCGCGCAAATATATTATGCCTGTTCGAACCCCTGGTCTATCCGGAATCGGTGCTCCGACCCTACGATATCACCGCCTGGACTTTACCCTATCAAATGGGTGTTCAGGTTGATAAAATTGCAAAACTGCCGCAGAATCTCGAACGCATCGTGGAGAATGAGGTGCAGTGGCCAGTCGAAATCCAGTTTGCGATGGATGCACCCTACATCGCTCTGGACCCGCGCAGCAATGACACCTATCGTGTCGTGCAGGAATTGCTCGATGGCAACATTGCTGTGCAACGCATCTATGAAGATTCAAAAAAGCTTCCTGCGGGGGTCGGGGCCGGCTGGTTTATTGTCGAAGTTGATGGCTGGCTGCGAAATAAAATCAATTATTTGATGCACAATTACAGTTTGAGCATTAAATCTGTTTTTGCCTTAGATTCAATCGTCGTGAAACCGTGCCGGCAAATCAAGCTTGCATTGCTCGAAACCTGTGCGGGCAATATCGATCAGGGGTGGACGCGGTTCGTCCTCGACTCTTTTGCATTTCCCTATGATAATTTGCCGGGCTGTGAATTGGGAACCGCAGACCTGGCGCAGAATTACGATGCGATAATCCTGCCATCAATATCCGCCCGTTCCCTGATGTGGGGAGAACGGTCACGGCCTTTTCGCCGGATAGTGCATTCGGATAAATCGTTCGGTCTTGGGCAAGAGGGGCTGAAAAAGCTGCAAGCTTTCGTTCGCGCTGGTGGAACGCTCATCAGTTTTGGTGAGGCTGCAAAAAGCATTGCATCACTTTTTGAATTGAATATGAAAAATGTGGTGCGTCCTTTTAATGGATTTTCCGCTCCCGGCTCTCTTCTGCAAATCTCCCTGAACACCGATAATCCATTGTGTTTTGGCATGCCGGCTAAAACGGCAATTTTTTATAATAACGACCCCGCATTCATCGTTCAGGACGGCGAAGTTGTCGGAAAGTATGAGGCGCAGGAATCTTTCCTTAGCGGATATATCAAAAACGGGGAGATTCTAGAAGAGCGTGCGGCCATGGTTTGTTCTGATTATGGCAAAGGGAAAATCATCCTTTTTGGCTTCCGACCGCAACACCGGGGGCAAACTTACAGCACTTTTAAACTCGTATTCAATGCAATTCTCTCCGCCACCCGCAAATCCGAATGGTACCCATCGATCCAGCCTGCGGAAGAATAATTCTATCGCACCTCAAAAAAGGCTCCCCGTTTTTTGCGATAAAACATCCAGCCTGCTGCTAAATCGGCCACAGGCAGAGCCGGTTTTTCTATCACCGTATCAAAATGTGCCCGCTGAATAAAAGAATGCTAAACTGTCATTTTGTTTTCATTTTAAAAGCATGTATATTTAAACAACGTGCGGGGGAGTTTATGATCGAACTGCTGTTGAATTTGTTCGACTAATTTTTAATCAAACTGGATTTAGCTAATATGAAAACACAGCTCTACTCTGGCAAGGATTTTATCCATCGTACGCGCGAGTGGACCGTCAGGAATATGGTTGCTACTTATATCTCTGTTTGTGAAGAATTTCGCAAAACATATGACCAGTGCGAAAACCCGGAAGATTTTCCACATAAAAAGCTCAGTGAGCTGGCGGATATGCTTTTCTCATTAAAAGAGAATTCTAAACTCATTTACAAACCTTTTGTCAAATCTTCGAACAGACGTAAGCAAACCGACCACCGCTTCACGCCTGACAAAGCCGAAGTTGACTTTTTGGTGATCATCGGATTGCTTTACCATAAAATGGTTATCTCGCGTGAGCTTAAATATCTGTATGTTCATTACGACGCTTTCTCGCGAAATTACACGGATACAAAAGCGGAACTGCTGCATAATATTCAAAACATCATGCTTTATCTGGAAAAGAGCATGCCGTCTCTACTGGATTATATCAAATATAATGCAGCAAACGTTACATTACTGGTTTTTCTCATCGATATCAGCACAAAAATGAAAAAGTGTTTTGGCGTCCGGGGAAGTGAACTGTTGCAATCGGTTCTCAATGATGACAGGCTGGAGGAAAAGTATTTACTGGCCGGTAAATATTATTTCGAATCCGGTCGTTATACAGAGTCCGAAAAGCTGACACGAAAAGTCCTGCGAAAACAGCCTGCAAATAAAGATGCACTGGCTATGTTAGCACAATTAGCCATGCGAAATTAGACTATTATCCATTGAATTCTTTATGATGTCGTGTGTGCGTGTTTTTTTTAAAAGAAATATCAGAAAAGCTTTGACAGGTAATAAAAAGATTATTATATTAACAGTCTTGCTTCGGGATTTATTTTAAATAGGTTTTGTAGTGAGTTCTTTGAAAAAGAAGTGTACATAATGCCACAAGAGAAA
>JAJRYV010000042.1 GCA_024275575.1 bacterium
TATTCATTTTTAATGAGTTAAGTCTTTGTTGAATGGTCATTCATTTTACGCAAATCAATTTGAGACAGTTGTTGTATCATGTTGAGAATTTGAGCGTAGCAAGTGCAACTAAAAAAAATGGCGGTGAGCTGGTGCAGCGGTTGTTCCGGCCGGGGAAAGGAAAGCGTTTTTCCACCAGCGCTTTATACTGGCTGCGTACTTTGGCCAGGACGATGTTTTTCGCAAGGTGTGCCGCTTTTCAGATATTCGATAGTTTTATCGATCGCATTGTGGCGCCGCTCCTGCCTGGGCAAGCTCAGCGTGCGCTTGGGTGTCAGCCTGTCTGGTTATCCAGTTAGCTCAGCACTTTCAACTTCTTGTTAAAACAATACGTTCCTTGAATTGAAAACTTTTTATCTTTTTAGGAAATCGACAAATCAATACCTCCCCTTCGGGGTTTAACTGTTTGTATTTTAAGTTATTATAATCATGTCATCCCGGCGGGATTTCAATAAAGTAAATCTGGTGTATTCTGCGGTAAAAGCCCGAAGGGGTGTACTGATGATAACATTGCGAACTCAAAAAAACTGTAAACCCCGAGGAATGTGGTATATTCTCCTTTTACTGAGTTAACTCGGTAAAAGGATTAAATCGATGATAAACTAAAAAACTGGGGCATTTGGCTCAGGAACCAGTAAGAAGTTGACTTTTTTCCCATTTTCAATTATATTGAGCAGCTTTGAACTCAAATTGTCAGATTTCTGTCATGATTTTCTGTCAAGAGGGAAAACCAGGGATTTAATCTTGAATTTATATAACGTTTTTTAACCCAAGTTGAGGAAATAGATGGCGAGTACTGCAGACTTTCGCACCGGATTCACCTTTGAGATGGACGGCAATGTCTGGTCTATCATTGACTTTCAGCATGTAAAAATGGCGCGTGGTGGCGCCATTTACCGCACTAAAATCAAAAATATTAAAACCGGAAGGGTGCAGGAAAAAACTTTTCGCTCCGGCGAAAAAGTGCAGGATGTGATGGTTATGCGTCATAAAATGCAGTATCTTTATCGCGCTGATGAAAATTTTGTTTTCATGGATAACCAATCCTACGAACAGATTGAGGTTTCAGCGAACCTTGTCGGTGATGCCGAAAAATACATCAAAGAAGGTGATGTCGTCGATATTTTGCAGGTGCACTCCGACCCTGTCTCTATTGAACTGCCGCCTTCAGTTGAATTGACGATCACCGAGACCGATCCCGGTTTGAAAGGAGATACGGCTTCCGGTGGTGGAAAGCCGGCAACACTTGAGACGGGTGCTGTAGTCACAGTGCCATTATTTATTTCCGAAGGTGAAATGATCCGTGTCGATACACGCACCGGAGCATACATCGAAAGAGTAAAATTATAAATTCCGGTACGGAAAAATGGAGGAATAATGACCGAGGATCAAATCCAAAGATTGATAAAAATGGTTGAAAATGCCGAGATTGCTGAACTTGAAGTTTCAAAATGGGGTCGCAAAGTTCGTATTTCCAAATATCTGGGCAACAGCGGAATGGCCATCGCCGCACAACAACCGGCGCCGGTTCCCCTGCAAGCTGCTGCTCCCGCAACCACAAATCCACCTGCAGCCCAACCTGTCCCGGCCGCAGCTCCGGCACCTGAAGTGAGCGGCGAAGAAATCAAATCTCCTATGGTCGGCACCTTTTATCGTGCCCCGGCGCCGGAGGCGCCGCCTTATGCCAGCGTTGGTGATGCGATTAAAGAAGGGCAGGTCCTATGCATCATCGAAGCGATGAAACTGATGAATGAAGTCGAAGCTGAGTTTCCCTGTCGCATCGTTAAAATTCTCATTGAAAACGCCCAACCCGTTGAATATAATCAGCCGCTATTTATTGTTGAACGCTTGTAATGAGCTGAATTGCTGCAGTTGAAAAGGTGAAAATTTGAAAAAAGTATTGATCGCCAATCGCGGAGAAATTGCCTTGCGCATCATCCGCGCGTGTAAGGAGCTGGGAATACAGACAGTCGCCGTATATTCCGAGGCTGATGTTGATTCTTTACATGTTCGTTTTGCTGATGAAGCGGTTTGCATCGGCGCACCGCCGGGGGCGGAGAGTTATCTGCTGATTCCCCGGATTATCTCTGCTGCCGAAGTGACCAATGCCGACGCTATCCATCCGGGATATGGTTTTCTCGCGGAAAACGCCGAATTCGCCGAAGTCACCCAGTCCTGCAACATCAAATTCATCGGCCCTGATCCGGATATGATACGCAACCTCGGTGACAAAGCTTTTGCCAAAAATTCGATGAGAAGCGCAAAAGTGCCGACAATTCCCGGCAGCGACGGGCTCGTTGAGAGTGTTGATGAGGCTAAAAAACTGGCTGACAAAGCCGGATATCCCGTCATTATCAAAGCGACAGCCGGCGGCGGCGGCCGTGGTATGCGTCTCGTTAGGAAAAAAGCCGAACTGGAAACGATGTACAAACAGGCACAGCAGGAAGCGCTGGTGGGGTTTGGCAACCCTGGCGTATATCTGGAAAAGTATTTTACCCATGCCCGGCATATCGAAGTCCAGATCATCGGTGACAGCTACGGCAACGTTGTGGCTCTTGGTGAGCGTGAATGTTCCATTCAGCGCAAACACCAGAAATTGATCGAAGAATCTCCTTCTCCGGCAGTTTCGGAAAAATTGCGGGAAGAAATGTGTGCTGCAGCCATCCGTGGCGCAAAAAATGTCGGTTACCAGAGCGCCGGCACGATCGAATTTTTATTTCAGGACGGCCAGTTTTATTTTATGGAAATGAACACCCGGATTCAGGTTGAACATCCGGTAACGGAAACTGTTTTGGGAATTGATTTGATCAAAGAGCAGATTCTTGTCGCTGCCGGGGAAAAACTTTCATGGCTTGGCAAACCATTGAAATTGCGCGGTCATGCGATAGAATGTCGCATCAACGCCGAAGACCCTGAGCATGGATTTCGACCCAGCCCGGGCAAAATCACTACATTTCATGTGCCTGGCGGCCCCGGCGTACGTGTCGATACCCATGCCTATGCCCAGTACGTCATTCCACCATATTACGACAGCTTAATCGCCAAGCTCATCGTGCATGGAAAAGACCGCATGGAGGCCATCGACCGGGCAAAACGCGCCCTTGGAGAGTTCATCGTCGAAGGGATAAAAACCACGATTCCGTTTCATCAAAAAGTTATGCAGAACAAAGCTTTCTGCTCCGGCGAATTTGACACGACATTTCTGGAAAAAGAAAAATTATAAAACACGGATATTCGTAATGATTATTTGACAGTTTAACTGGAGGAAAAATGAACGTCCCTGGTAATTTAAGATATACTGAAGACCATGAATGGCTGCGTGTACAGGATGGTATCGTAACGATCGGAATTACAGATTACGCTCAGAATGAGTTGGGCGATATCGTCTATGTCGAATTGCCTGAAACCAGTGCGGAAACTGCACAGGGGGAGCCCTTTGGAACGATTGAGGCTGTGAAAGCTGTTTCGGATTTGATTGCGCCCGTCACCGGTGAAGTTATAGAAATTAACGATTCCCTTGATGATGAGCCGGAAGCAGTCAATTCTGATCCCTACGGCGCTGGTTGGATGATCAAAGTGAAAATGCGGGACGAAAGTGAAATTGATAATTTGATGAGCCCGGAAGCCTATATCGACATGATCGATCATTAAAATCGAACTTTTTCTGCTAAAGGTTGTTCATGCCTTTATATATAGTATTTCAATATTTACCCGCCGGAGAATAAGGCTGGGCGCAGAATTAATCAAAAGTAATATAATGACGATATCCTGAGAAAGTCGGAAAATTACGGATTAATTCTTGACATTTTTAAACTATTTGTATATTATCAGAAGTCTGTAACCCTTGGAGATTGCCTATTTTACGTTCGATACGGATTTAACTGGATAAATTAATTGAAAATATCGTGTGCCAAAAGATTACCATATGGCACAATATCCAAAATCCAACAAGGACGTATAATGAGTGTTTTAATATTCAAACCGAATGTCAGTACACTTATCACTGCGTTCGGTTTTTTTGTTTATTCTGGAGGTAAAGAATGAAAAAAGCAATATTCCTTCTCCTGTTTTTCTCAGGAGTTTTTATTTCACAAAATGTCTTTGCGCAAAGTGAAGCAACGGTGCAGTTCCTGCTCATAACCCCGGGAGCGCGGGCGACGGGAATGGGGGAGGCCTTTGTTTCCATTGCCGACGACGCAACGGCTACTTACTGGAATCCGGCCGGGCTTGCGTTTCAATCCCAACGGCAAATTTCCGTCATGCATTCCAACTGGTTACCGCAACTCGCCTCTGATCTGTTTTATGATTATGTGTCTTATATTCAAAAAATAGAAGGGCTTGGAACATTTGGCGCGGCGGTCACTTATCTCAACCTCGGCGAACAGGCGATCACCAGTGAAAACAGCCCAATTCCTACTGGGACTTTCGTCTCCAGTGAATTTGCCATTGCCACGTCCTTCGGCACAATGCTTTCGGAAAGCTCGGCATTTGGCTTGCAATTAAAATATATTCGCAGTAATCTGGCGCCGGAGTTGATTAATACATCCCAAAAAGGCGATGGCTCTGCCAATGCGTTCGCCTTCGATCTCGGCTATCTGCACAAAGATTTATTGCTTGATCGTTTGAACTTTGGCATTAATATTTCCAACATGGGGCCAAAAGTTACCTACATCGACAAAGCTCAGGCCGACCCGCTACCGACGAATTTGCGCATCGGTTTTTCTTACAAAATGCTCGATGATGAGTTCAACCGCCTGACCATTGCTGTAGAATTCGATAAATTACTTGTGCGCCGCTATCAGGATGAAAATGACGAAACCAAATCCGATCCTTTTTACAAAGCGCTTTACTCCTCGCTTTTCGATGAAAGCCTGGATACGGAGCTGAAGCGAACTATCGCCAATATCGGGGCGGAATACTGGTATGGCGACATGATCGCCATGCGTACGGGATTTCATCATGACGATATCGGTAAAGTTCGATATTTAACATTCGGCGCAGGGCTCAAATATGCCAGCCTTTTTATCGATGCAGCTTATATTTCTCCGTTAGAAGAAGGCCATCCTCTTGCCGATACAATCCAATTTTCTCTGGCGTTCAATTTCTGATAAATCAATATAATTTTTACAGGCGATTATCGGCAGAGTGAGTTCTGAACGAATTCACTCTGTCCGCCTTCTATAGTTCTCTTTCGCGGAATTATTTGATGAAAAATACCTTTTTTCTGATGACGTTGATCGCATTTCTCGCAAATTCCGGCATTGCCCAAAAACAGGCTGCAATGAAATTTACCGGACACCCCGACCGGACAGCGTTGCAAAAAAAAATGCAGAACTACATCGCCGCGCCTCAAATTCAGGCTGCAAACGATACATTGCGCATTCTCGCCATCCGGGTTGAATTTCAGCAAGACACACTATCGGAGACCACCGGTGATGGTACATTTAACCTCACCGCGCCTGCAGAACCGAGTGTTGATCCAGCACCTCACAACCGTACATATTTTGACGCCCAGTTACAGGCATTGGCAAATTATTACCGCACTGTTTCCAACGGAAAACAAATCCTGACCTGGCAAATCTACCCCCAGGAAAATAATTCGGCCTACAGATTGTCCAACGATATGATGTTTTATGCACCCAATGATGAATCACCACTTGTCGATACGCGCCTGGCGGAATTGCTGCGTGACGGTTTCCAAATAGCTGATGCAGGCGATAACATCGATTTTAGCCGATTCGATTGTTTTATACTGTTTCACGCCGGTGTCGGTAATGACATCAATTTCGATTTTGACCCAACACCGAATGATATCACCTCTGTTTTTCTGCGCTTTGAAGATTTGAAAAAAGAGTTTGGTACCGGTGAGACAAATTACCAGGGCATCGCCGTCAACGGCGGCGTTTTTTTTATCCGCAACGGTATCGTGCTGCCGGAAACCGAAAGCCAGGAAGGCTTTGAAATTGGTTTGCTCGGTATAATGGCGATCATGACCGGATTTCAACTCGGCATGCCCTCGCTTTTCGACCCTGAAACCGGGGGCACCGGTATCGGCCGTTGGGGGCTGATGGACCAGGGCTCCGGCAATGCACAAGGTCTGCTGCCGGCAGAACCCAATGCCTGGGAAAAAATTTTCATGGGCTGGGAAAAACCGATCGTCATCAACCGTGGCGACAACTTTCAGATAGGCGCTGCGCGTTCCGGTTTTCCCAATCATATTTATAAAGTCCCCATATCAAATGATGAATACTTTCTCATCGAAAACCGGCAGCAGGACGTCAATGGAGACAGCGTCGCCAGGGGCGTTGATGCCAACGGTAATGACCTGCAATTCAACAGCGATGGCCAACTGGTATCAAATGAGGTCATCGGCGTCGTCACTTCGGTCGATGAATATGATTTTGCTTTGCCGGGCTCCGGCCTACTCATCTGGCATATCAACGATGCCGTCATTCGTGAAAAAATCACTGACAACCATATCAATGGCGACAGAAATAATCGTGGGGTCGATCTTGAAGAGGCAGATGTTGCGCAGGATTTCGGTTATTTTTATGATTTTCTTCACCCCGGTTCCGGCACAGAAAACGGCTGGTGGGCCAACGCCTGGTTTGATAGCAACACGGTGAATTTGCAAGCCAACGGGACAGATAAAATTTCTTTCACTCCGGAAACCCGGCCCTCATCGCGCAGTCAATCCCGGGCGAACACCGGCATTCGTATCTATGAAATCAGCGCTAACAAAGCTGTCATGTCGTTTTCACTCTCACGAGATTTACAGATTGCCGGATTTCCGCATTATAGCGGCAACGCGCTTTTCCCACCGCTTGTGGGTGAATTTGATCCGATCTATATCGGTGAGGAAATTTTGATTTTTACTACCGACGGTCGTCTTTTGGCATGGCATGGTGACGGCTCGCCCATGCTCAACAGCAGTCGGCAAGTCGTTCTCGATTCGCCGGGCAAAGAGCAGCGCATTTTTGAAATTCCCCAGGCGCTGCAGTTGAATGACCTGCCATTCAGTTATCCCGTTGTGGCCGATTTAAACGCTGACGGCCGTGATGAATTCATTTTTTGCTCGGCTAACGGCGCACTAAAAGCATTTCTAACCATCGATACCGATGGCGATAATCAATTTGATAATTTATGGGACCTGAATCTGGGATTTAAAACATCATCGGCGCTTTTGTATGTCGAAGGCAATATTCATTTTGCCACCGATAAATTGATGACTATCGATGCGACCGGCAATGTGATCAAATCTCAATCTTTGCCGGTGGATATCATCGACATGTCCTACGCGCAGGGGGTTTTCTATCTGCTCGCACGCGATGGTTTTTATCGCAGCACGGAAAGCGCAGTGATGCCTTTTGCAGTCAATTTAAATGGGGCGACCGGCCTGAGCAGCGGTGGATTCGGCCATATCATCAGCAGCGCAAACGGCAATATGATTTTTACTGATGATTTAAATCCCGATATCATTTATTTGGATAAAACTTACAACCTGAGCCGCTCAGCCATCGGAGATGTCGATGGCGACGGCCGGCAGGATATCGTTTTTGCCAACGCAGAATTTCTCGCTGCGGTTAACTCAACGGGCGCCATGCTGGAGAACTTTCCGGTGAGAATCGCTGCTTTATCTTTTCAAAATGATAATTCGGATACCAGCGCCTGGGCTGAGGCAGAGCCGGTTTTGCTCGATATTGACGGCGACGCAGCACAGGAAATATTCATAATCAGCGCCGGCGGTGATTTGTGGGGCATTGAGAATGACGGTAGTCTCCTCACCGGCTTTCCGCTGGCTTTTTCCAGCGCCAGACTCCGAAGCCTGACTACAGGTGATATCGATGATGATGATGAACTTGAATTACTGGCCGTCTCCTCAGATGGTTTTTTGCATGCTTTTGATATCGCCGGCGCTGCCATAGATGCCCAACATGCCTGGTTGAATTTTGGCGGTAACCGTGCGCAATTCCGAGCAAATTCGACTCAGGGCACACCAAAGCTTTTAACCGGCGATTTGCTGCCGGCGAAATATGCCTATAATTATCCCAACCCGACCGAAGGTGCGGTGACGACCATTCGTTACCGATTGACGGAATCAGCAGCGGTTTCAATTAAAATTTTCGATCTTGCCGGCGATCTGGTCGAAAGCATGAAAACGCAGGGGGTGGGCGGTATTGACAATGAAATTCAATGGCATTTGAGCCGCGTTCAAAACGGTGTTTATGTGGCGCGTATCGAAGCGAATTCAGGCGGCAGGTCGGGTGTGGCTATTTTCAAGATTTCGGTGATTAAATAATTTGACTAATGCTGTCGCTTCGCCCATAGCACAGCCCGAAATTCTCAAAGCAGGTATGTGGAGATATTGAATGCAACTACGGCATTTCCCTAAATTTATTTTTATTCTTATCATCGCTGGATTATCATCGCTTGCGGGACAAAATCCCTCGCACCTCACTTCTTATTTCTATCCGGTTGAAAACCACCCTGAACTGCAATGGTTTTCGTTCGAAACCGAGCATTTCGTCATTCATTTTCACGAGGGCGCCGAACGTTCCGCCAAAGTCATCGCGAAAATCGCTGAAGAAGTGCACGAGCCGATCACCACACTTTATGGCTTTAAACCGCCGGAAAAGACCAACTTCATCGTACGCGACCATGATGATTATTCCAACGGCGCTGCTTATTATTACGACAACAAAGTCGAAATCTGGGCCAGCTCCATGGCTTTCGAATTGCGCGGCACCCACGATTGGTTACGCAACGTGATTACTCACGAATACACTCACATGATTCAATTGCAGGCGGCGCGGAAATTTTCCCGCAAGGTGCCGGCGATGTATTTGCAGTGGATCGGTTATGAAAAAGAAAAACGGCCGGATGTGCTCTATGGCTATCCCAACACCATCGTCTCGTATCCTGTTGCATTTACCGTCATCCCGAGCTGGTTCGCCGAAGGGGTGGCGCAATATCAGATCCCGGGACTGAAATATGAGCATTGGGACAGCCACCGCGATATGTTGTTGCGCACGGCAGTGCTCAGCGATCAATTGCTCACCCTCGGGCAAATGAGCAGTTTTGGGAAAAATAGCATCGGCAATGAGCGCGCCTACAATCAGGGGTTCTCTTTTTCCAGTTTTCTCGTCGAAAATTATGGTCTGGAATCGTTGAAAAAAGCCACCGATGCGATGGCCAAAAAAACACAATTCTCCTTTTTGCGCGCGCTCAAAAGCGCTACCGGAAAAGACGGGCAAGCGCTTTACAACGAATGGAAATCCATCCTTGAAAAGCGCTATCAAAACAGCCTGCAATTCATTGCACAGAATGTGGTGGAAGGGCAGAGAATCGAGCCTGAGGGCATCGGTAATTTTTACCCCCAATGGTCAACGGACGGTAACAAAATTGCTTATATTTCCAGTGGTTCAGCTGATTATCTTTCATTGACTTCGCTGGTACTGCGTGATGTGCACGGCAAAGAGAAAAAAGTACTCGCAGCAGGAGCAAATCAGGCTTTCGACTGGTCGGCAGATGGCAGCAAAGTCATCTATTCCAGCAAGAAAGAAAAAAATAAATACGGCTCCCGTTTGTTCGATCTCTATTTATATGATTTTAAAACAAAGAAAAGCAAACGCCTGACAAAAAATCTGCGCGGACACAGCCCGGCTTTTTCTCCCGACGCAACACAAGCGGTTTTTGCCATCAATGGTGATGGCACACAGAACCTGGCGCTTATCGATTTGCGTACAAAAGTCGTTAAAAACCTCACTGATTTTAAAAATGGCGAGCAGGTTTACACGCCGCGCTGGTCTCCTGATGGTGCTTCTATTTTATTTTCTTTTTCACCCGGCGAAGGGCGAAAATTATGCAGGTTTAATTTTTCTGATAAAAAAATCACCGTAATCGCAGACACCGGGCCGGACAATCGCGACGGCGCCTGGTCGCCTGATGGAACAAGCGTATATTTTGCTTCTGATCGCAGCGGTATTTTTAATATTTATAGGAAAAATTTGCCGACCGGTATTGTCGAACAGCTCACCAATGTCGTCGGGGGTGCATTTATGCCGCATGTCGATGGCACCGGCAAACTGGTGTTTTCACTTTTTGTTGCCGACGGCTATAAAATCGCTTATCTCAAAAAGCCTGAGCCCATCGAGACCAACGTGACCATTTACCAGAAATACCACGCAAAACCGGCGGAGCAACTGCTCACGAGGCGACTTGCGGCAATGAATCTTGACGGCATTGCCGCGCCGAATTATGATGACAAAAACTTACCGGCGGCGGATTTTAAACCTTACGAAAACCGTTACAGTGCATTCAGTATTATTCCCCGTATCGTGCGCGATTATGGCACCACCAAAATCGGTTCCTATTTTTTCTCCAGCGATTTGCTTAATAATTACAATGTGTTAGGCGGGTTTGCTGTCAATTCAAGATTTGACCTCGATCTGTTTGGGCTGGTCAATTATAACAAACTGGGCCCGACGATTTTCCTCGAAGCCTACAACCAGCGACGCTATGAAAAAGAGAAAGGCGACAGGTTTTTATACAATTTAACCGAAGTTTATCTCGGTCTGCGCAAGGGGGGACATTCAGGTCATAATTTTGAATTGGCGCTTAATTACGGGCAGTATAATGCCAAAATAAGTTCTGTCAATAAAGGCGTGCCCTTCAGTTTCGGTTATACCTATCACATCGGGCGAGGGCTGCAGACACGCTATGAATATTTTGGCATTGCACCGGCCATCGACGCCTCGGCCAATCCGCGGGCAGGGCGTATGGTGACCTTTATTCACCGCGCCCAGTATAATTCATTCATTGAGGGGTTCGAGGTGAACTCTAATTTCGGCACGGTGCAGGAAAAGTACACGGATTACAAATACAATGAATTCGGCCTCGATTGGAAAGAGTATCTCGGTTTGTGGAAAAAACATGCGCTCTATTTACACTTTAAAGGCGGTTATATCGATCGTGTCGTCGACAGTTTTTATAATCTCTACAGCGGCGGCCTCGACGGCAACCGCGGCTACCCGTTTTATTCCATTGAAGGACGCAAAAATTTGCTGGCAACGGTGGCTTATCGCCTGCCGGTTTTCTGGAAAATCGATAAATCCTTTGCACAACTTTACTTTGACAAGCTCTATTTCGGCGTATTTGCGGATTACGGCAATGCTTTCTCCTCCGACACCATCGAGCTTAAAGAATTTAAACGCGCTGTCGGAACGCAATTACGTCTCGAGATGTTTTCATTTTACGGCTACCCGACAAAGCTGTTTTTTGACGCCGCGTACGGGCTCGACAAGTTTCAAAACCGCGGCATCACCTACGGCAAAGAGTGGCGTTATTATTTTGGTATCACATTCGATTATTTTGATTAAGAAGGGAACATTATGAGGTCTGTAAAACTATCTGATATTCATTTTTCTTCCCGCTCATTATGGCGCAAAGCAGCGCTGGTTTTTCTCATTCCGGGCATCTTTTATACTTCACCCGCTTTTTGCGGCGAGCTTCCGGAAGACCTGGGGCCGAAGCGATTTCAATTAACGCAGAAAACCGCACCGCAGCAGAAACAGGAAATCGCCGGCGATAAACAGGCGTTGAAAGCATTTCTGCTTTCGGCAATGGTGCCGGGACTCGGACAAATGATCAACAAAGACCATTACCGGGCGCTGGGATTTTTTGCCGTGGAAATTATGAGTATTTTTTATTATCGTGATCAGGATAACAAAGGCAAAGATTTGGAGACTATTTACCAGAATTTTGCCGATGCGCACTGGGTGGAAGACCGCTACTGGGATGCATTGGCAGCAGCCTCCGGTGAAAAAAGAACCGATATCGAAGCATTGAAACAATATGAAGCCGGCCGCTGGAGCCACCATTTGCCTGATTGGCGCAATCAGACTTATTACGAGAATATCGGCAAATACGACCAGTTCAACTCCGGCTGGGATGATGCACAATCCGATTTTGGCCGCGACAGCAAGCTGCGTGATGAGTACACTTTCATGCGCAAAGACAGCAATGACGCTTTTAACCGTGCCGGCATGGCTATCTCGATCATCATGGTGAACCATATTATCAGTGCATTCGAGGCGGGTTTCACTGCGCATCGACAGAAAAATTCACTGCATGCATCGATGAAAATCGTGCCGAAAAAAACCGCAACAAATCAATATGTACCAGCTCTTGCGATGAGGTTTTCGTGGTGATCGCAAAAATAAAAGTAAGCTTGCTTTTCGTTGCATTCCCCGCAATTCTCGGTGCGCAAAACTTTGAGCGTACTGTGTTTCAATTCTCCGCTGTGCCGACGTTGAACGAGCGGCAAAACTCTTTATTGCAAATGGAAATGAATTCAAAAAAAACCGGCGGCGGCGCTTTCTTCTTTAAATCGTTGCTCGTGCCGGGCTGGGGCCAGCATGCCCTCGGAGCGAAAAAAGCCAAACGAAATTTCCTTGTTTCTGAAGCAGTTTTGCTCGGATCGGCTATCGGCTTTAACGTATATCGCGATTGGCTGCAACAGGATTATATCGCTTTTGCCTCATCGCATGCAGGCGTTGATCCGGCTGGAAAAGACGCGGTTTACTGGGCTGATATCGGTGATTATCTGTCAATTTACGAGTACAATGAAAGCTGGCTTCGCCGCCGCAGTCTCGATAATTTACGCGATCCGGAAGCCGGTGAATCCTGGCAATGGGACGATCTGCAAAACGCACAAAAATACCGTAGTATGCGAATCGATGCGGACAAGGCGAAAACCTGGAGTCAGTTTGCCATCGCCGGACTGATCACCAATCATGTCGTCAGCGCTCTGCATGCGCTGTGGCTGCATCGCAAGCAGAGCCGCATGGCAGCGGTAAATAGCCGGCAATATCTTTTTGCATTCCAGCCTGCAGTGGCACAAAAGGGTGGGCGACTGGAAGTAACTTTCTTTTTTTAGCCGGTAAAAAAAAGTCTTGCTGCTTGCGGCAACTGCAAAGAGAAATGAAATACTTACGCAGAAAGGACAATTTTTGTGTAAAAGTTTCTAACCCGGATAAACCGGAACTTGAAAAAGAAAATTCCAAAGCGCACGCAAAGTCGCCGAGACGCAGAGAATACGCAATGATTTTTTAATTTTTTCTGTGCGATTCCTTTGCGGCTTAGTGTCTTCGCGTGAAATTTTTGCTTTTGAGGATTTAGATCAATATTTTTTGCCAAAAAATGGTAGAAAATAATTTATCAGTTACTAATCCGAATAATTTCGTGCACCAGCAAGCGCGTGAAGAATACGAAGCATATCTCCGGCGCTGAAAAACTCTGTCAATGTGCTCATGCAAGAAACTGCGAAACTACAGACCTTCCCGAAAGAATTTGAGAAGGATTATCTCCGCTCTGCTGATTGGAAGTTTTTCACTCTCGTGGTCATTTCAATTTTGCTGCACACGCTGAGCATTCTTTATTTGTTCAACCACTATCCCAACCGAAACAATGCCGTTTTTTTAAAAAACGCGCGCAAACAATTTGCTAAAAAAATGTTTCCATTAACCAATAGAGACACGAAAGCATTGAACAGATTGCAGCAGTTATACCGAAGACCGGAGCACAAAACCGTTGCAGGGGTTGCGTATTTTTCACCGATTCAATTTGTGAAAATAGAGCACACAAAAGCGGCAAAAGTACCCCAAAGATCGAAAACAAGCGAAAAAGCCGGACAAAAGCTGAAAATGAAGCCGGTGAAAAATATCAGCCAAATCGGATTGCTCAGCATCATTAATGCAAAGAGCGGGGCGGTGGAAGCTGAGTTGCAGGATTTTTATGACGCACTCGATAGTACATCTTTAAATGTTTCACAGAAACTGACGCGCTTCCGTTCTTTTGAAGCGCCACAGGCCGGCATTGCATACTCCGAAAAACAGCCGATTGCCAAACCGCTGCAGTTTTATTCTGAGCGCAGTTATCGTGCGAAAAAAAAACAGAGTGTCGCGGCAGATATTCAACCAAAACTGCCAGGAGAAACCGTTCAACATTTCAAAAATATTCTCCGGGAACACAATCCGGCAATTCAGGAAACCTACCGCCGCTATCTCATCGAAACGCCTGATCTTGCCGGCAAGCTGATAATTCGATTTGGTTTGAATCAGGAAGGAGCGGTAACATTTGCCTCGGTGCTGCAGTCAACGACAGGTTCACCGGAATTTGACAGCGAAATCCTGACAATTATCCGACAATGGAAAGATTTTGGCAAGACCCACTTGCAGACGGCGGAAATTATTCTGCGGCATACTTATGTTTTTAAATGATATTCAAAAGAATTCATAACTTAGATCACTTTTTGCTTGCTTTGTTTTTATCCTCACCGTTTTTTATATCAAATCTCTTTTTTTTGCACATTTTTAATCCCCAGTTCAAGCAGAAACGATGAAATCGCAGAAATTCCATCTCGAGCATATTTTCAGATATCTTGAAATTGAGAAGCTCAATTCGGTTGATGACGTCAAATGGCCTGCTCCGGAAATCGCTGCAGCCGATAACAGAAAACCGGCAACCGAGAAATCGCCGCCACAGGCCACGGAGACAGTTTCGTTGTCAGAGGTGGTTTCCTATCCCCTGGAGAGCATGGCGATAATTGCGTTCCATCGTATTTATAATCAGATTATTATTCATGGCCTGCAGCCAGGGCTACTGGAAGCCCGGCTCTTGCTGCCGCAAAATTTAGCCGTTGGAAATTCATTCGCCCCTGCATTGGAAAGTGACTTGCAGCGTCTTTGTGACCGTTACAAATTAAAATACGCTCCCTTGCAGAAAGTCGCACACCCTGCGATTGCTGATCCGTTATTATTCGTTAACATGATTGCACAACGCCAACGCATAAAAAAGGAAGTACTGCAGTCATTTACTGCTGCTACACAACTGATTTTGATCAATCCAGTTGCCGCCATACCTGTGGTATTTTTGAGCGAGCTTTACGGGAAAAAAATAACACATATTTTTGATCCGCTTTTTTTAAAATTGTGCCGTGAAATAAAACTTGAAAATCATATTTCTGTGCACCAGTTCAGCCGATTGCGTAAATCCTTTTGGCAACGCGGTCGCATTTATCTACCGGGGGAAGGCGGGATTTCTGCGTGTTGTTATGAGATTTGTTACGACAGCGGCATGGGTATCGAGTTGGACCTGGAATCTCTGCCCATGCTGGTGCCTGCTAAAATCCTCTGCGACCTTTTCCGCCTCGATCCGTTGTGCACTGATTCAACAGGCTGTATTTTGATATTGAGTGATGCAGATTCGGCAACGCAGCTTGTGGAGGCGTGCTTGGAAAAAAATATCATCGCCGCGCAGATTGGTGAACTCTCTGATACACATAAATCCTGCATCTTCACCGGCCTTGACGGCCAAAAAAGTCGGATGTACAAACCTCCGTTTGATGAATTGATGCGCTATCGCTTTCGCAATTAAATTTGCACCGACACCCGCTCTTATGCTGCTTTCCCTATGATGGTCGAGCTTGCCGTCCTTTGTCCCTTCGGCTTCGCTCGTGGCAAATTTAGGCGCGGCCCACACATCCCATTTAAATTGCTCTTCAATGATCGGCGTATAGGTTTTGCCGGAAAGCTCGGCTTTTGTTTGCTTGTCTTTTTCCAAATCATCCAGATATTTCAGGAAAAGAATCCAGGATGTTTGTTCCACATAATCCAGTTCGCTGCTGCAACCAGTCAAGTCCAGAATTATGTGTAAATTCCATCCTAATAATTATTTTTTCAATCAAGCTCATGTAAGCAGGGAAGAGTTTGATTGAAAAAGTAATTATTCAAGCTTGTTATCAAACATGAGATATCTTTTTCCAGTTATCCA
>JAJRYV010000043.1 GCA_024275575.1 bacterium
ATTTACTTATCGCTTTAATCGAAGAGGAAGAATCTTTAATATCTTTGAAAATCTTATGAATAGAATCGTCGCCACTGAAACTATTACATATAAAATGATAGTAGCATGATTAAACTAGCTGAGCTAACTAAATAACCGGGGACTGAGCCGCATTATTCGGTTCTCGAAAGCTCTAATACGTGGACGAATTCGCAGAATTATTTGAATCCTAGTTTTAAGATAATTCTGGATGTTGACCAAAACAGAGTTCAGGATTCGGCGGAGATGCCGCTGGCAGAAAAATTTTGTCCAAAATTATTTCTGGCCCTGGGTGACAGTGGCGTTCGTCCAGTTCCGGTTGAATCCAAGGATCGAAATAATGATGGTGTACTTAATGGAGATGATTTGCCGGTAAGATTATGATCTCGCTGCGAACTTTAAAGGACAGTATAATTTGGGTTACATTTTTTATAAGTCAATGCGGGTTTAAAACGACGCGTCTCACCAGTCAAATAATGCTTTCGAAAATCAGAATTTCTGTTATTTTTTAAAGCTGCAGCCACATTTAAAAACAGTCAATCGAAGGATCAATCAGTATGCGCCTGTTTGGCGTAAACAACGAAAGGAATCGCGATGAAAAACAGAAATTCATGGATATTTTTTTGTTTTTACATGATTGTTAGCCTGATCCTGGCGGTGCCATTATTTTCGATCAATGATGAGAAAAAAGAAAACCAGGATGAAGAAAAAGGATTCGAATTTACCCCGGTTACCGAAGTCAAATGCACCAGTGTCAAAAATCAGGCGCGAACCGGTACCTGTTGGAGTTTTTCAACGACATCTTTTATCGAAGCCGAACTCATACGCATGGGCAAAGACAATCTCGATCTTTCTGAAATGTTCAACGTTCGCCATACTTACCCCCTGAAAGCCCGCAATTATGTGCGCCTGCACGGTAATATAACTTTCGGTCAGGGCAGTCTTTTTCAGGATGTTTTAAACGTCATTCGCAAAGAAGGCTTTGTTCCCGAATCGGTCTATAGCGGGCAGGTTATCGGTGAAACACGTCATAATCATAATGAGCTGTTCGCCGCATTGCGGGGTTTCCTCGATGGCATTATCAAAACACGCAAACTGACACCGGTATGGCCGCAAGCCGTCGAGGCGCTTTTAGATACTTATCTCGGCCCTTTGCCGGGCGATTTCGTCTATAAGGGTAAAAAATTTACCGCCAGATCATTCGCGCACAGTACTGGATTTAAAAGCGACGATTATGTCGAATTGACCTCTTACACACATCATCCATTTTACAGCCGTTTTGCACTGGAGATACCGGATAACTGGGCACGCAATCAGGCATATAATCTGCCTTTGGATGAAATGATGGCGGTATTGGATCATGCTTTAAACAAAGGTTACACTGTGGCATGGGACGGTGATACCAGTGAAAAAAGTTTTCTCCACAAAAAAGGCGTTGCCCTGCTTCCGCTTAAAGACTGGGATGATCGTACAAAAGAAGAGAGAAAAAAAATCGGTGATGCGCCAGAGACAGAAAAGAAAGTGAGTCAGGAATTGCGACAGCAGTATTTTGATAACTACACATCCCAGGATGACCATTTAATGCACATTACAGGTCGCGCCAGAGATCAAAACGGCACAAAATACTACATTACAAAAAATTCCTGGGGTGAAAAAGAAAACCCGTTCAATGGTTTCTTGCATATGTCGGAATCTTATGCCCGGGCTAAAACCGTATCCATTTTAGTTCACAAAGACGCTGTTCCGCAGCGTATTGCCAAAAAATTAAAACAGCAATAACGCTGCGTAGCCGAATTTGCAAGAATCCGGGCTACATACACTTTAAGAAAATTCACCGAAGTAAGGCCGCTTTGATAGCGGGTGCAAGACCACGTGTGACGCACGTGGTAATCTATCTTTCGTGCCAGAGAAAAGTGCATCGCGCGTTTGTAGCTGACCTTTAGTAGATTAAAAACAGAGTAAAACAAATTGAATAAAATCACCAGCCACATTCTTCATATTTCGAACTGGGACGTTGAAATGACCCGGCGTCCATCACTGGAAACCGAACGCCTACTTTTGCGCCCGTTTCTCCCTGAAGATGCGCCGCGGGTGCATAGGTTGGCTAACTGCCGCGAAGTTACCTCGACGACCCTCAACCTGCCGTTCCCCTACGAACTTCAGCACGCCCGACAGTGGATTGCAACGCATGAATCTCTTTACGAGAAAAACAAACAGGCCATATTTGCCATCACCATCCGAGTCACGAAAGAGATGATCGGGGCGGTTGGACTATCGAGAAATGCTGCACATGCCCGGGCGGAACTGGGTTATTGGATCGGGCACGAATTCTGGAACCAGGGTTTTGCCACCGAAGCTGCCCGTGCAGTCATCGAATTTGGTTTCTCCAGGCTGAAATTAAACCGGATTTTTGCCCATTTCATGGCACAGAATCCGGCATCGGGCAAGGTGATGCAGAAAGTCGGCATGCAGTTCGAAGGCGAGTTGCGCCAGCATGTCATTAAAAAGGGCCAACCCCTCGATTTACACATCTACTCCATTCTCAAAAGCGACTGGCTCTCCGGCGCTATTCAATAAACCCGGCGACGGTAAATGAAATACATTCCCACCTTCACCGTTTTATAAATGATCCGAAGTGTTTATTAATCCCGCTCACAATTTCCAGTCAATTATTTCTCAGAAAAGGCTTTTCCCGCAGTAAAATATTACTATATTTATGTGATTTTTTAACCGGACTAACCAAAAAGAGAGCCTCAAATCCCGTGAAATCAACAAAGTTTTTAATCCAGAATTTTCTCAAAAAAAAAGCCGCCGGTGTTCCCATAACCATGCTCACAGCTTATGATTTCCATGCTGCAAAAATTGTTGATGAAGCCGGTATCGATGCAATTCTCGTCGGTGACTCTCTCGCCATGGTGGTGCTCGGTCATAAAAATACCGTTTCCGTCACCATGGATGAAATGCTGCACCACTGCCGCGCTGTAAGCCGTGGAGCACAAAAAGCGTTTCTCATCGGTGATATGCCTTTTCTTTCCTACCAGGCTGATGTGCGCGATGCAGTCTACAATGCCGGTCGTTTTATCAAAGAAGCCGGTATGGATGCAGTCAAACTCGAGGGTGGCAAAGAACGCTGCAAAACCATTCGCGCCCTCAGCAATGCCGGTATTGCCGTTGTCGGGCACCTGGGATTGACACCGCAATCGGCGACGAAACTCGGGGGGTACCGCTTGCAAGCACAGACGGCATTGGCAGCGAATCTGCTTCTCAAAAACGCACTGGCGATTCAGGACGCCGGTTGTTTTCTCATCGTCTTCGAAATGGTACCGGCACGCCTGGCGCAATTTATCAGTAAAATACTCAGCATCCCAACCATTGGTATCGGCGCCGGCGCCGGCTGCGACGGGCAGGTTCTGGTCTATCACGACATGCTGGGTATCAATGACGGTTTCCAGCCCAAATTTTTAAAAAAATTCGCCGAATTGCATCAACACACTTTGCAGGCATTTGAAGCCTACAAAGCTGAAGTTGAAAGTGGCGCCTACCCTGCGACGGAACATAGTTTTACGATGCCTGATGAAGAGTTTTCAGCTTTCATCGATATGCAAAAATGAGGATGTCCCGGGTTAAAATAACCATCTTCGGTAGTGGCGCCATCGCTTCCCTTTTTGCTGCTCGCCTGAGCGCTGTCAGGTACGTTTCCCGGCCGCAATTCGAGTTGAAAATGTTTGGTCACTGGCAAGCGCAAATAAAAAAAATTACCATCGATGGGCTCCAATTCATCGAAGAAGACGGTGGTAAGTCAGAGATAAGGATTGCAGCGACCATGGCGGCGGCTGAAGTGCAGGAAACGGATATCGCGCTGGTCTGCGTCAAGAGTTATCAGACTGAATCCATGGTAACTGAGTTACGCGACTGCCTTGCGCAAGATGGACTGGCGCTGAGCCTGCAAAATGGTTGGGGCAATGGGGAAATTCTCAGCGCAGCACTGGGTGCAGACAGCGTTTCCCGGGGAATCACAACGCAAGGGGCTACTATTTTGCAGCCAGGTGTTTTGGTGCATGCCGGTGGTGGCGATACAATTTTCGAAGAAAATCCGGCGCAAAAAAGCAAACTGGATTTTATCGTACAATGCTTTAATTCGTGTGGTTTTCCGGGCAAAATTTCATCGGACTTCGAGAGTTTGTTCTGGCAGAAACTGATCATCAATGCCGCTATCAATCCATTGACGGCCCTGCTACATCTGCGTAACGGCCAATTGTTATCATCGCCGGGCATCCGGGATATTTTAGCGCGAATCATCGAAGAGGCTGTGACAGTTGCGGCCTCATCCGGCTACTCATTCAATCCGGCTGATATGCTTGCAAAAGTAAAATCCGTCTGCAGGAATACAGCCGGCAACTTTTCTTCGATGCTGCAGGATGTTTTGAACCAGCGGCCGACCGAGATCGACGCCATTACCGGAGCCATTGTACAGCAGGGTTTTGCTGCTGGCATTGCAACACCGGCAAACGAGAAAATATTACAGCTATTTTCGCAACAAAAAGGGCGTCGTATTTCTGCGGATAAACTTGCCGGACAAATCTTTCACTAAAGGAATTATTGCCGGCTAATGTGTATATTCATGCTGGTCAATCCAGCATCACTTTGGAAACAAGCAGGACGATAAATGTTGGTTTTTGAAAAAGCCGGTGAAATTCGACAGCACCGGTGGAAAAATAAAAGTGAGACCTGGGGGCTGGTGCCGACGATGGGTTTTTTGCATGAGGGTCACCTTTCCCTCGTGCGCCGGGCACAGCAGGAAAATGACCGGGTTGCTGTCAGCATTTTTGTTAACCCGATTCAATTCAATCGAAAAAATGATTTCGACTCCTACCCCGGCAACCTTGCTGAAGATCTGAAAATGCTGCAAGCCGAGGGCGCTGATCTCGTGTGGACGCCACGAGTTGAAGATATCTATAGCACAAATTTTCAAACCTATGTCAGTGTGGAGCAAATCACTGCTGTTTTGGAAGGCGCCGCCCGTCCCGGGCATTTTCGCGGTGTGACCACCATCGTTGCCATTCTTTTTAATGTGTTTCAACCGAACCACGCGTATTTTGGCCAGAAAGATGCACAGCAGGAGGCTGTCATCCGGCGCATGGTCAAAGACCTGCACTTCAATCTGGAGATCGTCAGTTGCCCCATCATCCGTGAAAAAGACGGTCTGGCGATGAGCTCGAGAAATATCAATTTAAGCAAGAAAGCACGGCAGGAGGCTCCGGTTCTTTATCGGGTACTGCAATTGGCAAAAAATATGATCGCCGATGGTGAAACTTCGGCAAAGCTGCTGCGGCAGGCCATGATAAAAGAAATCGGAAAATCAAAAATAGCGAAAATCGACTACATCAGCATCGCCGATCCTGCCACTTTGGATGAGCTTGAAACAGTTGAAAATGAGGCGCTGATTTCTCTGGCCGTCTATTGGGGAGATGTTCGTTTGATCGATAATATCCGCTTTCACAAAGAGATTTAACTCAGACCGGCCGGTCCGCTGCGAGTATGTGGTTCTGCAAGTTTAAAAATCTGAATGCCGTGCAAGCAGGAGCCTGCTACTGCCATCGCCACCAATAATTTAGATCTTCAAGAACCGTTATGTTTTACTATTGAGTTTTGCACAACAGGCGCTGAACATGGCCTGTTCAAACTCATCATTCGTGGGCCATGAGAATCCGAAAGTGCGCTGCCAGATGGCTGATTTTTCCATGCAGAGATAGAAAAACACCTCCTCGTGCCAGGGCTCAAAAGCCTCGAACAAACGCGAATACATCTTTACTTTTAAATCATCATCGTAAGTATATTTGCCGTGCGGATCCGGTACCAGCGGCATCTGCAAAATTTTTGAAGCGATCGCGCTGTCGCGGATTTTTTTGATCACCGGTTTGATAAACGTCACCGAGCCAAAGGAAATGATCAGAATTTCCTCAGGCAGGAAATTCTTTAAAATTGTCGCCGCAATTGCCGGATATTCCTGTTGCCAGCCGTCGTAATAAATCATCGGGTGGAAATGGAATCCTACCTTAATTCCCCGGTTTGCAACCGCCCGTGCAGCAGCCAGCCGTTTTTCTAGCGACGCGGTAAAATGCTCCTCATTTTCAACAATCGTCTGCGGGTTTAGCGACCAGGTACAAAGGATATTGTACGGCACTTCATTTTCGAGGAAAAACTGCACATGATCAGATTTTGTTTTAAATTCTAAAATGATATTAGGATTCACGCGGGCCCAGTCACAGAGGACCTGCAGATTATGAAAGCGGTCGCCCCAGGCCAGCGAATCGGACGACTGGCCGGTGCCGAAGTGATAGCGCCGGTGTGGCTCCAGCTCGATGGCCTGCAATTTCTCCTGCAATTTATCATCGAATTGAATGCGATCACTATAAAAAGTCTGGATGGTGCAATAACTGCAGCCGAAAACACAGTTTTCGACCGCATCGATCGTACGCAAGTTACAGCAGACAGTACGGGGAGAGGCCACGGGACACATGCCGAAAATCTTCTTGTTTGATTCGACCTGGACGATTTTGTTTTCTTCCCGTTTGCGCGGACGCGGCAAGCCCTCGCCAGGATAAGATTTCGCAGTTGCTCGCAGTTGCTGCATTTTTGCTTTAAGTTCATTTAAAAACGACCTTTTACCGGCGCTATCAACCGAAGAAAAATTCCCTTGCATTTCAGCGATCAAACGCGAGAGCGGCCCCTCGCCCCACATCTTCAAATCACGCTCAAACTCGACGATCTGCCGCAGCTCCTGTTGCGTTAAACGATATTTAAACGCGATGTTTTTGATGCTGTGCTGCTGCCCAGCATCCAGGTTTGCAAAGGCTGTCTGAGTACAGATTTGCGAAAATTTTTCTGAATAATTGATAGACATTGTCGTTAGGATGTTTTTGTCGCAATTATAAGGATGATCAATCGTATCCCCGGCTTTTCACTTCAGCCCGCCATGCTAAATGTCGACATCTAAGTTAATAATTTTTTATTGTAGTTTTAATGGTTGTCATAAAAGCAAATCAGGAACAAAATTATCTCTATTTCCTGCTCGAAGGCACGTTCGATCGCAATGAATTTAAAAAAATTGAAGCGGCACTGGAGGTAGAGGTTCAGTCACTAAAGCCTGATTTCACAATAATTAACGACATTTCCGAATTTCGCATCGCCTCCCCGGAGGCGCGCAAAATCCTGCAGCAACTGCAGCAGGATTTGTTTAAAATCGGCGCCGCTAAAATGATCCAGATCGTCGGTGATTCGATGATCGGGAAATTGCAATTCAAGCGCTCGCGGCAACAGGCAAATGCGCATTACGAGATCATCGAGGTGAACAATCTGCGAGAAGCTGAAAACTACCTGTAACCCTGCTGTTTACTTATAGATTATTTAATCACTCGCAAAATTTGCTTAAATTCTTCGCCTTCCGCTTTGTTGAGCAGTTCAAAAAGCGCAGTTTCAGTGCAGGTTACTTTGCCGCCACATTCACGGGTTTTTTCGATTCCAATTTGCTTGTTGAAAGCTGTGCGCGAGCTGACGGCATCAGCGACAACATGGGTCTGATAACCGCTGCGCTGTAAATCAGCCGCGGTGAGATAGACACAAACGTGAGCTTCAATACCAACAAGCAGAATATTTTTGCACGCCAGTTTCGTCAGTTGTGCATTAAAATCTTCATCGCCACAACAACTGAATGTCATTTTGTTGATCGGCTGCTGATTTGTCAATATTTCCTTAAGTTCCGGGATTGTTTCTCCGAGCCCTGCCGGATTTTGTTGCATCCATAAAACCGGGATGCCGAGAATTTGCACACCGCGTATGATGCGTTGCAAATTCAGAAAAAGGTTGTCGCGCCCGTCCATGATCTGTGCCAGTTTTCCCTGCACATCGATAACAATCAGAGCCGTATTTTTTCTTTCAAGCATTGCGTTTCCTCTTTTTTTTCATGATTCTCTGTAATGGCAACCCAAGCTGGTTTTGTTTTGCAGGGCTGCAATGGTGATAACGGAGGCCGTGCGAATGGCGTTGCGCAAGCCGATGAGTTCATCCGTCAATAAAGAAACGTGATAAAATTTTTCAATTTCACTTTCAAGGCGGCGGAGTTCCCGCACTGCCCGTTGCAGTCGGATCGTAGTACGCACGAGCCCGACATAATTCCACATGATATGTCGGATTGAATCCATATCCTGCCGGATAAGAACCGGATCAGGCTCTTCTGTGCCCTGCGATGCCCACGGTGGAATTTCTTCAACTGCCGGAAAATCGCATTCGCATGCAAGCGCTGAGGTTATGTTTTTTGCTGCACTCGCCCCCCAAATAAGTCCTTCGAGCAGCGATGAGCTACCGAGCCGGTTTGCACCGTGCAAACCGCTGCAAGCAACCTCGCCGACCGCGTACAAGTTGAGAATGGTGGTTTTACCCCAATTATCGACGAGCACGCCGCCGCAATTATAATGTGCGGCAGGTGTAACCGGCACCTGGTCTTTGCGCATATCGATGCCGTATTTCAGGCAATTTTCAAAAATAAAAGGAAATTTTTTGGCGATTTTTTCAGCCGGAATATTCGAGTGCAAATCGAGATAGACATTGGGAGTCGCCAAACGAATCATCTCCGTATGAATGCTGCGCGCGACGACATCACGCGGGGCCAGATCTTTCCATTGTGGGTTGTATTTTTCCATAAACGCTTCGCCGCGTTCGTTAATCAAACGTGCTCCGGCGCCGCGCACCGCCTCGGAAATGAGAAAACGCGGGGCTAACTTGTGATAAAATGTCGTCGGGTGAAATTGAATATATTCGCTGTTAACCAAGCGCGCTCCGGCTCGATTGGCCATAGCAATGCCATCGCCGCGGGCGCCGGCAGGGTTGGAGGTGTTCAAATAAATCTGACCGATGCCGCCGGTCGCCAAAATGATTTTTTTGGCAAAACAGCGAATGACTTTCCGGCTCTGATTATCAAAAACATAAGCGCCGACACAATTGTTCGGCTGGTAGACCGCAAGGCGGTTTTTTGAATGATGTGCCGGCGTTAGCAAATCAATCGCCGTATGATCGGTTAAAACTTTGATATTTGGGTGCTGCTGCAGTTGCACCACCAGCGCCGTCTGAATGGCGCGCCCGGTAATATCGGTGGCATGAATTATTCGGGATGCAGAATGTGCCGCTTCTTTGATGCGTTCGAATTCGCCCTTTGCATCGCGGTCAAATTGAACACCGATGCGCCCAACGAGAAATTCATCGACCAGCCGGGGGCCGTTTTCTGCGAGCCATTGCACCGCCGGTGGGAAATTGAGATGTGCACCGGCATGAAAAAGGTCTTTACTCAAACTCGCAACAGAATCACCAATTCCCCGGTAAATAATGCCGCCTTGTGCATAGTATGTATTGCATTCTTCACAATGCGTCGCACGGGTTAACAGCAGAACTTTAAATCCGGCGTCAGCGAGCTGTGCTGCGGCCGTGCCGCCGCCGATACCGCAGCCGATGATGAGTACATCACAGTGGCGGCATTCCTGAAAACTTGCAAGTTTCACCCGATCTCCAGCATTCGATTAACGGCTGCCACCGCTTTCTGGCGAATCTCCTCCGGCACTTCGATAACGTATTGATCATTGCGCAAACAGGCGAGCGTATCTTCGAGTGTGATCTGATTCATGTGCGGGCAACGCACACTGCACAGGCGCAGCATTTCCTTCTCTGGATTCGCGGCCATAATATTATCCCCCATGGAACATTCCGTGAGCAATAAAAAATGCGGGGCGGTGGATTCTTCCACATAGCGCACCATAGCCGAGGTACCGGCGGAATAATCAGAAGCAGCAACCACTTCCGGCGGGCATTCGGGATGCGTCAAAACGACGACGCCGGGGAATTGTTTGCGTGCATTCTCGATATCGGTGACTGTAAATTTTTCATGCACTTCACAGCGGCCCCGCCAGCCGATGACCTCTTTATTTTCCGCCACAAAACCGTTGTTCAATTCCGCCCGGCTGAAAGTGACGATTTCTTTGCCGGTTTCCCGTGCCACATTGCCGGCGAGAAATTCATCCGGCAGAAAAATCACCTGTTCGGAATCGATTGCAGCCATCACAGCAGCCGCATTTCCCGAGGTACAGCAATAATCCGATTCAGCTTTGACCTCGGCGTAGGTATTGACATAAGTCACGACCGGAACGCCGGGAAATTTTTCTTTCAATAACCGCACATCAGCGGCGGTGATCGATTCCGCCAGCGAACAACCGGCGATTTCTGCCGGCAGCAGCACGGTTTTCTCAGGGCTGAGGATTTTCGCTGTTTCAGCCATAAATTTCACCCCGCAAAAAATGATCGTCTGCGCCTCGACCAGCGCTGCAATCCGGCTCAATTCCAGGGAGTCACCTTTATAATCGGGAACGTAGTAAAAAAGCGCCGGCTCCATATAATTATGCCCGAGCAAAACGACATCTTTTTCCTGCTTTAAACATAAAACTTCATAAATCAATTCCGCTTTATACCGGATTTCGAGCTCAGGAATTAATTTCCCCAGGCGTTTTTTTATGTCCTGTTGAATCTCGGTGATGGTCATTTTACAATTCTCCGGATTAATTCTCATCCTTTTGCAGGCTTCTTTCAAACCCCCGTTAAAATACTTTTTATTTTGAAAAAAGCGAGTAAAAAGTCGGCCTGTTGACCATGGTAGCAGAATGAATTTGCCAAAAAAATATACCGGAAAAGATGTGACGTATCTGTTCTGCCTCACTCGCGATCAATAGAGCGAAGCAATGTCCTGAGCTTGAAGAAGCCAAGTTTCTCAGGAGGTTGTGTCCCGCTTCGGCACTTCGGCAAGCTCAGCATTGCTTTGGCGCGCTGAACGAGACAGGTAATTTGCAAGGCAAACAAAAAAAACCTTCCCGGGATTTTTATTCGGGAAGGTCAGAAATTTAATTGAATATAAAATTGATAGAATTTACATGCCGGCGGTATCCTTTGCCCAGGAGGGAATAATCACCACATCAATTCGACGGTTTTTCGCCCGTCCCGCTTTGGTTTCATTGCTTTCGATAGGCCGCGATTTACCGTATCCCACAGCCTGAATCACCTCCTGTGACAGTCCCATATTGGCGATCAAATATTGTTTTACAGCATTTGCACGTTCTTCTGAAAGCCGGCGGTTGTTTTCAGCGCTGCCGCGTGAATCAGTATGCCCCTCGATGACGATTGAACTGTTGGGGAATTTTTTAAGAGAATTTTGTACTTTTGTCAGCAGTGAGAAAAATCGTGGTTCGATGACGGCTTGACCGACATTAAATGTCAAGCCATAAAGCCGGATGATGATATTTTCCCGATCTCGGATAACACGACCTTCTTCCCGTGTAAACATCAAAGATACATCGCGAATCAGGGCTTCCCGTTGGCGTTTCTTCTCCAGTTTATCGCGTAGCGACTGCTCAGCGGCAGTCAAACTACCAAGTTTGCTTTCTAACGACTTGACTTTATCCTGCAGGGAAGCGATCTGATTATTGCGTTTTTCAATGATTTTCAAGGCTTTTTTTAGATTGTTGCGGTTTTCATTGATCTTCTCGATGATTAAATTCGTCGGGACTTCGAGACCTTTGTCGAACGCCGCTGCGACGCCGATCGCATTACCGATTTTACTGATCGGTTTTTCAGAGATGAGATAAACATCTTCAAATTTCATGTCGGCATCTTTAAAACGGGAGATTTGTTCATTTAAATAAATCGCATGCGCTGCTTCGTATTTTGCAGCCTGGGCATTTTTTCTCGCCTCGGAATTATCGTAGCGATTTTGCCGCAAGAGGTCTTCGGCGAGTTTTGCCAGTTCCCGTGCCCGGTTCAGCGTTTTTTCAGCATTTTTTTCAACTTTCGCCCGATCGGCTTTTTCCAGCAATGTCCAGGCTGGGGTCAGGAAATTGGTTTTTATCGCCGTCAATTCGGCCAGACGGTAGAGCGCTTCTGCTTCCCCGCCTTTGGATTTAGCAGATTTGGCACTCCCTTTTTCCAGCTTTTTTGTCGCTTCGAGAAATTTGAGTTCGGCCTTATTCCATTCTTCATCCGAGAATTTTGCCGCCCCGGCGCTGATAGCGTCATTGCGGGCGCTGATAGTTTTTGCAAGAGCGACTTCTGCCATTTTTATGCTTTCACGGCATCGAACCAGGTAACTGTCAACCTGCTTTAATCGCTTGCGTACCTGATCGATATTGCGACCCTTGCGGAATTCCTCGTCAGCTTTGCGGTAAAACTCTGCTGCTTTGGTAAATGACTGCGGTGCCAGCACCGCGGCATCTTTTTCTTTGGCCTGCGCCATTTGTTTGTCGGTTTTCGCAAAGGTGCGTTCTCTTAAACTCTGTTGGCTGAAAGCTGGATTTAGCGTAACAAGTGAAAACAGCATGAAAAATAATAATTTCATACACGGTTTCATTTTTAACTCCGATTTTAAGTTTGAATTGTGGATACCCCGAAAAAAGTCCCTCAATATTTGATAAACACTTTGAAAAATATTTAGTTACGAAGTCTGAATGTTACAATAAAATAGATTCAGCTAAAAAGCAATACTTTATTTAAAAAATAATAAGTAAGTTCATTTGGAAGTGGGGATCAATCTATTGAGAAAAAACGGAGAAAGGATGAAAATTCTCATCACCGGCGGAACCGGGTTTATCGGTCGCTTTTTAACACAAAAGCTGCTTGCAGACGGACATGAGATAACGCTTTTAAGCCGAAATCCACGAAAAAACAAGAACACGCCTTCTCTGGACTATATTGCTTTTGAGACGGTCGCAACAGATGAAAATATCGCTAAAATAAAAGCTGCCGATATCGTCATCAATTTGGCCGGCGAGAATATTGGCGATAAAAGATGGACTGCCGACCGAAAGGAAGAACTCATCACCAGTCGGGTTAATATAACGCGAACCATCGTCGAATTGATGAACAGGAACCCCAAAAAAACGCAACGGCTGATCAGCGCCTCAGCTGTCGGGTTTTATGGCCCGCACGGGAATGCAACAATCACCGAGGAGAATCCAGCCGGAGCAGATTTCCTTTCGCGGGTGTGTGTTGCGTGGGAAAATGAAGCGCGGGCGTTTAGCAAAGCTGAAGAAAATCTGGTTATCTTACGCATCGGCGTGGTTTTACACCCGTCTCTCGGCGCATTGACGAAAATGGCGCTGCCGATCAAATTCTTCATCGGGGGGAAACTGGGCCGCGGCCGCCAGTTTATTTCCTGGATTCATATCGATGATCTCATCGATCTTTTCAAATTTATCATCGACGACCCACAGCTCGCCGGAGTTTTCAATGCAACAGCTCCGGTGCCCGTTTCGAACGCCGAAATGACCCGTGCCATTGCCGCAACACTGCACCGGCCGGCGCTATTTCCTGTCCCCGGATTTGTTCTCAAACTTATACTCGGTGAGCAAGCCGAGCTTGTCTTGCAAGGTCAGCGCGTCCTCCCCGCACGATTAACCGGTTGCGGTTTCGGGTTCAAATTTTGCGATATCAATCGAGCGCTTGCAGACCTTTATTTATAGGCTTTTTCCCAACTACCGTAAATGGGGTTCGGCAGAACAAAAAATTCGCTGCCCCAGCGTGAATCCTGCAGACCGGCATGCAAGATTTTTTCCAGTCCTGCCGCAGCATCGACTTCATAAAAATCTTTGAGATTATCGCCGAAAAGCGCGATAATTCGTTTTTGCGGTAAATCCGCACAACGACCACTTGCGGTTGCAACCTCGGTTCGCCTTTGGGTTTTGCTGTCGCTTTTAGATCGGCGGCAGAGAATAACATCACGCTCCTGCCACAACCCTTGTGCTTTTAAATTGTCGATAGTCGCCTGTTGATGATGTACATCGCGGTTAGTGATAAAAACGACGTAGGCATTTGGCCCGACAGCACGAATGTTATCAAGAAATTGCTTTACACCGGGAATTGCCGTGGCCTCACGTCGTTCCACCCAGGCTGTCCAGGAATCCGGATTGAATTTTTCACCCTTGTCCCTCAGCTCAATTTCATATTGAGCATTACTCAAAACTGTTTCATCGATATCCAAAACCACAGTCCACGGTTCTTTTAAAGCGGAAAGTTGCGGCTGCAATTTTTGCCAGGCTAAGGCGTAGGTTTGTTTGCACAGGCCGATGTATTCCACCGATTCGGTGACCCAGCGCAATTCTTTATTTTCAGCTATGGTTGCCGGTTTTTGCTGACAGCCGGCCCAAATGAAAAATATCAGCGCCAACACAAGAAAATATCTCATTTTAATTCGCATTCCGTTTTTCTCTTTCCTGGTGAAAAATCCAGTCATTTTTGGTGTTGATATCCTGTAAAATAAACGCATCATCGACGGCTATTTGGCGAGCCGGGAATTTTCCTTGCCGCAAGAGTTTTTTTCCGCCCTGATCACCTTTTAAGGCCAATAATTCAGGCAGCATAAACTTAGGGAAAATAACGGGATGCCCCGGTTTTCCCCGATAGAGCGGCAGACAAATATTTTTTCCTCTGCAACGTTCAAATTCCCGCAGAATTACGGCGATGGTTTCGACCTGTACGAAGGGTTTGTCGGCAAGATGAATTAACAAACCCTGCCAGTCTGCGGCAAGGGCGGAAATCCCGCATTTAATCGACGAAGCAAGTCCGCCGGCTGCATCCCGGTTGACCGCAATTTTTGTCGGGTTCATTAGTGTGCAAATTGTCTCACCCGGCGCTGTGGTGACGATGATAAATTCATGAAATTCGAATTGCCGCAGCAGTTGACAGCTTTTTTGCAGGATTGAATCGCCGCTAATTTTTTGCAGCAACTTGTTTTCCCGCCCAAATCGTTTTGAAGCGCCGGCCGCAAGTAAAACCGCACTGATTTTCATCATCTTAACCACCGGCATTCCGAGTCCGTCGAAATTGAATTATTTCAGCTAAAATGCTCAGCGCGATTTCCTCCGGTGTTTTTGCGGCAATATCCAACCCAACCGGTGCGTGGATTTTTTTCAGCACAGCCGATCCGAAGCCGCGCTCCTGCAACCGTTGTATTCTGCCTGCATGTGTTTTTTTACTGCCCAGGGCACCGATATAACCGGCATTTGACTGCAAAGCAAAAATCAGAGCCGCATCGTCGATTTTATCATCATGGCTTAAAGTGATCATTGCGTAATTATCGTCGATTTTCATTTCAGGCAAAATATTTTCCGGCCAGCGGTTGAAAATCGATGCGGCATGAGGAAATCGCGATTCGGTCGCCAGCGCTGAGCGTGGGTCGATAATCACAATTTCATAGCCGAGAACTGCGGCGAGTTCTGTCAATTTTTTTGCAATGTGGCTGCCGCCGATAATAACCAGACGGAAGGGGGGGATGACAGGCAAAAGAAAATACATGCCTTTTGCAGGGATTTCGATGAGTCGCGCTTGTATTTCAGCGCTGCGCCGCAATTTTTGCTCGCTATCCAGCCAGGCCGCAAACTCCAGCTCATTTTCTTCCGCGAAGAATTCATCGGTTTCCGCCGGGTTATAATCTGACTTGACAGCCATGAGGTACAGCCCGTTTTTTTTCTTCAAAACATGTTGCAATAATCGTTTTTGCGCCCCGTGATTGGAGAACGGCTGCAGTAAAATTTGCATCTGCCCGCCACAGGCCAATCCCACGGAAAAAGCATCTTCGCTGCTGATGTTGAAATCGAGGCATTTTGCGCGGTGTTTTTCGAATACTGATGCAGCATTTTCGATTACCGCAGACTCGACACAGCCGGCGCTGACAGCACCGGTAAACTCGCCATTTTCAGCGATGGCCATTTGCGAACCCACTGAACATGGGGATGAACCCCAGGTTTTGATCACCGTTGCGAGAGCGACTTTTTCACCTGCAGCAAGCCACTGCTGAATTTTTTGATATAATGCAACCATATTTTTATTACAATAACCCGTTGTGTAAAATTTGGAATTATTATTCAACCCATAAATCATCGAGGCTCTGTCGTTCACGGATGACTTTGACGCGTTTACCGCGCACCATCAGTTCGAGCGATTTTGGGCGGGCGTTGTATGTTGAACTGAGGGAAAAACCATAGGCACCGGCAGTCAAAACAGCGAGATAATCGCCTCGCCCGACATTTAAAATCTCCCGTTCACGGGCAAAAAAATCACTGCTTTCGCAGATAGGCCCGACAACATCGACGACCATGCTGCCGGGGTCGCGGATTTCCAGCGGCACGATTTCATGATGCGCCGCATAGAGGCTCGGTCGAATGAGCTCAGTCATGCCGGCATCGACGATAACGATATTCGTTTTACCGGTTTGTTTCAAATAAAGCACCTCGGTAATCAGCACGCCGGTATTGGCAACCAGCGCACGCCCGGGCTCGATGATGAGCGGCACTTCAGTATCTTTTACAGCATTGATGAATGTTGAGATGATTTTTTGCGGTTCCACAACCAGATCATCACTGCCTTGCCCATCGATATTCACCTCGATCGCATTTTTATAATCGAGGCCAAAACCACCGCCGAAGTCGATATATTCGAGCCGGTGACCGGCTTGCAGCGCCTTGCGGGCGATGTCGGCCATATATTCCGCCAGTTTCTCATATGGCGCCATTTCAGTAATCTGTGAACCGATGTGTGCATGAATGCCGACGAGATCACAGTAATCGTCGTTTTTTATTCGATTGATCAACCTGAGCGCAGCTTCGCCGGTGATGCCGAATTTATCGCCATGCCGCCCGGTGGCGATGTAAGGATGACCGTAGATATCGATATCCGGATTGATGCGCAATGAGACCGGTGCAACGCGGTTTAAGCGTTCCGCCAGATCACTAATCACCTCATATTCCATCTCCGACTCGACATTAAGTCCGCGAATGCCGATTTTTATCGCTGCTTCGATATCGATATCGCGTTTGCCGACACCGGCAAAAACGATTTTTTCCGGCGGAATTCCCGACTCCAGGGCAAAGAACAATTCACCGCCGGAAACCACATCAGCACCGGCGCCGACGCGGGCGAGACTGCGTAAAATCGTCGGGTTGGAATTTGCTTTCAAAGCATAGCACAAGGTGTGCGGATAATCGCCGAAGGCATCGTCAAACCGTTTAAAATTTGATACCAGTTGTTTAAAACTATAGACGTACAAAGGCGTCCCAAACTCGTTTGCAAGTTCGGTGAGCGCGACATCTTCAATGTAGAGTGATGTTTTATCGTAGTGCAAACACTGCATGTTTTGAACCTTTCAATCGGTAAGAATGATATCTTCGCCCTCGTTGGGCCATCTGGATCTGATTTTTATAGTGTCTGCATACTGAAAATAATACTCTGCAGACTGGAATGGCAGCGGTGTGCCATAGCTATATTTCCCGTCACCATTTTTATCGATAAATCCATCGATAATATAACTGCCCGGCAGCATGCTTTCAAACAGATAGTTTTGCCTGTTTCGCACACCAGTGGTATAGCTTAACGACGAACGACCGGTCTGCTGCGCCCGCAGAAAATAAATCGCACTGCTGTCAGCGAGTGCACGGTCATCCTGCAGCGAGCCGGCAATGGAACTCAGAGTATCAGGATTGATCGTTGTAAATAGACGTGTTGCACTGGTATCAAACAAGGTGTTGCCGGCAAAATCCATAAATCCCTTTTTCTGCAATCCAATTTTGATGAGCGTGCTCGCAGGCAGCAGGCTATCCGCCCTAAATTGGTAACTGAAGGGATTTTCCCACGCACTGTGACCAGTGAATTTCGTTCCGTTTGTATCAGTCAATGATACCAGTGTTTTTACCACTGTAGTATCCATCCATTCGTTAAAAATGATGTGGATCGTACTGTCGCGACTGATATGGCGGCTTTTGTCTTCCGGCCAAATTTGTAAAACGCGCGGCGCCATCGTATCAGCTTCGGTGCTGGCGAAAAAGTCATAAAAAGAATAGGTGGAATCATTTTCATTGCCGTGTAGATCCATGATTTTTTCACAGGAAAAACGCAACACCGTGGCTTGTGAAAGCGGCTGCGTCATCAAATCGAAGCGGCGGGGATCCAACGGAAAACGTGCAACCCGGAGTATTGGAACGGGCTCTTTTTTAACCGTGTCGATGAGAGAAAAATGTGCAACCCAGTTGCTGTCTGCGGCGATGACGGCTTCATCAAAACGGATTTCAACAGAGCTTTGATTGCGCATACCGACACTGGTGACAGTCGGGCCGAGGGTATCCTGTCGCATTAACCGGAAAGCCAGATTTTTCGCCTTTCTGTTCCCTCCCCTGAGTTTAATATCCCGGTCAGCCATGGCGATACGATCTTCCACCGGATTGTAGACACCGGTTTTTCCCGCATCTTCGACGGCAAACAGGCGATACATTCCATCAGCCATAAAAGGGATGGAAAAACGGCCATCTTTGCCGACCTGGGTCGCATAATCACCTCCGGTCTGCCGGGGGTCAATCTGAAGATTGTCGTTCAAAATATAGGCCCAGATAACGACGCCCTGAGCTTTGCTATCGAAAACACGACCGCTGATCTCTCCCTGATCGATGGAATCACCGGTGGAAAAAGCAAAAGTAAAACTTTTATCCAGCGAAACATTATGCACATCACGCAAATTTGTTCCCAAAGTAATCGCATAAGTTCTGTCGAGCAGAAACGGTTTTTCGAAGTGTAAAATCGTTCGTTTGCGTTTCTGTTTCACTTTGTATTCTCCAGGGTCAGGGGAGATAAACAAGGCGTCGGGAAAGGTATCGCGATCGATACTTTCGCTGTATTCGAGAACGATTTGCGTATTGAGCGGTACTTTGACCGCACCACTGGTCGGAATTGTTTTGATGATTTCCGGCGGCATTTTATCTTCAGGCCCGCCGGAGGGCGCGCGCTGGCTGGCGCAAGCCGAAAACAGGATTAGAAGCAGACTAATTCGGGTAAAATATTTTTTCATAAATAAACTTGGCGGCGTTCAGAATCACTATTTTGAAGAAGGAAAAAACGAAATTATTTTATAAGATGCAAAAAAAGAATGAACAGAAATGGTAGCGATCAGCGCAAAACAAAACGAAACGTAATCATACCGTTTTGCGTTCGCTGGGCCGACTGGCCGGATAGCGGATTAAAACGCCATTGCTGAAACGCACTGATCGCCGCCCGCTCCAGCGAGGCCTCGCCTTTGTGCAGCGGTACGATATTCACGACCACACCGTTGGGCAGGACGGAAAACCGTAATTTCACCACAGCCTCACTACGTAAACCGCCGGGGTATTGCGGAATCACTTTATAGAGCACGCTGCGGTCGGCAACATCACCCTCGATTTTAAAGGGTATGGTTACGCCTTTTCCCAGGTCCTGAGCGGTAAAATTGGTTTTTTTCTCGCCTGTTTGAATTTGCCCCAGGTCGGCCGCTTTTTTCTCATTGGCAAACTCTCCTTGCCGTAGCGGATCCAGTTCCTGTCGCCGGAGATTGTCGGTTGCGCGAACCGGAGCAGCAGGTTCATCCTGTCCCGGCAGATCACGCCGCTTGTTTTGAATGAGGCGTTCCTCGTCATCAAACAATTTCCGCTTTGGCAATGTGATACGACGGTTTTTTTCGGGTTTTTTTTGCTGCAGCATATTCCGCTTGACAAGCGGCGCCACGCTGGGGCGGGAGCGCGCCGGGCGGCTTTTTACAGCGATGAAATCCATTTCTACCCATTCCGATGGCTGATAGTGCCAGCCGATATTGATGATAAAAAATAAAGCGAGGAGCACGGCATGTACAAAAATAGTGCCGACCAGGGCGAGCCGGGTTTCTTTCCGGTTGTCCAACACTGCAAACGTCTCATTGACATTGCTGGAGTCCATGATGATTTGTTCTATTTCGTTGCTGTTCATTTTTACAATCCCGGTTCTGTGGCGAGCATGAACTTCTGCGCGCCCGCCAGCTTGGCGATATCGATAACCTCCACCGCTGCCTGCAAATCGAGATTTTTGTCGGCGCGAATGATGACGGTTTTATCACGCTGTTTTGCCAGTAATTGTCTGATTTTGGCACCGAGTTCTTTTTTTGCCGTCCGCTTCTGGTTCAGATAAATCACCTGCTTGCCGGTGATCGTCACCAGAATTTGCATGTTATCATTGGTTTCGCCGGTTACGGCTTTCGGCAATTTAATTTTGATGCCCGGTTGTACGATAAACGATGAGGAAAGCAAAAAGAAAATCAGCAGCAATAGCACGATATCGGTGAGCGAGACTGCCGAAAAGGTGAGTAACCGTTTTTTTGAAAGTTGCAGACTCATCGTAATTCCTGTCCTTTACCAATGATGGCGCTCAGTAGTTCCGATGATGCTTC
>JAJRYV010000044.1 GCA_024275575.1 bacterium
GACGATATTTTAATGCTCCCATGATAGATTCTCCTTTGGTTTTTGTGAAGGGGAACCAAAGGTAGTACCTATCAACGACCTGGGAAAGAGTTTTGTCAAAGAACTAAAACTACCGCGAAGCGGTTTCGTTCAACTTGCGGATAAGTGGAAAAATTTACACCATATTGCAAATATAGCTTGCATTTTTGTCCACCTATTGCGATATTAGTTTAGTCTTGATGGAAAAAAGTCCCTGAAAATTACATCTATTCTGTAATAAAACCCATATCATGCCAAATGCAAGCAAAATCTAACGAAAACAGGAAGTTTGTACCAGATCGCAGGCTCAGACTGATGGACCAGGTGCGGCAGGTCTTGCGCTATCATCATTATGCTTATCAAACTGAGAAAGCTTATGGTGAATGGATAATTCGCTTCATTAAGTTTCACAACAAAACCCATCCCGCCAAAATGGGCAAAACGGAAATAGAGGCATTTCTCAGCCATCTTGCAACCCGTGGTAATGTGGCGGCATCAACCCAAAACCAGGCGTTGAACGCGCTTGCCTTTCTCTATAATAAGGTATTGCTGCTGGACATCGAAGGGGAGATCGCTCCTGTTCTGTCCCGAAGAAATCGGCGGCCGCCGGTGGTGCTGTCGCAGGGTGAAGTGAAACGTGTTTTGCAGGAGATGTCCGGCGCGCATGCGCTGATGGCACGCTTGCTTTATGGCAGTGGTTTACGCCTCATGGAATGTCTGCGCCTGCGCGTTAAAGATGTTGATTTCGAACGTCGTAAAATTTATGTGCGCGATGGCAAAGGCGGCAAAGACCGGGTCACGCTTTTCCCTGCCGAATTGATCGAACCATTGCGCTTGCATGTGGAAAAAGTGCGGCAATTACATCAGTCGGATTTGAATGAAGGTTTTGGCGAAGTTTATTTGCCCAATGCTCTGACGCGCAAGTATGGCAATGCGGCAAAAGAACTGACCTGGCAGTATGTTTTTCCCGCTAAAAAGCGCAGTATCGATCCGCGTAGCAGCAAAACCATGCGCCATCATGTGTTCGCTTCGGGTTTGCAGAAGGCGGTTAAACGCGCGGTTGCGCGGGCGGGCATCGCAAAGAAGATCGGCTGCCATACTTTTCGCCATTGCTTTGCGACGCATCTGCTGGAAAACGCCGTCAATATCCGCGTCGTGCAGGAGCTCATGGGGCATGCTGATGTGAAAACGACGGAGATTTACACTCATGTTATGGAAAAAGATTTATCGGTGGTGCAAAGCCCGCTGGATGTTTTATCAAAAAGCGATAAAGAAAGGTTGAGTTGAAAATGGGAAACAAAAAACGGATAGTCACATTTTTCCTCATCATGGCGATGTCAGCCTGTGGCCGGGGAAAAAAGGTTGAGTCGCCTTCGATGGGAGAAAGTATCGCAGTTCAGAAAATTGCGGCGCCGCTGGCGAAAATGCTGATCGATTCGCTCGGCGCCAGATTGAAAGGTGTGCTGGTGAGCGAAGGGCCGGTGGCAGCCATTGCGGTGTGCAAAAACGAGGCGATAGAAATCGGCTCGCGCATAGACGCACCGCTTTCTGTGGAGCTGAAACGGACGTCGCTGAAATTCCGCAATCCCGCCAATGCGCCGGACGAATATGAACAGCGGGCGCTGGTGCATTATCAGGCGCTGACCTCGGCCGGTGAAGCCTTGCCGCCGGTTTTTATTCAAAAAATAATAACTGACGAGCAGCCTTGTTTTTATTTCTACAAACCGCTGCGGGTAAAAAGTCTCTGCCTGATCTGTCACGGCGACCCGGCGAAATTTGCTCCCGATTTGCGGCAGGCACTTGCTAAGAACTATCCCGGCGATCGGGCGACCGGTTACGCGGAAGGGGATTTCCGCGGGCTGGTGCGAGTGAAAATCATTGATTTGAAGTGATTTTCGGAGAAATGCAAATCAAAGCATCCCGGGTAGCCCCGGTGTTTTTTCCGGGGCGTATCGAGGGGGCGGACAAAGTATCTGCCCGCCGGGGATTTAAACCCACATGCTCACCCTCCGCGGAATTCCCGACAGAAAGAATGGCGGGATTCTGCAAATGACGAGCAGGAAGTAAATCCTGCCAGACGGATGCTGACAGCAAGACTCATGCCGCTCGACGAGGACGCCTTCGCTTTATATTCAGGGAATTCATTTAATTTAACACATGTTTTATTATCTCGAACAAAAACTTTCGCAGATGCCGGCGCCTGCCGCTTGGCTTTCGCCACGGGAACGGGAAATTCTCGCCCGGCTGAAAATCCCCAAGCGGCGCAACGATTGGCTGCTCGGTCGCTGGACGGCGAAACAGGTGATTCTGCACATTGCCGGGACTGAAATTCCGGCGAAAAAGATCGCACAGCTCGAAATAATCGCAGCGGCGGAGGGTGCGCCGCAGGTTTTTTTTGCAGACCAGCCGCTCGATATGGCCATTTCAATTTCCCACAGCCACGGCACAGCGCTTTCTCTCGCCGGCCCGGGCAAAATCGCCCTTGGTTGCGATCTCGAAAAAATCGAACCGCGCAGCACGGCCTTTGTCCGCGATTATTTTACCACGCAAGAGATGCATCTGCTGCAGGGAGCCGGTGAAGCTGAGCGCCCGTTTGTCGCCAATCTCATTTGGAGCGCTAAGGAAAGCGCTCTTAAAGCCCTGCACACCGGACTGCGCCTCGATACGCGGCAGTTGCAATTTTCCTGTGTGGATTTCGTGGCAGGGCAGGAAGGCGGTGAATTTCAGGTTCACTTTGCCAAAGAAAATCGGTGGTTTTACGGTTGCTGGAAAAAAAAGAATACATTTGTGCTCACATTTGTAACAACGGAACAACAGTGGCAATTAAAAGCGATAACCGGCTGAGGTGCTTTTCAAAGCCCTGAACAGGGATTTGACGGCTCGAATGGATTTTTACGAGCACGGTTTTTTTTTTGCCTGTCCGCATTTGCCTCTTTTGTGCCGTAATATGCTGTGATTATTGCAGGGAACAATTCTTATCTATTGGATTTTCTTTTTTGATTTCCGGGGTTTCATACAATAATTTCAAGTTGAAAAAAATGCAGTTGTATTGCCGGTATTGCCGACCCAACCCGAATGTTGAATACAGGTTCAAGATACACTGCATTGCGTTGTTAGATTTGTATCGTCTTTTGGTGGGAAGGCCGGTTGACATGCTGTTCAATTCGATCGAATTTTTAATCTTTTTTTTTATCACTGTATCGCTTTACCATTTCATTCCGCATAAACACCGCTGGATGTTTTTATTGGCCGCAAGTTATTATTTTTACATGTGCTGGCGGCCGGTATACATCGTGCTCATCATCATTTCAACCTTGATCGATTATTTTGCAGCGCGATTGATGGCATTCGCCGCCACCCGCGTACGCCGGCGAATGTATCTGATTTTGAGCCTGTGCTCCAATCTCGGATTGCTGTTCGCTTTCAAGTACCTCAATTTTTTTGATCACAGCCTGAATGCGCTTTTTCAGGTGATCAACATCGAAAAGGTCATCCCGGAATTTCATATTCTCCTGCCGGTGGGCATTTCATTTTATACGTTCCAAACCCTGAGCTATACCATCGACGTCTATCGTGGCAAGCAGAAACCGGAGCGGCATCTCGGCGTCTTTGCCCTTTACGTCTCCTTTTTTCCACAGCTCGTCGCCGGGCCAATTGAACGTTCGACGCGCCTGATACCACAATTTTACAAAAAGGTCAGGTTCGAATACCGCGAAATCGTCGATGGCATGAAGCTCATGCTCTGGGGTTTGTTTAAAAAAATTGTCATCGCCGACCGGCTGGCGCTTTATGTCGACGCCGTCTATGGTGCGCCCATTGGTTTTCACGGTTTGCCGCTCATCCTCGGTACTGTCTTTTTTGCCTTTCAAATTTATTGTGATTTTTCCGGTTATTCCGATATCGCCATCGGTCTGGCGCGGGTGCTTGGTTTCGACCTGATGAAAAATTTCAATCGCCCCTATTATGCTAAATCGATTTCCGAATTCTGGCAGCGCTGGCATATTTCCCTTTCCACCTGGTTCCGCGATTATTTATACATTCCGCTGGGCGGCAACCGGGTGGCGAAATGGCGCTGGCAGCTCAATCTGGCGATCGTTTTTCTCGTCAGCGGCCTGTGGCATGGCGCCAACTGGACTTTTGTCATTTGGGGCGGTTTGCACGGGTTGTTTCTCGTATGCTCACTGTGGACGGCTTCTTTGCGTAAAAAGCTGGTCTTGTTTTGGGGATTTTCGCAAAGGAAAAACCTGCATAAATTTCTGCAAGTCTGCTTCATCTTTATTCTGGTCAATTATGCCTGGATTTTTTTCCGCGCAAATCATCTCTCCGATGCGCTCTATATTTCCGCTCATCTGTTATCGGGTTTGTCCAATGCAACGATGCTGAATTTTGTCGCTGAGGGTTTCGGGTTCGGGCTCAATCATATGCTTATTTCCCTGGCAGCGCTGCTGCTGATGGAAAGCGTACATTTTGTGCAGCGGCGACACAGTTTTCTGGGTTTAATCCACCGTCAACCGGGATTGATTCGCTTGTTTTCCTATGCTTTTCTCCTTTTGTGCATCGTGCTGTTCGGCAATTTTTCTGTGCAACAATTTATTTATTTTCAATTTTAAGGGGGGTTTTGATGCGAATACTCTTCAAGTATTTTTGGGTCTCGGCGCTGCTGTTATCGCTTTTTCTGCTTGTCGGGGCAAAAATAAAACCGCTCGGGCGGTTCTTTCTCTTTCGAAATTTGATCGATTCGCATGATTACGGCAATCTCTACGACTTCTGTAAAATCGATGATTTCAGGAGCCTGCCGTTCCATAAAAATGAATACCGGCCCGCCAGTTCACTGCAATCGGCAAAGATCATCAGTTTTGGTGATTCGTTTTTCAATACAGCCTATGATTCGGATACCTTTACCCGCGAATTTGAAAAATGTGCCGGTTTAAAAATGATGAATGTCGCTCGTGATACGGCAGCAAAATACTGGGATGTGCCGCTACTCTATTTTCAGCATAGCGGCTATCGGAAAGGCAGGAAAAAATACCTGCTGCTTGAAACGGTGGAGACTTATAGCCTGCGCCGGGCGCTTTCGTATAAACAATATGAAAAGCAATGGGATCAGCAACGAAGCGCCCAATCTCTGGCACAGAAAATCATCCGTATTAAAAAAAGTGTTTTCAATAATACCGTTGCCAACTTTTTCTTTCAAACGTATGATATCGATTATTTTTTCCGCGATAATTTTCTCATCTATCCCGTCAATCGTCTGGTCAATACGCTCAATTTCAGATGGACCGGCAAAATCGACTCACGGATTGCCCGCTATTCAACCTTGCCGAAGATGCTGTTCTTCGATGAGTCGGTGGCATTCGACCAAAAACTAAAATCGTCGGCAGACTATACGCTCATGGTCGATAATCTCGTTTACCTGGCGGAAGCGTTAAAAGAGCGCTATAATATCGAGCTGGTCTATTTGATTATTCCCAACAAATATACTTTATACCATGCCCTTGCGGCAGATGGTTATCTCTACGATGATTTCATCCCCTATATTTATCGAGAACTCGCTGAGCGCGGCGTGCCCACGATCGATATTTTTCAGGACTATTTGGCCTGTAAACAGCAATTCGGTGCGCTGCTCTACTATCCTTGTGATACCCATTACAACAAATTGGGGAAAAGTCTGCTGGTGGAGAAAACCGCGCAATTTTTCACTGCATGTCTCAAAAGAGAGAATTCAGGTATGCCAGACGTTGTCATACATGAATAGTTTACCGGTATCTGTTCAGTGTGTGCCAGAGAAGCGTTCCCTGAGCTTGCCGAAGCGATGTCCTGAGTTTATCTAAGAAGGCACGTTTCGGATAATTGAGAAGATATCCCGCCTACTGCGCTGAACGGATACGTTTGCCGGGGTTTAATGTGTCGAAAAATATTAGTTTCGATCTCGTAGCATCCCGCTTGTTTTTTTAAGTGGGATATATCGAGGGGATGATCGTCGGGATAGCTGTCAAATTAAGAGCGCAAACCATTTGACAACAATAGTGATAGAATGTTCGCTGCGGAATAAATCCCGCAGCTATTGTAAAAAAAACTGCCTGAAGGCGGCTCAATGATCAAGCTCGCTTCAGCGAGGTTAGTAACTGACAAGTAATTTTCTGCCATTTTTTGGCAAGAAATATTGATCTAAATCCTCAACAACAAAAATTTCACACGAAGACGCTAAGCCGCAAAGGAATCACAAAGAAAAAATTAAAAAAATCCTTGCGTATTCTCTGTGTCTCGGCGACTTTGCGTGCGCTTTGGAATTTTCTTTTTCAAGTTCCGGTTTATCCGGGTTAGGTTTACGTCGCTGCATTTCAATATGCGACAACGTGCAGAATCAGGCCCGTGGTTCCTGCTTTTGCGGCAGGAAATTCGCCGCTTTGATGCGCACTTTTTGGCTTTGCAGGGTGTAGTAACGCTGGCGCAGCTCCTTTGCATCACCCCCTGTTTTTTCGCGGTCACGGATTTGTTCCTGAATTTCAAGCAATTTGGTGTCGAGCATCAGGCGCTGCAGTTTGGCGAGACAATCAGCCGCCCAGCGATAATAATCCGGTGCGATACCGGCGGCATTTTTTTCCTGATGCACGATACGGCTGACGAATGTGGCTATTTCAGGTTCATGAAAATAATGCACCAGCTCTTCGGTATCGACACGGATGTTGTTTTCGTGCAGTTGCAGCATCAGCTCGGCGATGCTGCGATAGTCATCATTGTAAAAATCCGTCAATTCCATAAAACTGAAAATATAGGGCACCGAGCGGGTATAGATCAACATGATGCGCACCAGCTCTTCCTCCACCGGTCGGCTACGCGCCGCGAACGAGTTGGACACCGGAGCGCGCAGTTGTGCTTCCGCCGGCCGGTTCGCATTGTCGAAACGCCGGCGCGTCCGTTGCAGCCGGCGCAACCGCCGCACTTCTTCCCATAAAATCTCCTCATCGATTTTCATGCGCTCTGCATATTCGTGTACCTTTTCCTGTCGCTTGACGCCGTTTTGAATGCGCGAAAGCGTGCCCACGAGCGACTGAATGTCTTCTTGTTTATCACTGCCGGACTTGCCGAGTGAGCGTGTTTTGAACTCCAGCAGCGGTTGCGCCTGCGCAAGCTTCTGCCGTAACGCTTCGACGCCGTTTTTCTGCACGAAGCTATCCGGGTCTTCCCCCTGGTCGAGCTCGGCAACCAGCACCTCCAGCCCCTGTTCGATGAGAATATCAGCGCCGCGCATCGTCGCTTTGGCGCCGGCGAGATCATTATCGTAAAGCATGATCACTTTGCCGGTGTAGCGGTTCACCAGTCGTGCCTGCAATTCTGTCAGTGCAGTGCCGGAGGTCGCCACGATGTTTTTCACCCCGGCCAGAGCAGGGCGAATGACGTCGGTGTAGCCTTCAACAAAAATGACTTCACCGTTTTCACGGATAGCCTCGCGTGCCTGAAAAAGGCCGTAGAGCACATTGCTTTTGTGATAAATGGGGGTTTCGGGAGAGTTGACATATTTGGGGACGGTCTTGTCTGCTTCCAGCTTGCGGCCGCCGAAAGCGATCACCTTGCCTGCCAGATTCATGATGGGAAACATCACTCTGTGCCGAAAGCGGTCGTAATAACCGCCGCTATCGCGTTTGTTGAGCAACCCAGCAATTTCAAACACCTCGGTCTGCATGTGTTTGGCTTCTGCATATTTGAGCAAGGCGTCCCATTCATTGGGCGCGTATCCAATTTGGAAGGCTTTGATAGCGTTATCGGTAAACTGCCGTTGGGCAAGATAGTCGCGTGCCGATTGACCGGTTTCGGTGAAAATTTGCTGGTGAAAAAACTCTGCTGCCAGCTCGCAGGCGTAATAAAGCGCCTCCCGCTCCTGCAAGCTGGTGTTATCGTTTTCATCAGGCTCGGGAATTTCGATACCGGCGCGTTTTGCCAGAATACGCACCGCTTCGGGAAAAAGGACGCCTTCTTCACGCATGATAAAAGTGAAGACATTACCACCCGTTCCGCAGCCGAAACAATGGAAAATTTGTTTCTCGGCATTGACGCTGAACGAACCCGTCTTCTCCGAATGAAAAGGGCAAAGGCCGAAGTAATTAGTGCCTTTTTTCTTCAGCGTGACGTAATCGGAAACGATGTCGACAATATCGGAAACCATGCGAATTTCTTCGATGGTGTTTTCGGGGATGAAAGTCATGTTTTTTTGATCGCTGCAGTTTGAGCTGAACCGGTTGCACCGGGATTAGCCCGATTGTCTTGCCGGATTTTTTTCACTTTTCGTCTTCACATCAAAATAGCAGAGGAAAACCGTGCCGGTGGTAAAATTAACAATCCCGACGAATAATACACAGCTTTTTTCCAGGAGCTGAAAAAAGATTATTATTCCTGTGTTTGAAAAAACCTTCCGGGCAATAATACCCGCTTCTTGAAAAACAAAACCGAGTGTTGCTTCTATCTTTAGCATTTCTTGCAAACTCTTTTTTAACATAGTTCTTAAATTTCGTTGGATCTCGTCAAAACGATAATAAGCTAACAAACCGCTGTCCGGAGTGGCATAATAGTTGAAGCTCAGCGTATCGTTCATACCGGCGCGAATCTGTTCCTGGCTGCGCGCGACTTTTCAAAAACGCAGCTCGTCGAGCAGACCGTCGAAGTAATATTCCTTGTCCGGCATATTGCCCAGCCACAAGTCAGCCGTATTGGCTAACGAACCGGTTTGTGCCCTGGTCGGGGGGGGAATGAGCAATCCGTCCACGTAAAGGGCGAAATTCATCCCCTGCCGCACCATAGCGATATGATGCCAGTCGCCTTCGTCGAAGTATTCATCCCGACCGGGAAAGTAACCAGCTGGAGCGCAGATTTCGGTACGATCCCCTAAAGTGGGCGAAAACATGAAAGCCCGTATTTGTCCGTTATTCAATGCGAGCGCATAGCCCTGGGCTTTATTATTGACCAAGCTACTTTATACACGATGCGCCCCAATTTTAGTACACTCGTATTCAGCCAGAGAGAAATGGTGAAATCCTCGTTTTCATGAAAATTGATGCTGTGGTGATCCGCAACCAGCATATAGTCCCCATGCCCGTCCAACCGCAAAGCTTTGCCGAATTGCTCCTGCGCGATAATGCAAGCGGTTATCAAAATGCCCAAAATAAGACATAAAACCGACTGCTTCATAAGACGCCTTCTTTTTACATGTTGTATTGCAATTTAATCACAATATAAGTTTGAATATCCTCCGTTTTTCTTTGAACAGGCTTGTTAAGCTGTTGTCCGGCTCAAGGCCTGGCTTTGAATAGAAAAAAACATATTAAAAAGATAATCGGACACCAGTGACTTAAATGCACGTAGTGACCATCGGGCTTTGGGTGGCAGTTGTAAGTTGTTGTTTATATGGGTATATTTGTTTTTGTGTGCTGAACTTGGGTTCATGGCATTGAACCTGAATTGTTCATGAAATTTTTTTGATTTGACTGAATAAGCAGCCTTGACCCGGATTAACCTGGTTATCGTTTAAATGTAGGATAGATCGTCCGTCGAACCCCCCCAAAAAAAGCCCCGCAAATGCAGGGCTTTTCCTTTTACCAGATTTTGACTCTTTCGTCATCCGGACGGTACATTTTATCCGATTCCATAACACCGAATGTTTCGTAAAACTCCGGCATGTTCACCAGCACACCGTTGGTGCGATATTCGCTCGGGGAGTGGGGATCGGTGACCAAACGTTGCCGCAGCGCTTCGTCGCGGTACTTGCGGCCCCAGACCTGTGCCCAGCCGAGGAAAAAGCGTTGTTCGCCGCTAAAACCATCGATGACCGGAGATTTTTTGCCGCCGAGAGAATGTTTATACGCGTGATAGGCAACAGTTAAACCACCGAGATCAGCGACGTTTTCACCGAGTGTGAACTTGCCGTTTACATGCAGGGAATCGATGGGATTGAAGCCGTTGTACAGCTCAACCATGACATTTGCCCGCTTGACAAATTCGGCGCCGTCTTCTTTCGTCCACCAATCCTGTAGGTTGCCGTCGCCGTTATACTGGCGGCCGCTATCATCAAATCCATGGGTGATTTCATGGCCGATGACGGCGCCGATGCCACCGTAATTGACGGCATCATCGGCTTGCATATTGAAAAACGGCGGCTGTAAAATAGCAGCCGGGAAGACGATTTCGTTCATCGCAGGATTATAATAGGCATTGACCGTCTGCGGCGTCATGCCCCATTCGCTGCGGTCAATGGGTTTTCCAAGTTTCTCGATTTCACGTTTGTGTGCCAGTTGTGCCGCCCGGGTTGCATTGCCGAAGAGATCGTCTTTTTTGATCACCAGGTCAGAATAATCTTTCCATCTGTCCGGATAGCAGATTTTTGTATTGAATTTGGATAATTTTTCTATTGCTTTGGCTTTTGTGGTCTCGCTCATCCACGCGAGATTTTCGATGCGTTTTTTTAGCGAAGATTTCAGGTTACCCACCAATTCTTGCATACGTTTTTTGGCTGCCGGTTTGAAATGACGCTTGACATACAATTTGCCGACGAGCTCACCCATAGCGCCCTGTACTGTTACAACAGCGCGTTTCCAACGTGGGC
>JAJRYV010000045.1 GCA_024275575.1 bacterium
ACTGGAAAAAGATATCTCATGTTTGATAACAAGCTTGAATAATTACTTTTTCAATCAAACTCTTCCCTGCTTACATGAGCTTGATTGAAAAAATAATTATTAGGATGGAATTTACACATAATTCTGGACTTGACTTATTTTTGAAGTATTCGAAGGGAAGTCAATCGTTAAGTGGGTTAATAACAGTTCCAAAGTCAAACCAGCTGCACATTAGACTTTAGCCAATGGTTGACACAAACCAAACATGGGTATTTTAAAATCAGTGTTTTATTTGTGCACATCAGTGGCTAAAACAATCCCTGATCGAAAATAAAAATCATTTTTATGTCTTTAAGAGAAGCGCTCCCGGCTCTAATTATCTCTGTAACAAAACAAACAAGGCCGGTAAACAATGACAAATTAATGACACTTAAATTACGGAGCGAAAGCATGAATCAATAGCCCCAGGCGCTGCATACTTAGTTTGCTCCCACCTAAAAAACTACACACTTTTATCCCTACAAAACCATCGATTTGTCCCTTCTGCCTGCAAAATCAGTTTGGAACTGTTCTTGCCAATCCCCGCTATTGTACATTGAAAAAAGTAATTCCGGAGGAATTATGGCAGCAACAAACACAAAAAAATTTGAGCGATTTTTTTTGGCCTTTTCACCGACTTTGGCGCTCTGTTTTCTATTGCAGAGTTCACTGCAACGACAGGGTGAGAATGATTTAAACCCGGAATATCATCTTTCAAAATCTCTCAGCCGGGGGCAGGCTCAAAGCAGTATGTGCGTCAGTTGCGGCCTGCAAATCACGCTCCTGACCGCTAAAAATCAACCCAAATTCGTGGCCCTGCAATATTCATTTGCCCCTGGTCATTTCAGCGCAAGCACCCCGGCAACACTCATTGAAAAACTGCGGGTCCTTTCTCCGGCAGGTAATCCGGTGCTTTTCAAACTGCATAACCGGACTTTCGATTTGAGCGCAGAAAAAACACTGAGTCAACTCTATACTTTTCAGGTTAGTCCGGGACGTTATTCCATTTCGCTCAATCTCTTTGATATTGAATCAGAAAAGACACTACACCACCGTTGTTCATTTACGGTCCATCGCAATTACAAAATTCAATTTTATAACAAGATTCCACAAGACGGTCGGCGCGATTTTTACCGTGTCTGAGCCAATTTCAGAGAGAACCACTCCTAAAATTTGCCTGCCGAAATAACTCTTGAATATCCCCCGGCAATTATGACCGAAAAAAATAAATCAATGGATAATCTTTTAAAAAAACAAGGCAAAATTAAAAAACGGGGAACATTCTGCCAAAATAATTCATCTTAATTTTCATCTTTTTTTTATTTATAAGTGCCTATCCCTTTTCATAATTCATCAGTCAAAAACATGGAATTGAAATGCAAAACCAGCGTCTGCTCTCACTTGACGCCTTACGCGGTTTGACCATAGCTCTGATGATTGTTGCCACTAATCCTGGCAACTGGGCCACGGTTTATACTCCCCTGCGCCACGCGAGCCGGCATGGTTGCACACCAACCGATCTCGTTTCCCCATTTTTTTCTCTTCATCGTTGGCATCACCATAGCGCATTCATTCGCCAGCTTTGAAACCGGCCAGGAGGAAGCACGCTCTCTAAAAAGTATACTCTATAAATTCCTTTTACAGCCAGTCTTTAACGATTTTAATGCTTCGCGGGTATATGCACTTTTGTTGGCCGGGTTCCGGTTTGCCATCGCCCATTGGCTTTTCAAGAAAAATATTCTTTTTAAAGTTTAAAGGAATGAAAGGGCATAAAATTTTGTCTCATAAGCCGAGATTGCAACACATGGATTTTCGTTTATGATGCAAAGTGATAAAATGCAAGACAAGACTTTCATTTTATAAATAATTTACTTACACTCCCGATGTATTGTGGTAATCAGGTCTCACTATTAAACTCAAATTTTTTAGCTGACTTAAAAATTCTCACTTTCAGGGTTCGAATTCTCTTGCAGTTTCAAAAAAATTAGCATACAATGCAAGCTTTTGAAAATTTTTTGTAAACTGTTCACTCAAACAATATCTTAATTAATACTTATGGATGACGTTCGCAGCGGAATTTTGGAGCTTTCCACCAAGGGATATGGTTTTTTACGGCAACCGGATAAAAATTTCCAGCCACAGATCGATGATGTTTTCATCGCACCACCCTTGATTCAAAAATTCAGGTTAAAAAACGGTGCCGAGCTCGAGGTAAAAGTTGTACCTGATCGCAAAGACCCACGCAAAAGCCGGGCTATTTTTATCGAAACCATACAAGGGATTCCTCCGACGGAATGGCCCAATGGCGTCAATTTTGAATCTTTGCCGGTCATCATGCCGGAAACACCGATGTGGCTGGAAAACAGCCCGACCAACTTCACACAAAGAATAATTGATCTTTTTGCACCCATCGGCGAAGGACAGCGCTGTTTAATCGTGTCGCCACCACGCTCCGGTAAAACGACAGTATTATTCGATATTGCCGAATCCCTCTCCTCAAAACATCCGGATAAAAAACTCATCGCTTTGCTTCTCGATGAACGACCGGAAGAGGTCACCGAATTCAGGCGCAATGTCAAAGGAACGATTCTCGCCAGTAGTTTCGACCGTGATGTAGAAAATCATCTGCGTTTGACACGGTTGACACTCGAATATATGAAGCGATGCGTTGAAGCCGGTAATGATGTGATTTTACTGGTGGATTCCCTGACCCGGGCAGGCCGGGCATTTAATGTCGGTCAGGAAAGCAGTGGCCGCTTGATGACCGGCGGTCTTGACGCCCGCGCTTTGGAGGTACCGAAAAAACTCTTCGGCGCCGCCCGAAAAATCGAAAATGGCGGTTCGCTGACCATCATCGCGACGGTACTTGTCGATACCGGTTCCCGTATGGATGATTTTATTTTCCAGGAATTCAAAGGAACCGGCAATATGGAGCTCGTACTCGATCGATCGCTCGCCGACGAACGTATTTTTCCGGCGATCGATATCAAAGAGAGCAGCACGCGCAAGGAAGAAAAACTCTTCGGCGAAAACACCGCGATGGCGCAATCACTACGGCGATCACTGCATTCATCGACGTCGAAAGAAGCAACAAAACATGCGATAGACCTTCTTAAAAAATTCAAAACAAATCAGGAAATTCTGCAACAGTTCAAATAAAGCGGAATTGTCATTTTGAAAAGCTTTTATGCAGAGTTTTGCAGAATTTGTGAAACTGCCGGCGCCAGAGCAACGGTGAAAATCTGCCCGGAGCCGGCAAATCGATTAAACATCCCCGCCACACCACTTTTCCCTTGTGTAAGTTCTTTATTTCCCTTTTATTAACTTCAAACAGACGTATCTGTTTAGCGTGTGCCAGAGAAGCGTTCCCAGAGCTTGCCGAAGGGCGCGTTTCGGACAATTGAGAAAATATCCTGCTTCAGCGAGCCCAGCATCCGCCTGGTGCGCTGAATAGATACAAACAGACAAATCATTTAACGTGATTTCCCGGAGTAGTCTGATGAAGCTAAATGTAAAACCAACTTTCAAAAAGAAATTGCCGCGCTCTTATATCTTGCCCGTTCTATTCCTTTTCATCAGCGCCTGCGCGGTCGATTATGTCACCGGCAAACGCACTTTTAACCTGATCTCCGAGCAGCAGGAAATTCAAATCGGCCGGGAAGCCGATCCATCAATTGTTGCACAATACGGTCTGTACGATGATGAGAAGTTATCAGCTTATGTCGATAAAATCGGTCAGAAAATCGCAGCCATATCACACCGCAACAATCTAAAATACACCTTTCGCGTAGTCGACAGCCCTGTCGTTAATGCCTTTGCCCTACCCGGAGGCTGGGTCTATTTCACCCGTGGGATTTTAGCGCATTTCAATTCAGAAGAGGAATTGGCCGGGGTTATGGGGCACGAAATCGGCCATGTCGTGGCGCGGCACGGCGCTGAGCAGATGTCGAAAGCACAACTGGCCGGGATCGGCCTGGCCGGAGTGTCCATGCTATCACCGGAACTGGCGCAATTCGGCAAACTGGCTGAGGTCGGCGTTGGTTTGCTTTTCCTGAAATTCGGTCGCGGCCAGGAATCCGAATCGGACCGATTAGGTGTGGAGTATAGTACGCAACTCGGTTACGACGCCCATAAAATGGCTGATTTCTTCCGCACCATCGCCCGACTCAGCGGCTCCCGGGATGGCGGCCTGCCGAATTTTCTTTCCACTCACCCCAACCCGGTCGACCGTGAAAACACGGTCAATCGCCTCGCTGGTGAATGGCAAAAAAAAATTGCTTATAAACCTGTTAAAATCAGCCGCCGCGATTATTTGCAGCGGATCGACGGCATCGTTTACGGCAACGATCCGCGCCAGGGTTTCGTCGAAAACAACACATTTTACCACCCGCAAATGCGGTTTCAATTTCCGGTGCCGAAAGAATGGAAGCTGACCAACATGCCCTCAATCGTGCAGATTGCCTCACCCGATCAAAAAGCTTATATTCAGTTTATCCTCGCCAGTGAAAAAACACCGGCTGCCGCCGCCGATAAATTTGTCACCGAAAACAAAGTCACCGTCATCAAGCGACAGAATATGCGCGTTCACAGCTTTCCCACAGTCATCGTCGATGCAAGGCACGTGTCCGAGGCACAAACCATTCGTGTGCTCACTTATTTTATTCAAAAAGGCCAGAATATCTTTATTTTTCAGGGTTTGACACTTGCTGCAGATTATCAGGCGAATAAAAATTCAATCATTAAAGTGCTTGCCGGTTTTCGTAAGCTGACCGATGCACGGGCGCTGAACAAGAAACCTTTGCGTGTTAGAGTTGTCGCCGTCAAACGGGCCGGCAACTTCCAAAGGACGATGTTATCTTTTGACATGAAACAGGCGTTGTTTAAAGAACTGGCCATTCTCAATGGTGTGGAAGAATCTGCACAGTTTAAAAAAGGCGATCTCGTTAAAATCATCAAGAAATGAGTTTTTATGAGTTTTTTTGATGAAAAACTTTTTGATATCCCGGCAAGCCACGGTTTTACAACGAGCGCGGAAAAAAGCGTCATTCTGAAAAAACTCTGCCAAATACAGCCGGAATCGGCGCGCTTTTCAACGATCGGCAATAGCGAAGAACATCGCGATATTGACGCCTTCATTTTGGGCAAGGGCCCCAACCACATCAGCATCTTGAGCGGCGCCCACGCAGATGAACCCGCGGGTTCCGAGACCATTTTTCATCTCCTCAGGTTTCTGCTTACAAAAACGGCACAAAATACGGCGATTTTGCAAAAATACACATTTTACTTCCTGCCGCATATCAACCCGGATGGAGAGGCAAGAAACCGGGAATGGATAAGTCAATGGCCGCAAGTCGAGGCCTATTTACAGCATGCGCAACGCGAACTGCCCGGTCGGGACCTCGAGTTTGGCTATCCGGATTTACGTATGGAAAATAATGCAGTCGCACGCTTCTTAAAATGCCATGCGCCATTTCGCGGGCATTTCAGTTTGCACGGCATGGGATTCGCCGAAGGCTGCATGCTGCTTATCGAACGATCATGGATCGAGCGGACAAAAAAACTACGGCAGGATTTCATCGATATCACCAAACAGCTCGGCCTGCCCTTGCACGATCACGACCGGCAGGGAGAAAAGGGATTCACACATATTGCACCGGGTTTTACAACGACACCGGAGAGTGGTGCTATGCAGCAATTTTTCCTGCGGCAAAATGATGTTGAAACAGCCACAAAATTCAGACTGAGTTCGATGGAGTTTGTCCGTTCACTCGGTGGTGATCCATTTTGCATGGTCACCGAACTCCCCTTGTTCATCATCGATTTAACATTGCCGGAGCACCGCCCGGGTTGGCCTGCCGCCTATTTGAAATTTCGTGCTGCAAAAGCCGGCCTGTTGCAGAAAGTCAGAGCCGGGGCGTCCATCGCAAAAGAACTGGCAACTTTTCAAATCAGGCATTTACCGCTGCCAACCGCGATGTTTGTCCAGTTAAAAACAATCGAATCCGCACTCGAAACGATCGAGAATTCAACCACATAGCAGGGAGAGGGAGAGATATGGCCTGGTTTCAAAAAGAGATCCGCTTGCAAGCAAAGTCACGAGGGTTTCATCTCATCACTCATGAAATTTTGCAGCGGACACCTGAGGTCAGCGAATTCCGCATCGGCCTGGCGCATATTTTTATCATGCACACATCAGCCGCCCTGACGATCAATGAAAATGCCGACCCTGATGTCCGGCTCGATATGGAATCGCATTTCAATATATTTGTACCTGAACAGGCGCCTTACTACCAACACACCCTCGAAGGAGGCGATGATATGCCGGCACATATCAAGTCATCCATTCTCGGTAATCATCTGAGCATTCCCATTCGTAACGGTAGTTTTTTTATGGGCACATGGCAGGGTATTTATCTCTGCGAGCACAGAAATCGGGGTGGCGGGCGAAAATTGATCCTTACGATAAGCGGTGAAAAAATTACCGGCTGAGGCGCCAGGATTAAATATCGGATTTTGCCGGCTGCCGGCATTCCATATAGTCTTGTGGATTCGGCAGGGCGGCAAAACCGAATTTATGATAAAAAGTATGGGCATCGTGGGTCGCCAGCATCCATTTTCGCAGATGCAAAAGCGATGGATGACGCAAAATCGTTTTGATCAATAACGAACCGAGTCCCTTCCCCTGATATGAATCGAGCACAAAAACATCAGCAAGGTAAGCAAAAGTGGTGAAATCGGTGATAACCCGGGCAAAACCGATCTGCTCCTTCAAATGATACAGGCCAAACCCCAACGAATTCTTTAGCGCCCGTTCTACGGTGTTTCTGTCGATGCCCGGACTCCAGTAACTTTTTGTCAAATAACCGTAAATCACCTCGATATCCAGTTTTTCCGGATTATTGCTGACGATAAAATCACCGTCTTTTACCTCATAGATTTTCGCATGCATTGGTCACCTCAGGACTTTTTGAAGATAGAAATTCGCATGACTATCAATATACTGAGGTTTTTAAGATTGTGCAACTTTTTTAGTATGAACGCATAAACCCCGTGCTCCTGCATCGTAATTATTCGACCATATCCACTTGACGGCATTTTCTTCCCACTTGTCAGATGCAGAATCCCGCCATCGATTCCGTCAGAGGCTCCCTGGTCGTTTATACGCAGGCTTAAATTCCCGACGAGCATAGATGGACTTATAACCTGCCTTATTCATAAATTTAGCCACAGAAGCACAGAAGCCACAGAGTAGGCCAAACTTCAGCCGGTTTCGCTTATTAAGCAGAAGATGATTTTCAATTTTAATATTGAACTGTGCACAATTATTAAACATAGCGAAGCGATGCCCTGAGCTCTTGCCGAAGGGGGGGCGTCATCGTCAAACGGTACGAGCCCCTTACGCTCAGCGAAACACTTGCGATCTATTTATCGCGAGAGACTAAAAAAGATACGCTTTCACCGCAAGCTCAGCGAACCAGCAGCATTTTTCCGGCAGCGCGAAATTTAGAAGTACGAACTTGATATAAATAAACACCGGTGCTCAAATTTGTTCCATCAAACTCGAGCCGGTGACGACCACGTGGCATATTCTGCTGATGCAATAAACTGACGATTTTCCGGCCGGTGATGCTAAAAACATCCACATCGACGATATCCGCTGTGGGTAAATCGAACACCAGCTCAGTCCGCGGGTTGAAGGGATTGGGATAATTCTGAAAAAGTTTAAATTCAGCGGCATTCGTACTGGCGAGAATATTTCGCCCAACACCACTCATCGCATTAAAAATATCGAGTTTGCCGTACCCCCAGACGGGATTTGGCAGCACCCCGGTCGTCGCTGTAAATTGATCGCTACTGCAGCTTTTAAAAAGCGCCTCACGCACATCTTCTATCGTCGCTGTCGGGTTTTGCTCAAAATAGAGCGCAATGGAACCGCTGACAACCGGACAGGCCATACTCGTTCCCGTGCCCAGAATGTGCTGTTTTCCCGGTGCGAGAATCGCATTGCGAAACGGCGAGACGAAAGCTGCCGAGGAATGACTGGAAACGACCTGATGTCCGGGTGCGATAATTTCCGGCTTTACACGATCATCTGCTGCAGGCCCTTTGCTGGAAAAATAGGCCAATGCTCCAACTTCCGGCGGCTCTGCACCGTAGTGGATCGGGTTGCCGTGAAAATTGATAAATTCATCGAGGTTGTTATACGCACCCACTGCGATCACACTTTTTCCGGTGGCCGGAATACCGACGGTTAATTTCGTATCGCAGGGTTGATAACGAGGATGGGTTATTTCCAGGTTGCGCGAATTCACAGACCAGTCTTTCTGCAGCCAGTAGTCAATTTTGCCATTTCCCCTTGCCATCAGACGCCAAAAATCGAAGCCCCAGGTTTTGCGGCTGCCAGATTCAACCATATTATTGGCGTAAACGTTATCTGAAATGAACAGATAAAACTCGCAAATACCATCGCTGCGCTGATAGCTGGACATTTCCACAGAACCGAGCGGATGGCCGTCAGAAGCAACCACTTCCATTGACCAGATACCGGCCGTGATCAGGCTGTCAAATGAAATCCACTTACCTGTTGAAAGTGGAAAAAACCGCCCGGTTTCACTAACAAAACTATCTGCAGCGACTGCGAAAAATGTATCGTGCAAACGATCTGATTCCACCCTCCCGTATACTGCCAGCGTCGCTTCTCCTGCAGCTGTATAAGCCTGATTGACTTCCTGCACATAAGTAAAGATAGAATCTTTTTCGAGGAGAGCACCCCAGTGAATCGGTGTATTTCCGGCATTACCCGCCGCAGCGCAAAAAGCCCGTCCAGGAGCTGCTTGAAGAAAATTTTCGATCGCTTGCTCGAGCAGACTTGTGCCGTCGTGTGCGCCGTCCTGTGTTGTCAAACTGGCATTCACCACCACCGGACGCTGCAATAGCTCGGCTTTGCGGGCAATAAAATCCAGCGCTTCAATAATTCGTGTTGCCAGCATTTGTTCGCCGGCATCAAAATCCAGTGCGACGACGATAAATTCGGCTTCCGGCGCCATACCCTGATATTGATTCACCGCGTTGCCGTTGCCCCCGGCGGTTCCGCTCACATGCGTTCCGTGCCCGATGACATCCAAATGGCGCACCCGCCCGTGTTCATAGCCATTGAAATCAGCCTCAAAATCGCTTTTGTGCCAAATTTTACCGTAAGGCACGTCCGAAGCCGGTGTTTCCCTATCATCGGCCTGATCCCAGACAAATAAAATCCGGCTCTGGCGTCCATCCTCAGAACGAAAATCCCGGTGCCGGAAATCGATGCCACTATCGATGATGCCGATTAGCACGCCTTTGCCGCTGCAGGCTTGTTGCAATGGTTTTTCACCGTGTAAAACCAGCCGGGCGCCGACGTGTTCCGCAGCCCGGTCGTTGGTCAATCGCAATTTCACTGCCCGTTCGATGTGTTCGACATCGCTGAGAGTCGCCAATTCGGCGATGGCCGGCAACGACAGGCTGGCAGCGGCAATATCTCCGAGGGCGGAATAAAAGCAGCCATGCGATTCGACGAAATTTCTGACCTGCTCCGGCCGGCCCTTGATCAAAACAGGCAAAATCATGCCGGGAGATTTTTTTTCAGCATGATTGTAAATCGAATGCCCGGTTTGCCTATGCAGCAAGTAGCGTAAGCGAGCTCCCAATTTATCAGGTTGGGATTGGGCAAAAGTATTTTCGCAAAATAAACATACGGCAAGGCAGACTAACAGCATTTGTTTCATTGCTCTCGAGCTCCGAATTTGCGTAAGTTTAAATTGAACAGGCAGTTTTCAGATATTGGATTGTCGCTGTTCAGCCTCACTCGCGATAAACAGAGCGAAAGCATCTTGCAGAGCGTAATGCTCGTATCGCCCGGCGAGGACATCGCTTCGGCATGCCCAGCGCCCGCCTGGTGTATTGAACGGGATATATTGGATTAGAGATCAATCTCTTGAATTTCGGATTTTTACAAACGCAGGGTGGCTATTCAGAATGTTTTAAATATCGGAGGGCGGAAATATGCTGTGATAAAATTTTAGAAACGTCACGAAATTAATTTCAGGTGGGTTGTATGGGAATTCAGAACAAAATCTCAACAAGCGGGAAATGAGGTCAATATCACTTCATTTCTTCCTCAAAATGTTTGGTAAAACAGTCCGGACAAATGCCGTGGCTGAACTCGGCCTCGGAATGCAGGGAGATATAATCCTCGAGTTGTTGCCAGTAATTGCTGTCATTACGGATTTTTTTACAGTAACTGCAAATGGGGAGTAATCCGTGCAATTTATTCACTTGTTCGAGGGCATTTTCAAGTTCCGCAACACGATTTGCCAGTTCCTGCTGCAAGGCAACCAGGCGTTTCCCGACATTCACACGGGCCAACAAGACCTCACGGTCACAGGGTTTGACCAGGTAGTCGTCGGCGCCGGCATTCAAACCTTCGAGTAAATTTTCTTTACGCGATTGCACAGTGAGCAAGATCAGATAAATCCCGTCAAATTTTTTATCCGAACGCAAAATCTCACAAATCTGCGGTCCGTCATATTCCGGCATGAGCCAGTCGAGAATGGCCAGTTGAATATCCCCGCCGGTCTGCAAGATGTTCAGCGCTTCCGCGCCATCCACCGCTTCGATGACCTCGTAACCGGCATTTACCAAAATGAGTTTCAGTAACCGGCGGGAGGCATTGTCATCTTCTGCAATGAGAATTTTCATCGGGATTTCCAATCAAATTTTAATCAGCAAAGCATCTGCAGTCCAGACAATTCAGCATTTTATGCTGCTATCTTTTTCGGCCAAAAATTTCTAAAATCACTTCTTTGACGAGATGATTATAATAATATAACTTATCGCGACGCGACCAATACTGCGCCGCTCCCTGAGTCAGACCATTTAGAATGCCGTTGTACAGACTCAAAATTCCGTCATTCCCGGGAAAATAAGTCAAACCCATGCCAACGAATCGTGCGAGATGAGCGTCGCTGCCTCCGGTTATGGCAACTTTTCGTTTTAGTTGGCACATTTTATCGATTGTTTTGAGGTTGTAATAAACGCCTGACCCGGGAACGGCGTTATAACATTCGATGGCATCAAAAGGAACGCTGTATAAAAGATCACGACAGCCCCATTTCTCTTGAAAGATTTTTTCGAGAAGGCGTGGGGTAAAAGGATGATGCGCCACCGCGATGCCACCCTGCGCATGAATCGCACGAACCGTATCGACTGCGGACATGCCCGGGGAGATTTTTTGCGTCATAAACAATGCCCCGATATGACCATCGCGGCTGGAAATCTCGATACCCGGCACGACAGCAAGGGGCAATTGTCTTTCGTGCACTATGCGGCGCGCCACAAGCGCACCTTCGATTTCATCATGATCGGTGATAGCGATAGCGTCCAAACCAGCGGCGATGGCAGCATTCAACACATTCTCCAGCGTATCGCCGTCAGACCAGGTTGTGTGGATATGCAAATCCGCCGTATTTTGCAGCACAACATTTTTCCGGTCGCCAAATCCGGCGAGTTTCATCCGGGGGAGAAATTCCGATTCGTATTTCGAAACTTGCCATTTGGGCAAATTTTCGATAATGGCAAAATCCTGCAGGTAAATCTGTGATTGAGCCGAGTCAAAATTCAGCCTGTTTTCAGCAGCTATGTTAGTTTCATCTCTTCGGCCGCCTCGAACCAGCGCCTGGTTTTTCAATTTTATCCGCATAATAGTAAAAGCTTTTATTCTCTTAATTTTAAAACAGTCCCGGTATGCTCGTCAGGGATTCAGCCGGTGTAACCTTACAGATATAATCGCTCATATTTGTTGAAAAATAGAGTGGCAATTCATTTTAACGGGTGACTATTGAAATTTTTGTCTCCGCTTTTCTACGGCCTTTAGGCATAATTGTCGATAAATTACTAATTCAGATGAGAAAACATTTAAAAATGCCGTACTATTTCTTGACTTCGAGGTGGGTATTTTATACCTTTTTGCCCGTTTTTTTGAAATGCCATAAATATTGCTCCAAATGCCCGTCGGGGTAAATATGGAAAAGGATTGACCTTAAAAGGAGTTTCAAATGAAAATCGCTGTTGTTGGCACAGGTTATGTTGGACTCGTCGCAGGAACGTGTTTTGCCGATTCTGGAAATGATGTCATCTGTGTCGATATCGACCCGGAAAAAATCGACAAATTACACCAGGGCCAAATTCCGATCTTCGAACCCGGTTTGGAAGGGCTTGTTCTGCGCAATGTGAAAGAAGAGAGATTGTCGTTTACCACCGATATCAAATCGGCTGTTGAGAACTCGGAAATCATCTTCATCGCTGTCGGCACCCCGCCGGATGAAGATGGGTCTGCCGATTTAAAACACGTCCTCGCTGTCGCCCGCGATATCGGAAAAAACATGAACGGTTTCAAAGTTGTCGTCAACAAGAGCACCGTGCCCGTCGGCACTGCCGACAAAGTGACAGCGGAAATCAAAAGACACACCAGCCTTGAATTCAGCGTTGTATCCAATCCCGAGTTTCTCAAAGAGGGCGCGGCAATCGATGATTTTATGCGGCCGGACAGGGTGGTTATCGGCACTTCAAACAAAAAGGCCGCAGAAATGATGAAACGTCTGTATGCGCCATTTGTCCGCTCGGGCAACCCAATTCATGTGATGGACGAACGCAGCGCCGAATTGACTAAATATGCGGCCAATTCCATGCTGGCAACAAAAATTTCATTTATCAATGAAATCGCCAATTTATGCGATAAAGTCGGCGCCAATATCGAAAACGTGCGGCAGGGCATCGCCAGCGATAGCCGCATCGGCCACCATTTCATTTACCCCGGCACCGGTTATGGCGGTTCCTGTTTCCCAAAAGATGTGCAAGCTTTGATTCGTACAGCGCGTGAATACGGCGTTGAAGCACAAATCATTCAGTCTGTCGAGGAAGTCAATTACCGACAAAAAACCGTTCTTGTCGACCGGATAAAATCCTATTTCAAAGGTGACCTTGCCGGGAAAACAATCGCCATGTGGGGGTTGGCTTTCAAACCGCGCACCGATGATATGCGCGAAGCGCCCGCCATCGCCATGATCAACGCACTGACAAAAGAGGGTGCAGCGATCCATGCACACGATCCCGAAGCATTAAACGAAGCCGGCCGTATTTTCGGTGATCGCATCGGCAAAGAAATCATCCTGTTCGAAAAACGCTATGAAGCGCTGGAAAATACTGACGCCCTGCTCATCATGACCGAGTGGAACGCATTCCGTGAACCTGATTTTCTGCTGATTAAAGAATCGCTGCGGCGACCGGTTATCTTCGATGGGCGAAATCTCTATGAACCCGAGCGCATGAAAGAACTGGGGATCGATTACTACTCCATCGGCAGGCCGAAAGGCTGAAAATCGTATTTCAAAAAGCCATGATATCGATCATGGCTTTTTCTCTGCCAACCCAATCAATTCGACTATTTTGGGGTATATATCACCTTTTTTCCGACTGGTTTTTATCTGAATAGGTCCCGACTCACACAAAGGAAGTCGCCAATGCTGTTTAAAAAATTCATTTGTTCAATACTTTTTTTACTCCTGACAATTGCCCACGCACAAGAGACGCCCAAACTCGATGTGAAAACGATTATGCAGGATCCAGAACTGTGGATCGGCTCACTACCGGAGAACCCCTACTGGTCGGAGGACGGCAAATCGATCTATTTTTCCTGGAATCCGGAAAATGCTGATAGCGATTCACTTTACACCATCCCCTTGCGCGGCGGCAAAGCGCAAAAAGTGAGCGCCAAAACATTAGCGCAACTGCCGGCACAATACGGCGAATATTCCATCGATAAAAGATTCAAAATCTTTGCAAAAAATGGTGATATTTTCTTTTTCGATATCAAAAAAAGCAGGCTGGAACACATCACCCGGACACTGGCGACGGAATCCAACCCACGATTTTCGCAGGATCAAAAGCGCATCATTTTTCAGCGGGGATACGCTTTGTTCGAATGGCGACGGAAAACAGGAAAAATCAGGCAAATTCTTGAAATTAAAGCAACGGAAAAACCAAAAGAAGACCACTCCCCCACTGATCCACAAGAGAAATACATCCAGTCGCAGGAGCTGGAGCTGATGCAGGTTTTGCGGCAGCGCAAGGAAAAACAGCAACGCAAAACTGAGTATAGAAAAAAAATGAATCACGCCATTCCAACTTTCTACACCGGTAAATTCCGTCTTGGCGACATCCGGCTCTCGCCAAACGAAAAATATGTCACGCTCAATCTGAGTGATAGTGAAACCCCGGGAAAAAGCACCAAAGTTCCCAGATACATCACCGAGGATGGTTACACAACAACAAAAAATTCGCGCTCAAAAGTCGGTTCCAAACAACGCCAATACCGGCTCGCGATTATCGATATCAAAAAAGATACGCTGATATTTGTCTCAACCGATAGTTTGCCGGGCATCGACGATTTTCCCGAATTTACCGTGCAAAAGAAAAAAGACGGCAACAAACGTACTGTCGATATCTGGGGGCCTTTTTGGAGTCATCGCAGCAATCAGGCGTTTGTCTAAGTTCGCTCAAAAGATAATAAAGATCGCTGGTTAGCGCTGCTGGACCTGGCCAGTGGGCAATTGCAAAGTATCGAACACCAGCACGATGACGCCTGGATTGGCGGCCCGGGTATTTCGTGGTGGAACGGCAGCGGCGAGCAGGGCTGGCTTCCTGACGATAGCGGAATCTGGTTTTGTAGCGAGGAAAGCGGCTTCAGTCATCTTTACGTTTACGATTTACAGTCAGGAACAAAAAATGCGTTGACACAGGGCGAGTTTGAAATTTACAATCCACGAATTTCACGCGATGAAAAATACTGGTATTTTTGCTCAAATGAGACCCACCCCGGTGAACGGCAACTTTACCGTATGAAACTCGATGGTAGCAAAAAAGTCAAACTCACATCCCTGCCAGGCCGCAATGATGCGGTCGTCTCCCCTGATGGAAATAAGCTACTCATTCGCCGGTCTTTTAGCAACGAACCCTGGGAACTCTACCTGCAAGAGGCCAAGCCGGGCGGGCGTATTCACAAACTCACCAATTCGACAAAAGAAAAATGGCGACAATACCCGTGGCGTGTGCCGCAAATCGTGCGCATCCCGGCCGACGATGGAGAGAAACCATTTGCACGCTTGTACAAACCGGAAAACAGCAACGGTGCGGCGGTGATTTTCGTGCACGGCGCCGGATGGTTGCAAAATGCCCACAAATGGTGGTCTGATTATTATCGTGAATACATGTTCCATAATTTGCTTGCCGACCGCGGCTACACCGTGCTCGATATCGATTATCGCGGCAGCGCCGGTTATGGGCGCAATTGGCGCACCGCGATCTACCGTCAAATGGGCGGAAAAGACCTCGATGATCAAGTCAACGGCGCCAGGTGGCTGGTGGAAAATTACGGTATCGATGCGCAGCGCATCGGCATTTACGGCGGCTCATATGGCGGCTTTATCACCCTGATGGCGCAATTTACCCGGCCCGGTATTTTTAAAAGCGGCGCGGCGCTGCGGCCGGTTGCGGATTGGGCACATTACAACCACGGCTACACCTCCAATATTCTCAACATCCCGCAGGTGGACTCGACGGCATACCGCAGCAGCAGTCCCATTTATTTTGCCGAGGGTTTGCAGGATAACCTGCTCATCTGTGTCGGCATGCTCGACCCCAACGTCCATTTTCAGGATGTCGTGCGCCTGTCGCAAAGGCTCATCGAGTTGGAAAAACAACACTGGCAGGTAGCGATCTATCCCATGGAAGGCCACGGCTTTCATGAGCCGAGCTCGTGGACGGATGAATATCGACGCATTTTAAAACTGTTTGAGGAGACTTTACAGAAATAGAATTCAGGCTTGTTCTTTAAAATATGAGAATCAAGAGAAAAGAACCTTGCACTCTCAGGGCAATCTCTGTATATTCATCCGCCATCACAGAGCTCAAAGCTGGAAATCACGCCGATGACAACTGATTGCATTTTCCATTCTCAAACATCGATTAGCTCGCAGGTAATAAAACAGATTCCACTGTTCATTGCCAGGATCAGGCATAAGTGTATTCTGTGGCGTTTTGAAAAAATAAAGTCCCATGCCACATAATACCAGGTTAAGAATAAGATTCGTACGAATCAGCCTTAAATGCACCACGCGGTTGCAAGCGTACCTACTTTATTATTTGAGGAGTTTGTAATGCCCGAAAAGTCTAAAAAGCATTCCACAGCCGGTGTTGTACATTCTATCAGTAAAACCCCAACGTTTATCAAAGGCCTGGATGACATATTGCAGGGCGGTTTGCCGAAAAGGCGCACGACGCTAATAATCGGCAGCCCCGGCAGTGGCAAAACCGTGATGGGAACAGAGATTTTATACCGCGGCGCCTTGCAAGGCGAGCCAGGAATTTTATACGGTTTCGAGGAAACGGCCGAGGTTGTCAGAGAAAATGCCGCCACTATGGGTTGGGATTTCTCTGCCCTTGAAAAAACAAACAAATTGTTAATCATGCACGGCAAAATTGATTCTGATACCATTATCAGCGGCGAATTCAACATCAAGCCCCTTCTCGCAGTCATTTCCGGCAAAGCCAGGGAAATTGGAGCAAATCGCATCGTGCTCGACGCATTGGATGTTCTCCTGCGGATTTATCCTGATCACCACCGGGTTCGTGCAGAGCTGCATACGATGAATCAATGGTTTAAAGATGAAAATTTGACGGTAATTTTAACCCTGAAACCCGGCATTAATGAACCGAGAATGATCTTTCAGGAATTCTTTTTTTCCATGTCGGATTGTGTCATTAGCCTCGATGCCAGGGTTGACAAGCAAGTGACAACGCGGCGTTTGCGAATCGTTAAATACCGTGGCTCCGGTTTTGAGCGCAACGAATGCCCTTATATCATTAGCCGGAATGGCTTCTCCATCGTTCCGATTTCAACAATTCAGTTGCAACATCTGGCATTTGGCCAGAAAATCTCTTGCGGTATTCCTGAGCTCGACAAAATGCTTGGCGGCGGCTATTTTCAGGGGTCCTGTATATTACTCGCCGGAGAACCGGGTACCGGCAAAACGATTCTCGCAATGACCATTGCCAATAAAGCCTGCAATTTGGCTAAAAAAGTCCTTTATCTCAGTTTTGAGGAGTCTCGCGACGCTGTCTTCAGCAATGTTCATAGCATCGGCTTGCATCTGGAACCACTCCGGGAAGCAGGACTTTTACGATTTACTTCGCTGATGCCGGAATCGATGGGGGCGGAAGAACATCTGATAAAAATCATGTCTGAGGTTGAACAATTCCAACCGAATCATATGATTGTTGATGCGATGTCTGCGGTTGAAAGATTTGGAGGAAAACAGACCGCTTTTGATTACATGACGCGACTGCTCAATTTTCTGAAACAACGGGGTATCACCCTCATTCTGACCAATCAGACCACGGGACAAAAAAGCCAGCTTGAAATTTCAGGCAACGGCATCTCATCGATGATCGATCTCGTGGTTTTTATCCGCTACAAAACGGAAGAAGGTGAATTAAACAGAACGATTCAGGTTTTAAAATCCCGTGGGTCGCGCCATTCGAATCAGGTGCGCGAGTTTACAATTTCAGACAATGGTGTATCGATCACTGATGTCTATATCGGGCCTGCCGGCGTGATGACGGGAACGGCGAGACTGGTGCAGGAATCACGCGATGCGATTTATAAACGGAAACTCGACAACGAACTGCAAGCACAAAAAACCCGTGTCGACCTGTTGAGGGCGCTTGCCGCTGCGGAAGAGAAAAAGATACAGACGTAAATTATCACTGCTGAAAAAGATATGGATGCGTTGCAAGTGGAATTTGAACTCAATCGTCAATCAAGGGATAAAATTCTGGAAATGCGCGGTGGGCACGATACCGATGAAGCAGATTCGACTGCGACGGATCAGGACGAGAAAAAAAATAAAAGAGGGGACAAATGAGCAAACCGGCACAAAACAAGGCGTCAGTTTCAAACCCTCCGGAACTAAAACTGTTCGTCGCCGGCAGGGATACAAATTCTCTGATGGCCCTACAAAATCTGGAATCTCTTTGCCGGGAACACTTCAAAGATAATTATAAATTGGAAATCATCAACGTCCTGGAACAGTTCGACACAGCGCTGAAAAATGATGTGCTCGTCGCACCGACACTGATTATTACATCAATCGATCCTCCAGTGCGCATCATTGGTTCCTTAAGAGACGATCGTAAAGTCAGATATGCTCTGGGAATTTCCGCTCCGGGAGCGGGCGTATGAGCTTGTGTAAATTGACCCGGGATGAGCTGGAAAAACGCTTAAAACTGGCAGAGGAAGCGCTCACTGCAATTCGTCGTGGAGAGGTGGACGCAATCGTTGGTGAAAAACAGCCCCTCGCATTGCAGGCCCAATGGTTGAGAGAAGAACTCGAAAAAGCTGCGATGGAATGGCGAACGACATTTGATGCGATTCCCGAGGGCATATGCATAATCGATGGTGAACAACGAATTTTGCGCAGCAATACCGCATTATCTTCCATGTTCAAAAAGAAAAATAATGAAATTATTGGTCGCCGTTGTTGGGAGGTTATCCACGGGACAAACAGCCCCATCGAATCATGTCCATATTTGAAAATGCAGGAAAGCGGCTGCCCGGAATGTCTGGAATTGTATGAAAACAAGCGCTGGCTCCATCACTCGGTTTATCCGGTGACTCTCAATGGGAGCCCTGATAAAAAGGCAGTACTGATCATTAAGGATATCAGCGAGCACAAAAAAGCGCTGGCAAAACAGGTGGAAACAGAAGCGGCCCTGAACCAGGCACAAAAGATGGAATCTGTCGCCCGCCTTGCGGGTGGCATTGCCCACGATTTCAATAATATGCTAAGTATAATTATCGGCTATGGCGAGATGGTGGAAAAAAATATCAACCCCAACGATCCGCTGCATGATGACGTTACAGAGATATTAAAAGCAGCGAAAAAATCCGCGGATCTCACCCGCCAGCTTCTCGCTTTTTCACGCCAGCAGACAGTAGCGCCACAAGTGATCGAATTGAATAAGTTTATTACCAACAGTAAAAACATGATAGGCCGACTTATCGGTGAAGACATCGAGTTGAAATTTACGCCAGGCAAGGGGTTGTGGCCGGTAAAAATCGATCCATCACAAATCGATCAGATTCTTGCCAATCTGGCCGTCAACGGCCGTGATGCGATCACCGGCGTCGGCACGATCACGATTCATACACAAAATATAACAATCGATAAATCGATTGACAATCCACCGCAAGGTAACCAGTCAGGTGATTTTGTCCTGCTCTTGTTTCGTGATTCCGGCTCAGGCATGGAAAAACAAATCCTGGATAGAATATTTGAGCCCTTTTTCACAACTAAAGAAGAAGGCAGGGGCACCGGACTCGGTTTATCGACGATTTACGGCATCATGAAACAAAACGAAGGATTTATCCATGTTGCCAGCAAGCTCGATCGGGGAACGACATTCAGTTTGTATTTTCCCCGCTATTTGGGAAAAACTGAACCCGAGACAAAGGAAGTCACAGCAATAATCCGGGGTGGCAAGGAAACCATTCTCCTTGTTGATGATGAAGAACAAATCCAGATATTATACGAAAGACTGTTAAAAAAATACGGTTATAAAGTTCTATCCGCAACACATCCTGAAGAAGCGATCGAAATCGGCAAAACCTATGCAGGAAAAATAGATCTGCTCATCACGGATTTGATAATGCCAAGCATGAACGGGAAACAGCTACACGAAAAAATGGCGCAGATAACACCGGGCATCAAAGGTTTGTTTATGTCCGGCTATATGTCGGAAAAAGTGAAGCAGCAGGGAATTCAACTCGAACAGGTCAATTTTATCCAAAAACCGTTTCGTAAAGAAGATTTACTGAATAAAATCCGGCAATTGATTGAATAGCTTGCAACCCGGGCAGGCTATTCAATCAACCAGTTCAATACTTAATCCTCATCATGCCCATCTTCTTCACCGTCATCATCCTCGTCTTCAAAGACTGTAAACGAAGACTTGATGTTGCTTTCGATGCGGCTTTTGTTCTCCGCCAGATTTGGGTCAAGCGGCTGGTTATTACTGTCGACAAACCATGAAGCCATATCGAGAGTAAGCACCAGATTCGTTGCCGGATTCGTTTCATCGAGCACGAGAGACGGGTTGAATTCCTGCTCCTGCTCCTGCGAAAGATCGCTTTCAAAAACAAAAGCGCTGCTCCTCTCGTTATTGAGATACCCTTCAACGCGAATACTTAAATTGCGCAATTCCGGATTTTGTGCGTAAGCAGCGCTCTTTTCTTCATCGAGCTTATCGATTTTAATTTCCATCTCTTTATAGGTACCGAAGGGCACCTCGACTGTTGTGATTTCATGCAAATTTGAACCGGAGAGCAAATCCTGCACAAACGGTTCTGCGAGCTTGAAATCCATCGTATCTTCATAACTGCTCTCGAATTCTATTTCTTCAATGACCACCTGTGCGCTGGTGATGGTTACGGCGCTCATAATTTTTCCTAAGGCGCCCTGTGTTGTGCCGGTCACACTTTTAATACTGATTTTAATTTGTCCACCCGTGGGATCATTGGCTGCAGGATTGTTGTCACAAGCGGGCAGTGAAAAGAGAAAAGCTGCGAGAGAAATGAGTAAAAGTTTGCGAAGCAGAGTCATCGTACACCTCATATTTAAATACATGTGTTATTTCGAAATGATAATCCTATCTTTATTCCGGAAGCAGATCAAACGCCGTGCCATGTTTTTTTGAGATCGGGCCCTCGCAGGCACTGATCATTCCGGACATTAGTCTAATAAAAACAAGAACACGTACCTCTGGATAAAAAAATTCGCCGTCAATTCAGGGCTGATATGCGCAGGCCTGTGAAAATCATGCGCAATGATTGCAACTCTTCAGGCAGAAAGCCTGTTGTTTTTTCTGAATAATGTGTTATTTTGGTTCCTCAGCCCGGCGTCGTACTTTTTAAGAGTGCCGCCGGTTGCTATCGATCCATATTCCCCATTAACGTTATATTAAATTTGAACTGAGTATATGACTGAAATCTATAATTATTTTGCTGTCTGCCCCCGCGGACTCGAAGCTGTTGTTGCCCGGGAATTAAAAAACTTGCAGGCAAAAGACATCATGCCGGAACGGGCTGGTGTTTCTTTCAGCGGCGATTTGAAACTCGGATACAAAGCCAATCTCTGGCTGCGCAGCGCAGTGCGGGTATTGTGCAAAATCAAAGAATTTCCTGCCCATTCTGAGGCAGAATTTTATGAAAATGTCGTCGCCATGCACTGGGAAAACCACCTGTCCATCGATCATACCCTTGCGGTGACCGCGAACATCAACGACTCTTTTCTGACACACTCACAATTCGCAGCATTAAAGACAAAAGATGCCGTCGTCGATCGCTTTATGAATAAATACGAACGCCGGCCCAACGTCGACCGCGACAGCCCGGATGTTCATATTTACCTCAACATGAACCATAACCATTGTACACTCAGTCTCAACATGTCCGGGGAGAGTTTGCATCAGCGAGGTTATCGCAGACAGAAAGGCGAGGCGCCGTTAAAAGAAGCACTGGCCGCCGGTATCGTGCTGCTCACCGGTTATGATGGTTCTCAAATATTTATCGATGCCATGTGCGGCTCAGGCACGCTGCCGATCGAAGCTGCCTTGATTGCACGGAATTTCGCCCCGGGTTTATTACGGCAAAACTTCGGTTTCCAGCGTTGGCCGAATCATGATGCCGACCTGTGGCAAAATGTTGTTGCCGAGGCACAAGATAACGTGTGTCGGCCTGCAACGACAATTTTCGGCAGTGATATTTCATCACAGATCGTGGGTTTTGCAAAGGAAAATGCCCGCCGCGCCGGGGTTCGGCCTTGGGTAAAATTCTCGCAGAAAGATATGTTTGAGCTGACTTCACGGGGTGAAGGCGGTGTCATTATTTGCAACCCGCCCTATGGCGAGAGAATGGGTGAGATTGATGACGTACGTGGGTTATACACCGAAATCGGCAATGTTTTCAAACGCCGCTTTACGGGAAATACCGGCTATATTTTCACCGGCAACCCCGAACTGCTTAAATCCGTCGGCCTGAAAACAAAACAAAAACATGTGCTTTATAACGGCCAGCTTGAAAGCCGTCTCGCAGAATATGCATTGTTTTAAAAGCTTAAGTTGCTATCCATCCAGCCGGCCGAAGTGGGAGCGTTTCGCTGACGCCGTTTTTAAATAACTTGAAAAAGCTCTACCATGTAACGCAGGCAATGACGGCTGGGTTGCAGAACGCTTACTCAACTTTTCATAAAAAACAGCGGCCTACCGGTGAATGTCGTGTATTTGGGACGCAAGCGGTTGATGTTATAATATTTATCGACATCCACCAGTTTCTTGCTGCCGACGACAAGATCGATGGGCACATTGCCGTAGCAACCATCGATGAGACTGATGAGGCGGCCGGTTTGTTTTTTCAAAATCGAATCGAAGGCCAGGTTGCCGAAGGCCATAGGTACGATGGAATCCATCGCATCGGGATTGCCGCAGCGTACGAGATAGCCGAGTTTTTGCGTCAGGATATTCACTTCTTTTCCCTGGTTAAATTGCGGCGACAGTACTTTGATCTTTGCCGAAACACGGTCTCCTATTCCTCCCAGTTTTTTATGGCCGTACTGGTCTGTTTCATGCGCTTCAAATGACATTTCCTTATCACCAACCATCTGTGCACCTTCGGAGATAATGACAACAGAATAATTACTGGGATTTTTAGCCCGGTCCTGAACGAGAAGTTCGGTCAACCGGTTGATATCAAAAGAATGCTCCGGGATGATGCAGCGGTCGGAGGCCCCAGCCATCGCCGGCAGCATCGCTGAAAATCCGGCGTAACGCCCGAAGACTTCAATAACGAGAATGCGCTCATGCGAACCCGCCGTCGTGCGCAGTTCATTCATCATTTCAACCGTGCGCGTAACGCAGGTGCTGAAACCGATGCAATACTCGGTGCCGGGCACATCATTATCCATGGTTTTGGGGATAGCGACGGTTTTTACGCCTTCCTGGTGCATGCATTGTGCGTAGCTCAATGTATCATCACCACCGATGGGAATCAGGTAATCGATACCGAAATAGTCGATATTCTTCAAAACCTCCGGCGTCACATCATTGATTTTATCCTGATATTTATCTTTTAAATGGGGCGGCACGGATTTTAACGGCAAGTGGCTCGGCCGTGTGCGCGAGGTGTGTAAAAATGTACCGCCAGTGCGTGCCGCGCGGTTCACAACGTCGGCGGTTAATTCAAAAATATGATCGCTATTGTCAGCATGCTGATCAGGAATCATATCGACGAGCCCTGCCCAGCCACGGCTTATGCCTAACACCCGGTAGCCGTCGCGAATGGCGCGCAAAGTCACCGCACGAATTGCAGGATTAAGCCCCGGCACATCACCGCCCCCGGTTAAAATACCAATCGTCCCTTTGTAATTTTTCATATCTTCTTCCAATCGTTTTTTTAAATATACAATTTACTGATAAGATCAGGGTTTTCTCATAAATTCAATAATGTTTTGAGCTCTGAAAACCGGCGAATTCTCACACAGTCGGTGGAGGTTTCAAGCCACTGCGGGTCCAGCAGCGCTGCTTGCAAACCAGCATTTTGCGCTCCCTGCACATCATAAACCGGGTGATCGCCGACACACAAACAATCCGCAGGCGAGCATTGCAGGATATCAATTGCACGCAGAAAAATGCGGGCATCCGGCTTTTCGATGCCTTCAAGGGCTGAATCCAGGATGCATTTAAAGTAATAATCGAGCTGAAATTTTTCCAACAATTCGTTTACCGAACCATCGGAATTCGAAATGATGCCAAGCGTTAGACCGACATCGCGCAAATCCCGGAGAATCTGTGGCACGCCCGGTTCCGGGACACTCCAAAGGTGTGATTTCCTGTGCCGCGCGATGATGGCTTCAAAAACATCATCCAGTACAGGTTCAGACACACCTGCTGTACGCATCCAGGCGCCAAACCAGAGTTTAAACGGATTCCGCGGCGCCTGCTGATACGCTTCCCGCTTCGTTATGGCGCCGATTTTATCGAATTCATTTTGGGGGATATTCATCCAGCCTGTCGCCAATTTGGTGAAGAAATTTGCTGTCCGGAAACAACAGTGTATGGCCGACATCAAAAATAATTATTTTGATTTTTCCTGGAGAGATGGCTGTTTGCAATGAATTATTTTGCGCTCAATACTGTAAACTTAAATCCCATGAAACATAAAAAATTTGGCGAGTAATGCAACAAAAGAAATATCCGGCTAAAAAATAGCAGGCAGGAATTAAGCACTACGGTATGTGCGTATTATGCGATATTTATAAAAAAGTACTGAAATTAAATAAGTTACAAGCAGGCAAGCTCAGTGTCCGCATTGCGCACTTAACAAATACGATCCGGATATCTATTGTTTTCTGTTCAGGTTTACCAGTTTGTATTCATTCAGTGGCTTATCTTGTGCATCATCTACGTTTAATTCAAAATACCTTCCAGTGGTTTTTCGAGATTAAAGCCGAACAGGCGCGGGTTTTCACCGATGACGGCCGCTGAAAAAATATAATAGACGTAATCCTGAGTTTCCCGTGGAAACTCAAATTTATTGACCACATTCCAGAAGTTGCGGTCGCGCGGATTTTTTGGCAGCTTGTTTAAAATACGAATCACTTTTCCCTCACCCCAATTATACGAAGCCATCACCAGCAAGCCCGAGGCCTGCGCTTCGGTGCGATAGAGAAAGCGAATATATTTTACCGCCGCCCGGGTCGATTTTTTAAAATTATGGCGCTCATCCCGCGGGTCGGGCTTGCGCACATCCACCAGCGGGCCCAGTTTCAAACCAAAATGCACCGCTGTTGTCGGGATAAACTGCCACATGCCTTTGGCGATCCCATACCGTGTCCGCGGGCCGCAATTGCGTGTATCAAAATCGCTTTCCTGCATCGCCAAGTAAAAAAACTGCGGCGGCAAATGGCTATCCACAAGCTGCGATGCGATGTATTTGATATAGCCGCGTTCGATAGCATTTTCCAGCGCCTTGCGGTAGCGTGGTGTCGAGCGCCAGCGTTTGATATATTCATTGACCCTGACCATAAAATCTTTCGGCACATTGAGTTCACATTCTCCGAAAATTCGCGCTACGCGCAAAATAATGCGCTCTTTTTCCGACATGCCTTTGAGAAAGCCAAGCTCCGTCAGATATTTATCATACTGTGTTTCCATCTGCTGATATTTTTCCCAATGCTGTTTGCTGATCAGTTCTGAGCTCGAATCTCCGGCAACAGCATATATTTCCTCGGTGTTAAAAATTTGCAGTTCGACTTCTTTCATCTGGTAAAATAACGCCGAGGCCAGCGCATTTAAACGGTTCAAATGCGTCTGCTGATAATAAAGTACTGCAGCCGCTATCGCTAATAAAACAAATGACACAGTGGCAATTTGTAGCGTCAGCTTTTTATATTTTTTATTCAGACGATTGAACCAGCGATCGACGACACGGCGCTGATAGGGTTTTTCTGATGCAGCTTTTGTAGCGCTGGCCATCATCGAGGCATTGATGGAGCGCATCTCGCGCAGCCGTGCCGCCATCGTTTCACCGACGGCTCTCGTGATACGAAATCCCGGGCCGGCCAGGCGGCCGAACAAAAGTACATCGCCGCCGTTTAGCACCGTCGGCTTTGTCACCAGGTCATTGTTAACCCAGGTCGCTTTATTTTCTTCAGGAATCAACAGCCAGCCATCGTCATTCAGGCGGATTGTGCAATGGCGTGACGCCATGTTTTCGGCATCAGGAAAGTGAATATCACAATGATCTGAGGAGCCTACCGTCAGGCTGGCATTGGAAAAACTGCGATTCACACCTTGATTTTTGCAAAACAAAAACTCCACAGATAATTTTTTGTGATTCTGATGCTCTTTTTCCGACACAACAACCGTCCTCAATTTCAAAAAATTCTGGATTTTTCCATGAATTCAAAGTTTAATTTTTAATCTATTGGTCAAATGAAAAATCGGCATTTTCTGGAAGAGTGTTGAGGAATTTCGAAAGTCTTTTTGGGAAATAAATCGCTTCAGGCAGGGATGGAAATTTACCGCACGTTCGAATGACAATATCGAAATCAACTCAAGTAATAAAAATGAAATTTCGTTCTTTTGTCGGTATTGAACGGTTTTAAGCATTAAAGTTTTCGCAGAAACCCGAAGCTTATTTTTATTCAAAAACCCCTTTAAATATCGATCGATGCATGCATAATCTGCTCTTCATAATCGGCTTGTAAAGTAAAGCCAAGTTTTTCACAAACCCGTTGCATACCCTGGTTTTCCAGCAGAATCTGCGCAAAAACGCGGGTAATTTTCTCCGCTTTGCCGATGCGCAGTAACGCCGCAAGCAGCTCTGTTCCCAGGCCTGTCCGCTGATAGGTGTCGCTGATGAGAATCGCGAATTCAGCATCGCTTTTCCCCGGAATTCGCGTCAGCCTGCCGACGCCGATTATCTTTGCCCCTTCCATTGCTTCTCCATTCTCAACGACCAGCGCCATCTCACGGTCGAAATCATTAAAGCAAATCTGAGCCAGGCGGTCATGATCGATGCGTTGCACCAGCGCTACGGGATGAAAATAGCGAAAATAGATACTTTCTTCGGAAAGGTGCTGGTGAAAATCAACGATTCCGGGTTCGTCTTCCGGACGGATCGGGCGGATTTTCACTTTTTCACCATTGCGTAAATGGCAACTATAAGTGTACTGCGCCGGATAGGGCCGTATCGCAAGTTTCGGCAATGAGGAGGCATCAAGCGACGGCTCATGCAGCACGATGCGCGCATCGAGAGCGACGAATTCGCCATAGGTATCATCTTCGTTTACCGATGAACGTACCAACAACGGATTGATATCAATCCTGTCAATCCAGCGTTGCTCCACGACGAGATAACTGAATTTAACCAATAATTTTTCCAGCTTTTGCAGATCAACTTTTTCACCAAAAGTTGAATTTTCCATGGCGCCGTAAATCCTGGTTTGCTCCATCATGCGCCGCGCCAGTGTCGTGTTGAGCGGTGGCAAAGCCAGTGCCCGATCGCGAAAAACTTCCACCAACTGACCACCGGAGCCGAACAGCAGCACCGGACCGGCCTGTGAATCAGTATAGCTACCGAGAACGAGCTCGAAGCCATCGTAGTTAACCATCGGTTGCACGAGCATGCCATTGAATTGCTCCGCACCGGCTTTATTTTCAACATGTTGACGAACCGATTCAAAAGCCGCTTCAACTTCCACGGATGAAGAAAGATTCAGCTTCACACTGCTGCGGTCGCGTTTGTTGCTGATCTTTTCTGAATTATGCTTCAGCACCACCGGAAAACCGCTCTTTTCAGCCGCCGTCACAGCTTCCTTTTTCGTGCGTACGACTGATGATAACGCAACTGAAATGCCATAGGTTTCAAGCACGTTTTTTGTTTCTTCGGCGGTTAATTTCGTCCGGCCGTCCTGCTTAATTTTATCAATTCTGGCAGCGATCACGTCTTTTGCTTCACTGTCGCCTTTTTCTTCGTTCGCTTGTGACGGCGTTTCGTATAATCCTTTCAGATTATAACTGTAACGCCACATGTAATTGAAAATGCGGCTCGCCGTATCCGGATATGGAAAAGTTGGGATACCGGTATTACTGAGAATTTCGTTGCCCTTCTCCACATCGGTTCCGCCCATCCAGCTTGTGAGCAGCGGTTTATTGCGAATTTTTCTGAATGCTTTAATTTTTTCCGCCGTTTTTGTCGGGTCTGTTGTTGCTTGCGGTGAAAGGATGACGAGAATACCGTCACTGTTCGAATCTTTGCTGATGATTTCCAGAGATGTGCTGAATCTTTCCGGCGTTGCGTCGCCCTGCAAATCGATCGGATTGCGATGGCTCCAGGTTTTTGGAAGTATGTCGTCAAGAGCAGCAATGGTTTACGGTGTCAGTTCCGCCAACTTTCCGCCTGAGCGAATGAGCGAATCGGCGGCGAGAATTCCCGGCCCGCCGGCATTGGTGATAATTGCCAGCCGGTTGTTGCGCGGGCGGGGCTGCTTTGAGAGAATTTCCGCCATATAAAAGAGCTCGGCAATGGTTTCAACACGCAGAACCCCGATGCGGCGGAAGGCGGCCTCGAGCACTTCGTCACGACCAGCGGCGGAGCCGGTATGGGACAGCATGGCGCGGCTCGCTTCCTCAGTGCGGCCGGCCTTGATGACGATTATCGGTTTGCGCAACGCCACCTCCCTGGCTGCGGAAAGAAAGGCACGCGCATTGCCGATCGATTCCATATAAATTGCAATCGCTTTCGTATGGGGATCGTTGCCGAGAAAATCGATGAGATCACCCCAATTGACATCAACCATGGAACCAACGGAAATGAAAGCGCTGAAACCGGTATTTTCCCGCAAACTCCAGTCGAGAATAGCGGTGCATAATGAACCACTTTGACTGATAAATCCAATATTGCCCGAATGGGCAAGATGTTTGGCGCAGGTTGCATTCAAACCCGATTTCGGCATCATGACACCAAGACAATTGGGACCGATAATGCGCATCGGGCCGGACTGTGCAATGTCGTAAATTTCCTTTTCCAGGTTATGTCCCTGATCGCCGATTTCACGAAAACCGGAGGAAATGACGATCGCACCTTTGACCTCGTGTTTGGCGCAGTTGCGCAAAACATCCGGCACCAGGCTGGCCCGGCTGAGTACAACAGCCAGATCGACTGCATCGGGAACATTTTGCAGGTCTTTATATGCCTTGATGCCCAATATGGCATCGAGTTGCCCATGCACCGGATAGACGACGCCGCCAAAAGGGTTTTGAATTAGATTGAGCATAACCGACCGGCCGATGCTGCCCTCCGCATCGGTGGCACCGAAAACTGCGATACTGCGTGGCGAAAAAACAGTTTCGAGACGGTGCTTTAATTTTGTTTTTGCACCCTCCAGGGCGATATTTTCTGGCGATGAGTTCATTTTATCCTTTGAAAAATTAGCAATATGCGACAGCCTTATCATATCTGTCTGCGTAAAATGCTCGTCGGAGATTTAACCCCGAGTATTCGCCCACCATGGAATCCTCACGGGAAAATTCGGCAGGATTCTACGAATGACAAACAAGCGGTAAATCCCTTCAGGCGGGTTTTTAAAAAGTAATTGCCGGTTTCAGCCTGTGGCGGTACCGGCCTAACCAGGTACTTTTCAGGGTAAATAATTGTTTTTAATCAAAATCGCAATTAAAAAAGCAGGTATTTCAGGGAATTAATATCACCGGTATTCTTATTTTTGCGAAGTTGGGTCGCCCAGAAGAGAAGATTGCAGCGTCTGCTCGACAACACGCAGCAGCACATCCCGCTTTACCGGTTTCGTCAGGTAGGCGTCAAAATCCTGGATGGCGAATTTTTTTTCGAAATCACTACGGGCAAATGTACTGAGGATGATGACTTTTGCCGCCGGGCTCAACAGCCGAAGATGCTGCAGGCATTGAAGCCCATATTCGCTCGCATGCCGTACGGCGATGATGACCAGATTGAAGGGCAGTTGATCACAAAGCTCGTGCGCTTCTTTGAAGGTCTCCGCTACAAATACATTGTACTCATTTTTACTCAACGCTTTAAATAATGAACGCCGGTAAACAAGGTCGGATTCGAGAATTAATATTCGTTGTTTCGTCGAGAGCAAAATTCTTCACCCGGTTTTTTGAAAATGATCACCGGTATGGGAAACACCGGTTTATTTTGCGGATCGTAATAAAATGCGGGGGGAGGGTCAACAAGAATAATGCCATATACCTTGTAAAATTTTTAAATAAAAAAAGATGTGCCTATTCCTCATAAGCCCCTCTTTTTTAAGGGATTAAAATATTCAAAAACGCGCTTTAATACATTTTTTTTAAAAACCTTCTATTTATTTTTCTTAAAGGCAAAAAAAATCACTGCAAGATTCCTAAATTCGAGAAGTTCAAACATTATTCTCTTTGGGGTCGAGACCAAGCTCAGCCATTTTGCGATAAAGCGATGACAAACTCAAATCCAGCATTTTCGCTGCCGTTTTTTTCTCTGAATCAACGATTTCCAACACTTTGGTAATCTGCATTTTTTCAAATTCCGCGACGGCATCTTTTAAACCCATATTGGTGAAAACAGGCATTGCACCCTCGGCAGTTGTCGCCTGTGGCAGATGATCTGTGGTGATCATATCGCCATCGCATAAAATCACGGCGCGCTCGATCGTATTTTCCAGCTCGCGTACGTTGCCCTTCCAGGCATTGCCAAGAAAATAAGGCATCGCATCGATGCTGACGCCGGAAATACTTTTATTCATGTCATTATTGAATCGTTTGAGAAAGAAATTGATCAGCAGCGGGATGTCATCCCGGCGGTCACGCAGCGGCGGGATATAAATTCCCACGACGTTCAGACGGTAATACAAATCTTCCCGAAAGGCTCCCTTTTCGATCTCTTCCTCCAGATTTTTATTGCTCGCAGCGATGATGCGCACATTGATGGGGATCGTCCGTCCGGCGCCAACCGGCATAATTTCCTGCTCCTGAATCGCCCGCAGCAACTTGACCTGTAAATTCAGCGGCAAGGTACTGATTTCATCGAGGAAAAGAGTGCCGCCGGAGGCCATACGGAACAAGCCATCCTTGTCTTTTATCGCGCCGGTATACGACCCTTTGACATGGCCGAAAAGCTCGCTCTCGATCAAATTCTCCGAAATCGCGCCACAATTCACGGCAATGAATCGCTTCTGTTCCCGTGGGCTTTGCGAATGCAATAAACGCGCGACAATTTCTTTCCCCGTGCCGCTTTCGCCGGTGATGAGCACAGTGGAAGGCAACGGCGCGACTCGTGAAACCAGATTCAACACCGACTTAACTGCTTTGCTCTTGCCGATAAATTTGTATTTTTTCGAATGCGTGTCAGCGAGTTGTTCTTTCAAAAAACGATTTTCCTTGCTCAACGCATAACGCTCCAGTGCTTTGCTCACCGTGTGCAAAATTTCCGCCCGTTTGAACGGTTTTGAAATAAAATCATAAGCACCGTTTTTCATCGCTTCCACGGCTTTTTCCACTGTTCCGTGGCCGGTTAAAACGACCACTTCGATCTCCGGCCAGCTTTTTTTCACGGACTTGAGCAGCTCATTGCCGCTCATCCCGGGCATCAGCATGTCGGTGAGCACGAGTGAAATATTTTCCCGTCCCAAAATAACTTCCGCTTCCGCGCCGTTGGCAGCGAGAAATGTCTTGTAACCTTCTTTATGAATAACACGCTCAAGTGAAACCCGAACGCTTTGTTCATCATCGACAATAAGAATTGAATATGATGATTCGTTAATCAACACGATGCAATCTCCTCTTTCTGATGCAGCATTTTATGCTGAATGGGAAGTATGAGAGTAAAAATCGTACCTTCCCTGACCTTGCTGGTAAAAGATATGCGGCCGCCATGCTCCTGCACGATCTGCATGGCAATGGCGAGCCCTAATCCGGTGCCCATATCTTTGGTTGTAAAAAAGGGTTCGAATATTTTATTCTGTTGATCGAAAGGAATGCCCTCGCCGTTGTCGGCAACGGAAATTTCGACATTCGCCCCTGCTGAAACCGCATGCAAACGCAGCACACCGCCATTTTTCATAGCGTCAAAAGCATTGCGCATCAAATTGAGAATCACCCGGCGGATTTGCTGCACATCGGCTGCGACTTTCGGCAATTCAGGTTCGATTTCACGAATGATTTCAATACCCTGGGAATTCGCCTCGGGCTCCACAAATTCGATCGTCGTCTGCAATAAATCTTCGAGACTGATCAGGTGAAAATCCGCTTCCGGCAGACGCGAGAACTGTAGATAATCTTCCGTCAGATCGGTGACCCGTTCAACCTCGTCCATGATCGCCTTGAGCAGGGTTTCACCCTCGCTGGAAATGCCCTCGGCAGCATATTTTAACTCATCTCCCAACAATTCGGCATTCAGGCTAATCGATGAAAGTGGATTGCGCACCTCGTGTGCAACTTTGGCCGCCATCTGTCCGATTATTGCCAGTCGTTCACTCTGAATGATGCGCCTTTCCAATTCCTGTTGTTTGCGCATATCGAATTCAACCCCCATATAACCAACGGTTTTTTCACGTTCGGTTATGGAGGTGATCGAAAGCCAGACCGGAAATTCTTCACCATTTTTGTGACGATTGATAATCTGCCCGGCCCAACTACCGGTGATTTTGATCTGCTGCCAGATTTTTTCATAAAGGGCATCGGTGGTTTTTTGTGACCGAAGGATTGAGGTGCGCTGCCCGATCACTTCATCGTACGAATAGCCGTAAATACCGAGGAAGGCGCCGTTGACCTCGATGATGCGGGCATGCAGATCAGTGATGATAATGCCATCGGTACTGCCCTGAAAAGCGTTGTAAAACAGGTTGACGCGTGACGGCGGGCGGCGGCCATCTTCCTGCGGTTCCGCATCCCCGCCTGTCGTTGATTTGGCGCACATATCGAGAATGAACATACCCAAATCGTCGAAGAGTTGATCCAGTTGCCGGTTGATCTGCTGCAGCACTTGGGGTGATTCTGCAGCTTTGCCGAGGTCATCTTTAATTTCCCTTTTGATCGCGTTGATGATCAACTGCAGTTCACGATTGATGTTCAATAAGTAATTGTGGGTGGAAAAAAATTGCTGCAGATTAGGCTGTAAGGTTTCGGATTCCGGATCATCTTGTGCAGCGTGCAGATAAGCCCAGACCTGCTGCAGGAATTCCGGCAATGAGGCAGCAGGAAAGTTAGCGCGAATTTGCTCCGAATTATTCAAGCGGTTGATCAATCGGCGAATGACGATTTTTTGCTGTGAATGAAGGTATGTCGAAAAATTTGGATTCATCAATTTGTGGTTTGGCCGGATGGCGTTTTTGGTTTTCTTTTAAACGTTGCAATTAACCTGACAAAGCAATATTTCAGGTCTGCAAAACTATCCAATTAGCCACCAAAAATCAAGCTGTTTTGCCTGAATTTTTATTGCGAAAGCCACTTAACCTTTATTAGTCATAAAATTTTGTTTTTGTATTATCTAAGTATTTTCTTTGCGTACTTTGCAACTTTGCGTGAGAATTATTCAGGTCAAAAAAGACGTTCCTCATCATTTTTCCATTTTACATTTGCTTTTGGCAACTGAATTATCGTTCCTGTTAATACAAACGATTCATTTCTGCCTTTTTTCAATTCTCGTCAGTAAACAACTTTGATCCAACGATTCATCCAACTTATTGAAAAACAATCATTCCGCCAACCTTCTCAGAATCAAGCCGAGGAATTGCTATGAACCGATTTAAAATCGCCATCGTTTATTTACTCTCTTTTACCTCCAGCGCAATACTCGCGCAAATCCCGAAGCTGATCAGCTATCAGGGCGCGCTCAGCGATTCCACCGGCGCCGCCATTGCTGATGGTGAATATACGATCCATTTCCGTATCTACGACGATTCGACAAACGGAATTTTGCTCTGGAAAGAACGGGCGAATATGCACTTGATACGGGGAGTTGTGATTCACAGCTTGGGATCGGTCGAGCCGTTAACTCTCGCTTTCACGAAACCGTACTGGCTGGGAATGGCGATTGATGGTGAGCCGGAATTGCGGCCACGATTGCAATTTACCGCGGCAGCTTACAGCCTCGCCAGCGCAGCCAGTGAGAGCGTAAGCGGTGAAACAAACTCTTTCCCATCGCAGGTATTTGTCGGCATCGGTCTTGAAAATGCCGCTGAAAAAGCGTTAGATGTGAACGGCACCATTCGCTCCCGCAGCGGTGGGTTCCAATTCCCCGACGGCAGCATACAAACCACTGCTGCAGGTTCTGCCGCCACAGCGGGCCGCAATTCTCTCGATGCCAGCGATGGCGATCCGGCTCAGGCCCTCTTTCTCAACCACAAAGGTGACGTGGGCATCGGCACGACGCAGCCCCTGGCCGGATTGCATGTACAAAAAAACGAAATCATTATGAATGGCCACACGCAAATCAGCGATCTGGAAATCGCCTCACCGAAATCTTTCATACGCTGGCATTTGCGCACAGGTGATGATATAACCGGACTGGCGCCGCACCAGTTGCATTTTCAATATGATGTTTTCGGAAATTATCGCAGTAATTTCAGTCTTCTCTCCAATGGCACCACCGTCTTTCACCATAACGTCGGCATTGGCACTGCAATCCCGCGGGAAAAGCTATCGGTCAACGGTACCATCCGCGCCAAAGAAATCATCGTAACACAGAAAAACTGGCCGGATTTCGTTTTCCAGCCGGCCTACCAATTGATGTCCCTTGAAGCGCTCGAACAGTTTATTGCTGAAAATGGGCATTTACCGGATATTCCTTCAGCCGGGAAAATTGCAAAAGAAGACTTGCGCCTCGGCGAAATGCAGGCCAAATTGCTGCAAAAAATCGAGGAGCTCACCTTGCACCTCATCGAAATGCAAAAAGAAAAAAATCCTGATTCTCTCCGTGCTGCTCTTGTTGGTTTTTATTTCTATTAGCCCGGCACAAAAAAAGACGCAGCCATATCAGCCAAAAGCATTCACAATGCCGGCGCCCGGGCAACAATCGTCGCTCAAACGCTTATTACGCTTCCCATTCGCCAAAATAAACCGCAGCGATCTCAAAACCGGCATTTTGCACGACCGCGTGCTTTCGTTCAACTTCGTAACCTTACGCAAATTGGATGGTAGGAAAAACAGTCCGGCCATCAATTTTGGAGATTTTAAAAACCTTTACTTTGAAATGGAGAATGCCGCATTGCCGCCTTTTGCAAGTCGCCCGTTGCCGCTTTTGCTGCAGGAAATAACCGCCCATTTACAAACCCAAAAATCCATGCCGCTTCTCATCGCCGATTTCGAATATGAGACCGTGGCAGAGGATGCACTGGCCCGCGGTAACCTGCGTGAAAATCAGGCGGGCCAATTCGAAATCGAGCCGGCAGTGCCAGAATCGCCTTTCGTGCAACACCGACTTTTTATGGCAGTAACGCCGAAAACAAAAATATACCACCGGCAAGTGGAGTTTCAACTTTCGGAAGATTTTCATTACGGTAATTCAAAAAACCCTTTGCAAAATTTCGAAATCGACTTTGCCGACGGTTTGGGAGTGCGCGCATTAAAAATATCAAACAGCCTCTGATTTTTCTCGAGGGTTTTGATAGCGATTCGATCACGCCGACAACGACGAGAGGTTTTGCCGAGTTATGGGAAATTATCAATGAGCACAATCTGGCGAGGCAGCTTCTGCAGCGTGAATTTGACATTCTGGTTGTCAATTTTGCCGACGGCGCTGATTTTGTGCAAAAAAATGCTTTTGCCGTGTTGCAACTTTTGCAGGAAATCGAAAAGCAGAGCGAATATAGCGGCAACACAGTTATCGTCGGCGCCAGCATGGGTGGATTGGTAGGGCGCTACGCGCTGACCTATGCGGAAAAATATGGTTTACTGCATCATACGTTTACCTTTATATCTTTCGATACACCACACCGCGGCGCCAATATCCCGTTGGGGGTGCAGGAATGGTTGCATTATTTTGCCAGCGATAGCCGTCAGGCAAAAGACGCCAACGCACAATTGAACACGCCGGCTGCAAAACCAATGCTGGTTTTGCAGCGTGGTGACAACACAGAGCATGTCTATTTTTATAACGAACTGGCAAAACTCGGTTTTCCGCGGCAGACGAGCAATCTCGCCATGGCCAACGGCAGTAGTGGAGGGACGGGTTACGATTTTCAGCCGGCGGAAAAGATCATCGACTAGCGCTTCCGCCATTTTTGCGTCGATATCGACGGGCATGCCTATGCGGTCAATTCCGGACGCATTTTCTATGGCTGGGTTGATAAGTTGGGTTTCGACAACCCGAAAGCGACGGAAATTTTCGGGCCAGGCGAAGTCCCTTCGTGGGACAATTCTCCCGGCGGCGGCCGCAACACCCTGGCCGACATCGACGATTCCAAACCCCGGGCAAAATGTGGCTTCACGTCAATTAAACTCGGCGATATCAGGGCGCCGTACCGGACGCATAGCTTTGTCCCGACGATTAGCGCGCTGGATATTTCCACCGATGATCTTTTTTTCCCGGCGATGATGGACAGCACCACCCTGCCGCTCACACCATTTGAGGATATTTTTATACCGGAGACTAATGAAGAACATGCACAGATTACAGCGAAAAATGTCGTCTGGATTTTAAAAAAACTGGACCAGATATTGATCTCCGGTAAAACTTATGCCAGTGGCACAGCAAAAACAATTTTCGCTCCGATTGCAATCGAAATACAAAATTCCACTGTGAAAAGATCAGCAAACCTGACATTGCATGCAGGTGCAGAGATTCGCCTCTCAGGTGAATTTCAAGCCATGTCCGGCAGTGAATTTCAAGCAAAAGTTGAATAGGAATTTTGAAAGTCCTGCGAAAATGATGACCGGAAAAAATAAATCACTGGTTAATCTTTTCAAAAGACTGTAATCTCTTCTCACGCAAAGATGCGAAAACGCTGAGATACGCAAAGAAAGACCGGCTTTTCTTTGCATGCTTTGCGTGAAACAAATGATTTTAAATCGGTGATCAACTAACCTTTACTATCCTCGCGGAGACGTAGTGGCGCAGAGAAAAACAGCATAAAATATTTAAAAACAAAACTCTGCGTCTCAGCGACTCGACGAGATGATTTCTCACTCCGCTCTGTTTTTCTTAACAATTTGCCAAATCGCGATTTGAACCCCTGGCTCTACGGTTTTTTCCCCGATACGGTCGTTCAAAATTACCGCGGTATACCCTATTTACATGTGCGCGGCAGCCGCGCCGATGAGATCGGCTATCAATTTGAAGGCATCAATATTCGCAGTGATTATACCGGGCTTTCGGTGATACGTTTTATCCCCGAGATATTGGCTTCGGTCGCGATCAACAAAACGCTCTCAGCCTCACAGGGCACAGCGAGTGCGTTCGTTTCTCATACATTTCGAATTCCATCACATAAGCTGCTCTTCTCCATCCGTGAAACCAGCGATGCTTTTACCAGCAGTTATAAAAAACAGGCAAACACCTATTCTTACGGCTATAACAACCTGCTTTTCACCGGTAAAGATCAGTTTTAAATGACAAACTGCAATTCATCGCCGGGCTCGAGATGGAGCATTACGACGACCGCTACCACAAATTCTGGCCGGGGCTGACCCTCGGTGGAGCGGAAAAGCTCATCGAACTCAATCCCGACAGGGAGCCGCTGCCTTTTACAGCGATTTTTGGGGGAAACCAAATTGTACTCCAACCGGGCAATATTCCCGCAGCCAACAACGACCAGTGGCTTTTCAATGGCATGCTCAAATATCAAAGCCAACTTGCCTCGGCAAAGCTCATCTACCTCGCTGACAAACAGACATTTCAGGCAAATAATGTCCCCATTCGCAATCTTTACAACCAGGCACGCATTCCCGAAATCAGCGAACAGACGCAGGTCATTTCCGCGCAATTCGATTCAAAGCTGCCCTTTGCAGTTGAATCTCATTTACAGTTCGATTATTTCTCGTCAAGTACAAAAAAACGCGTGATCCGCTGCTTGGCGATGAGATTTTTCAATACAATGATAGCCTGGCCTATGAGAATATCGAAATACCGTTGGACTGGAACGACAGGGGGGCTAATTCATACATTTACGGCTTTGAATTTATGTGGGACGGTCCTTTGCTTGCAGATTATGAAAAACGCACGGAAAGCCGGCTGTCGCTTAATTTTGATCTACAGAAAAAATGGAAAAGCCATGCATTAAAAGGCGGTTTGCAATTTGAAAACAGCAAGCACCGCTATTATTTTGTTCCGGTAAATATATTTTAATATCGCGGATTTGAAGCGGAATTAAACAGTCTGCAAGAAAATATGTTGTCTACGAGTTACATTCAAAACTATGGCTACAACCTGTATGGCAATATGACGGCTTCAGCCAGGCGCCGCGCAAACCGCAACAGATGCGTTTTTCTCTGCAGGTCGATCAGTCCCTGTTCACTTTCGGAATTAATTATGCATCGATTCGAACCGGGGCTTATCGTCAGTTTGACCTCACCAATCCGTATTGGGATCAAGGGAGATGCCAATTTTTCGCTGCCGATAGTGCTTTTGACATCGAAAAAAGGTTTACATATTTTCTACCGCAGCTCAACTGGAAATTCACCCAATCTGAAAAGCTGGTTTATCAACTCTATTTTGGCCGGCACGTTATATTGCCGAAACTCAGAGATGTCTACATGAGGCGATTGGAACAAAACACTCTCTATTACGGCGGTTTATTTTTCCCCTTTCCAAAAGGACCAAATGCCGATCCCGTCAAAGCGACTGATCTTTCGTTTCTGCTCGAGTATGACTATTCTGCGGCGATGAATCTTCAGTTGGCGGTTTTTCAGCGCAGCTCGAATTCTTGGTTGCAGAGCAAATATATTCAGACACAACCGTTATCTTCGGTAACGAATTATGCTACATTGTCAAATGAGGGAGAAAGCCGCGGGCGAGGTTTTGAGTTGAATATAAAACTCCAGAAGCAGGGTATTCGTTTTGACGGGAATTACACTTTTTCCAGCATAAAAGGAAGCACAAGTTATCCGAATTCAAATGTCTTTGATGCACAACGTGAAAACCCGCTTTTTAATCGTGACAAGCAGCATAACCTGGAATTCAATCAAAGACATCGAATTAATGCCTGGCTCACTTTACAGGCCACAAAAGACAGGGGGATGTTCATCCACAACAGCACGCTGTCCTTGCTCTATCAGTTTAATTCCGGGCATACTTTCTGGCAATTTGACGGCTCCCTTGGTGGCATAACTTCCCCCGAATACGGCAGCATTTTATCGAATGCGTCGTCACGGGGACGAAAAAACCCTTTTGAGATTACCACACCATGGATTCATAAATTTGATTTAATGCTGCAACGCAGGTTTGCTTTTGGCCGGTTTCAACCCCGGATATTTTTGATGGGGCAAAATGTTCTCAACCGAAAAAATGTGGAGCAAGTATACTGGCGCACCAGCAATACCGCCAACGACGGGACTTTTGCTGCTTGGGAAGGTTTGGAAAATATATGGATAAACGAATATGGAACTTCACTGCCTGATTTTTATCAAAAAATCAACATCGAGCACCGCCAGCATTATGCTCGTCTTCAGGGCGGCGATCTCTTCGGCCATCCGCGGGAAATTCGTTTTGGCATGGCGCTGGACTTTGATCGATAAAGCTGTAATGATTCCACCACTTGACGATCGATAAATTTCCGGGTCTGCTTTATTGATAAATTTTTCCCGGGAACCACAGAGATGAGCAAATTCAGCACATTTTTTTCATGATGGGAAAAGTTTATATTCATTTTAAAAAATTTAGCGGGCTCAATTTAAGCCACTGATTCACCCAGATTGTACACAGATATAAAATCAGTGTTTAATCCATGCATATCAGTAGCTTAAATAATTTCCAATGGAATCAGTTGACTGTCCCGCGCTTGACGATTTCTACCGCTACCCGGCGGTTTTGCTTGCGGCCTTCATCTGTGGCGTTTGTCGCAACCGGAAATTTCGAGCTGTATCCGACAGCTTGCATCCGCTCTTCCGCCACACCTTTTTCAGCAAAATAGGCCAGCACAAAACGGGCGCGTTTCAGCGATAAATCGCGATTATGGCCGTCGCTCCCCAGGCTGTCTGTATGGCCGGAAATCAAAATAATGCGGGCTGAATCGGCATAGAGTTTCGGCAGGTAACGGTCGAGGAAGCTGTCTAGTGCACTCTCGGTTTTGCGGGAAAAGCTCGACTGGTTCAGGTCGAATTTAACAATCAAATCCGTCGCCACATCGATGACAAATTCAGCGCGGTTATCGGCTGCATTTTTGTCTTTTTCCAGCACAATTTCACTGCGGTTGATGATATCCAGAATAAAATTATCCCCCAGCGAAACACGCCGGTTGGCCTGTTTGCCGGCTTTTGTTGCATTGCTGGCAATCGGCCGCATTTCACCATAGCCGCGGGCGATAACACTGTTACTGTCTACCCATTTGTTCAATTTCCCGGATGCGTCCCCGAGTTGCAGCAAATATTTCAGCACGCTGTTCGCCCGACGCTGCGAAAGCGCCTGATTGCGCGGTTCCGTATCGTCGGAATCGGTGTGCCCCTGAATTTCCACCGCCTTGTAAGGATTGTATGCAATGCGGGCAGCAAAGATTTTCAAAATGCGTTTATGCTCTTTTTGCAAATTCATTTTGGAGTTCGGCCGTAAAAAATGTTTGGCAACATCGAATTCCGTATTGGCGAACGGATCCGTAAGATTAACCGTGTACTCAATTGTTTTTATTTCCCCTGCCGGCAGCTCAGCGATGCGCCAGTTGAGGATGTCCCCATTGACTTTTCCGGAGAAATTGTCAAAACTTTTCCATTTGACCAACGGCGAAAGCGTATCAGCCACCTGGATATTTTTTGCCGGGGCAAAACCCTTGTTGGCAATCGTCAAGCGATATTTCAAATCGCCGCCGAATTTGCTGGGTTTCAATCCGCTAAGCTCGATTTTTTCGATTGAAACATTGGTAAAACAGCTTGAGTCTGCCCGCATTTCGTTATTGTCCTCATCGTTCTCCAGAATCAAATCGCTGGCATCCACGCGGGCGATCAGGTGATAATCACCCCGGGTTGCATCGAGCAGAATTCGCCTTTGGAAGCGTTCCCCTACCCCGAGAAAAGCCAGGGTGTCCTGTAAGATCAGATTACCGCCAAGATTATTTTCAACAGGTGATTTGCTGGAGAGCACCTCCATTCCTCGCGACACCATCAAATCGACAATAGTTATAATCACCCGCTCGGCCGGCGCCTGGCCGTTATTGATGATCACCAATTCCGCCGCTGGTTCTTCACCGCACGCCACAGTGAGTTTTTCGATTTCGAGATCAGGCAAGCGAATGATAAATTTGGAGATATGCCCGCCGTTCACATCGGCGATGCGATAGTGATGGTCTGAATCATAAGCGATAGTGGTCCAGAAATAGGTACCAGCACGCAACGCTTTAATTTTTGCATATCGATCTGAAACCGCCAGGCTGTGCAGCGGCCGGTTCCCACCGGTTGAGAGCAGTTTTTGATCGATAAATTGACGCTTTTTGCTATACTCTTTACCATACTCTACCCGGATATTTTTCAAAATCCGGATGAGTTTGGTGCTGTCATCATCGACGAGAAGCCAATATTTTACATTGTCAAAAATATCGCGATCGAGGGATTGCTGCCAATTCAATTCAACGGAATTATGGTAAATTTCCGCGGCAAATTGCGGATATTGCAGCCGGAAAGGTTCGGGGCCGACGAACAGGTGGGATGCGGAAACATGCAACGTGTTGGCGAAATGGCCGATATTTTGTTTGTCCGAGCTTTCGAAACCACTCATCTCAAACTGGCCGGAAAAATTCCTGCCCAACAGTTTGTTTTTCAAAACACCGAATTTATCATCGAGACCGAGACTGATACCGAAGGAATAATTATTGAGCAAACCGCGATTTTTCAAGTTGAGCACGTATCCCACATAAACGGAAAAGACGCGCCCGAGATTGAGTTCGTAAGACAGACTGGCGTGATCATCTTCATCTTGAATGGCACGATAACCGAGGCCAAAACGCATCTGTGTGCCGCTGTGACTGCCGAGATAGAGACTCGAACCCAGGCGTACCGTCCGCGGTAGCGGTGTTTCCTCACGCACATATTTAATTGGCCGGCCGAGGTTCTGCACCGAAGCGCCAGCGGCAAATCGCCATGACTTGAGAAATGGAATTTTACTGTGCAGCGCAGCCCGCAGCAGTGATTTATAAATCACGCCAAAATCGAAAGCCAGGGTGCTGGCCTGAAAACGATCGAGTTCACTGCGAAAATATTTGGCGTGCACACCGAGAGCGAAGCGATCGGCAAAACCCGGAAGCGTCAGACCATAACCGGCGCTTGCAATGAAATCACCCGCCTGCACCACGGGCATGCGATCTTTCGTGCTGTCGAATTCCGGCAGAAAAATATTGGAAAAACTGAGCACCAGTTTCTGCTGCCGCAGGTTGCCAATGCGAAATCGCTTGCCGGCAAAAATCGAAGTGGCGGTAAAATCGCTGAGCCAGTCGCTGTAAGCCGCTGACCAGCCGCTTTCCCGCCCCATGCCGATGAGGCCGGGGTTGCCCCAAAAACCGTAGAGATTATCGATATCGCTGACCAGCGCCGGACCGCTCACCTGCTGTTTGGCGCCCGGCAGAAATTTCAGAAAAGCGCCGCCGGTGCGAATCTGTGCCGGTAATTCCTGACAAACGAAAAAGTAGGCAACGACGAGAAATGAAATTATTAAAATTGATTTTTGTCCCATTATTGCACCAGTAAAAACTTAAGTTTACAATGTTGATCGGTCGTGTGTACGACCAGAATATAAGCGCCGCTGCCCATTTTTTTGCCGGAATTGACAAGACCGTTCCAATAGGTTTTGTGCAGCACTCCGGCGGAATAAACCCCCTCCTTCACCGTCGTGATATATGTTCCAAGAAGATCGTAAATTTTGATGGAAACCCGGTCGGTGCGGCAGGTTTCGAAATTGATTTCGAGATCGCTATCAACAGCCGGGGCGTAGACATTTTTATCGAGGAAACAATCAAGGCCGCAAAAAACCTGCAGCGAGTGTTCCGCCTTATTATTGCCCGGCTTTACATCGTCTGGATACTCGACGGTTGCCCGGTTTTGCAATTCTGCCGGCAATTGCGGGATATCGGATAAAATAGTTGCCGTATATCGCAAAAATATTTTTTCACCGGGCTGTAATATGCGGTCGAAATACCAGCGGCCGCTATTTGTTGTTGAAAAATCCGGCCGCAGGCTGAAATCAGTGAGTTGCAGATAAATGGAAGCGCTGTCGGCGAGGGTGAAATTTTGAGCGCTGCCGGGCCCGTTGTTGGTGATTTCCAGTTCAAATTCGATTTCATCGCCGATTTTCCCACCCGCCTGCATCGCCCGCTTGAGAATGCTCAGGTCGGCCGGTAAATTTATTCTATCCGGCCGCAGGATTACCAACGCCGAATCCTGATTATTGCCCGAATTGCCGTCGCCCGGACTGACGATCTCAACAAAATTTTGCAGGGAAATAAAATTTGCACCTGCAGCCGTGGCGCTCCCCTGAATAGTCAAATCGAGCTGTGCTGCGGGAGACAGAAAAAATCCCGGCCAGCGAATGGTATCGCTGTTTACTGTCAATCCCGGCTGCGAAGAAGTGATGTCCTCCGCGGTAAAACCCTGTGGCCATTTTTCCAGCAGATAAAAACTGAAAACCGTATCGGGCCCGAGATTGCTGATTTCAATTTGATAATTGATAAACTGCCCGTAGTCAACAGTATCTTTTTGCGCCTGCTTGGTGACGCGCAAATCGCTGGAACGGGGAGTTGTACAGTCACCGATTTTCACAGCGACTTGAGCAGAATTATTTGCCGCGAGGCTATCGTTTTTTGCGAATAAACTGGCGCGGGCCAGCATTTCCCCGGAAAAAACAGCAGGGACAAACGCGTCGATTTCAAACACTGCACTATCGCCGGCAGTGAGAAAATCCTGAGATGTCTGCCACAGAACAAAGCCCTGAGCCGAATCGATTTGCTGCCAGTAATCCGGCAGATTGAACAACAATGTTGCGGGCAAACCGGCTTGCAAAATAATGCTGCCGCTTGCGGTCGGCCCCGGATTTCGCACCGTATAGCGAAAACGGATGCTATCAGCAAGACAAACCGAATCCGCCGATGCCTGCAGATCGAGCGCCAGATCGGTGGTCTGATAAACATGCAGGGTCGAATCACGATTGTTGGCCGGATTGCTATCATATGGCGCGGCAACGCTGACTTTATTTTCGAGGAAAAGAGTTTGATCGGCGACGAGGCCTTCCAGTAGTTGCGCCTGATAACTAAAGATCAGCGAATCACCAGCTGATATTTTGCGATCGACCAGCCAGAAAAAACCTGAATCGTCGGTGCTGTCCGGTTCAGTTGTAAAATTGAAGGCGTACAGAAATTTATCCAGCGTATCCCGCACTGTAAATGCCGAGGCCTCATCGGGCCCAAGATTGCGCAGCACGAGGCGATAATCCAAAATCCCCGCTGCTGCGGGGAAACGCCAGACGCCGCTTTTTTCAATTGCCAAATCATAAACCGGCGCACTGCAGCGCGGATCAACGAGAATGGATTGCCGCACGAACTGGCTATCGAGTTGCGTATCACTGTTAGTAAAAATCTGGCAAATTAATTCCACAGTCGTGATACTGTCAAGTTGATCAAAAGTGATTTCAAGGGCAAGGTTTTGTTGAAAATTCAATAAATCCGTCAGGCCCTGTGCCCCGGGTATCCAGCGGAAACTCAGCAGTGAGTCGAGACGAGAACTCTGCCATTCCGCGCTGGTATTTTTAATGGTCATACCGGGTGGTTCGACCATTTTTAAAACCAGACTGTCGATTTCCGATAGATCGAACAATTGCATGTCCGCTTCATCAACATCAAAAACGACATCGAGCTGACCGCGTTGAATGGCACAGTCCATGGTGAATTGCGGGTTGCATTGCAGGCGCAAATCATTTGTACAGAATGGTGAAAGCAAACGAACAAAAAAGATTTCAACACTTTCAGGTTCACTCCTGCCGCCGATTGAATTGCCGCTATTGGCGCCGGCGGAACCGGTGTCTGATAAATCGTAATAATTGACAAAATCAGGATGGGCTTCGGCGATTATTTTATAATGATTGATAATGATGGTATTGCACCCTTTTTCAAAATAAAACAAACCGGCGTCGCGGTTAACCAGCCCGTCGAACGCGGCGGTAGAATCATCAACCACGATTTTATAAGCCGCGTCAGCCGTGGTGATGTTGGGGTCTTGCGGGAAACGCAGTTGGCTGTTGCGAACATGCACATAAAAACTTTCATTTTTCTGTTTATTACCGCTATTGTAGTGGGCGAGTGTTTGGATATGAAAAAAACCTTCTTCGGGAAAATCATCGATATCGAAAGAAACACTGCGCGTCCAGTTGACCCAATGGGTGGTGTCGGCGAAAACACGCAATTCGTTATGCATGAAATCAAAAGAATAAGTTGAGCAACTATCCTGTGCTATCACCGGCATGGTGAACAGGAAAAAAAAGACGGGAAATAGCAGACGCCACAAAACCTGTTTGAAGTTTTGTTTGATTTTTTTCATGTGTTTAGAGACCAGGTTTTTCTTATTACTGTCAAGGCTAAGTTTTCAATGTCATACCTACGCTCGGTTTATTGAGCATTGGGGGAGGAGCACAAGAGATGGGCCTGCTGGAATGACAACCAATGGATTGTAGTGAAACTACAAGCGAATAAAAAATTTTCATAAAGAAATGCAAATTAATTTATAATACAAGTTAAATAATTTAATTTCAGCCTGACAATTCCCCGTCTCCACTCTTCAACATGTTTTAGTAATTTCACATGCAAAGAAAGGAATCTGTTCAGACAATCGAAGGGTTCCCGCTTTGGCAAGCTCAGCGTCCGTCCCACCCAACGGTGGCTGAGCCTGAAGCTTGTTCCTCGGGTGGTTGCATCCCGCAGGCTCAGCGTCCGTCTGCATGAACAAGTGCTTACATTGGTTTATAGCTGATTATTAATGGGAAGTAAAACAGTTTCAAAACCACACATAATTCGAACTTGAGATTGTTAAAATAATTCGTATATTAACTTCAATTTTTTTAACTGATCAACCAGGATTCAAAATCAGCAAAGGCGCTTAAATGTCTGCAGGAAAAAACACCGCGGCCCCGACCGGAGGAAACGACAGCCACAAACCATCGAACTTTATTAAAAACATTATCGACGAAGACCTGAAGAACGGCAAAAATGATTCGCGCGTGCACACCCGCTTCCCACCAGAACCCAACGGTTATTTGCACATCGGGCATGCCAAATCCATTTGCCTGAATTTCGGGTTGGCGCAGGAATATAACGGTTTGTGCAATCTGCGTTTTGACGACACCAACCCTGTTAAAGAAGAAGACGAATACGTCAACGCCATCATCGAAGACGTCAAGTGGCTGGGATTCGACTGGCAGGAACGGCTATATTTCGCCTCCGACTATTTTGAGAAAATGTACGAATTCGCCATTGAGTTGATCAAAAAAGGCAAAGCCTATGTCGAAGACCTGAATGCTGAAGAAATTCGTCAGTATCGCGGCACTTTAACAAAACCGGGCAAGGCAAGCCCCAGCCGCAACCGCAATATCGCAGAAAATCTCGACCTGTTTGAGCGCATGCGTAAAGGCGAATTCCCTGACGGCGCCAAAGTTCTGCGCGCCAAAATCGATATGAGCTCCGGCAATATGAATATGCGCGATCCGGTGATGTACCGTATTTTGCATGCCTCACACCACCGCACCGGCGATAAATGGGCGATCTACCCCATGTATGATTGGGCGCATGGATTGGAAGATTCCATCGAAAGCATAACGCACAGCATCTGCACACTGGAATTTGAAGACCACCGGCCGTTATACGACTGGTTTCTCGATAATCTCGAAGATGTCCACCATCCCCGGCAGATCGAATTTGCCCGTCTGAACCTGACCTATACCGTGATGAGCAAGCGCAAACTGCTGCGGCTTGTCGCTGAAAAACACGTCTCCGGCTGGGACGATCCACGTATGCCTACGATTGCCGGTATGCGCCGTCGCGGCATCCCACCTGCCGCCATTCGCGATTTCTGCAACCGTATCGGGGTGGCTAAAGCCGACAGCATGGTTGACCGCGCCATGTTCGATAGCTGCATTCGTGAGGAATTGAACAAAAAAGCCCAACGGGTGATGGTGGTGCTCGATCCGGTGAAAGTGGTAATCACCAATTACCCTGAGGATAAAGTCGAAGATCTGCCGGCTGAGAACAATCCGGAAGACGAGAACGCCGGCTCACGCATGTTGCCGTTTTCACGGGAAATTTATATCGAGCGTGAAGATTTCCGCGAGGAAGCGCCGAAAAAATTCTTTCGCATGGTGCCGGGGCGGGAAGTGCGACTAAAGCATGCCTATTACGTCAAATGCACCGATTTTGTTAAAGATGAAACCGGGGAAATCACCGAGATTCACTACGAGTACGACCCCGCCACCCGTGGCGGCTGGTCCGATGATGGCCGCAAGGTGAAAGGAACATTACACTGGGTTTCCGCCATGCACGCCCTCGATATCGAAGTGCGGCTCTACGATCACCTTTTCAGCAAAGAAAATCCCGACGATAGTCGGGACGAGACTGATTTTATCGAATATCTCAACCCGAAAAGTCTGGTGGCACTGAAAAATTGTAAAGCCGAACCGGGTCTGCGCGAATGCAAGCAGGGTGAACGATTCCAGTTCCTGCGCAAAGGTTATTTCTGTAGTGATAACCTCGATTTTACGGCGGGAAAGCCGGTTTTCAATCGCATCGTAGCGCTGCGGGATACGTGGAAAAAGATGCAGCAGAAATGATAAATTGAAGCAAACAACGGTGCAACCATAACCGCTGTGGATGAATGCCGCAGCCATTTTTTGGCAGAAAAGGCCAAACCGTTGAGTTCACGAATTAAATATGAACAGTTGGTGTCAGCACTGCGTTCATATCTCGCTTAGGCCAATTTCGCCACAGGCTGCAGCCTGTCTGAGGGGGGGTGCGTCCCGCCTCGGCAAGCTCAACGTCCGTTCCCCAGCGGAGCTGAGCCTATCATACTCCAAGGGATCCCTGCAGGTATAAAAATTCAGGAGGTAAAAAATGATAGTAATTTTCATGCGTACAATGGGGCTGCTTCCTCTGTTGGTCGGTCTTTATCTGATTCATTTTAGCGGGAAAACTTTACTCGAGGCTTACCAATCAACCGGCTGGAGCAGCACTGAAGGCGTGGTACTCTCATCAAAAATCGCCTTGTTATCTGTGATAGATCGCTCGAGAAGAAACCCCATACCTATCGCCCGGGTTGAATACTCGTACACAGTCGCAGGAAAAACATATACCTCAACCCGCATTTCCCTCAATGATTACGGCAGCAACATCAAAGGTCAACAGAAAAAAATCATCAACGGCTACCCTGAGGAGGCAACTGTTAAAGTCTTCTACGATCCCCAAAAACCGGGAAATGCCATTCTCGAGCATCGAACGCCTTTCGTTTATTATTTCGGACTTGGCGGCGGCATAATATTCACCTTAATCGGCTATTTATTTATTTTCAAACTACCCGGACTTTTACACAGCCCGCAGCGAAAATTTCCACAAAAGTGAATGGGATTTTTTTTGAATTTTCACTTTTCCCTAACCCAGATAAACCGGAACTTGAAAAAAAATTCCAAAGCGCACGCAAAGTCGCTGAGAATACGCAAAGTTTTTTTTAATCTTTTCTTTGCGATTCCTTTGCGTCTTCGCGTGAAATTTTTTCTTTTGAGGATTTAGATCAATATTTCTTGCCAAAAAATGGCAGAAAATAATTTGTCAGTTGCTAAGATAGGGAATTTGCATTGCCGCGCACACGGTGAAATGCCGGTGATATTTGAGGTGATTTTTTATCCGCTAAATGTTGAATATGTCGAATTATTACACGAAAAATCTCGCAGCCGGGCGTCTGAAAAAATGTTATGATCTGGCGCCCGGACGGGTGCGCCAATATCTCGAGGCAGAAATCGAGACCGTCCGGGCACGCATCAAGCACGGTGATCACGTGCTCGAACTGGGCTGTGGTTACGGCAGAGTGCTCGCAGCGCTACAAGGTGAGACCGATAACTTGTTCGGCATCGATTTATCGGTTGAAAATCTGCATTTTGCCCGCCATGAATTTTTATCGGGTCACACAGTCTGTTTATTTGCCATGGACGCTTACAATCTCGCTTTCCGAACACCATTGTTCGATCTCGTTTTTTGCATTCAAAACGGCATTTCCGCTTTTGGCGGCGAGGCCGGAAAACTGATTCGTGAAGCCATACGCGTCACCAGACCGGGCGGTACGGTGTTTTTTTCCAGTTATGCCAGCAAATTCTGGTCACAGCGCTTGCATTGGTTCAAAGTTCAGGCAGTGCATGGATTGATCGGCGAGATCGATTATGAGTGCTCGGGCAATGGAATCATCGTTTGTAAAGATGGATTTCGGGCAACGACTTTTTCGCCGGCAAATTTCGCAAATTTATTAAACGGATTAAACTGCACAGGCCATGTTTTTGAAATCGATAATTCAGCCGTATTTTGTGAAATTCGGGTTTAATACTGATCATTTTACCACAGCAATAAAGCTTTCCGCACCGCCGCAAAATCGCCTACCTGCAATTTTACCTCATAAAAACCGGTTATACACGAAACCATTTCCGCCGGACACCCGGGGCAGAGTGAAAAAATGAAGTGAAAAAATTCTCGCTGCTGTTTTTCGAAAATTTCCGACTCAACAGAAGGCGAGTTTTTTGTTTTTAGTCGCAACGACGCCGGATAAAAACACTGAACTCCTTTGTCTGGTTGGTTGTTGTTACGGATAGTGCACTCGAGGTTTTGTTGAATGTCCCCAGAAAATTATGACTGGAAACAATAAATCGTAACTCGTTCAGCCATATCCGCTTGGCGGGATTTTCTTCCTGCTTGTCAAACGGTAGAATCCCGCCGTCGGATTGCATCGGGGATTCCTTGATCGGGCAGCATGTGAGCTTAAATCCCTGATGAGCATATTGGGGCTGAATAGCTACTGAAAAGTGCGTCGCACGCAGCTCCGGGTTTGTTGCAAAAAGGCTAAACTTTTAAGAGCTGGAGGATTTCTCCGATAAAGGGTAAGACTCTTCAACAAAGGAAAATCAGGATGAAAATGACATTTGACGAATTTCTGAAAAAGGTAATCATTGCCGGAATTCTTTTGGGATTGCCGATTTGCAGCCTCGGCGCCCAGTCCCGGATGAACGATAATTCTCTCGAAAATATCGAGAACACGATGGAAGCCAACCTGTCGTGGAATCTTGAAACGGCTTTACTCAATTATTTTCCAGAGACCAAGTTCGTTGTTAAAGCCAATGTGCAACTTGAAAAAGTCCGGCAGGTAACTGCCCTGCCGCCATTGCCGGATGTTTTGTTAAAAAGAGAAGTCACTTCCTTGCCTGGTTTGCCTTTTATTCCGGGTCAGGAACGGCAAAAGGCGAAGCAAAACGACAAGTTCCGTTCTGTAGCTGAAAAATCGAATGTAAAAGTAAAACGGCTCACCGTCAATGTGCTCGTCGATAATAGTTTCACTGAAGGCGACTGGGCTTTCATCCGGCGCCTGGTTTCCCTTTCCGCCGATATGGACCCGCGTCGCGGCGACCGGGTTTCGGTGGAAGCTTTTGACTTTCCTGTGAAGTCCAATTATTTTAACTCGCCGCCCCCAAAAATCAGCGCCGACAGCAACGCCCAAAATGCTTTTGCCCAATCCCTTTTTCCGGATGAACAAAAAGCGGGTTTTGACTGGCGGCCGTTTATTTTTGCTGCTGTGCTGGCCGGTATTTTTCTCATCATTCTTTTCTGGGGCATGAATTCGATTTTGAAAAAATTGAACCAGGAGCCGGCCATTGAAAAAGAAGCGCCGCTGCCGGCCCGGCAGGAAAAACAGTCAGCGGAAGCGGACCAGGAAAAGGATGCGCAATTCGCCATGAAATCTTCGGTGGTCGATGCCATTGTCGGCACGCCGGCGGCGGCAGCCGACGTCATTAAAGACTGGGTGAAAAATGATGCCGGCAGCGGTGTTCGTGATGCGGCGGTTCTCTTCCGCGCCACCTCAAAAAATCTCAATAAATTTCTCGCCGAATCCCTCGGCGCACAAATTTCTGCAGACGTGCAGGAGCAGATCGATTTGTTGCCGCAGGATGAGATCGACCGGGCCGGAGCTGAAGTGGTCAAAAAGTTTGATGAAAATCTGCGTAACACGGCGCTTTCGGCGATCCGCAATGAGGAGGAAAGTGACGCGCTGGCCTTTTTACATCAATTGACAGACGACCAATTATTGCACCTGATCAAACCCCTGAAAGATGGTGTTTTGGCCATCGTATTGGCACAATTGCAGCCCGAACGCGCTTTCCGCATCATTAAATCGCTGGACCCGCGCAAGCAGCCTGCAGCGCTCGCAGCCATGGGTAATGTGGAAAAAGTGCCGGCCGATGTCTACCAGCATATTGCCAAACAACTGCTGACGCGGGCAAAAGACGTTGAGAAAATGCGCTTCGTGCGCGCCGACGGCATCGATGCGCTGGTTAATATCCTCGATTTTATGGATGATTTTGATCAGGAGCAAATTCTCGAATATATCGATACGCAAGATTTGAATTTATCCCAGCGCATCCGGGCGAAGTATATGACATTCAACCAATTGGTGGAATTGCCGGCTGAAAAAATGCGCGAACTGGCCTTTACCGTTGATCGCGACCTGTTAGCCAAATCCCTCATTCATGTCGACGATGTGACGGTGAACCGCATCATCGAAGCACTGCCCGACAAGCTGGCGGAAATGGTACAGGCCAGCCTCGAAGCCGGCAGCGAAGTCAGTGAAGAAGAAGTCACACGTGCGCGCCGGCAGTTGATGCGTACCGTGCGTCAATCCGGAATTGCCAAAGAAACGGTAAAATAAGAGAGCCTGTCATGACGCAAAAAACTAAAAAATATATTCACCATATTCTCATTTTGGCTGTTTTTGCCATTTCGCCGCTTGCCGCGCAAATGGAGAATCAGGCAGGACGAAAACCGGAGAATAAACCGGTTGAGAAAAGCATGCTTTTCAACCTGCTCGAGGATATTTTTGTGCAGGTTGCGCAAGCGGCACCGGAGGTGGGAACCGATCTTGAGCGCATCGCCGTCTATCATTTGAAAGTGGATGAGCGCTATATTCCACCGGCATTACGCACACATATCGAAGCGAGAATTGCCGAAATTTTCCGTGATATCGAAATGCCGAAACTGGTCTCGCTGCCGGAGCTGAACACGATGAAAATCGTTTCCACCGACAGCAGTTTTCGCATCGTCAATACACTGCCTTCACCGCACGAATTGTGGAAAATCGGCAAACGCCTGCGCATCGACGCTTTTATGGATGGCGCCATAACCTATTTGCCCGGCAAAGCGCTGTTGCTCGATTTGAAACTGAATAAAGTGGGTAGCAGCGAAGTCGTCTGGTCGCGTTCATTTGCCTCCTATATCGACGATCCCGACCTGCCGTCGACGAATCCATTCATGAAATCTCTCGTTGCCGGATTGGAAGTCTATCCCATCGAATGGGATGTGGCCGATTCCGATACTCTGATTCACAGGAACGCCAGCAATCAACTGAAACAGCAAACGGTGTATTTCGGTGTGCATCAATATTTGTGGGAAAAAAGCCGTTTGCGTTATGAATTTAGCATCGGGCTGGCATTCCTCACCGACGGCCTGAAGCTGAACAATACTGCTTTTACAAAATCCGCGTTTTACGGCAGTTCTTCGACCACGGGTGGTTTCTCCATCCCGGTTTCCTACAATGTCCGTACGATGATTTATTCAACACTGGTAGAAAACAGTAAAAGCAATCGCTCCGATTGGCTCTCGGCGTATTTTTCATTGACGCGGCATTTCGCCATGAAAATGCCGGATTTCACCAGTATTACGGTCGGTCTGCGCACGGATTTTACACAACGTTTTTCCTTTTCTGCAGGTTTGAGCATGGTGCTCGGCAAAGAATTCGAATCACAGATGGTGAAATCCAGCGGTGAGAAAATCAATTTAAAAATCAGCGGTATGCAATATGAGTTGATGCTGTTGCAGCTTTCATTTTAAATAATGGTTTAAAAAATAGAGGTCTTTGTCATGTTTTTAAAACAGAAATATACAGTCATTGCTCTTGTTTTTTCTGCCATCCTTTTTTTGCATTGTGGCGGCAGCAATAACACTGCAGTGAAAGATTTGCCCGCTAAGGCCGGCACAGAAAAAGCATTAACACCTGAGAAAATCGCTGCGCTCGACCAAAAAGCTGATTCGACAAAAACCGCTGAAGAGAAGAAACGGCAGAAGACGATTGTCACCGAGCTCGATGGCGCCAAACTGAAGAAAACCCAGAGCTATCCTTACATCAGCATCAAGTTCTATCAGAAGGATACGGATGTGGAAATGGTGCTCGATCCACTTTCAACAAACATCGATCTCGACCTCAAGCGGCGACCAGATGGCACCCTTGAAGTGCGAAAAGGTGATGAGGTTTTAACTCAGATGGGGCCGAAAGACAGCACGAAAACATCATCACGCAGGACGGCACCATTTGATCCCAGTGAGGATTTAACCGACGATATCATTCGGGATATCAATCTGGCGCAGCAACTTTTTTATCAAAATGAATATGATGACGCGCTGAAGATTCTCAATTCCAGCCTGGAGAAGAAACAAACGGCTTCAGCTTATGCCCTCGGCGGTTCCATCTATTTCGTCAATGGCGAGATGAACGAAGCGGTGCGGGCATGGGAGAACGCCCTGAAAATCAATCCTGATCTCGATGAATTAAAGGGGCTTGTCGCGCGTTACAAGAAATAAACTGAATATCAAATAGAAAGGTAAGCCGTGTTTACATTATTAGGCGTCCTGCTCGGCGTCGCTCTGATCGCCTGGGGAATTATTTCAGGCCAGGCCACACCGGATGTGTTTCTCAACTGGCAAGGTGTGGCCATCGTTTTCGGCGGCACCATTGCTTCAACGTTCATTTCACACCCTTTCCGTGAGGTCTTTCGCGGATTTATGTCCTATTTTGTTATCTTTCGTTCCGGCCGGGTTGATTATGTTAAAGTCATCGACAAAATGGTGACGGCCATCCGCATCGGTCAACGCGACGGCATTCCCGCCATGCAAAAGCAGATTAAGGCGCTGAAAGGTCTGTGGATTTTTAAAGATGGCGTTCAGATGCTGGCCAATGGTTATACCCGCGAAGAAGCAAAAGCAACGCTGGAAGATCAGGTTCGCTGGAAGGTAACCCGGGAGCTGAAGCAGCGCGATCTTTTCAACTCGATGTCGCAAGCGGCACCGGCCTTCGGCATGATCGGAACGCTCATCGGTCTGATCAATATGCTGCTGACACTGCAATCAAACCCTTCCGATGTTGGCTCCGGTTTGGCCATTGCTTTGATCACGACATTTTATGGATTGATCATGGCAAACATGGTTTTTGCACCCATCGGCGCTAAAATTGAAGATCGCGCCGAGACCAACCTGCTTTTCGAGACCATTCAGATGGAAGCTGTATTGCTGCTTTATGACAAGAAAAACTATATCTTCGCGCGTGACAAGCTCGCAGCCTATCTCAACGCCGGATCACGCAAAAAACTTATCAAAGTCGCCGGAAAAGGCTCTTTGCAGAAGAAACAGGGATTCATTAAAAAGGCGGCATAAAAATGCAACTCGATCTTCCACATCAGAATATGATAAAATCAAACAAAGGGGAGAGCCAAACCTGGATGATGTCCTACAGTGATTTGGTGACGCTGCTGCTGGCGTTTTTTGTCCTGTTTTTCGCCATATCGCAGGTTGATCAAGCCAAATTTGAAGCTATCATGGAATACTTCAGTGAGAGTGATAAACTACCGTTGAGCGAACTGGAAAAAGTCGTCGAGCAATTGGTGGCTGAACACAATCTGCAGGAAAGTGTTGAAGTTGAACTCACAGGAGAGGGACTGCTGTTGACCTTTCAGGACAAGATTCTTTTTGATTCGGGTAAAGCCAATCTGAAGGAAGGCGCCTACCCAATTTTGGGGGGCATTGGCGATATTTTAAAAAGCGAAAAAGTGGCGGATCGCCATATCAAAGTAGAGGGACACACCGATACGGTTCCGCTGAGTAAAAAATCGGATTATCCGTCAAACTGGGAACTGTCTGCCGCACGGGCAACACATGTCATCCGCTATCTCATCGCCAAAGAAGTTGATCCGCATCGCTTTGTTGCCATTGGTTATGCCGATACGCGGCTGCGCATCGAAGAATCCGGGGCAAAGCGGGGGTTGCAGGCAAATCGCAGGGTGAGTTTGATTATCAGATAATACTTGCTCACTGTTCTGCTGTCTTCCAATCTTTTTCAGGGGTACTTGGTTTACCATCCTTGCCTGAGATATACGTTAATTTCAACTCTTTACTAATGCACCCCGCAGCCATTCGCAGAGTTCGCTTTCAAAACATTGTAAGCATTCGGCCGAGCACACCTTGTTTTTCACCGCATTATAGCTTGTTGGAACTGGGCAGTGTCTGCCAAACATTCGGCAAGAGCTCATCGAGTTTTTTTGAAGGGATGATCGGCGATGCGGGTG
>JAJRYV010000046.1 GCA_024275575.1 bacterium
CATTCCGTTGGGGTCCAGAAATGTGTTATAATAGCGTGGTACGTTCGGATAAGGCTGGGCGCTGTGCAATGTCACCGTCGCGACGCCCTCTTCGTCGGTGTAGCCGGTATAGGTGGAAATGACGCCACCCGAAGTCGTAAAATAGACTGCGGTGCCTGCTGGAACCGGATTGTTGTATTTATCACCGACCACGGCTGTCAGTGTAGTGGTGTTGTTGACGATCTGCCAGCCGAAAATATTAACCGGCTTCGGCCCGGTGGAAAGATGGCTGGTGGAGCGGTCGTTGATATTTTCGATATACGGCGGCCCGGCAAAGATAATGACATCGGTAGAAATCGCCACGATGGGTGGTGAATACGGAGCATTATTGGTGTCGACAACTTCAGCCTGAATACGTACGGTCCCGGAGCGGATACCGGCGTTTAGTGAAACATGGGCGAGGCCATTGATCGTCGACACCGGATCAAGTGTGCTTAAAAATTCGCCGCCGCCGGGCGAGGCAAAAATATTAAATCTTACCCGCGTGCCATCGAGTACCGGATTGTTTTGCACATCGCGAATATCGGCAGTGATCGTCAGCGTTGTGTTGCGACCGGAATCTTTTACCCCCAGCGAAGTGGGGTCGTAAGTGAGCAAAATACTGTTTGCCGGCCCCGGGCGCAGGCGCATGGTGATGGTGCGTGAGACCGATTCGATGCTTGCCGTCAATTCCGCCAAACCCGTTTCTTTTGATGAATAGGTCGCCAGCGCCGTACCGTTGACAGTTTCCGCCGTTGCGGTAATATCGCCGAAACTCGCCTGAAAGTGTACGATGGCGCCGTCAGGTAAATGATTACCGACGGCATCGGTCACCGTGGCATAAACTGTCGTTGTCGTACGGCCGTCAGCGGGCAGCGTTGTGCTGTCGCTGTTCATAGTGATCGTTGCAGGTTCACCAACGTTATATTGAACGCTCACTGTGTCGCTCAGGCCGGCAACGGTGGCTGCAACTTGCACCAGGCCGGGTGTTCGCGAGCTTGTCAGCGTGCTTAGCGCAATACCGTTTTTTGTTGTTCGTTGTGTTCCCAGCGTACCGCTGCCCTGTATCAGTGTAAACTGAATGACTGTGCCGTCCGGAACCGGATTCGCCGCAGCGTCAGTGACCACAGCTTTCAGTTGAGTTGAGCTTTTGGCGTCGGCGATGAGTTCGGTGCTGGCCGCCGTCAATGTGAGATAAGTCGGAATCGACTGCCCCATATAAACATAAGCCGTATCGCGGATGAAATCACCGTAAGAGGCGACGATCATCGAATTTCCAGTCTGAATTGCGCTTTTTAATATTGCCTCAGCAACACCGCTGGCATCAGTTTCCACAGCATTGGGAATGGTGCCGAGATCGGCGCCGAATTTTATCTCTGCATCAGGAATGGCGATTTTACTGGTGCTTTCTTTTAAAATGGCCCGAATACGTGAAGATGAATTACCTCCATCCGCGATGATTGCTGCAGGATTGGCCTCGAGAGTAAAGGTGACGCCAGAAAACAGCACAAGTGAAGCGGCCTCAATTTCACCGATTGAAGCATGAATCGTTGCTGCAATATCAGACTGTGACGCCTGCGAGCGCAGTGGTGTGTAAGCCAGTCCATTAGCATCGGTGATGACGAATGGTGCGACTCTGCCGGCATCGGTTTCTAACGCAACCCGGGCATTGACGATCGGTTTCTGCTCCGTATCCCAGACGGAAATTTTCAACATATCGATAGAAAAACCATTGGCGAGAATGCGCCCTGCTTCAGGTGTGATCTGCAAATTTTGAGTGATCTGATTATCGATGGTGATGGAAATACTGTCGACTTGTTCGCCGAGGCGGGCATAAATACGAAAAATGCCGGTTTCCGACGGCCCGCGATAAATCGCCTCGGCAACTCCGATGACGTTGGTCGTATCGAAAGGGCTGATGCTGCCGCCATTGGTGCTGAAGGCGACCACCCTGCCGGATTGCGGCGTGGCATTTTCATCGACGACGATGGCGGCAATGCGGGCGCTGCCGCCGATGCCGATAGTTGCGGGTGTGGCGGTCAGGCTGGTCAAAATCGTCGCCGTACCATTGCCGTTTGAATTCGATCCCGGATCAGTGGGGTTGTCGGATTTACAAGCCACAATGGAGAAAACCAGGAATAGCAGCGCAAGTGTGGAAATTCGGGAATTGTGTAAATGCTTTTGTAGAAGGGATTTCATTTTAGTATGGCATTTTTTGCGAACAGGACATGCGGTGTCTTGCTGAATTCAGTATCGGAATTATTATTTGATTTATCGACACTTAAGCCGCCGGCTTGATCGGAATTTTTGTGGTGTAAAAGATCGAATCAATAACTCTATTTCAAAATCGTCAGCATTTTGCTGATTTTCCATTTTTCACTTCGTAAAATATAGAAATAATGTCCGGCGCTGACCGCCATCCCGGCATCGTCCCGGCCATCCCAAACGATGGTGAAAATTCCGGGAGTGTAAACCTCATTTACGAGTAATTTTATCTGCCGCCCGAGAAGATCGACCACCTTAAGTGTGATATAAGTTTTTTTTTCGTCAATCCTGAACTGGACCGCTGTTTTTTGGCGGCCATGAAATGGATTGGGGAAGTTTTGCAAGCGGCGTATAGTGGATATTTTTGATTCGACTTTTATGGTTTGGCTGTAGCTGCTTGAACCATCAAAATCCACTTGTTTCAGGCGGTAAAACCGGGGGTACCCAACCGGCTGGATGGCGAAAGAATAAAACTGCGGTTCGACGGTGGTGCCGGCGCCGGCGACAAAGCCAATCTGCGAAAAAGGCTCGCCTGATTTTATCGCCATTTCAATATAAAAACCGAGATTATTCGATTCTGTGGCCGTACTCCAATGCAGTTCATTTTGCAGCACCGTAAAGGAAAGAAGCTCCACCGGCACCACCACGCCGTTATTTTCATAGGCACCCATATCCGGGGCGGCGCCGGCAATCCAGATACCGGCGGGATTGGTGGGATCACCGGTATCGATACATGGCGAACCGACCTGTATGCGAAAATCTCCTCCGGCCGGATTGTAAAATTCCGGATCGAGCTGGATGTTAAAATAGGCGTCGCAGGAATCGCCGCGGGTATTGACCCGCATCAGCACGCCAAGCCCGGCCGGCGGCGTGATAAAATTGCCGCCGCTGTTCGCTGAAACGGCGTTGTAAAAAGCAGCGGGGACGCTATTTTCAGTTGAGATTCCGGTAGCGTTAAATGCGATAATGTTGTTGATCACCGTCGGGCTGCAATCCGATATGGTGATGCCCATGTCATTGTTGACAATGGTATTCTGGTAAATACTAACTGCCGAGCTATTGGTCAAATCGATACCTGAATTGACATTTTGGGAGATGAAGTTTTGCACGATGGCACCAGCGGCTCCTTGCATAACGATCGCCGATTCCAGGCCGTTTTCACTGTTTTGCTGCAATATACAGCGTTTGATTTCCGGCGCTGCATTGAGAACACGAATCCCGGCGTTGGGATTGAATTTAAAAAGTGATTCTTCAATTTTTCCGTTTGCCCCGGCGAGGCAATCGATTCCGGTATTGTTTTGGGTGAACAGGCATTGGAAAAAAAACGGTGCGCTGGCATCCATCGTCGAACCGACACCGGCATGTTTAATGACGCAATATTCGAGATTGCCCTCAGCGCCAGGGCTGAAATAGATCCCGGTCCAATCGCCCGGTGTTGCACCGGGATGATTGGAAATGAAATAAACTGAATCGGTTTCAGCTCCCATTGCTTGCAAGTTCCCGGAGATGATAAAACCGGTCGAGGTATTAAATTTCAAGATGACGCCAGGTTCGATGGTAAGTGTATCACCGGCAGCTATTTTGAGATCAGCGGTGACGACATACGGGCTGTTTTGCGCCGTCAAACTTCCCTTGACAAAGCCGCTGATCGTGGAAGCCGGCAAAGCTCCGGGCCGCAAGAGCAGGAATAAAATGACAAATTTTATTTTTTTTGCTCTCATTTTAATAACTCAGGTCTGTCCAGTTTGTCACTTCGTATTGGCCTGTTGTTGGGAAATAGGGTGGAATCATTGAATTGAGGCGCTGATCGTAATGATAGTTTTTTGCGTATCCTGTACTACCGCCCCAGCCGCCGAACGTGCCAACCGGGCCGCGCACTTTTTGACTGAGAGAGCCATAAACGGAAAGTGTGCCTCGTGGTGCGCCCGACCAATAATTTTCCACCGTGAATGAATTGCCGAGCGCCAGCATGACGCCGTTGATGACGCAATTATTGCGGTTCTCCCAGGTATCGGCAATGACGATGTTTTTTACGCTGATTATGCCGAGCAGATCGGTGCTTGCCGGCGATGGTACTCCGGCGGCGTCCGAATCATGGTAAACAATATCATCGATGATGTTGATGTTGTCGGAGGCGAGCAGTGTCACCTGCCCGTTGACAGTGCCTTTGATATCGACATCGCCCTTAACGTTGATCATGCCACTGACGGATGCCAGGGAAACGACCTGATCGTGTTCGATATAAATTTTACCCCCCCACCAACTGTAGCGCCAGACGCTGTAAGTGATGGTGCCGTCGGAATTGAAAGTAATCTCCGCGTCGCGGTTAAAACGGGCGTCGATGGTGAGTGGCGGATTCGAACCACCATTTTCCAACAGATAATTGTCGATGACATCTTGTAATACCGGAAAATCGACTTGCGGCACGCCGAGCTGATAGCCCTGCTGAAAATCGGGATTAAAACCGCTGCCCTGGTTAAAACTAGTGGCTGAACTGGTTAGCTTTCCCATAAATGTCGGCGATCCGGTTATCGAAATGCGGTCGTTGGAATGCATCGGCCCTTCGATGAGATCGGCGGAGGTAAACCAGATTGTACCACCTTCCGATCCGGAAAGATAGGCATATTTGCCAAAAGTTGAGGTGCGAACGTGGCTGCGAATACTGCGTGAAATCTTCCCCACTTCGGCTTCCACGGTGATCGTATAGCCTTTGATATAAGTACCGATATTGGCATCATCCGGGTCGATTGTTGAGGTGTATTTACCGCTGCCGACAACGATATCATGCTGGTAAGTAAACGGGGCGGTGCCACCGGGGGGCGGGCTGGCAAATCGCAGATAGCGCAATGCACGCTCCATGCCGCCTTCGGCAATCCAAAAGGCTTGCATCGACTGTGCGTGGTCACCTGAAGTGCGCCCGGCAATAATAACGGCCTGGAAAGTGGCGTAACCGATTGAGCTGAGTGCAATGCCGAGAAAAATGGCCAGCAGGAGCGAGACCCCGGATTCATTTTGCCGGATCAAATTCACAAGAGTTTTTATATCGCGCAATTTCATAGCCCGGACTATCGTCTCAATAATTGGTTAAATATGTCACCAGCATGACCGATGGGATATTCTCTTTGGCGACGACAACTTCTACTTTTTTATAGTTTTGATAGGTTGTAACGGTTGTGGAGCGTGTAAAACCGGAATACCCGCCGGCGTTTGCTTCGTTCTCATAGTTCTGACTCGTGATATAAAAATAACCGCGGCCGTTTTTGTCCCCTCTGATTTCCTCCATCTTTTGCTCGGCCAGCATCGAAGCCAGAGATAAGGTTTCCGAATCCATGCTCTGGGTCACGCTGGTACTCACCATCGTCAATGTGCTCGCCAGCGCAATACCGAGAAAGATGATGACAAAAATCAACTCGACAAGCGAGACACCCCGCTGGCATTTGCAAATCTTAAAAATTGCGTGGTTTAATCTCATTAAAAAGATAGATATCGTTGCCATTGACTGAAGCCCTCAGCTCAACTTTTATCTGATGAATATCGTACAAATTGGCAATTGGAATGGTCAGCAAATTGCGCTGGTCGTTGTAATAAGATAATTGGAACATGGAAATATGATCGGCCAGAGTTTGGTTGTTCAGGTTTAATTTGGTTCCGTTTTTGGTAAGGGTAATCAGTGTTCCTCCCTGGCGGTAGAAACGGATAGAATCGCCTGTGGCAGCGATGAGTGAATCTTTGGAAGCAATTTGCCGCAGTTCTTTTTTGATGCGCATCAAGGCCAGTCGGCTGGTCTGCATCGCGTCTTTACGTTCGATGACAAAACTATAGGCTGCGGCGCCGCTGGAAAGCATTTGCCCGATGACGAGTGAAATAATGGCTGTGATAGTAATGCTGACGATTAATTCAATCAGCGATAAACCACTTTCAGATCGCAGAAAGCTTCTACCGGCCTTGATTTTGAGTTCATCTGTCTTCATAGTTTACTGCGAAAGTATTTTGACCAGCCCGGTCTCGGGAATCACGACGATGCTGTGTATGTGGTCGAGTTCCACCGCAAGCCGCTGTTCTGTGAGTTTCTGGCCATTGGTGAACGGTTCACCATTTGTCCGAAACCGGAGGTTGTTATTCGATAAATCCGTATCGGTTATATGGACATCCTGAAATTCATTTTCGCCGAATCGCCGAATAAAGTTACCGCTACCGATAATCGACGGTAAATACTCATTTGTATCGTTCCATTTTAAACAGTATTGATTGAGCCCCTTTTCAATATCGATGCGAACGGAGCGACCATAGGTCATGGCGATTTCCTGCGCATAGCGAAAATCATTGACGACAACGCGTGCAGCATTGGCGCGCAGGGCGGAAACCGGGGAATCTTTCATCCGGCTGAGGCCGACTGCAGCAAGAATGCCGACGACAGCAATGACGACGATGAGTTCTAATAAGGTGTGGCCGTTGGCGTTTCTAAATATTCTCCCTGATTCAGTTCGCTTCATTTTTTTATCCCTCTGTTTTCCCCGCCTTCTCTCCTGAGTTAATTTTTTAAATCATTTTTCATCAAGCCTGCGTTTTATTGAAGAAGACTTGCTTGCACGGTTGCGCCGGCAGCCAGCCGATCAAAAAAAACGGGGAAACGCTCTCACGCTTCCCCAGCGGACAGAGAAAGGTTATCGGCTATGCCCCGCCTGATTACAGGTTATCGTTCCTGTTGCCGCAGCATAAGTATAGGTCCCGCCACTTGGGCATGTTGGCACGCTTCCGGATGCATAGTAAGAAGTGACCGCATAATCGGCCGGAAATCCGGGCGAGCCGGAAGCGGCATTTTGTGCATAAGCCAACGCCATTGCGCTTTCGACTGCGGATAAATTCGCTTTACACGCACTGGCCTCGGCGTTGCCGCTCAAATCCACAAATTTGGGAATGGCGACAGCGGCCAGAATGCCGAGAATGACGATGACCATGATAAGTTCAATTAGTGTAAAACCTTTTTGGTTCTTCATAAGCCTGCTCCAGAAAATAATTAAGTGAATTGAACTAAATTCTCTCTTGACCAATCGTCTGCATTTTATACAACCTGTATGCCATTTTTAAGGCGAGCGCCGGGTTTAAAAATGTAACTTCATTTAAATAGGCATGTTAAGGGCAGTAATTTTTTTACAGTTTGGCAATTTTAGTTAGCGGATTGTTTTGCACCGGGTTTTCGCCTGTTTCAAATTGGTATACGATCACCGCCGGCAGCGGATGGTTTCGAGTGGGTTACTGTTCTTTCTGAAATTAGGATGAGCTGTGCCGATTTGAAATGGCGTGCCGATTTGGGATTTATTGGTGAAAATGGCAGACGCTGAAGCGCGGCAAATTGCCTTGTTTCAAAATGGTATAATCCTGCGAGCCGGAAATTGATTTTATCAGGCATGACGGGGGCGAAGAATTGTCCGGCAACGAGCACATTCAAACATGCTATTGTGCAATCGAGGTGAGGTCCCACATCGGCAGGAAGATGGCAAGAGCCAGAAACAGGACGATGATCCCCAGCGCAACGGTAATTATCGGCTCGATCATCGAAGACAAACTTTTGACGGCGTAATCAACTTCGACGTCGTAATGTCCGGAAATGTTGAGCAACATCTCATCCAGGGAGCCGGATTGCTCGCCGATGGCAATCATGCGAATGACCATCGGTGGAAAGAGTTTACTCTGTCTCAGGGGCACAGCCAAGCCGTCACCTTTGCGTACACCCTGCGCTGCTTTCTCAATTTCTTTGCCGATGACCTCATTGCCGACGGTGCGGGCAACGATATCCAGTGCCTGCAGAATCGGCAGTCCGCTGCTGTTCAAGGTCTCCAGCATACGGGTAAAGCGTGACATCGTGCTTTTCATAATCAGGCTGCCGAAAATCGGCATTTTGAGTTTAACCAGGTCCCAACTGTATGCACCTGCCGGTGTTTTTACCCATATTTTAAAGGTGATCACCGCGAGCATCAAAACGCCGACGACGATATACCAGTATCCCGAGATGACGGTGTACATACCGATGAGAATGCGTGTCGGCAAAGGCAAATTGACCCCGAGTTTAGCAAACATATCGATAAATTTCGGCACTACAAAAAGCATCAGCGAAATGAACGCGACCCCGAGTGAGATGACGATGATCAGCGGATGACGCATTGCAGATTTTATCTGCGCTTTGGTCTCACGATCAAATTCCATGAGTTCCGCCAGCCGCGCGAGCACTTTGTCCAGCGCGCCGCCCATTTCACCGGCGCGGATGGTATTGATATACATTTTTTCAAAAATCTGTGGATGTTTGTTCAACGCTTCCGAAAAACTGATGCCGCTTTCGATATCCACATAAATATGTTTGATAATTTCTCGCATGGATTCATTCTCTGCCTGTTCGGCAAGGGCATCGAGGCAGGAAAGCAAGGGAACGCCGGCTTTTAACAACACCACCAGTTGGCGGGTGAAGACGATGACATCATCGACTTTAATTTTAGGCTTGTTGGAAAATATCTCAAGATTGAGTCCGGCGCTTTTACTTTTTATGTGCAGGGGGTGATAGCCAAGCGAGCGCAACTTGTCACCAGCTTCGGTCGTTGTGGCCGCTTCGAGAGTATTCTCGACAATTACCCCACTGGTATTGATTGCCTTGTAGGTAAAAACGGGCATGGCAGGCGAATCAGTTGCTGTTCATCGCCGAGATGGCGAAGCGGGGAACCTGAATTTCGTATTTGTGGATTTTTCGGTAAAGTGTGGTGCGGCCGATCCCCAGAGCAGTTGCTGTGGAACTCATATTATAATTGGTTAATTTGAGTGCATGTTGCAGTACTTCTTTTTCAATCTCTTCCAGCGGAATGATGCGGCGACTCATACTAACTGCGGTACGAATATCGAGCATGCCGTTGTTCGTATGATTATTAAGTGCATTATAAGATGTAATCGTCATTGGTAGATGTTCGGGTTGGATCAAACCCGAACCAGCGGTGAGAATGGAACGTTCGATAACGTTTTGCAGCTCGCGTATATTACCTGGCCACTTGTAATTGATCAGGAAATCCATCGCTTTGCTGGAAAAACCGACGACCGCATGGCCGGTGGTTTCGTGGAATTTGCGAATGAAAAAGGCCACCAGCACCGGAATATCTTCTCTTCTTTCGCGCAACGGCGGAATGTTTATGGGATAAACACTGATACGATAATACAAATCCTCGCGGAAACGCCCCTGTTTCATTTCTTCTTCGAGGTTTTTATTGGTTGCTGAAATGATGCGTACATCGACCTCGATGAGTTCACTGCCGCCGACGCGTTGAAAACGCTGTTCCTGTAAAATACGTAAAATTTTTACCTGTGTCGTCTGCGCCATCTCACCGATTTCGTCGAGGAAAATGGTACCGCCATTCGCCTGTTCAAATTTACCGGGGCGCATGTTATAGGCCCCGGTGAAGGCACCTTTTTCATGTCCAAAAAGTTCGCTCTCCAGGAGTGATTCCGGAATGGCTGCGCAGTTTACCGGTACAAACGGTTTATTTTTGCGCCCGCCATGGTGGTGGATTGCGTTGGCCAGCAGTTCTTTCCCAGTGCCGCTCTCCCCATGGATAGCCACGGTTACCGGGCTGTCGAGCACTTTCTCGATACTTTGAAAAACTGTCTGCATCGGGCGGCTGATACCGATGACGTTGCCGAAACCGAACTTATCTTTGAGCTCGCCTCGCAAACGGTGGACTTCAGCCGTCAAACTGCCCGTGAGCAATGCATTGTGAATGATAACTTTCAAACGGTCCCAGTCCGCCGGTTTGGCAATGTAATCGTAAGCGCCCAACTTCATCGCTTCGATCGCTGTTTCGATATGCTCGTTGCCGGTGAGAATGATAACAGGCAATGATGGGCGGCTGTTTTTTAATTTTTTCAGCGTTTCGATGCCATGCATCACCGGCATGATCAAATCCAGCAGCACCAAGTCGAAATTATGGATTTCGACGAGTTGTATGGCGCTCATGCCCGAATAGGCCCGCTCGATGATATAACCCTGATTTTCCAGCAACTCGGCGGCGAGTTTTGTAAAATCTTCTTCATCATCTATGATGAGAATGCGTTTGTCATTCATATTTTAAAAACCTTAATAGCAAATTCCGATAATTCTCATATCGGCACATTTTATGTATTTAAAAACGTTTATGTTTCAACAGGGGCAGCCAGTATTTTGGAAATTTGCTCGCGCAGGTTCTTGCGAAGAATGGATGCTGCCTGTTCGAAAATTAATTGTTCGTCACCGTGTGTATCGGCATTTTCGCGAACCCAAAGGGCTTCGAGCAAGGCAGTCTTTTGTAACGAATCACTGTGCCGGGCGATGTTTTTTTTCAGGCTGGTGATAAAATCCGGTTTATCATGCAAAACACGTGCGACAGGATAATTGATATACACCTGGCGCAACTGGTGGGCAAGGCGTGATTTGCCGACGTCGGACAGAATGGTTTGAAAAAGTTCCCACGGATTAGCTGCCTGCAGCGCAATGACGACAGCAGTGCCGGTCTCCGCCATGTTGAGCGCTTCGCTGAGTGTATATGAATCTCGTATATCTTTTAAAAACAGGCAATCAACACCGGAGAGGGCAGCAAATTGCATAGCTGAAATTTGTTCGTTTTTATGAATGCAAGTCAACTGCAGAACAGCGGAATCGAGATAGGCTGATTTTGTTTCTATCGAGATGGGGTTGTTAAAATCCTGCTTTGCCCGTTTTAACAAAGAAGAAAAGGTATCATTGAGATAGATTTCCTCAGGTGAACTAATGATGGTTATGCCCGTGGGCAATTTTTGCGAGTACAACTTTTCAAACTGGGCGTACTTCTGTTGCAGCAAAATGCTCTGCCGTTCCATTTGAATATGAAAAGTCAGGCTTTGATATTGGCTTGCCGAGCTGGAGAACAAATGAAAGCGCACGGTTTTTCCATCGATTTCCTTTTCGATTTGAAAACATTTGGGGCCGCGGTCACCGGGATACATGTCGTCTGCCAAATTGCAGATCATACGGATGAAGTTTTTGGCATCCATCTCCTCAGGCAAATCCCAGAGTTCGGCGCTATTGGTTTTAAATACCCGTAGCTTGTCAGCGACGACCACCGCCTTAAAAACTTGGCTATCGACCAGCTTTTTCAGCAGGTCATCAATATGCGAAAGAAGATTATCCTGTTCATGCCCCTGTTCGATGATGGTCACCGGAAAAATGTCATCAGCTGCGGCTTTGCTTTGCTGCAGGTGCGCCGTGAGCATTTCTTTTGGGTAATACTCCGCCAGGGCGGTAAGAATATCCGCTTCCATGGCGATGACCGGTTCGATTTTCAATTTGGTTGCCCGGGTCAGTTCATCCAGGGCATAGACATCGAGCGGATTGACCATTGCAACGCTCAAGCGGTTGTGCAAGCGGAAGAGGGGGAATACGCAATAATTCCACGCGGTCTCTGCTGAAATGACATTCAATACTTCTTTGTCGAAGCGATAGTTTTTCAAATTGATATATTGCACGCCCAATTGTGTACTCAGGCTGCGGATGATATCTTTTTCTTTGAGTATATTTAAATCGATAAAAGCCCGGCCGAGTTTTACGCCATTCTCATTGTGGTATTTTAGAGCCCGGCTGAGTTGTTCTTCATTTATGAGACCCTGTTCAAGCAGGAACTCACCAAGCAGGATGTTTTTCTTTGTCAATTGTGCCTCCTCGATAAAATACAAACGCGGCAGCGTTTGCGATCATCCCTGTTTATTTGAGCCGACCTGCTTGATTTTGCCGCTTTTCTCATTAGCGGAAATGAGTTCACTCATTTTTATCAACAACTCCGGCCAGTTGACGGGTTTAACGTAATAAGCGTCGGCGCCGGCCTCCATTGCCAGCTCTGTATCGGATTCCAGTGACCGGGCTGTCACGATGATGATGGGAATATGCTCGTATTCCTTGTCAAATTTTATAAACCGGCAAATCCTGTATCCATCGACTTCCGGCAGCATTAAATCCAGCAGAATTAGATCAGGGCAGATGGAACGGGCCATCTCCAGGCCTTTACTGCCATCGTTTGCTGTGTGCACCTCATATCCTGCTGCTGCGAGCCGGATTTTGAACTGATAAACAAGTTCGGGGGTATCCTCAACGACGAGTACCTTTCTTTTTTCCATGGTGAACCCTTTTGCTGTTATTCAAATCTTTATGTGTCAACATTGGTGGCACGCATCACTTCTTCGATCGTTGTGATGCCTTTGAGCACTTTGACAAATCCATCCTGCCGTAAGGTACGCATGCCGTTACGGATGGCTGCTTTTTTTATGTCGTCAGAAGTTGCTGATTGCAGGCAAAGTGTTCTCACATCTTCATTAAAAAGAAGAATTTCATAAATTCCCAACCGCCCCTTGTAACCGAGGTTATTACATTGTTTGCAGCCCCGCCCCTGATAAAAAACCCAGTTTCTTTTGGCAGGGTTAAATCCCAGCTCGCGCAATAAATCGGCTGTCGGGTTGTAAGCATATTTGCATTTGGGGCAAATTTTGCGAACCAACCGTTGCGCCAGAACACCGATAGTGGAGCTGGCGACGAGAAACGGTTCGACGCCCATTTCGATCAACCGGGTGATGGCGCCGGGTGCATCGTTGGTATGTAAAGTGGAGAGCACCAAATGGCCGGTGAGCGCCGCTTCAACAGCGATTTTTGCAGTTTCAGAATCGCGGATTTCACCCACCATAACGATATCGGGGTCCTGCCGTAAAATCGATCGCAGGCCGGCGGCGAAAGTCATTTTGGCTTTGGTGTTTACCTGCGCTTGCCGGATGAGTGGCAATCGGTATTCCACCGGGTCTTCGATGGTGATGATATTTTTTTCCGGCGTATTGATTTTGTTCAAACAGGAATACAGCGTCGTAGTTTTTCCTGAACCTGTCGGCCCGGTGACGAGAAGGATACCGTAAGAACTGGAAAGGGCGTTTTTCAGATTGGCCAAATTTTCACTGCCAAATCCCAAATCTTCAAGATTGATCATCAGACTGCTTTTATCGAGAATGCGGCAAACGATGTTTTCGCCATAAACAGTGGGCAGCGTGGAAACCCGCAGATCGACGCCATGACCATTAAATACCGCCTGACAGCGACCATCCTGCGGAATGCGCGTTTCGGCGATATCCAGTTCGGAAAGAATCTTCATCCGTGAAATGATCGCCGCCTGCAGGTTTTTCGGCGGGGTGAAAGCTTCGCGTAAAATTCCATCGATGCGATAACGCACCAACAACTTGTCCTCTTCCGGATTGATATGAATATCCGAAGCGCCTTCGGCGATCGCCTGTCCGATGATGAGATTGACCAATTTGATCACCGGCGCATCTTCGGCTGCCTGTTTCAATGATTCGGGAGAACGCTCATCCTCGGTTTGTGGTTGTTCGGCCTGTATTTTTTCGATGACTTCATCGTATGAGCTGTCGATGACCTCGTTTGGCCCGTAAATCTCTGCGAGAGCATTTTTTATGTCTTCAGCAGGACTGATGGCCGCTTCAATTTCCAGTTTGGTCGTGCGCCGCAGGCTATCGGTAACCGAGACGTCTGCTGGGTTGGACATGGCGACCGTGAGTACATTGCCGATTTTGAAAACCGGAATGACGCGAAACTGATAGGCCATTTCCTTCGGCAGAAGGTCGGTAGCCTCGCGCTCGATCTCGTAATCTTCAAGCTCGAGAAAGGGAATTTCCAGTTGCTCGGCGACACAACGCAGTACTTCGTCGCTTTTGGCGTAACCGCGGCGCAGAAGCAGCGTTGCAAGCTCTTCCTTCGTCGTCCGTTGTTCCTGCAGCGCCTTGTCTAAAACTTCCAGTGTGATGTAGCCGTGATCGACGAGAATTTCACCGAGTTTTTCGTCATTTTGTTTGAGTATTGCTGCCATCAATGCACCAGCGCTAGTAAATCAGCCGATTCCTTAATTTTTTCACCGATAGTTTCCGTCAATTCTTCCAGGTCCATCGGCTCGATATCCAGCTCTTCCATGGCGAACAGATTGATTTCATGAATATAGGGATCGCCGCCGGAGCCGATTTGCAGTTTGCGCGCCAAAATATCCGCTAGATGCACCAGACTCACCATCTGTGGATTACTACGCAAAATCGAGGGAGAATGGTGCAGCGCCACGCTCTCGACGAGCATGTGCGGTAAACTCCAGTGTTCGAGTAAATACTCGCCGATTTCACAGTGATCAGTTTCCAGCACCAACCGTTCCGCTTCGAGAATCGTGCACTGGCGGTTTTCGACGGTTTCGATGATTTTTTTAAACTTTTCCGGCAGAACCTGATCGAGAACCAGCTTGCCGATATCATGCAAAATACCGCAAGAAAAAGCATCCTCTTCCATGCCTAACCGCAGCTCCTTGGCGAGATGCCGCGCGATAGTGCCGACGCCGATGGAATGCTCCCAGAACAGGCGTCGATCAAAATTGGAACTCGATGCCGACTGGAAGGATTCCAGTACGGAAATCGAGAGCACCGCGCTGCGAATAGCGTTAAAGCCAAGTAAAACCACAGCCTGATTGATCTGGGTGATTTTTCGACTAAAGCCAAAAAACGACGAATTGACCAACCGCAATACTTTTGAAGAAATCGCCTGATCCGATTCGATGATACGGGAAATCTGATTGGCATTCGATTGCGAGGACTGTAAAAGACGGTTCAATTTCAAATAAACCGTCGGCAAAGTAGGCAGTTCGGAAATGCCGTCGAGAAGTTCTGCAAGTTTTTCCTGACTCATAATTTTTGCTGAATTTAAAAGTTCAATAATATCATCATTTTATTTTCACCGGGAGGAGACCGGAAAAATACAAGTCAATTCAAATAATGCTGGATCAGGCGCACAAGCTCTTTCGGTTCATAGGGTTTGGTCAGATATTCATCGGCACCGGTTTTTTCGCCCAGCTCCCGGTCTGAATGTTTGCGTCTCGATGTCAGCATGAAAATAGGAATATCCTGATATTTCTTGTCGAACTTCAATAGCCGGCACAGTTTGTAACCGTTCATTTTCGGCAGCATCACATCAAGAATGATCAAATCTGGATGGTCTTCCCGAGCGCAGCGCAGCCCCTCCTGGCCATCGAACGCGGTGAGAATCTCGAAACCGGCATTTTCCAGCCGCACCCGCAACACCTCGACGATATGGGCATAATCTTCGATAATTAGTATTTTTTTCTTCATCTGCAGATTTCAATCGTGGCTATGTGGATTCGGATTCATTTTTAATTGGGATCGTGAAATAAAATGTCGTGCCTTTCTCGGGTTCGCTTTCGAGCCAGATTTTGCCGTTATGCGCCAAAACCAGATCGCGGGCGATGGACAGCCCCAGACCGAATCCACTGCTATTGCCTCTGCCGCTAATCTGAAAATAACGCTCGAAAATTTTCTCCTGCATCTCTGCGGCGATGCCGATGCCCTGATCGTTTATGCTGACACAGTAATAGCCATCTTTTTCCTCGATCGCCATTTTAATTTCGCCCCCCCGGAGAGAAAATTTAATGGCATTGTCCATCAGGTTCATCAAAATTTGTGTCAGGCGATCACGATCACCGGTAAATGTTTTGATATGCACCGGGAAATGCGTTTTAATTTTGATCTCGCGCGATTGCGCAAGGATCGAATACGATTCGATGATCCGGTTGGCGATCATGTCGATACGCACATGCCGTCGACGATCGAGTTTTATTTTACCGTCGGTGATTTTGCTGCTGTCGAGTAAATCATGCAGCATGCGGCGCATGTGCCGGATGTCATCTTTTAGAATTGCCAGCATGCGCTTCTGATCTGAATTGATTTCGCCGATCTCCTCATCTGCGAGCAAATCGATCGTGCTTTGCATGGAAACAAGCGGCGTTTTCAGTTCGTGGCTGGCGATGGAAATGATCGAGCGCAGATGATCGGACTGCCAGCTTGCGGTGATATCGCGCAGCATCAGCAGCCAGCCGATGCTGCGATTCTCCAGGTCGGGAACGTGAGCCACATGTACGCCGAGCAGGTTGGCGCGGTTGTCTTTCAGGCGAATGATTTTATTGAGTTGGTGCAGCCCGTTATCCATGGCTTCATGCAGAATTTCCGTCAAATCGCAGATCGGCGTTGGCATTAACGGCTGGCCGATCGGCGGCAATTCCGCCATACCGGTTAATTTTTGCGCATTTTCATTGATGAAAAGAATATGCTCGTTTTCATCGCATAAAATGACGCCGTCCATCAAATTGCGGAACAGTGCTTCGTATTCGCCGTGGCTTTCCAACAGCCGCTGCCAGAGCATCCAGATACCGTTGTCCTTCTTTTTTTCGCAGAGACGCAGGGCATCATTGGTTTTGATATCGATGCCGCTTTCGGCAAAACCGAGACAGATGAGAAAATCTTTGCCGCTATCAAAATTCAGGTGAAAACTCTGTAAATTTTTAATCGGATGGATGGCATGCGGATGCATGTAACCGCCCTCTTCTTTGCCGTTGATCACTGTACGAATTTTGCTGAACTCGGGCAATGGCCAATGTAAACGGCGGGCATGCGAAATAATTTTATCACAAATTTTTTGAATATCACCGGGAAGCAAGGGGCCGCGCGTTTGAATAGCGATGCAATCAGTGGATTTATGATAGGTTGCGACGCTGGTTTCAGCCTTGGCAATTTGAAATGTGAGCAGGCGCAGGCTATCCGCATCGATAGGAACAGTCGTTTCCTTGTTTATTGTCGTTTCAGATAATTCAGCAGGCATTGCAATTCCTGTAGTAAACGCAATTATTCCCACCCGATCCAGGTGAGGTAGATGGCTATTATTTGACCTTTAAAACCCAGTGAAACCAGGCTGCCGAGGGCGATAAACGGCCCGAACGGCACGATGCTGCGACGTTGTAATTTGCCGCAGGCCATGCCGATGATAGAGAAAAATGCAGCGCTAAAAAATGCGGCGAACAGTGCAAACAGAATGCTCTCAATATTCATGAAAGCGCCGATCATCGCACCGAATTTGATATCGCCACCGCCCATGCTTTCCTGTTTGTAAGCCAATTGTCCTATGAAAGCCACCAGGGCCAGCAGGCCGCCGCCTGCCAACATGCTCAAAACCGGCAGATAAAATTTCCCCGGCGCGGCATAGATTGAAATCATCAGGCCAATAACGATACCGGGTAAGGTGATTTTATCGAGTAAAAGCTGGTGGTCGATATCGATGAAAGTGGCTGGGATGAGCAGCAAAATGAGTAGTGAATATTTGTAAAATTCCAGTGATAAACCAAAATGCCGGTAAAGAAAATAGACCAGTAAAGGCGTCAGCAACTCGACGATGAGATAGCGCAATGGAATTTTGCTGCCGCAACTGGCGCAGCGGCCGTGCAAAAGCAGATAACTCAGCACCGGAATATTTTGCCATGGTTTGAGCGCTTTGCCGCAATAGGGGCAATGGGATGCAGGGAAAATAAGCGATTCATTCCGCGGCAAACGGTAGATGACGACATTCAAAAAGCTGCCGATGCACGCAGAAATGATGAGAAGAATGATGAGTTCCATGGCAAATCCTAATTCGCTTTCATGCGTGCTTTTTGTGCCGCACTTGTCAGGGTGTACCCCTGGTCCAGTAGTGATTTTACCTTGCGTAATGTATTGAGATCGGTGAGAGAATAGCGCTTGAATTCTCGCGACCCCATCGTAATCGAGTGCGGGTTGACGATGCCTTTGTGTTCCCAGTAATATAGCTGACGCAGGCTGATATCTAATTGTTCGCGAATTTCCGAACTACTCAACCACTGTACATTTTTCATGAGATAACCTCTGGCGGGTTTTCGGATAAATTATACAATTCAATTGTGAGGCATTCTTTTATCAACAGCAATCGGCAGGTTCGACATGAATGTTGAAGGGGGAAAGGCGGAAAAATCTTTTGATTTGGTAACTCGTTTAGCCTCACTTTAATGTCCAAAAATTATAGGGGTGAAACTGTTGCTTGATTTGAGTTATCTCACTTTGTTCTCCGTTGTTTGCCAACAGTCCCGAAATAGCATTTTTTGCAGAAATTTCTCAAATGACCAGTGTTCTTTAATTTCTCCCTGCAAATTATCACCTTTCTTTTTTTATCCCGCGAATGAACCGGAACGAAAATTGATTTGCAAATTGCGCATATATTGCCGATTTTAGCCCCCTGAATTTTACTCATAAAGAGCTCTGTTTATAAAGATGAAATCCGAAAATTTTGATAAATCTATCGTTGAAGGGCCGGTGCTCGCCGCGGTCTGGAAACTCGCCTGGCCGACAATGCTGCAAAATATGATCGCCGGCTTGCAGGGTGTGGTTGATCATACCATGGTGGGACATTACGTCGGCTACCAGGGTAATGCCGCTATCGGCGTGAGCTGGCAAATTTTTCTCGTCGTCGTCGTTTTTATCAGTTCACTTTATTCGGGAATGGCTGTCTTGGTGGCGCGTTTTGCCGGCGCCGGCGATGAAAAAAACGTCAACCATGCAGTTTATCAAGGCATCCTGGTTTCGGCTATTCTCGCCATGGGGGTGATGGCCCCGATAGGTTATTTTTTTGCGCCGGAATTATTAAACCTTGTCAAAGCAGCGCCGGTAGTGCAGCAGGAAGCGCTGCCCTATCTTCGTCTGATGTTCGTTTTCAGCTTCGGCAAGCTCATCTTTTTCATGCTTGGCGGCACTCTGCGCTCCGCCGGAGATGCGAAAACGCCGTTGCAATTGGGCGTTGCTCTGACTGTGCTCAACATGTTGCTCAATCTGGTGCTTATCCCCGGCTTTGGCCCGATTCCGGCTTTCGGAACCACTGGCGCGGCCATCGGTACCGTGATCGCGACAAACCTCATCGGCTTGTTTGGTATCTATTTGCTCTTCTCAAAAAGGTTGGTTATCAAATTTTCCCGGCGAATGCACTGGCGTCCGGACTGGCAGGTGATCAGCCAACTCTTCAAATTCGGTTTGCCGACGGGGTTTCAGGGCATCGTCGTGAATGTCAGTGGTGTCTTGATGCTGCGCTTCGTCGGCTCGCTGCCGCAGGGCGCCGAGGCACAGGCCGTATTTACGGTTTCTTACACCCAGCTTTTCGCCCTTGTCACCTGGACTGCAGTGGGGTTGATGGGCGCCACCGCAGCAGTGGCCGGACAAAATCTCGGTGCTGAAAAACCACAGCGCACCGCTGCAGCGGTGAAAAAAGCCAGTCTTGTCGGCATCTCTCTCGCTCTCATTGTCGGATCACTTTTTATGTTTATCCCGCAACATCTTCTCGCTGTTTTCGGCATGACCGATACCGCGCTTCTGAAAATCGGTATTGAACTGCTGCATTATCTCAGCATTTCCGGCATTTTCATTTCGCTCGCGCTGGTCTATACCGGTGGTCTACAGGGAACTGGTGATACCCGCAGTCCGTTGCTCATCTCGATTGTTTCACAGGTTGTTGTGCCGCTGGGATATTGCTACGCTATTCAATGGACCGGCGTTTTGCAAACAACGGATATCTGGCTTGCCATTCTCCTGGGACATGTTACAAGGTGCGTGCTTTCATTTTTACGTTTCAAACAGGGGCACTGGCGTCATATAAAAGTAAAAGTTGCCGGTATTTAGATAGAATTTTTTAAAAAAGCCTGAAAAAAAACGATTTCATTTTACGGAAAATTCATGACTGTGGCGCCAAATCGGCAAACTGATTATTCCTAAAGAAATTACACTAATACGTTCATTTCTTCACTCTTCACTCATTTATTTTTCCGGCGAAATATCCTCGTTACTTTTTCCCCAACCGTCGATAATGCATTAAACATGCTTGCCAATTTCTTCCTAAGAATAAAACCCGGTTTCTGGTTTCTACTTTGGAAAAATATCCGGCAGGATTTGAATACTTTTTAAATTTTATGACAAAAACAGGAGAGAGGCATATTAATAATTGATATCGAAATAAACAACCGATCATAAAATATTCAAACGGTTTCACCGTACTCGTTCCAGGAGACCCGTGCCATGAAAAACTGCTTTCTCCCCCTGCTCCCCCTGGCATTCGCCACCATCGTTTCTGCCGCCGAAAATAATACTGCTCCGAAAACACCGGGTCATATCCCCGTCTTTGAAAGTGATTATGTCTGTTTTAAAGCACCCAACGCACAATCCTATGTGGAAATTTATAACCAGATTGCTTTTTCCCAGTTATCTTTTCGACGGTTAAGCATGCGCCAGTATATGGCTGCAGTTTCAGTCGATATTTCTTTGCAAAAACAGGATGAGCAAATCGTCCGCAACCTGCGGACGGATACGTTGCGCGTGCAATCATATGAGGAAACAGTGACCTCGCGGGATGTGCTGAGCTGTTTGCAAAGTTATATCATCGATGCCGGCACCTATTTTTGCCGGATTGTCGTGACCGATCAGCTCACTGGCCGGATGGCCGTAAAAAAAATTGCCATGCAGGTGCCGGCTTTTTCGACACCTGCTCTGAATTTATCCGAGATTCAGTTTGCCTCCCATATCATCGAAGCGAAGGAGGAAGGGCCGTTTATCAAGAGCGGGCTTTATGTTGAGCCGAACCCAAATGCGGCATATAGTTTTTTCGCCACCACCATTCCGGTCTATTATGAAATCTACAATATTCCGGTTGCAGCCAAAGCTCCGCGAAAATATTTGCTGGTGGATTTTATCATCTTTTCGCAAAGCAGTGGCGAGATGGTTAAAAAAATCAGCCGCGGCAGCTATTTCAGCGCCCGTGAATGTATTCAAAGCGCCCTTTTGCCTGTTGCTGAATTGACGCCGGGTGGATACAACCTGAAAATTGTCGTCACTGATCCCGAAAGAAAAACCGTCGCTGTGACGCAGCGCCTTTTTTCCGTAGGGCGTGAAGTGGTTTCAAACTCAATATTGACTATCGATGACCTGGTGAACCAGCTTAAATTTATTGCCACAGAGGCGGAAATCCGGCAATTACAGTATATGAATTCCCGGCAAAAACGACAGGCGTTATTGCGCTTCTGGGCCGCCAAAGACCCGACGCCGAACTCACCGGATAATGAAAGAATGCAGGAATTTTACCGCAGGCTGGATTTCGTCAATCATCAATTTTCGACACCGGAACGCCATGGTTGGGAGACGGAAGCGGGGCGGATTTACATGCAGCTCGGCCCGCCGGACCGAATTTCCCGCGGCCGTTATTTAAACCAGCAGAAACCCTGTGAAGTGTGGACCTACAAGAATTTGAAATGTAAATATTTTCTCTTGTCCGGCCATGAAGTGATCAAAATGCGGATTTGAATCTGTCCCTTTTTATGTCTGAACGAAAACACCACATTTTCGTCATTCCGTCATTCTTTTAGACGGAATCCATTTTTTGTCGCCTCAACCAAACTTGGATTCCGGATAAAATCATTCGGGAATAACGTTTGGGGATGAGTTTTTGTTCAGGTACTATTTATAAAAACTCAGTTCAATTCGTGTTCCCAAATTCTCAGGAATGGTTTAATTAAGTGTGGCTGAAAAGTCACTGTCAAGGATGGGGGTTAACAGGCTGCTTTGCCAGGTTTTCTTCGGCTTCGGTGACGATCGACTCGAATTCCGCGACGGTTTTTGCCGTCACTAATCTGCCGCGCATTTCCCGCGCACCGTGAACAGCAGTGACATATTTAACGACATGTTTGCGGAATAAAATCAGGCCATAGTCACCGTCGTAAAACGCCAGATTCGCTGCAAGGTGACGGCGAATCATCTGCAGTTTTTCTGCCAGCGTAACCTCGGCGGCATCTTTTCGGGAGAAAATCCAGGGGTTGCCGATAGCAGCACGGGCAATCATCACCGCATCGCAGCCGGTTTGATTTTTCATCCGTGCAATATCCGCCACACAGGTCACATCACCGTTGCCGATCACCGGAATTTGGGCAAAGTTTTTTATCTCTGCGATCGCCTGCCAGTTCGCACTGTCTTTATAGGCCTGCTTTTTAGTGCGGCTGTGAACAGCGACCAGTCGGGCGCCGTTTTCCTGCATCGCCTGCACGACGTCACGATAGTTGAGTGAGTCGGTATCCCAGCCGAGACGGATTTTACCGGTGACCGGAATCGACAATTCTTTACTCAACAGATTAAAAATTCTCCCGATTTTAGCCGGCGATTTAAGCAATGCTGCACCGGCGCCCTTGCCGGAAACTTTTTTTACCGAACAGCCCATGTTGATATCGATGATATCCGGTCTAAAATCCTGCAAGCGTTTCGCCGCTTCGAGAATAGTCACGGGATCAGCCCCGAAAATTTGAAACACCACGGGCCGTTCCTCAGGATCATAGCGCAGCATACGTAGCGTTTTTTGGTTATCGCGAACGATGGCTTACGTAGAGACGAATTCACTATAGCTCATCGCCGAGCCCAGTTTGCGGCAGATGGAGCGGTAAGGCATATCTGAAAAACCCGCCATTGGCGCAAGAATGACATCGTTATGAATTGGGATAGAACCTATGTAAAAAGCCGCTGTTTTCATTTCTTCAGGGTTCTGCCGAAATAGTAATAAGTTAGAGACAACTGGATCGGATTAAAATATCAAAAAACAGATATTAAAGCAAGTCTGCCGTATAATAATTTGCCGCAGTTGAGCGTCCTGACATTTATAGCGTGTATTTTGGGGCTTATTTTCAAAGCCTGAACGGCAACCCGAATTGATAGATAAAGACATTCTCCTGACATTTTTGAAATACGCTAAAATCCCTTGACTATGGACGCGATTTCATTAAATTATTGCTGGTCTATAATTGAGACATTTTTGGAAGGTTAGGGACTATGAAAAGTAGGCTGAATCTCATTCTTTTGCTCGCCTGCAGCCTGACGGGTTTACTTTTTGCCGACGCCATCATCAAAAGATTTGATGTTAATCCCGGTTATAACAAAGTGACTATTCTATGGGAAACCGCGACTGAAAGTAGGGTAAAAGGCTATGAGCTGCAACGGGCTTTTACCGAGAATAATTTCTCCAGGCTTGTCTATTTTAAATCGAAAAAAGATAACCAGCCTGTACATAAGTATAAATATGAAGATATCTCGGTTTTTAAAATATCAGTTACCGGCGCGCGCACTTTTTATTACCGCATTAAAATCATGAAAACAGACGGCAGTTTCGAATACTCAAAAATCGAAAAAGTCGTGCCCACGATTTCCAGCGCCCGGCAAACCTGGGGCAGCATCAAAGCGATGTTTCGTTGAACGATTTCAAACCCATTTAATTCACAGGCAGCCGACCGGTTGCCTTTTTTGTTTGCAGTCAAAACGGCTATAAATAAATGATTAAAATATGCAATCAGACTTCGTGTGGATAACTAATTGAAAATGAAATTGCTGACGACTATTCTCTTTGGCCTGTATTTGCTCATCGTGCTTGTTGCCGGTTGGATCGCCCCTGATTATTACTCCGTCTCCCGGAATACGCTCTCGGAGCTCGCAGCGCAAGGTTTTCCTCATGCCTGGTTGATGCGCAGTGGTTTTTTTATCTTTGCCGGGGCTATCATTTGTCTCGGGTTTTTACAAAGTAAAATGCGTAAGATGAACCTGTTGCAGACAAGTGCATTACTTTTTTTGCTGCTCTATGGGGGAACGGTTTTCACCACCGGCCTGTGGTGTGAAAAAAACTTTTTTATCCTCGATCATAACCTGGAATCTTTTATTCATCACTTTTTTTTACGCTATAGCAGTCTCTTCTTTTTGCTTGCAGTCTGGACGAATGCTCTGGCGCAAAAAAAGCGTTCATTCTCAATCGCCAGTATCATCACCTTTTTTGCTTTTGCCGGTCTCAGTGGATTTTTTGCTCAATTTGATGATTACCAGGGGCTATCGCAACGGGGCATGCATTTTGTTTCGCTTCTCTGGCTGACTTACCTCAATGCACAAAAACAGGATGTCCCGGCCGTACACGAAATTTAAAATCCGCACCAGCGCCCTCACCCGGATAAACCGGAACTTGAAAAAGAAAATTCCAAAGCGCACGCAAAGTCGCCGAGACGCAGAGAATACGCAAAGATTTTTTTAATTTTTTCTTTGCGTGATTTGCGTCTCTGCGTGAGAATTATTCAGGCTCCCGCTAATCTCCCCTCATTTATTCTTTATCGGATGCAAAACGTTTCATCTGCGCCCCACCCGCTCACACCAGCCGTGTTCTTGCCGGCAAATATTCCGTTGCAGAATCAGTATTTTAATGACGAATATTACATCATAGAACTGATCATTTCATTCAGGTCGGGAAATCTATTTAGCCTGCATTATTCACAAATTTTTTAAAGAGGCTTGATAAATAATAGATTTCATCGTAGTTCTTCTAAAGCATAGTTGGAAACTTGATTATTTATTAAAAAAATCATCTCGCCGAGTCGTTGAGACGCAGAGTTTTGTTTTTAAATATGTTATGCTGTTTTTCTCTGCGCTACTGCGTCTCCGCGAGAATAATAAAGGTTAGGCGATGGAAAAATGAGAGCAGGATCGCAGTTGTGGATTAGAATATGGATGTGACATCGATTCAAGTTTTACTCATCGAAGATGACCCGAATATGGCGTCGACCTTCCGCCGAACCTTGCGCCGGAAAATGCGCAATGCTTTTCAAATTGAATGGGCGGACAGGCTTTCTGTCGGGCTGACTTTTCTCAAAGAGAATAAAGTTGATATTATTTTGCTGGATTTATGCCTGCCCGACAGCCAGGGCATCGGCACGCTGGGCAAAGTACTCGCAACGACGCAGGATACACCGGTGATCGCGCTAACCGGGCTGGACGACGATGAGCTTGCGGCGGAAGCCATGCAAAAAGGGGCGCAGGACTATCTCGTCAAAGGGCAGATGGACCCCAATATGCTCAACCGTTCAATTCACTATGCGCTTGAACGGCACCGCCTGGTTAAAAAATTGCGCCGGAATATGGCTGCCCTGCAGACCAGCCAGGCGCGAATTTCCTCGCTTGTCGCCAGCATGCCCGCTGGTGTGCTGATGATGAATGCCAAATTGGAAATCATTTTTACAAACCCCCTGGCAAAATCACTTTTGAAGGTGCAGGAAAAATCGAGCAAGGCTGTGATTAAAGCTGAAACCGGAATCGATCTGGATGCCATCGTCAAAACTTTTCTCTCAACCAAAAAACCGGTATGGCAAACGGAAATCGAAACCAGCTCACCAAACGTGCAGATATTTTCATTCATCTGCGCAAAAATTGCCGATAAACGCGGCTGGCAGGGTGATATCGTCATCATCATGCAGGATATGACCAAAGAAAAAGAGCTCGAACGCCTGAAATCTGAATTTATCACCAACCTGTCGCATGAGCTACGCACGCCGATGACCTCCATTAAAAACGCCATCAACATGGTGCTCGATGGCACAACCGGGGAAATCAACAGCAATCAGGACAAGTTTTTATCCATGGCCATGCGCAATATCGACCGGCTGGCACGTCTGATCAACGATATACTCGATTTCTCCAAACTCGAATCGCAGACGCAGCAATTGAAATTTGAGTCGGTTGAGTATCCGAACTTGATTGAAAATGTGCTCAAAACCATACAGCCGCATGCGGATGAGAAGCATA
>JAJRYV010000047.1 GCA_024275575.1 bacterium
CCCACCCTCAGGATTTATCGCATAAAGCGATACCGGCATCATAAAAAATGCCGGCTGGGGGATGAAAATATGCCGTATATCGCACCTTCGGCGCTCAGGTTCCGTCCCCGGATTATCCTATCCTCCGAAGGTTGAGTAAACTAATAATCCGTAGAAATATATGTCAAGGTGCTAAGTTATGAATATACCATTTCGTGTGAGGCAGAACATGAGTGGGAAGTGAATCAATGATCGTATTATTGCAGCAACCTGCATGTATCACCATACTGGCCTGGTTTCAAAAGATAAAAGATTCATCGTTGGGGATATATTTCGGTAATATGGTAAAATTGCCAATGGGAACAATATGAACAAACATTTTCAAAGAAGAATAAAATTAATACTATTCAGCGTATTCATTCTACTACCATGCACGCTCTTCCCAGCCGAAAAACCAACTCTCATCCTCGTCTCCTTCGACGGTTTCCGCTGGGATTATGCACAACGCGGTCTGACGCCCAATCTTGAATTTATGGCGCAAAGCGGCGTCAAAGCCAGCTCCCTTGAACCTGCGTTCCCCTCGAAAACGTTTCCAAACCACCTGAGCATCATAACCGGAATGTACCCTGAAAATCATGGTATAATCTACAATCAGATTGCTGACCCTTTCAGCGGCCGGCATTATGATATCGGCAACGATCCCTCCAACAAACAGGGCCGTTGGTACCAGGGTGAGGCAATTTGGGAAACGTTGCAACGCCAGGGCGTCCGCACCGCTTCATATTTCTGGCCGGGATCGGAGATCGAAGTCGAAGAGCGCCACCCCGGTATTTTTGAGCGCTATCAGCACAACCGCCCTTATGAAGAACGTATCGACGGCGTATTGCGCTGGTTGCAATTACCTGAGGAAAAACGACCGCAATTCATCACCCTCTATTTTCACGAAACCGATTCTTTCGGGCATCAGTTCGGTCCTGACAGCCCGGAAATTAATATCGCCATTGCTCGCCTCGACACCATGCTCGGTCGGCTGTTTGCGGGATTAAAACAAATTGATCAATTTGCAACAACCAGCATCATCGTCGTTGCCGACCATGGCATGACCGCTATTGATACAAACCGGGTTGTGCGTGTTGATAAATTTCTCCATCGTGAAAAATACGAGACAATGGGTTATGGCCCGATGATCGGTATCAGGCCTGAAGCAGGTAGGATAAATGCTGTTTTCGAAAGGCTCAACAAACAGGAAGCGCGCTACAAGGTTTACAAAAGAGAAGATGTCCCGGCCTGGTTCCATTATTCCAAACACCCCTTTATCCCACCGCTCATTCTCATCGCTGAAATGGGCTGGACGCTGACAACAGAACCGGTTGAACAATTAGGCAAAGGCAACCACGGTTATGACAATCACCACCTCGAGATGCATGCCATATTTTTCGCCAGGGGGCCGGCATTCAAAAAAGGTTATCGCTGTGGTACTTTGCGTAATATCGACATATATCCAATGATCTGCCGGATTTTTAATGTCCTGCCTCGGCAAAATATCGATGGCAGTCTGGAGCGCATCGGCTTTATTTTGCAGGATTAAAATATGGAAACCGAAGCATTCCGGATGGACACTATATAAAAAGCTTTGAACGCGGATTTGACGGGTTGAACGGATTTTCACAGATGCTGTCCTTATAATTTTTATCAGTATTTTTAAGGAGAAATTATGAAAAATATCTGGCTCATCCTGATCGCTTTGCTTCTGCCCATTGACCCATCCCAAAATTTATTCTCACAAAGCACACCATTTTTAAGCGATACACAAATCCGTAATTTAACCAATGAAATTTCCGGTGACCGCGCTTTCGAACATATTCGCTGGTTGACGCACTGGCATCGAAATTCGGGGATGGACGGTTATTTTAAAGCGGCCGATTATATCGTTGCGGCGGCAAAGGAAGCCGGATTACAAGATGTGCAGTTTATCGAGCAACCGTTATCACGGCCGGGTTACACGGCAAAGTCCGCCGAATTGTGGATGCTTGAACCAGTCGAACTCAAACTCGCCGATATCGGTGACCATGCGCTTTATCTCGCCGATAACAGCCGCGACGCCGATATCACCGCCGAGCTGGTATGGATCGGTGATGCTTCGGAAAAAGCATTGGAGGACATCGACGTTGCCGGCAAAATTGTGCTCGTACGCGGCGGCCCCAGGATGGCGGTGCAGCGCGCTGTGTGGGATAAAGGCGCCGTCGGCGTGATCAGCTACGCCACCTCCGAAGGCCGCTCCATGCTCGATTTTCCCGATCAAATTGCCTGGACGCGTATCCCCAACTCCGACGACAGCACCAAAGCATCAACTTTTGCCTTTAATTTGCCACCCCGCAAGGGAGAAAAGTTGCGCCGGATTCTGCAGGCCGAATCCGAACAGGATTTTTTCGCCACCGGCAAACGCACAAAGGGCGGCCGTATTATCGTTAAGGCCAAAGTTGATGTTGACATCAGCGACGGCGCCGGACGCACCGGTTTTGTCGAAGGCTGGATTCGTGGCAGCAAATATCACGATCAGCAGATCGTGCTCACTGCCCATTTGCAGGAAGAGCAGGGTTCAGCCAATGACGACGGTAGCGGTTGCGGTAATTTGCTGGAAATCGCCCGGGTTTTCAATAAACTCATCAGTGAGGGGAAAATGGCGCCGCCGTTGCGCGATATCCGTTTTTGGTGGACGGATGAAATTTATTCCGAATACCGCTATTTCCGCGATCATCCTACGGAGCCGAAAAAACTGCTCGCCAATTTGCATCAGGATATGACCGGTGCGCAGCAGTCGCTTGGCAGCCGCGTGCAGCATCTGATTTTTGCCCCATTGTCCATCACCAGTTATCTCGACGCGCTTTTTGAAAGCATTGGCACCTATGTTATTCAAAGTAATAACGCCTTTTTATCGGCGAGCCGTTCCGGTCACGGGGCGAGGCCACACACGCAACCAATCTATTCCACCCGGGGCACGCGCGAAGGATTTTCGGCGGCGTTCGTCCCCTATTTTGGCGCTTCCGATTACATGTGTTTTATCGACGGCATTATCGGTGTGCCGGCGGTCGGTTTGATCAACTGGGATGATGATTATATTCACTCGTCAGACGACGATCTCGATAAAATCGATCAGACCCAGCTTGCCCGCAACAGTTTTATCGTCGCCGCGATGGCGCAATTTCTCGCGACTGCCGAGGCCGGTGATGTGCCGCGCCTTGCAAGCGAAACCTACTTGCGTGGCCGCCGCAGCCTCGACCGGGATCTGCACGCGGCGATGCAAGTCATTCAATCGAGCTCTGATGAGCAATCCTGGAAAGATGCCATGCTGCTTGTCGAGCAGGGCATTTTGCGGGAGAAAAAGGCGGTGCGATCGATTGCCGTTTTTGCACAGAAAAATGCTGCGGCACAAAAAATATTGAAATCTTTCGTTCAGCGCTTGGATAATACGGCTAAAAATTTACGCGGTGATCTCAAAACCTTTTATAAAAATGTGCATGGAAGGTCTCCTGTAAAACTCAGTTATTCGGCTGAGGAAAAAGCGGCGATGAAACAAATTCCGGTGAATACAGATACGCTGGATGATTATTTTTCCAAACGCCGTAAAGTTCGTTTCCGCAGTGAACTACACGGTGTCATGCGGGCCGAGGTCTATAACTTCGTCGATGGCAAGCGCAGCTATTATGAGATTTACAAAGCCGTACGCGCCGAGGCGATGACTTTCGGCAAGTGGTACTATGGAGAAGTCAGTCTCGAAGGCGTCACCGGCCTGCTCGCTGCCGCAGTGGAGGCCGGAGCGCTGAAATTGAAGTGAGACAATGAAAAGAATGAATGTGTGATAGGGCTTGGGCTGTTTTTAGAACTCATTGTTGGAGAACCCCGGCACTGTGTAAATGCGCTGCACGCTTTTGCTGAATTAAAACTATATTCCTGCGGAGAATGCATGTCAAAAATTTTGTTGATCGACGCCAGTCCCTATATTTTTCGCGCCTATTATTCCATCCCGGACAGCATGAAGGATGCTGAGGGCAAGTCCTGCAATGCCATTTATGGTTTTATCAATTTTCTTTTTCAGGCAATTTCACGGGCAAAACCGGAATATATTGCCATCGCTTTCGACGACAAACCTGGCAGCTCATTTCGCCATGAGTTATACCCGGCCTATAAACAACATCGCGACCCTGTGCCGGAAGCCCTTTCAGCGCAGTTTTCCCTGTGCCTCTATGGCGCGGAAAACCTCGGATTGCCGATTTTTGTGGAAACCGGTTATGAAGCAGACGACCTCATCGGTACGCTGGCAGGGCAATTGCGCGGATTTAACCGGGAAATTTGCATTGTTTCCAGCGATAAAGATTTAACGCAACTGATTAAACCGGGCGATACTTTTTGGGATTTTGCCCGCAACCGGCGGCTCGATGAAGTTGGTGTCAAAACCCACTTTGGCGTGCGTCCTGATCAAATCGTTGATTATCTCGCACTCATGGGAGATCAGGTCGATAACATCCCCGGCGTGCCCGGCGTCGGCCCCAAAACTGCGGTGGCACTGCTGCAGCAGTTTGGGAATCTGGAAAATGTTTTTGCGAGTCTCGATGAAGTGGTGACGCTGAAAATCCGCGGCGCCAAAAGTATGAAATCGAAGCTGAAAGAGAATCGTGAGCTGGCGTTTTTATCGCAAAAACTGGCACGCATCGCTACCGATGCACCGGTCAATCCCTCGCTGGATTCTCTCGCCTGCCGCCCGGTTCGCTCTCAGGCGCTGGACGATATGTTTGATTTCTTAAATTTCGGCAATGCGCTGCGCTCGCGAATCACTCAACTGGAAAAAATGTAAGGCAAAAAAGCAGGAGGTTTTGATGCAGGAGAATCTTTTTCATTACCGCGCCAAAGTCCGCAGTGTTTATGACGGTGATACCTGTCGTGTCGATATCGATCTCGGACTCGGCACCTGGGTGCATAACGAAAGCATTCGTCTGTTCCGCATCAACGCGCCAGAAGTGCGCGGAGCACAGCGGCAAAAAGGGCTGAAATCCCGCGATTACCTGCGTGATTTGATCGATGGCAAAGAAATAATGCTGCAAACTGTACGGGATAAAAAAGGCAAATACGGGCGCTATCTCGGCGAAATTTGGCTGCAGATCGAGGGTGAGTATAAATGTGTGAATGATCTGCTCGTCGAAAATGGATTTGCGGATTATAAGGAATATTAGATCAGTGAAAATCCTGAAAATCTGCAAAGCCTGTTCGTCATACCTGACTGTCAAAGAATAACTGAATAAGGATAACTTGCTGTTTTATGAAATACGCCGTCATCTCCGACATTCATGCGAATATTTATGCCCTTGAGGCCGTTTTAAACGATCTCGAAAAACGCCGTGTCGATCAGATCGTCGTCAATGGCGACCTGGTCAATCGCGGGCCGGGAAACCTGGCAGTGCTCGAACGGCTGCAGCAACTGGATTGTGTTTTCATCATGGGCAATCATGACGATCTCATCCGCTTGTGGTCGACGCGTGACCCGCAATTACCGGCGCAATGGCTCGATGATCCATTTTGGGCGGCGATCGATTATACAGTGAAAGAGATCGCCGACGCCGGCTGGATCGATTTTCTCGCCACCATGAAAATGGAACACCGCATCGAGCTGCAAGACCTGCCACAAATCCTCATCACTCACGGCAGCCCGCGTCACTACCGCGATGGTTATGCCCCCTATTCACCACCGGAGATGTTTGCGCATGTCGTAGCGAATTTTCCGACAGATATTTACATCGGCTCGCACACACACCGGCCGTGGCAGATGGAATTGCATGACAAGACCTTTCTCAATACCGGCGCGGTGGGTACGCCATTCAACCGCAAGCCACAGGCGCAGTATCTCATTCTTGAGAATTGTGAATCACTGTGGCATTTTGAGTTTTGCCAGGTTGATTACGACCGGCAAGCGGCGCTGGCGGCATTTTCCGGCAACGGTTTTCTCGAAAATGGCGGTGTCAGCGGCACTATTTTTTATCAGGAGTTAAAATACAGCCGGCCGATTTTCGATCCATTCTGGCGCTGGGCAGAGAAGGAAAAAATTGCCAAAGACTGGCAAGCCTGGGAAACATTTCTCGCAGCGTTTCCGAATATGCTCTGCCATGCTGAGGTTTCCGACTAACAACGCAAAATAAACCCAACATTTCCATATTTGAGTTAATCCGCTTCAGTCGATATTTTGCCGGTATTCTCCTCTGCCGATGATCCTGCTTCTTTATCCCCTGGCATCGCATTTGAATTATCCGCCCCAAACTTCATCCCCGGCAAATCTTCCACTTCCATCAGCAAGGTGCGGTTGAAAAACGGATACAGGTCCTGCATTAATTGCCCTTTTTCATCCAGCAGCGTGATGATCTTCAATTGCGCAAATTCCGCCATAACCGTGGTTGCATCTTCCCCTTTGCCGATACGTAATTTTTTCTGTTTAACATTGAAAGGTTTGAGTGTCGCCGCTTTCAGGGTGAATGATTCTCCGGTATCCTCATGGGTAAAATTGATCTCCATCAGTCCTTTGACCATGCTGGTAAACAGGTAACCGACCTGCATGCTGTTATCGAGCTCAACTTCACATTGGATATGAAGTTGCGAGATATGTTCACCATCAGGGTTTTTATCCTCAGCCGGCCAGTATTTTTTAATCATCGTATTGTGAAAAGTCATGAACTGTTTCCTTTTTGCAAGATTGAAAAGCGATAAAAATTGAATTGCCCGCATGAATTTTTATGCGTAGTTTGTCTCCTTGAAATCTGTGCAGGCGGGAGGCCATTTTACAAAATACACACCAGCTTTGCAAGAAGAAGTTGTGACAATAATTGTGAGCTGATTTTACTTTTAAACGGTGAATCAGAATTCGAATGTGTCAATTGAACTCGGTCACAATTTCGTTGCCGTTTACTGCATTACCAAGAAAACGAGATTTCGTGAAACGATTAGACGCTATCACTGCCAAAATAAAACCCTTCAAACTGATCCTCGCTTTTATCGCAATTTATCTCATCTGGGGATCAACATATCTCGCCATCCGTTTCGCCATCGAAACGCTGCCGCCGTTTTCCATGGCGGGCATTCGTTTTCTGCTGGCCGGTAGCGGCATTTACTGGGTGTTGCGCTGGAAAGGCATTCCTCCGCCAACACACGGCGAGTGGCGCGACATGTCGATTATCGGCGCTTTTCTTTTTCTCGGCGGCAATGGCGGCGTGGTCTGGGCGGAACAATTCGTGCCATCGGGCTTAACCTCGCTGCTCATCGCCACAGTGGCGCTATGGATGGTGCTGCTCGATTGGCTTTGGAAAAAAAATCCGCGACCGCAGCCGCAGGCAATGCTGGGAATTATACTCGGATTGTTTGGCATTATCTTTTTGGTGGACCCCTTTGAAATCAGTAGCGAACAGGTACATCTCATCGGTGCAGCTGTCGTGATTTTGTCATCTTTTTTATGGGCGCTGGGTTCTATTTTTGCGCGCACGGCACGCATTTCCAGTTCCATATTTATGGTGTCGGCGGTGGAAATGCTGGCCGGTGGGTTTTTGCTGCTGGTCTTAGGCGGGGTGACAGGCGAATGGCAGCAATTCCAGTTTGCCGGAATTTCAACGACTTCTGTCCTGGCTTTCACTTATCTCATCGCTTTTGGATCGATCATCGGTATCACTTCGTATGCCTATATTTTACAAAAAGTCACGCCGGATAAGGCCTCGACCTATGCGTTCGTCAACCCGGTGGTGGCGGTGTTTTTGGGCTGGCTTTTGGCCGATGAAATCGTCAATTTAAAAATGGTTCTGGCAACAGGTGTGATCATCGTTGCCGTGGTGCTGGTCATTCGGGCGAAAGCAAAAAAATTATGACAGGGAAACGGATTTCACAACTTTTTTTATTTCGCTGTTGTGCTGCGCTGTTCCGGGTAAAACGGAGGCGGGCAGATCAACCACAGTGACAGGCAAATCATCTGCCGGCTGCTGCGGGATATTTTTGATGACGAGCGGTTTTTTGTGCAGGTGAATTTCCGGTTTTTCAAATAACATCAAAATTAATGCAGCGACCAGCAATTGCAGATATGTGGCCACGAAGCGCCAGTAACCCGCGGCCGGCACCAGCGATCCTGCGGGAATAAACCCCTCAAAAATATAGATAAACACCATTTCCGCGCCGCCGATGGCACCGGGTGTCGGCACGACATTCAACAGCATGAAAACGAGCCATTGCAAGAGAAAAAATTCCATCAGATTGGGTGAGAATCCCAAGCCGAAAGCGATGGCGGTAAAAATACTGTAACGTAAAACCGATTGCAGGGTCGCAAGCAAAGCATTGAACAGTAAAAACCGTTTTCCCCCTTTGGAAATTAGAACGCATGCAGTTTTAAAATCGAGCACCGCTTTTACCACCAGGCTGAAAATTTTATTATGCCACCATTTTAATTGGAAAAAGCGGGTGAAAAAATGCCGTACCCGGGTGAAAATCAGCGCTGCTCCGGCAACGAAAGCGACCACAGCAGCGATAATGAGATAATCTTGCAAATTCGTGGCGGAGGGCATATATTTACCGAGAATCTCAAACAGCCTGATATCTCCCGGAGGGAAAAAATACCAGCATACCGGGATTAAAATGGGGAAAAACAGATAATCCTCGACCGTGCCGATGAGCACCAGCGAAGTGGCCAAACCCGGACTGACGCCGCGCAGCGCTAGTATGCCTATTTTAGCGTATCCACCGCCTACGGCCGTCGGAGTGGTAATGGCAGCGACTTCGTTGGCGAGAATGGCTTCGGCAATATCCCGCTTTCTCAGTTTTAAATCAAAAAACCGATTCCAGATACTGAGCCGCATGATGGAAAAGAGCCAGGGTGAGAGGGAAAAGAATAGCGCCAGCAGCAACCATCCCGGATGCAATTCGAGGATTGAGAATAAACCCTGGTTTTCATTGGCCATCAGCGTATAGATGATGTTGCCGAATAAAGCGAGCGGAACGATGAACAGGATGAGGCGAATGGCTCGCCGGATGAGCAGGTGAATGGTCATAAATGCGGTTCTCGTTTCAAGTGGAAAAATACCGGGACAGCAATGATGGTAGTTTATTCATCGGACAATTTGCACTGAATTGTAGAGCCGGATGAGCAATTTATCCCATTAAATTTTAGCAACCGCTGTGAGCACTTTCATTTTTTGGCCAGGTGCAACGAATTTACCGGCTTCGCACAGTTTTCACACCGCAAGTGAAATAGCACTGGTTTCATCGCTTGACAAACAGAGGTGATTTTGATATATTAAGGCCGATTGATTTTTAATCTATTTTATGAACGGGCTGCAGCGAAACTGGAACGGAAAATGGCCGCAAATATCATCCGACTACGCAACATGGTTTTCCACGGCTACCACGGTGTTTATCCCGCTGAAAGAGAAATCGGCCAGCGTTTCGAGGTCGATGTTGAAGTTTACCTCGATGATTTTCCCCAGGGTCAATCGGATTTGCTCCGCGATACCATCGATATGTATGAATTGCATAACGCGGTCCAGGAAATCATCATGCAAAAAAGATTTAAACTGATCGAAGCCCTGGCAGAACATGTTGCCGCTTCGCTCATCGAGCAGTTTGAAATTCAGGAAATTCTTGTTCGCATCAGAAAACCCTATTCACCGATCAAAGGAATTTCGGATGGAATTGAGGTTGAAATCGTGCGGAAAGCAGGATAAGTGGAACAGGTCGTTTGTTCCCTGGGTTCGAACCTGGGCGTGCGTGATCAAAATATTGCTGCAGCAATCTCGGCATTAAAAAGTTACGATATTTTTCACATCAAAACAGCACCGCTCTACGAAACCGCCCCGGTCGGTCTGACCGATCAGCCGTCATTTTTAAATACGGCCATTATTTTCAGGAGCGCAATTGCCGCGGCGGATTTGTTGGAAATCATGCTCGGGATCGAGCGTGGGCTGGGGCGCAGCCGACGGGTAAGATGGGGACCACGGACGATCGATATTGATATTATTTTTTACGGCAGCGAAAGAATCGTACAGGAGCGGCTCACCATTCCGCATCCACGATTCGCGATGAGAAAATTTGTTCTGGTCCCGTTGTCTGATTTGATCCCCGGTTTTGTTCCACCGGGATTTTCTCAGCCCGTCGCCGGGCTGCTCCAGGCTTGCGGTGACGAATCGGATGTTCGATTGTATCGGGCAGAGACTGACTAAAACGCTATTCAAGCATCGACAAAGGATTTAATTGAGACTCGAGTACATTGCCATCGAGGGTGTCATCGGTGCCGGCAAAACCAGCCTGGCAAAAAAACTCTGCGAAAAATATGATGCACGGCTCTTGTTGGAAGAGCATGAGGCGAACCCGTTTCTCTCCGATTTCTACAAAGATCAGCATCGTTATGCATTTCAGACCCAGTTGTTTTTTCTTCTCAGCCGCTATCGCCAGCAGCAGGAAATCTCGCAACACGATCTTTTCCACAGCACCCTCGTTGCCGATTATATTTTTGCCAAAGATCGTATTTTTGCCTCGATTACCCTCGATGAACGGGAAATGGTTTTATACGATAAAATCGCCAGCCTGCTGGAACGCGATATTCAGGTGCCTGATCTCGTCGTCTATTTGCAATCGAGCACGCCGCGGCTGCTGGCAAACATCAGACGCCGCGGCCGCGATTATGAATCGGATATGTCTGAAGAATATATCCGCAATTTGAACGAGGCTTACAACCAGTTTTTTTTCAATTACAAAACCTCGCCGTTGCTCGTCGTCAACTCCACCGAGATCGATTTCGTTAACAATGAGAATGATTTTGATGATTTGGTGGATCAACTCACGCGCCCGGTTGCGGGCGTGCAATATTATTCGCCTCAAAAATAGAAGTGCATCATGTTATTTCGAATCCTTTTTTGGGCCTTCATTTTCTATTTGATTTATCGCGCCGTCAACAATTTTTTTAATCCGCCGCATAAAAACAACCCGGTTCGTGGCAAGGAAAAATCCGCTCCCCCCATCGTTCTCGGCGATTCCGATATCGAGGATATTTCCTTTCGCGAAATAAAGGATAAGAAAAAAGACCATAACTAATTTCACTCTTGCCTGTTCATCATTATCCCATAAATCATTTATTTCCAATAATCCGAGTTTAATTCGAGAGAAATTATGCGAAAAACTATCCAAACGAAAAATGCACCGGCCGCTATTGGGCCTTATAGCCAGGGACTCGTTTTCCAGGGCGAGCTGCTCTACACAGCCGGGCAGATTCCCCTGGACCCGGCGAGCGGCAAATTGTTGAACGACAGCATCGAAGAAGCGACGGAACGGGTGATGTACAATTTACAAGCGATTTTGCAAGCTGCAGGAAGCTCGCTGGCAAATGTGGTAAAAACAACAGTTTTCATGACCGATCTCGGTGAATTTTCCCGCATGAACGAAGTCTACGGGCGCTTTTTCAAAGATGAACCGCCGGCGCGTTCCGCCGTACAGGTCAGTGCTTTGCCGCTGGGCGCGCGTATAGAAATTGAAGCTGTTGCGCTGATTGGATAAGCTTTTTAAACCGAGAAAAAATGATGACTAACACTGCTCAAATTCCCACTTTTTTTCTGGATTGTGCACCGGTGAACAGGTTATGAAAATTAAAATGCTTCCCTGCTTTGGCTTTTTGTTTTTAAATCTGCTAACCGTTGTCGTTTTCCCACAGCAGCGGTCGCATTCATTTTTGCAGAATTATCACACCGGACGCTCATTCGTTTTGGTGGAATCCCATCGCGCCCAAAATCTGCAGCAGCAATTCAGTAAACGTGCCGATTCCACCGGAACAGCCCTGCAGCCACTGAAAACAAAAAGCCCAAAAGCTGCGCTGTGGCGGGCGATTTTTCTACCGGGTTGGGGACAGGTTTATAATGAAAAATATAAAAAAGCCGCTTTCGTTTTCGGGCTTGAGAGTTTTTTTATTCTGCGTGCCGTCGATTTCAACCAGCAAAAACAAAGCATTTACGATAAAGATGAACGCGAGAAACTCGATCGCCGACGCAATGATGAAGTGTGGCGGTTGCTGGTCACGCGCTTGTTGAGTGTGCTAGATGCTTACGTCGACGCCCACCTCTTCGGCTTCGATGAATCACCGGATGTCGGTCTGATTGTCGATCCGGCAACCAGGATCAGGGGTGGTGGCGTGCTTTCACTCAAATGGAACTGGTGATCAAGTGCTGATGATCAATAAAAACATGCAGATTAAACTTGTCGCTTTCCTGGTACTGGTTTTGTGTGTTTTGTTCATGCAAGTCCAGCCGGGCATTGGCGCTGAAGAGACGAAAGGGCCGGCTGATGAAAAAAAACAGACACAACCGGTTTCAAAAAAATTGCGCCTGCCGTTTCACATGGGGCAGGACAAATATCAGCATCTGACGCTGAGTGCATTTCTCGTCGCCGGACAGATGTTTTTGCTGCAGGAACAGGGCAAATTCTCACAAAACAGAGCAATGAGGGTTTCCATCGCTGCGACGGCGTTGCTGGGAATCGTCAAAGAAGGCTATGATTTTACCTCGAAAAAAGGGCACGCCAGCCTGCGTGATATGGCAGCGAACGCTGTGGGGATTTGCGTCGGGATTATTTTATTTTCAATTAATCAGGAATAGATCAGCGATAATGAATAAAAATAAAACCATTTGGGATGAGCTGGACAAACCACGCAGCAACTGCGGTGTGGTTGGCATTTACGGCAGCGAAGAAGCGGCAAAACTGGTCTATCTCAGCCTGTATTCGTTGCAGCACCGGGGACAGGAAAGCGCCGGCGCCGCCTCTTTTGACGGTAAAAAGTTTCATCGCCACGTGGGGATGGGACTGGTGGCCGATGTCTTCAACGACGAATCTATTTTTGATAAATTACCGGGTTCAATGGCCATTGGCCATAATCGTTACTCGACGACCGGTACGACACTAATCATCAACGCACAGCCGTTGCTGGCAAAATCGAAAAACGGGCTTATCGCTATTTCACACAACGGTAATCTGGTGAATGCGCGGCGTGTCCGTCACAATCTCGAAAATGAGGGCGCAATATTCCAGACCACCAGCGACACCGAAGTGATCATGCATTTACTCGCCCGCTCGCAGGCCGATAATATGCTCGACCGGTTGCGCGAAGTTTTCACCATTCTCAAAGGCGCCTATTCTTTGACCATTCTCACCGATGAGGCTATTTACGGCCTGCGCGATCCCAAGGGATTTCGCCCGCTCTGCATCGGCAAGAAAGGGAAGACGTTAATTTTTGTCTCGGAAACCTGTGCCATCGATTTACTCGAGGGGCAATATGTGCGCGAAGTGGAAGCCGGGGAGATCGTCGTATTCGATAAAAACGGCATCAGCTCTCATAAATTGGGGGCGCCGCAGGAACGCACCGCTTGTATCTTTGAACATGTTTATTTCTCACGTCCGGACAGCAAGGTGTTTGATGAAAATGTTGACCGTGCGCGTCGCAAACTCGGCAAAAATCTGGCGTTGGAAAAACCCTGCGAGGCCGACATTGTTATTTCCGTGCCCGATAGCTCCAACACGGCCGCAATTGGATATAGCCGCCGTAGTAACATCAAATTTGAGCTCGGCTTTATTCGCAATCATTACATTGGCCGCACTTTCATTCAGCCAGGACAAAAATTGCGCGATTTCAACGTGCGGGTGAAATTCAATGTTGTGAAAGGGGTCATCAACGGCCGTCGCGTCGTCGTTGTCGAAGATTCCATCGTGCGCGGCACAACGTTGCGCCAACTCACCCGCATGTTGCGAAAAGCCGGCGCGCGAGAAGTCCATATCCGCGTCACTTCGCCGCCGATCACCTCACCATGTTTCTACGGCATGGATTTTCCCACCCGCGAGGAACTTATCGCCAATGAAATGTCCACTCAAAAAATATGTGAATATCTCGGTGCTGATAGCCTGGAATATCTGTCCACAGAGGGTTTGTTGAAATCAGTACCGCATGACAGAGGTGGATATTGCACCGCATGTTTTACCGGCGAATACCCGATTTTGCCTGAAAAAATAAAAAATAAAAATGATTTGGAAGATTAACCTGCGGCTGACGATAGTCAGAACAGGTTTCGGTTTATCATGATAAAAGAATGAAAAGTGATTCTTTTCAATCTTTTCATCTCCATCCGGCCGATCATATCTGATGATTTTGACACTCCCCGACGACCCGCAAGAAACCACAGGCAAAGGAATTGCACATGAGGAATGAAAGCGTGGAGAAATTTATCCCGCAGATCGCGATTTTCCCGACAAAAAGCCGCCCATTTATGGTGCGGCTCAGCAAACTTTTTGATTATCTTTTCGTTTTGCGACCGATGCTTTTTTTCCCGGTATGGACTGTTTATGCTGCCGGGTTTTTCGCCGCAAAACGGTTTTTGCCGCTGCAATTGCAGGTTGATAACAGCGGCTGGGGCCTGACCATCGGGATCGCCCTCACCTTGCTCATGGGCAGCGCTTTCATCTTGAATCAAATTGTCGACGCGCCTACCGATAGGCTGAATAAAAAACTCTTCCTCATCGCAGACGGCCACATCCCGCAACGTGCCGCTTTGCTGGAAACAGTTATCTTGGGGGTGCTGCCGCTGGCCATCGCAGCGATGTACAGCCTTGCGATGACAGTTTTGTTTATGGCCATCTATCTCATTACCGGAATTTTATACAGTCTGCCGGTTTTCAAGTGGAAAGACCGGCCCTGGCTTGGTCTTTGGGCGAATGCGTTGGGCGCTTTCCTGATTTTTACCGCCGGCTGGTGGATTAAAAATATTTCACTGGTCGAACCGTTGCTGCACGCCGTTCCATACGCCGCGGCAGTGTCGGCCGTATATATTTTAACCACGGTTATCGATCAAAAAGGGGATGAAAAATTCGGCAAAAGAACATTTGCGGTGTGTTACGGCTTGCAGACGGTCATCTGGACGGGGCTGGTATTTGAACTCGTGTCGCTGTTTTCGGCCTGGATGCTGAATGATCCATTGATTTTCTATCCTGCCCTTTTTGCCCTGCCATTTTTTATGATCGCCACGCGCCGGCAGAGCTTACCGAATGTGATCCGCGCCATCAAATTCCCCATCCTTTTCCTGTCGATCGCGATCTGTTTCTTCCTGCCGAACTATCTCGTTTTGCTTGCCGTAACCTACTATGTATCAAAGTGGTATTATTATTATCGCTTCGGTCTGCACTATCCAAATCTGGAAGCCGGTTAGCCTGATCCGTCCAATCCGCGCTCTGTTTTTGTAAAGCTTTGGATACGGATTTAGCAGATTGAGCGGGCTTTCACGGATGCAGGACTGTCGGCTTAAAACGCCAAAAAATTACGACAGAATAACCTGCGATCTATTTATCGCGAGAGAGACTAAACAGTTAGTCTTAAACGTAAAATTATGTAATAAACGTGTATCATGGGGGAAGTTTTTAACAGTGGAGTTTCTGATAAAAAATCGTTACATTTTAAGGGTTTTATTTATAGCCAAACTATTCTACGGTTTTCGCAAACAGTAGCAAAGGTATTTTTATCCCGAGATAATTATGAAAATTCACGGCAGAATTTTTACGATTTCAAACGTGCTCAGTTTTTCCCGCATCATCATCATCTGGCCGATTACGCATTACTTATTAAAAGGTACGCCTGAGGGAAATTTCACCGCATTCGTTTTAATGCTCATCGGCGCAGCAACTGATTTTTTGGATGGTTTTCTCGCCCGCGCTTTGCACCAGGAAAGTGACATGGGGCGAATCATCGATCCGCTCGCAGATAAGATCGGGCTTGCTCTGCTGGGCATTGTTTTAACCAGAACACGCACACTCCCGGTCTGGTTTTTAGTCTTGATAATCGTGCGGGATTTAGCTATACTTTTACTTGGCTCAAAAATGATTGCCGGTGAAGATCGAATTCCGGAGAGCAACTGGTATGGCAAAACAGCAGTGGCCGGAATTGCCTGTGTGGTTATTTTTTACACCCTGGGCCTCACGCCCTTGAAAGAGATTGCTTTATTTTTGACCGTTATTCTTTTGCTCATCTCAATGGTTAGCTATCTGAAAATATATCATGATTTTAGACGTTCGGAATCCCGGTAGCCGGTCGATCGGCGGCATCGTTTGATTCAACAACAGGAAGGAATGAAAACCCAGTGGCCGGAATTTATCATAAATTAAAGACGGGTTTGACGAAAACCCGCTCCAATCTCGTCGACGGTATCTCCCGCGCGATGAGCGGGAAAAAACACCTCGATGATAGCATTTTTGATACCATCGAAGAGAAGCTCATCGAGTCAGACCTCGGTGTTGATACGACATTTGAAATGATGGAGGTTTTGCGCCGGCGTCTGAAAAAAAGCGAAAAACAGGATTTTGAAGCCATATTGTCAATACTTAAAGAAGAGCTGATCGGGCGCTTGTCGCGCGAATTGTCGGTGCAAGCAAATAATGGAACAGTTTCCACAAAGCCATGGATAATTCTCGTCACGGGGGTAAACGGCGTTGGCAAAACGACCTCGATCGGCAAAATTGCCCGAATGTACACGCAGGCGGGTAAAAAAGTAATCATCGGTGCGGCGGATACTTTCCGCGCTGCTGCTTCGCAACAGTTGGAAATCTGGGCTGAGCGTGCCGGCGCTGAAATCGTACGCAATCAGCATGGCGCCGACGCGGCCTCCATCGCTTTTGATACCGTCGTCGCTGCGGAAAATCGCGATGCTGATGTGGCGATCATCGATACCGCCGGGCGTTTACACAACCGCAGTAATTTGATGGAGGAGCTCCGTAAAATTCATCGCGTCATCGGCAAGAAAATTGAAAACGCCCCGCACGAATCCCTGCTTGTACTGGATGCAACGATAGGTCAAAACGGGTTGCAACAGGCCGAGCAATTTCATCAGGTTGTGGGCCTGACCGGTATCATATTGACCAAGCTGGATGGTACGGCAAAAGGCGGTATCGTACTGCCGATTCAGGAACAACTGAATCTGCCGGTAAAATATGTGGGCGTCGGTGAGCAATTGGATGATTTGCAGCCCTTCGAAGCGGCGGCTTATGTTGAGGCGTTGCTCGCATGAAAATCCGCCTGATCACCCTGGGATGCCCTAAAAACCTCGTCGATTCCGAATTCATCGCCGGCGGGCTGCAAAAAAACGGCGTCGAATTCACTGATCATATCGATGATGCGGATGCGATTATCATCAACACCTGTGGTTTTATCGAATCAGCAAAAGAAGAGTCTATCGAGACGATATTGCAGGCTGTTGCCTTGAAAAATGAAGGCAAATGCCGCCAGGTGCTGGTCACCGGCTGCCTTTCCGAGCGCTACGGCTCCGAGCTGAAAAAAGAGATTCCGGAAATCGATGGCCTTTACGGCAACCGAGATTTGTCAAAAATATTGCGGGAAATGGCACGACAGCTTCATTTACGCACAGAATTGCTTGGTGAACGCCAGTTGCTGACGCCACGTCATTTTGCCTATTTAAAAATTTCTGAAGGCTGTGAGCATCCCTGTACATTTTGTGCCATTCCGGCGATTCGCGGCGCGCACAAAAGCAGGAAAATCGAAACGTTGGTGCAGGAAGCGGAACATCTCGCGCGCCGGGATGTGAAAGAACTGGTGCTCATCGCGCAGGATTCAACGCTCTATGGCGCTGATATTTATGGCGAAAAACGATTGCCGCATCTGCTCAAAGCACTCAACGCGGTAGAAGGCATCGAATGGATTCGTCTGATGTACGCTTATCCCTATCATGTCACCGATTCACTGCTCGAGGCAATCGCCTCGCTGGATAAAGTTTGCTGCTATATCGACATGCCAGTGCAACACATCAACGACCGCATTCTCAAACGCATGGCGCGGCATGTGGACGGGAATTTTCAACGCGAACTCATCGAAAAAATGCGTTCCCGGATTCCCGATCTGACATTGCGCACCTCTTTAATCGTTGGCTTCCCCGGTGAAAGCGAGGCGGAATTTCAACAGCTTTATGATTTTGTCGCCGAAGGGCATTTCGACCGCCTTGGAATTTTCACTTACTCGCATGAGGAAGGCACTCCGGCGACCCGCTTCGAAGATGATGTGCCTGATGCAATCAAACGCGAGCGACAAGACCTGCTCTATCAAATGCAGGCCGATGTTGCGGAGGAAAAGAACAGCCGTTTTAAAAACCGCAGTGTGAAAGTGCTCATCGATGAATTTGATTCGATCGAAAATGTTTATTGCGGCCGCACTGCCGCCGACGCTCCGGAAATCGATAACGTCGTTAAAGTGACCGGTGAATGCCGGCCGGGGGAATTTTATTCCGTGCACATCAGTGAGACGAGCGCATACGAAATGCATGCCGGTATCGATAGCGCCAACAGCGAGAAAAGCCGTTCGCCCGGTGGTCAAATTCACCTGCCCATTGCAAAAAAGAAATGAGGGTGTCATGTTAAAAAAAACAAAATTTGTCGTTTTGTTGCTGCTCGTTTATTTTGTCGGTGGAAAATTACTTTATGCCCAGGTCGAGTTTGATCAAAAATCGATAACTTATCTGCCGTCATTTTATATCGATATCATCAGCTCGCGAGCCGAAAACGGCAATAACAAATTTACGCTTTATTCAAAAATCCCGTTCGATGAAATTCAGTTTTTAAAATCGCAGCATGGTGGATTCAAGGCCACTTACGAAATGAGTATCACGATTTTTGATGATCACGACTATCAGGTTGACGGCAAAATTTTTGAGCGGACGGTGACGGTCTCTGAATATGAGCAGACCAATGCTACTGATCTTTACGATGTTGTCCAGCGATCGTTTATCATCAAACCCGGAAAGTATAAAGTCTTTGTGCAATTGGAAGACCTGGACAGCCACAAAATAGGGGTTTTTGAAGAAAAAATCGAGTTGCCGGATTATTCGAAAAAGCCACTGAGCATCAGTTCGATCCTGTTTTCAGAAAAAGTCCGGGTTGATTCTTCCGGCAACCTCATCCCGTTACCCCTGGTTGGCGTGCCGCGGATTGAAACCGGGAATTTATACGGTTTTTTCACCATCTATTCAAAAAACAATAAAGATTTTGAAGTTGAAGTCGTCGTGCGCAATATGCGCAATAAAAAATTGTACAAAGATAAGCGGAAACTTGCATATCTGGGAGAAGAAACCGCTGTCGCAATTGCCATCCCCGATGCAAAATTATCACTGGGCACCTATAATTTTCAGATAAAAGTGAAGCAGGGCCGTGAACACGCTTCCTTGCACGAACAGTTTAAAATATACTGGCAGGGTTTGCCGCTTACCGGCATCGATCTCAAATCGGCTATCGAGCAAATGGATTTGATTGCCAGTCACAAAGATTTAAAAAAAATCTCAAAAGCGCCGCCGGCGTATCAGCGTGAGTTTTTCAAGCAATTCTGGAAGCAGTACGACCCGACTGCCGGAACGGATAAAAATGAATTGATGGATGAATATTACCGCCGTATTCAATATGCCAATGATAATTTCCGCGGCTTGCGCGAGGGTTGGAAAACAGACATGGGTACGGTGTATATCCTGCTCGGCGCCCCCGAAGAGGTGTTGCGGGAAATGTCGCCGCAATACATGACGTCGTTTTTTTCTACGCGTCCGGTGAAAGCGCTGCAAATCTGGAAATATCACTCCCTCAACCGTTATTTTATCTTTGTCGATGAGAATGGTTTTGGCGACTACCGTCTCGATAACCCGGCTGTTTTAAGTGAGTTTCGCAATACTTTTCGCTATTGAGTCTGCTATCCTTTATTATTCTCGCAGAGCCGCAGTAGTGCAGAGAGAAATAGTATAAAATATTTTAAAACAAAACGCTATGACTCGGTGAGATTTTTTTTATTCAAGTTTCACAGCGTATTTTTTGAGCTTACTTTAAATGCACAATATCATAAAACCACCACGCCTTAAACGCAACGCAACGATCGGTGTCATTTCACCCGCCAGCCCGGTGAAAGATGAACGGCTGCAACGGGGGATTGGTTATTTTGAAAGCCTGGGATATCGCATCGAGCTTGGCGAGCATGTGATGCGGTCTTCGACCTACCTCGCCGGTGCGGATGAGGAACGCCTTGCCGATTTGCATGCCATGTTCCGGCGGCCTGATATCGATGCCATTATGTGTGCGCGCGGCGGCTACGGCACACCGCGATTTCTCGATAAAATCGATTACCACTTGATCCGTAAAAATCCCAAAATTTTTATCGGCTACAGCGATTTGACTGCCCTGCAACTGGCTCTTTTTCATAAAACCGGACTTGTGACTTTCTCCGGTCCGATGCTGGCCGTAGAATTTGCCGCTTAAGAAATCGATCCCGATACTGAAACCGCCTTTTGGCAAATGCTCGGCGAGGCACAGGCTTTTGGTGAAATGCGCCCCTTAAAGGGTAAAAAATACCCCGTACTCTGTGCCGGAGAAAATAGCGGTTGCCTGCTCGGCGGCTGCCTCGCACTCATCAATAGCAGCCTGGGGACGGATTTTTTGCCGGATTTTTCCGGCTCGATTTTGCTCATCGAAGATATCGATGAAGCACCGATGCGTATCGATCGCTGTTTGGCACAGTTGCGAAACGCCGGTATTTTAACGCAGGTCAATGGTGTTATCTGCGGCCGATTCGCTGATTCTGAAAATGAGGAGGAGCGTGCCGGGCGCTGGCTGCAACAGACACTTGAGGATTATTTCAGCGAATTCGGCAAACCGGTTTTGAATAAATTCGACTATGGCCACATCGGCCGGAAATATACCATGCCCATCGGCGTCAATGTTCGAGTTACTTCCAGCCCCGCAAAAGTCGAAATTCTGGAAGCGGCGGTGCGTTGAAAAATGATTTCTGCAGATTATAAAATCGCTGTATTGATTTCCGGAGGCGGTTCCAATTTTAAAGCGATTCATCAGGCGATTAAGCAGGGAAAAATCAGCGGTCGCATCGCCTGTGTTATCAGCAGTAGCACACAAGCCGGCGGTGTGCAATATGCCCGGGAAAACGACTTGTCTCATTTCGTTCCTGAAACGGAAACCTTAAAAGATGAGCGGGCATTTGCAACCTTTTTGCAGGAGAAATTAACCGTTGAAAAGGTTGCTCTTGTGGTTCTCGCCGGATTTCTGAAAAAAATTCCGGCAGCATTCATCGAATCATTTCCCGGTCATATTATCAATGTTCATCCGGCATTATTGCCGGCGTTCGGTGGCAAAGGCATGTATGGCCGCCGTGTACATCAGGCGGTGATTGACTACGGCTGCAAAATCTCCGGTGCGACAGTGCATCTCGTCGGCAGTGAATATGACTCCGGCCCACCGATCATGCAGAAAAGCGTGCCCGTTTTGACCGGTGATACGCCGGAAAGCCTGGCCGCCCGTGTTTTAAAGACCGAACATGAGATATTGCCGAAGGTCGTCGCCTGCTTTGCCAATAATCAAATTGAAATTACGGGGCGAAAGATAAAGATAACTTGATTCAAATCATCCAAACAGCTCCTTGCATCATTGCAAAATAAATTAATTGAAAAAATGAAAACGTGAGTTATAGTATGAAACCAGCCCGAAACGCTTTAATCAGCGTCACCGACAAAACAGGAATCGTCGATTTTGCCGCTGCCCTGGTGGAGCAAAATATCCGCATTTTCTCAACCGGCGGTACGGCCAAAACATTGCTCGGTGCCGGTCTGCCGGTCACCAATATCGCTGATCTGACAGAATTTCCGGAAATTATGGACGGCCGGGTAAAAACGTTACATCCGAAAGTATTCGGTGGTATTCTTGCACGCCGCGAAAAAGATGAACATCTGCGTGAGGTAGAATCTCACGAAATACCGTTGTTCGATTTCGTCATCATCAATTTGTACCGCTTCGCAGAAACTGTCGGCGAAGCAGGAGTATCTCGTGCTAAAGCACTGGAAAATATCGATATCGGCGGTGTTACTCTGATTCGTGCTGCGGCGAAAAATCATAAAGATGTTGCCATAATTACCGTTCCCGATCAATATGAGCATGTGCTTGCCGAGTTAAAAAATAATGCGTTTGAATTAACAGCGACGACGAAAGAAAAACTCGCTGTGGCCGCGTTTGCCACAAGCGCGAATTATGATGCACAGATTTACAAATATTTGTCCGAAACCTTAAATGGAACACAGGATTTCGCAGAACTCTATCTTCAACCGTATAAGAAAAAGGATGTGCTGCGTTACGGCGAAAATCCGCATCAGAAAGCAGCGGTTTATGAAAATACCGGCGGTTGCTTTGGCGGAGTTCTAAGAGCACGGCAATTGCAGGGAAAAGCGCTTTCGTATAACAATTACATGGATGGCGATGCAGCTTGGCTTATCGTGCGTTCTTTCGAAAAACCTGCTGCCGCGATCATTAAACATGCAAATCCCTGTGGGGTTGCAACCGCGGCCTCTCCGGCAGCGGCTTATCGCCGGGCGCTGGCAACGGATAGTATTTCGGCCTTTGGCGGCATCGTGAGTTTGAATCGCGATGTTGATGCAGTGACGGCAGTCGAAATTAGCAAAATATTTACGGAAGTCGTCATCGCACCCGGTTTTTCGCAAGAGGCGCGAAATATTTTGGCGGGCAGGAAGAATCTGCGTTTGCTGGAATTGCATGATTTTTATCATCTGCACGAAAAAGATGTTGAAATGCGCTGCATAACTGGCGGTATTCTCATTCAGGATAAAGATTTACCGGCCGATGAAACAGCCGGATTTGAAGTTGTGACGAAGCGGCAGCCGGATGAAAAAGAGTGGGCAAATTTACTTTTCGGCTGGAAAATCGTCCGTTGGGTAAAATCGAACGCGGTGATTTATGTCAAAGATGAGCAGACTTTCGGCATCGGCGCCGGGCAGATGTCGCGGGTTGATTCGTCACGACTGGCGGTGGAAAAAGCTAAAATCGCCGGTTTGGCACTCACAGGCAGTACGGTTGCCTCGGATGCATTTTTCCCCTTTGCTGACGGTGTGGAAGCTGCGGCCAAAGCCGGCGCTACCGCAGTCATCCAGCCAGGCGGTTCTATCCGCGATGCAGAGGTAATCGCTGCTGCGGATCAATTCGAAATGACGATGGTGTTCACGAAAAAGCGTCATTTCCGGCATTAACGGTTTGGTTGCTTATGACCGGGTTATCGTTCTCGGTTTTTTTTCACCGGGAATGCTGTGACCGGGTTAATGAAAACAAACGCTTGCGTGATGAAATCTTAAGCGATTAAAAATAAAAATAATGAAAAAATATGTTTAAATTATATATTTATTTGATGTTTATGAAGTTTTATCTAAATTATCATCCTGCATGATGCTGGAGCATGCTGTAAATATCAATTTCAGAAGGTATAGAAACAGGAAAGTTGAGAGGAAGAATGGGATTTTCGCTGCAAAGTCTTATAACGAACGACATCGCCATTGATTTGGGCACCGCAAACACACTGGTTTATGTTCGCGGTCGGGGCATCATTATTCGTGAGCCCAGCATCGTCGCTGTTCGCAAACTGGATCAGGAGATCGTTGCCTATGGTAAAGAAGCCAAGGAGATGCAGGGGCGAACACCCGGGGAAATCACTACCGTACGGCCGCTGAAAGACGGGGTTATCGCTGACTTTGAACTGGCTGAAGCGATGATTCGACATTTTATCAAAAAAGTCGGCAATACCCATTTACGTCGCCCGCGGGTTGCCGTCTGTATTCCCTCCGGCATCACCGATGTTGAAAAGCGTGCTGTGCGAGATTCCTGCGAGCATGCCGGCGCCCGCGAAGTGCATTTGCTTGACGAACCGATGGCTGCCGCGATCGGTGTCGGTTTGCCGATCGAAGACCCGGTGGGCAGCATGGTCATCGACATCGGTGGCGGAACCACGGAAATTGCCGTCATTTCACTCTCGGGCATCGTCACCGATATTTCCATTCGCATCGGCGGTGACGAGATGAATGACGCGATCATCCAGCATTTTAAACGAAATTACAACCTGCTGGTGGGTGAAAATACTTCGGAGGATATCAAATGTACTTTGGGGTCTGCGGCGCCATATAACGAAGACGCGACGATGTCGGTTCGCGGACGTGATTTGGTTGCAGGTATTCCCAAGACGGTTGAGATTTCACAAAAAGAAGTGCAAGAGGCCTTGTCCGAAGCGGTCAATGCGATCGTTGACGCGACCAAATTATGTCTGGAACGCACGCCGCCGGAGCTCTCCTCGGATATCCTCGACCGCGGTATTGTTTTGTCGGGCGGCGGCGCCTTGCTTAAGGGTATCGATGAAAGATTACGGGAAGAAACCAGCCTGCCGATCGTCGTTGCAGAGGACCCGCTCACCTGTGTCGTTCGTGGAACAGGCCGCGTGCTGGAAGATTTGCCCCACTATTCGAAAGTATTGAGTAAAGTGAGAAGATATTAATACGGGATGATGAATTTGGTGAAAAATTAGGCGATGCCGAAAGAACTCAAAGTTATTGATATCCAATATTTGTCGGTCACACGCAGCGAGTATTTTACATTTTTAATCTGTCTTGTTGTCTCCCTGTGTCTGATCTTTCTAAACGATAATCCGCAAATAAATAATGTGCGTGCGGCCGTTGTCGATAGTTGGGCGCACACATTACAAACCATTTCAAAATACCGGTCGATGGCTGAAATGCGTGATGAATTGTCACGCTTGCGTCAGCGTACCAGTTATTTATTGCTGGAAAACAGCAATTTGCGCAATGCTGCGTTGGAAAATTATCGCCTGCGTGAAATGCTGAAATTCAAAGAATCGAGCGCTTACAAACTGATTGCCGCCAGCGTGATCGCCCGCGATCAGGATCAGCTGACACGATCCGTAACCATCGACGCCGGCTCTGCGGACGGTGTGGCCAAAGGCGACCCGGTGATTCTTCCCGGGGGAATCGTTGGAAAAATCTTGCGCGCAGGGAAATCGACCTCTATTGTTCAACTCATTTCAGACCACAGTTTTCGTGTTGCCTGTAAAATTCAGCGCAGCCGGGTCAACGGTATTTTTCAACATCGGGACAGCCGCACAAGCTTGTTGACGCAAGTGCCCAAAAACGCTGATGTGCGGGTCGGTGACGTCGTCGTCACCTCCGGTTACAGCCATGTTTTCCCGGCGGAAGTCTTGGTTGCCCGGGTTATCGCCACCAACTCAGACGCCCCCAGTTTATTTCAAATTATCGAGGTTGAACCCTTTGTCGATATCACCACCATCGAAGATGTTTTCATCGTAAAAAGGATGGAAATAAAATCTGCTGAAGAAAAATAATCGCGCATGAAATACTTGTCTTATTCCTTGATTTTTATCGGTTTACTGATTGGGCAAATCAGCCTGTTGTCCTTTTTCCCGGGCAACAGCCGCCCCGATATTCTATTGCTGGGTATCATCGTACTCGGCATGCGTGAAGGTGGCGTTCCCGCGATGATTACAGCCTGTCTGGTGGGTTTTGTCAAAGATGCGTTTACGACTTCTTATATCGGTGCCAGCATGCTCGGACTCGTCGTCGCTGCGTTTATGGCTGGAAATTATCGTCATATCCAGCTCAAACTTGGCACCCAGAGCAAACTGATTCTTTTCGCGCTCATCATCATCGTTTATGACTTTATCTATTACACGCTTTTTCAGATCAAAGCCGAATTGCATATTTTTGATTTACTGATCAATTCTGTCTTGCCTGCAGCTTTTTATACCCTGCTCTTCGCGGGAATCGCTCATTTTCTTATTCCGCACGGGTTGCTGGGAACAAAAAAATGAGACCGGGATTTTCACAGAACAATCGCCTGATTATCTTTCGTGTTTTTTTGATTTTGACTTTCTGCATGCTGCTCTTTCGCTATGCTTATGTTCAATTGATCCAGCAGGATATTTATTATCGGCAGAGTGAGCGCAACCGTATCCGGCCGATCACGCTGGTGCCGCCGCGCGGCATCGTGCGCGATCGCTACGAAGAAATCCTCGTCGATAATGTGCCTGGTTATTCCATTTACATCATCCCCAACGAATTGACCTCAGCGGATTCAGTGTTTGATTCCCTTGGGCAGTTGATCGGCAGGTCGCCGGACCAGCTTCGCAAGGTTTACAAGCGCGACCGTCGCGGTCGGTTTCAAAAAGTAAAAATCTGCCGCTATATCGATTTTGCTTCATTAGCGCAAATCGAAGAAAATAAACTCGATTTACCGGGTATCGTCTATGGCATCGAGCCGCGACGGTCCTATCCGGCGGGCGTTAAAGCACCGCATTTGTTCGGTTACCTCGGCGAAATTGACGAGAAAGGCCTGCAATCTGAAGAATTTGCCGAATATGAGCGCGGTGATATCATCGGAAAAGCGGGTATTGAACGTGTTTATGATAAAATTTTACAGGGGGAAAAGGGTTATCAGATTGTCGAAGTCGATGCGATGGGCCGGGAAATTGGCGTTCTCGATCAGTTGCAATCGCAGGATCCCGTCCCCGGCCTGGAATTACACCTTTCCATCGATGCGGGTTTGCAGCGTTTTTTGGAGCAGAAAATGGATACCCTGCGAGGCGGGGCAGCAGTGCTCAATTGTCAAAATGGTGAAGTCGTGGCACTGGTCTCAAAACCTGGTTACAGTCCGGATTTGTTCGCCAGACCGATCACCCAAGAAGCATGGGCAAAATTGACGAGAGACCCGGCGAAACCCCTCTATGACCGTATGGTGCAAAGCGGTACAAATCCGGGTTCGACTTATAAACTCATCACCGCAATCGCCGGATTGCAGGAAAATCTCATCAACCCGGATGAAAAAGTGTATTGCCCCGGCGTCTATCGTCTCGGCCGCCGGTTGTTTAAATGCTGGAAAGAAGCGGGGCATGGCAGTGTCAATTTGCAGCAGGCAATCGAACAGAGCTGTAATGTTTATTTTTATCGCATGGTGCAGAAAATCGGCCTTGAAAATTGGGCAAAATACTCACGCCTGTTTCATTTCGGTGAAAAGACCGGGATCGATTTGACCCAGGAATACAGCGGTTCTGTCCCGGATAAAGCCTATTTTGACGAACGCTACGGCGTCGGGAAATGGAGCAGGGGTTTGTTGCTGAATTTGACGGTCGGGCAGGGCGAATTGCTCGTGACCCCTTTGCAGATGGCTACATTTGCCTTGCTGATCGCCAATCGCGGGGAAGGCTTTCGCCCGCATGTGAATCGACTGATTAAAAACCCCGAAACCGGTGAGGTCACATTATTTGAACCCCAGCCACTGTGCGTCAACGGTATTCGCGAAGCAGTATGGGATAAAGTGCATCAGGGCATGTATGACGTGGTCAATGGCGTGCATGGCACAGCCAAACGCGCCAACCCCCGGCGAATGGGAATGAAAGTCGCTGGGAAAACCGGGACTGCACAAAACCCGCATGGTGATGACCATGCCTGGTTCATCGGTTTTGCCCCTTTTGATAATCCGAAAGTAGCGTTCTGCTTTTTTGTTGAAAATGGCGGCGGCGGCGGCGCCGTTGCCGCACCCATCGCCGGCAGCATGTTGCGTTATCTGCTTAGAGAAAAGAAAATTAAACCAAATTGAAGACAGGTTATGCTCTGGGATCGTGAAGAACTAAAAAGGCCGGATTTTGTTTTACTGTTTGCTTTTGTGGGTTTGCTGCTCACCGGGTTATTGATTATTTATAGCGCCACCCATGGCGCCAATGCAGAAATCCGGAATAATTTCCCCAAACAGGCCGTGTGGATCGTTTCCGGCGTGCTGCTTTTAGCATTCCTCTCCTTGCTGCCGTTTAAATTTTTTCACGAGGCGGCGGTGCCATTTTATATCTTTTCAATTATTTTGCTCGTGGCGGTTCTGGTTATCGGCGACGGAACCGGCGTCAAACGCTGGCTGGTTGTGGGTCCGTTGCGCCTGCAGCCATCGGAATTGGCAAAAATCGCCACACTTCTGCTGCTTGCAAAGTACGCGTCTGAAGGCAAGCGCGATTTTAAACAGATTAAAAATATCTCAGTGGCTTTCTTTCTGGTGTTGTTGCCGACTTTATTGATTATCAAACAGCCCGACCTGGGAACCGCGCTTGTTTTCATGGCGATGATTTTGCCGGTATTATTCTGGGCAGGACTCTCTCTGTTTATCGTCTTTCTGCTGATCGCCCCGCTGATCACACTGGCTTCCGCTTTTAATTTTTACAGTTTTTTTACCACGATAATTCTGATCGTCAGCGTCATGGTTGCCTCCGGCAGGGGAGCGAAAATCATCATTCCGAATTTTCTCCTGAATATCGGCGTCGGGATCGTCACACCGATGTTGTGGAATCAATTGCACGGCTATCAGAAAAGCCGCATCCTTACTTTCATTGGCCTGGAACAAGACCCGCGTGGGCTGGGTTATCAGGTTTTGCAATCCAAAGTGGCAATCGGTTCGGGGGGATTGTGGGGTAAAGGCTGGCTACAGGGTACCCAGACTCACTTGCGCTTTCTACCGGAGCAACACACCGATTTCATCTTTTCGGTACTCGGTGAGGAGTTTGGTTTTATCGGCGTCTGTTTCGTCCTCGGGTTGTTCTTTATTCTGTTGTGGCGGGCGTTAAATATTGCACAAACTTCAAAAAACAAATTTTCCAGCCTCATCGTCATCGGTGCTTGCACCATCATTGCGTTTCATGTTTGTGTAAACACGGGAATGACCGTCGGCATCATGCCGGTGACCGGCTTGCCGTTGCCGTTTTTAAGTTATGGAGGATCTTCTTTGCTGACCAATATTGTTCTCATCGGTTTGATCATCAACGCCGGTCGGCGGCGGTTTCAATACCTCTAATGTTTGCTATGTTTGCATGAACAATCTTCAGGCCGGTCTCATTGCTGTGTATCGATTCTCCCAATAAAACCCGCTGAGCTCGATTAAAACTCAAAATGCCATCCGGGAACCTGCCTTTTGTTTGATAAATCAGCCCGATTTTGTCCGGTTGAAATCGTACTTTTTGGGCTGCAAATACGAAAAGGCGAGAAAATAACATCTTGCTTTTTAAGTTGATTTGTGTTAAATTTAGATTTAACATTAATTAAGCCATGTTAAAAAATATCGATTTTATCGCATCGCTTCTTAAGCAATATCAAATTTGAGAATTAAGTTTTGTTCTCCAGGTTTATGGGGAGATCGGTTCAGAGAACAAAATTATCGCAAAGTTTATTTTACAATTTATTAAAGATCAAAAATATTATCGATTTATTTATTATATTATAACACTTTGATTACAAAACCCGGGTAATGCAAAGAATGGACAGTTGGAAATTTACATTAGGAGGGCGCTCATGATGTATTTCTTGAATAAAAACCGCAGTCAGTCCACCATTTTAACGATACTCGTCTGGTTTAGCCTGTTTTCGGTTTTTACTGCATGTGGCGGCAGCAAAAAAAGTAATCTGCAAATCGATGATAATAAAGCGATCAACATCGATGAGCTTCTCGGTGTTAAGAGTGATGACCAGAAAACTGCTGTAGCCCAAAATCCTGAAGAAGCGGAAGTGTTGCGCCTGTTGGGAATTGAAGACTCGAGCTCTAATACCGGAGCAGATGTTTCCCAGACCGAGTCAGCAAACGAAAATGATGAACCCACGATCGACGATCTCAAATATGAGATGCAGGAACTGGAAGTTAAACTGGCACAAAAAGATAAAACGATTTCCGATTTGCAATCCAATCTCGCTCAAAAAGAAAGAATGTTGCAGCAGTTGCAAAGCGCTCCGGTTCAAACATCAACACCACCGAGGCTATCTTCCGGCACCTCAACCTATGGCAATTCATATCGGGCGCGCTACAGAGCAGCGCTGGATACTTATAACGCTCATCGCTACCGTGAGGCTATCGATCAATTTTCTGCTTTGCTGACGGAGAATTCAAGTCATTCCCTCGCTGATAATTGTCAGTACTGGATTGGCGAATGTTATTACGGATTAGGAAATTACACCCAGGCGATCGCCGAGTTTGAGAAGGTCTATTCCTATTCAAAAAGTAATAAAATCGATGCTGCAATTTTAAAGTTGGGGTTATCATACAAAAAACTTGGTAATGATGAAATGGCACGCTCTCAATTTGAACAACTCATTGCAAATTACCCGAAAAGCGAATACGTCAGCCTTGCGCGCCGATATTTGAACCCATAAATTTATACCGTATGCATGAACTACTGTATGATCAATTTTTCAAATCGAGTAACTTGAGTTGTTGAATAGGAAATATGCCTGAATTACGAAAAGACCCGATAATTGGACGCTGGGTTATTATATCGACAGAACGTGGCCAACGCCCTTCCGACTGGCCTGGTGAAAGCAAGGAAAAGCTTGGTGGTTTTTGTCCGTTTTGCCCGGGTAATGAAGACAAAACACCACCGGAGATATTTTCAATCCGCCCCAAAAGTATGGAAGCAAACACAACGGGGTGGCAGTTGCGGGTTGTGCCAAATAAATTCCCTGCGTTGCAGATAGAAGGGGAGTTGCAACGAAGAGGGCGTGGCGTTTACGATTTGATGAACGGCATCGGCGCTCATGAGGTCATCATCGAAACGCCGGATCACTACCGCGAATTTAATGATTATTCTATCGAACAAATCGAAAATGTGCTCCTGGCCTATCAGAGCCGCATTCTCGATCTGAAGAAAGATAAACGGTTTAAATATATTCTCATTTTCAAAAACCATGGCCGTTCTGCCGGTGCTTCTCTCGAACATTCGCATTCACAACTGATCGTCACACCCATCGTGCCCAAAAATGTACTGGAAGAACTGGATGGCGCCAAAAGGCACTTTAATTTAAAAGAGCGCTGTATTTTTTGTGACATCATTCGACAGGAGATCGATTCGGACAAAAGAGTCGTAACTCAAACGGATAATTTCATTGCAATTACGCCGTTTGCGGCACGATTCCCTTATGAAGTCTGGATTTTACCGCAGGGCCATAGCTCGCATTTTGAAAATGTTGAAAGAAACCACTACACTGAATTGGCTGCAATGTTAAAAGATGTGCTCTCGAGACTCAGTAAAGCACTGGAAGCGCCGCCCTATAATTTTGTTATTCATACATCGCCAATCCAGGATGGTGACTTGGATGAATATCACTGGCACATCGAAGTTATTCCGAAATTGACGAAAGTTGCCGGTTTTGAGTGGGGCTCCGGTTTTTATATCAATCCAACGCCGCCGGAGACCGCCTGTGCCCATTTACGCAAAGTAGGATTTTGAATTTATATACGAAAAACACAGGCGATACAATAAATTCCTGTTTTAAAGCATTATGCAGTTGCAAATATAAAGGTAAGGTTTTTTCCTGATGAAGGGTAAATATCGAATATTTTATATTACACCGGAGATTGCACCATTTAACAGTTCGAGCGCAAACGCAACTATTTCAGGCACTCTCCCCAAGATTTTAAAAAACCTTGGCCACGATATTCGCGTGATGATGCCCAAGTATGGTACTGTCAACGAGCGGAAATATGTCTTGCGCGACGTCATTCGACTGCGGGATATGCAGGTCGATTTTGCTGATAAATGCTTCAGTGTCAACGCCAAATCGGCATTTTTGCCGGATTCGAAAGTACAAGTTTACTTTCTTGACCATGCCCTTTTTTCATCGCGCAACGGTAGCTATGGAGACCAACCGGGGAATTCCGCGCAACTTGTTGAAGTTGAACGCTTTCTGCTCTTCAATCATGGCTGTTTGCAGACCCTGCGCAGTTTGCACTGGCAACCCGATTTTATTCTCTGCAACGGCTGGCCGGCAATCTTTCTCCCATTGATTTTGCGACATCAATTGGTCGATGATGACTTTTTTAAAAATACGCGCATCATATTTTGTGACCATAACGACAGTATTCAGCTTGAACTAAGCCTCGAGCAAATGAAAAATGCCGGCCTGCCGGCTGAGCATCTCAACGATTATCTGACCAGCGGCGAAAAAGTCGGCGTTTATAATATCGCCAAGTCCGTCTGCGATGCTATCATCTATTCAACGCGGCAACCGAATGAAGATCAATTCGGTAAATTTGAGCAGTTTATTTCCCACGGCATCGATTATCAGGACTGGAATCCTGCAGGTGATGAGAAAATCGCAGAAAAATTTTCCGTTGAAAACAGCCACCTGAAAATCGAAAACAAAAAGATCGTCTGCGATGATTTCGACCTCGAATTTGATACGGAAATTCCCCTGATCTCACTTTTGGTTGATGATGAAGTTCAGGCTCAAAAACTCAACGATTTGATTGCGATTTTCAAACAGCTACAAATGCAGGTGATCGTCATCAGTTCATCATCAGTGCGCACATTTGAAAATATGGGCAAGGAAATTACCGATTCAATCCGTTTGAAAGTCGATCCCTCGGCAAAAGTGCGTCATCAAATTGTTGCCGGTACGGATATTTGCCTGCAGCTTGCGGAAGAAAGCGGAATTGTCGAAAGCCGGTTTTTACAAAATATGAAATATGGAACGATCGGTATCATCCCCGAATCATCCATCGCCGGCTTCAAACCGGAAACCCATAAAATTTTGGAAAATCTTTCACTCTGGGGTAAATACGATCTCAAAGCGATACAATCGTTGAAAAATGTTTTACTGCGTTTGTGCGATGATTATCGCAATCATGAGAAATGGCAACAAAACATGCAGGAAGCAATGAAAATTGATTTTTCGTTGATGAAAAGCGGAGAACAATATACCGAGCTTTTCGATTCATTATAATCGGATTATACGGATTTAAAGCTTTTGATTTCGAACTGAAATTAAACGTACAGCTGTTTCTATTTGGAGTGGTTGTGCGTTTTTTTTATGTCTCGTGCCGGCGGGGATGTTTCAGGAACGAACAATGTTTCTCAGTATCACAATAGTCATCCAGTGTTTTTTTCAACATGACGTACATATGAGTAGTAGAATTTCGATAAAATAGGCGAATTCATAAAAAACCGCAACTTATGTTCTTTGGCACTACATTTGTATTGCGGTAGTCATCGAAAATTGAATTGATTTATAGCCAGGGTATTATGGAAGGTTTAAATATTCAAATTGGCCGTGCAGGAGCGCGACGGGATATCGCGCTTTTAAAGGTCAGAGGTTACATCGACACACAAACATGTAGTGAAATGCATACCCAGATGACCAAAGTATTGCAAGAAGGGTTCCTGCATCTGATCGTCGACATGGGCAATGTCAATTATGTGAGCTCCGCCGGTTGGGGAGTTTTTGTCAGTGAAATAAAAAATATTCGCGAAAAAGGCGGCGATTTGAAGATTGTTCAGATGTCGCCGGAAGTTTACGATGTTTTTGAGATGCTAGAATTCAACCGCATCCTCGAATGTTATGACACCATTGAAGAAGCAATAGATGATTTTGATTTATCAATCGGGCTGGACATTACCAAAAGTATCTCCCGTTCTTACCGAGAGAGCAGTGGTGCACAAACTGTGACGGCAGAAAAATCGGCGGTTGTCGAACGGCCTAAAATTCAAAATCGCCCACCCGGAAGAACCGGTTACGCTAAAACCAAAACAGACCCAAAACTTCTTCCTCTCAGCGAAAAAGTACGGGCTCTCGTTATCGATGATCCTACCATCGACGTGTGGCGCATTCGCAAAGAATTGCGCACACCGCAGTATGGGGAAACCAAGATCGGCTTAGTCAAGATGTATAAGTTATTAAAAAAATTAAGCCTTGATACAAAAGAAAAACGTTATCGATTTTACCGCTCCCGGTAACCCGACATCTGTTGACCCGTAATTTTTTTTGTTGAACTGAGCTGTAATTACCGATACTAAAAAAAATGTGAAAAAAGGATTGCGAAATGATTAGGGACAGATCTATTAAACGATTGGCGGCATTTTTGATGTTATCGATGATAACAACTACCCCCCTGAACTCACAAACGACTGGTATGGGTGATTTTCACAGCGGTGATGGCGTTCGTATCGTTGTCTGGCAGGAACCCGGTTCAGAAAGTGCAAATATCGATGGTCTGAATATTTCAAATGATTATATCATCAATGATAACGGCTATATTTTACTACCGTTGGTCGGTGAAGTTCTCGTTCTCGGTCGCAGCGAGACAGAGCTTGCCGAATTCCTTCGGGAGCGCTACAGCTTATATGCTTCCGGTTTGCATTTCATCACTAAACCCCTCATCCGTGTCGCATTGCTCGGTGCGATCAATAAACCCGGATTGTATTTGGTAGAAAGTAACAGCAGTTTGTGGGAATTGCTCGGTGAGGCCGAAGGACCGGTGGCCGATGCGAACCTTGAGGAAATTTTCATCTCGCGCTCGGGAAAAATCATCGCTGAAGATTTACTCGAAAGAACAGAAAACGCTTATACATTGAAAGAGATGGGTGTTCAATCCGGCGATCAGGTGAGCGTAATGCACCACCGTGCGTTCAACTGGCGAACACTTCTAAGTTTCGGTTCTTTCCTGATTTCGGTCTCCAGCCTGGCCATTCAAATTAACAGACAATAATCCGGACATTTTAAAACGCTTAGCGAACAGGTTTTGTTAAATGGATGATTTTGTTTTTGAAGATGAAGAGTCTCAAAGTGAAGGTTCGATCGATATCACCCGGTTTTGGCGGGCAATCCTCAAAAAGTGGTGGTTATGGAGTCTGGTTACGATCATCGTTTCCATCCCTTGGATTCTTTATGTTAAAGCTGAAAAACCGATTTATAAAGCTACTGCTATCATTCAGTTCCAGGAATTTGACGGGCAAACCAATCAACAGGTATTACAATACCGAAGACAAAAATTTACCAGCCGTTCATTCGCAGAAGAAATCGTCAAGGAGATGGGGCTTGTTTTGGAGGTTGAGCCATATAAAAAAGATCAGCTACCCGTCCGGCAGGATATTTTTTCAGATTTTTCTACTTCCAGCCGACCGGTTACCGGCAGATACGTCATGCGGTTTCCCGGTGATGGAACGATGACGCTTTTCAAAATGCCCCCGGCGGATGAACCTGACATCCCGGAACAGAAACTTTACACGGGTTATATCCAGGATGCAGTGGATTCTCTGGTCTCTATCAACGGATTATATTTTAAACTGTCCGATAAACTGCCGGCTTTTTCCGATGAGGTTTTTTTTAATATCAATAATTTTCGCAATACCGTGGCTTCATTCCAGGATCGGGTTGAGTTAAACTTCGGCCGCATGGGTGGCATCATGGAAGTTATTCTGCATGACCACGATCCGTTTCTCGTGGCGCCAATGACTAACCGGTTGGCAAAAATCTTCATCAGAGAGAGCGTGATCGTCGCTAAAGGCACCGAGGGCAAGTATGGTCAGGTCTTGCGTGAACGCCTTGCCAGCGCCGAAGAAAATATGCGTAAAGCTCAGGACGCACTAAGCCAGTACCGCGCTCTGCACGGCATGGATTTGACTGCGGAATTAAAGAAGCTGAATGATGATCTGGCCAGACGAAACGAGGCCTATGAAATTCTGCGCGATAATAATTTAGCATTAATGCAGTTGCGTGAGAAAATCAGAACCATCAATGGAAATAAACCGGCTGATCCTTCGGCATTGAACACCAATCTGCGTGATATCTATCATCAGGTCTTGGAATTACCGATTTTTGAACACGATGTCGATGCAAAACTGGCTCTCGGCAAGTTCGAACGCTATGAAAAAAAATATGATGATCAGGTTCGAAACACCTCGGAAAAAAACAAACGCTCCATCGAGTTTGCTACGGAAATCCTGACTATTTTCAAAGAAATCGACGGTATTATCGAGGACAAATTCAAAGAGAACAAAAAAGATCTGCGCAACCTCAATGAAAACATCAGTGTACTCAATCTGAAAGTTAAACGACATCCTCGTAAAATTGCTCAATATACGCGTTTGGAAGAAGATGAAAAGAATGCCCGGGCGATCTGGGAATCGCAAAAGAGCAGTTATGATAAATTTGCCTTGAATTCTGCGACCGAAAGCACCAAAATTTCAATTATGGATGAGGCTATCCCACCCGATTTCCCCATTAATCGTAACAAGAAAGCCAAAGCAGCCGCCGGGGTTGCCGGTAGTTTTTTTCTCGGTATCGTCATCGTCATCGTCATCGAATTTTTGGATAAATCTTTGAAAAGTGTCACCGATGTCAAAAACAACTTAAAAGTCAATGTCCTCGGTACAATCCCCGATATTGATTTTGAAGACCTGAACGAATTTCAGGATGACGAAAAAGCGCGGCTTATCGACAATCAGTTGGTGACCCATAATTATTCGCCGACGCCGATCGGTGAAGCCTATCGGTCGTTGCGCACGAGCATCATGTTTTCCAAAGCGACCGGACGCGTGCAAACGCTGGTGATTACCAGCATCGCACCGGGCGATGGCAAGTCGTTTACCGCGGCAAATCTCGCCATCACCATGGCGCAGCACAAAAGCAATACACTGCTGGTGGATACCGACTTGCGCCGTGGTGTTTTGCACAATACCTTCGGCATCCCGAAAGAACCGGGTTTCAGTACATATTTGACCAATAACCTGCCGATTCCGGAAGTCATTCAGGAAACGCATATTCCGAACCTGTCGGTCGTCAGTTGCGGCGCTCTGATTCCCAACCCATCGGAGCTTTTGGGCTCACACCAGATGAAACGTTTTCTCGACGAGGTGCGGCGCCGGTTCGATTTGATCATTTTTGATACGCCGCCATTAAATGCCGCAACAGACGCAGTGGTCATCGGCACACAGGTTGATGCCAATGTTCTCGTCATTCGTGCCGGCAAAACGCAGCGGGATGTGGCCAAACAAAAAATGGAACTCTATCAACACGTGCCGGCAAAAATCATCGGAGCAATTCTAAACGGCGCTGGCGAAGAATACGCACACGAAGGTTACAGCTATTATCATTATTAAAATCTGAAAGCGGAATAGGATGAAGTATTTACTGACCGGCGGAGCTGGATTTATCGGATCACATTTCTGTGAGTATTTAATCAATGAAGGCCATAAAGTCGTCGTTCTCGATAATTTTAACGATTATTATTCACCGCAAATCAAAAGGCAGAATATCGCCGGTTTTCAGGATCATCCACAAGTTGAAATTGTTGAAGGAGATATTTTAGACGGATCTTTGCTGGATCGCCTGTTCGATCGTCATTCGTTTGCCGTGATCGTGCATCTCGCGGCGCGTGCCGGCGTCAGGCCATCCCTCTCCCAGCCCATGCTGTATCAGCAGGTCAACATTCAGGGCACGATGGAGTTGCTCGAACGCGCCAAATCAGCAAAAACAGCCAAATTTGTCATGGCTTCTTCTTCCTCGGTTTACGGTAATAATAAAAAGGTCCCTTTCTCAGAAGATGATCCGGTCGATCATCCAATTTCACCGTATGCCGCCAGTAAAAAAGCCTGCGAGCTGATCGGTTATACTTATCACCATTTATACAAAATGAACATCACGTGTCTGCGGTTTTTTACCGTTTACGGCCCGCGCCAACGCCCTGATATGGCGATACATAAATTTACGAATTTAATCGCCAAAGCAGAGCCGGTTCCTGTATATGGTGATGGGACGACACGAAGAGATTATACTTTTATCTCGGATATAATCGACGGTATTGCGAAGAGTGTGCAGCATTGTTCCGGTTATCATATTTACAATCTTGGCGAATCACGGACGATCGAATTACACGCACTGCTAAAACTGATTGAAGAGTCTTACGGGAAAGCGGCCGTCATCGACCGGCAGCCCATGCAGCCCGGCGATGTCAACTGTACTTATGCCGATATCTCAAGGGCCGGAAATGAAATCGGCTATGCGCCAAAAGTTGATATCCGTGACGGAGTCCCGGCGTTCATTGAATGGTTTAAACACCATCACGAAGACTGATTTTTTCGTATCTGTGCAGCGTGTGTCAGAGAAACGCTCCCTGAGTTTGCCGATGGGCGTGTTTCGGACAAGATGAGAAGATGCTGCCGCTTCGGCAGGCTCAGCATCCGCCTGGTGCGCTAAACAAAGACATTTTTTACCCTTTCCGGCATAATTAATTTGGCAGTAACAAAAATCATCAGGAGTAAAGACGACGATGGTTCGAGAGAAGGAAGCTTTTCTCCGAAGCTTGATAAAAGTTTTCGATACACTTATAATACTGGTTTCGTTTTTTATTTCGTATTTTGTCAGTTTCTATTTACGGGAATTTTTCGGCCGTGGTGATATGGCCTTCGCACTTTCCGCCGATCTGCCCGGATTCCTCTATTTCGCTGAAAAAAACATCATCCTTTGGGTCAGTTATATCCCTGCCTGGATCATCGTCATGGGAACTCAGGGCATTTATCATGACATCCGAACCAAGAGTATCCCATCCCAGGCTTTTGCTGTCGTCAAAACCGCATTCATCACAACTTTCGTTCTTGGCGCTGTCATCTTTCTATTCAAAATGATTCTCACCAGCCGTCTGTTCGTCGGCACTTATACCGGTGTGACGATCATTTTGCTCATCATCGGCAAAATGTTTATTCACAACCTGTTGGCGATGCTGCATGAAAAGGGTTACAACGAGATCAATATTTTACTCGTGGGAACCGGCAAACGAGCGCGGCAATTTATCCGCTCGGTCAACCGCCATTCAAACTGGGGCTTGCGCATCGTTGGACTGGTGGATGATGACCACGGCATGTTCGGCAAAGAAATTGAGGGCTATCGCGTGCTCGGGCGCATTCAGGACATCCCGTTTATTTTGCACCGTAAAGTGATCGACCGGGTGATTTTTGTCGTGCCGCGACTGTGGCTTAATCGCATTGATGAAGCCATTCTCGCCTGTGAACGTGAGGGCATCTCTACCAGTATTTCCATGGATTTGTATAACTTGCGCATCGCCAAAATCCGCCAGACGGATTTCAGCGGTTTCCCGTTGCTCGAATTCGAAACTTTTAGCGCCAAAGAATGGGAGCTTTTTCTCAAAAGATCATTCGATATCATTTTTTCCATATTCCTGCTGATCGTGCTTTCACCGATCATGCTGATCATCGCGTTGACCATAAAGCTGACTTCTAAAGGCCCGATTCTCTTTAAACAGAGCCGCAGCGGGCTTAATGGCCGGCAATTTACACTTTACAAATTCCGGTCGATGATAGTGGGAGTAGAGGTGAAAAAACGTGAATTGATGCGCGCCAACGAGATGGACGGACCGGTTTTCAAAATCAAACACGATCCGCGCATCACGGTGATCGGTCGCATTATCCGCAAAACCAGCATGGACGAATTGCCGCAGCTCTTCAATGTGCTCAAAGGTGATATGAGTATCGTCGGGCCACGGCCGCCACTACCGGTGGAAGTGGAGCTCTACCAACTCTGGCAGCGCCGTCGCCTGTCGCTGAAACCAGGATTAACCTGTATCTGGCAGGTCAGCGGCCGCAATAACATCAAGTTTGAACGCTGGATGGAAATGGACCTGGAATATATCGATAACTGGTCCCTTTGGCTGGATTTAAAAATCCTCTTTCGCACATTTTTTGTCGTGCTCACCGGCTATGGGGCAAGTTAAACCGCGTTGGCTTTTGGTGTCCGACCTGATCTGCTGCAATAGATTTGCTCCATTTGTCGAAAATTGTTTGGCTGGCAAATACTTGTCGGAATACATTTTTTTTGTTCATCATGTCGCACATGGACTGGTGCCAAGCGCAATTTTACATGCTGTAATTTACATTTTTAACAGGATTTGAGAATGAAAGTTTTAATGATCGCCCCACAACCTTTTTTTCAACCGCGCGGCACGCCGTTCAGCGTATTGCATCGTTGCAAAACCCTTTCAAAACTGGGTTATCAAATCGATTTGTTAACCTATCCCATCGGCGAAGATGTGGAAATTGAGAATGTCAATATCATTCGATCCTGGCCGGTGCCATTGATAAAAAACATTGCTGTCGGCCCCTCGAAACCCAAGATTTTTCTCGATATTTCTCTTTATGAAAAAGCCGTACGGCTGCTGAAAAAGAATAATTACGACCTGTTGCACACGCACGAAGAAGCCGGTTTTATGGGTATCCGCCTGGCACGCAAATTCAATCTGTTGCATCTTTACGATATGCACAGCAGTTTGCCACAGCAGTTGAATAATTTTAAATTCACTAAATCAAAATTTTTGGTCGGCATGTTCGACAAACTGGAAAATGCCACCATCGAAAGCGCCGCCGCAGTGATAACGATCTGCCCGGAATTATGGAATTACATCGCCGATCGTTACCCTGGAAAATTTAACAAGCTGATCGAAAATGTTGCCGACAACAGCACGGTTTTCGGCGAATATAAATCGGACCCAGATTTTAAACGCCAATGGAACATCAACGGTGAAAAACTGATTCTTTATACCGGAACTTTCGAGGCCTATCAGGGGCTCGAATTGCTCATCCGGTCGAGCAAACATGTGCTGGCGGCTGAAAAAGAGGTTAAATTTCTCGTCGTCGGCGGCAAGCCGGAACAGGTTGAAGCCTCACGCCAACTCGCGGAACAGCAGGGCACTGCTGATCATTTCATCTTCACCGGCCAGCGTCCGCCGGAAGAAATCCCGGCGTTTATGGATATCGCCGATATCCTCGTCTCGCCACGTATCGAGGGCAACAATACGCCGTTGAAAATCTACTCTTATTTGCGTTCCGGTATTCCGGTCGTGGCGACACGCCACCTCACACACACGCAGGTTTTGAACGACGATGTCGCCCTGCTCACAGAGATCACCCCCGACGATTTCGGGCGCGGCATTCTCAAAGCGGTGCAGGATAAAGAGTATGTCAAATCCGTCGTTGCCAATGCGCAGGCGCTTTCCGATCGCGAATATAGCTATGAAGCATACATTAAAAAAACACAGGAAGTGTATCAATATCTCGAAGCGCTCCTGAAAAGAAAGCGCGGTTAAATTATGTGCGGAATCGCTGGATTTATTAATTCTGAGCACGGCAAACAAGCCAACGAACGCGATCTGCGCCGGATGTGTGACGTCATCACCCACCGCGGCCCGGATGAAGACGGCTATTTTGTCTTCGACAATGTCGCCCTCGGTATGCGCCGTTTGAGCATCATCGATCTTTCCACCGGACGCCAGCCCATCACCAACGAAGATAAATCAATCTGGATCGTTTTTAATGGTGAGATTTATAATTTCCCTGAACTGCGCGCCGAACTCGAGGCCAAAGGCCATCAGTTCCGCACCAAAACCGATACCGAAACTATCGTTCATGCTTATGAAGAATGGGGCACCCTGTGCGCCTCGAAACTCAACGGCATGTTCGCTTTCGCCATTTGGGACAATCGCCGCAAACAGCTCTTTCTCGCCCGTGACCGCATCGGCATCAAACCACTTTATTATTATGCCGATGACAAACGCATCGTTTTTGGCAGCGAGCTGAAATCGTTGTTGCAACTGCCCGAAGTGCCGCGTGAAGTGGATGAAAAAGCACTTGATTTATTTTTGACTTACGAATATGTGCCGGCGCCGTACAGCATTTTAAAGGGCGTTAAAAAATTGCCGCAAGGCCATATTCTCGTGGCCAAAGATGGAAAAATTGAAACACAGCAGTACTGGGAAGTCAAGTATCAGGAATGCGATAAATCGCAGCATGAATTGGAAGAGGAGTTCATCGAACTCATGCGCGATGCGGTAAAAATTCGCATGATCGCCGATGTGCCCCTGGGTGCTTTTCTCAGCGGCGGCATCGATTCCAGCACCATCGTTGCGCTCATGAGTCAGGTCGCCAGTCGCAAGGTTAAAACATTTTCCATCGGATTTGAAAATCAATCCTACAACGAACTCGAATACGCCCGGGAGATAGCAACTCATTTCGGCACCGAACACCAGGAATTCATCATTCAGCCGGATATCCTCGATTTGACCGACAAACTCATTCATCATCTCGATGAACCGCTGGGTGATTTTTCGATTTTCCCGACGTATCTCGTTTCAAAAATGGCTCGCCGGCATGTGACGGTGGCCCTTTCCGGTGATGGCGGCGATGAGTTATTCGGTGGTTACGACACTTACGTCGCCAACCAATTGGATGTGAAATACCGCCGCAAAATCCCACAATTTGTGCGCGAAAAAATGGTCGCACCAATGGTTGGCCTGCTGCCGCCGACGGGAAAGAAAAAAGGCCTTGTCAACAAATCGAAGCGATTTGTCGAAGGCAGCAATCTACCGCCGGACCTGCAGCATACCCGCTGGATGACTTTCGTCGCTGAACACGAAAAACAGGCGCTCTACAGCCCGGAAATGTTGCAGGCACGCAACGGCTGCACGGCTTTTGATTTTATGCGTGGCTATTTTCAAAAAGCTACGTCGAAAGATCCACTCAATCGCCAACTGTACGTCGATACCAAGACTTATCTCTGTGACAATATTCTGGTGAAAGTCGACCGCATGAGCATGGCGACTTCGCTGGAAGCGCGGGTGCCCTTTCTCGATCACCGGGTGGTTGAATTCGCCGCCCGCGTTCCCGGTTCGATGAAAATGGCCAATGGCCGTACAAAAATTCTGGTCAAAGATGCACTGGCAAAACTGCTGCCGCAGATGATCACCAAACGCGGAAAAGAGGGGTTCAGCATCCCGATAAAAAACTGGTTGAAATCGGAACTCAAACCGTTGATGATGGAGACACTGGCGCCGGAAAAAATACGCGCCGACGGTTTTTTTCAGGCTGATATGATTGAACGGCTGATTAAAGAGCATTTGCAAAACAAGGAAAACCACAGCCATCGCCTGTGGGCATTGATGGTTTTTCAAATTTGGAAACAAACTTACTTGGGAAAATAAATGAAAGCTTTGGTCACCGGGGCGAATGGGTTTACAGGTAGTTATCTGACCAAACATCTGCTCGAAAAAGGCTACGATGTTCGTGTACTCGTGCGTAAATCATCCAATCTTTCGACCTTAAAAGGACTCGATGTTGAGTATTTCTACGGCGATCTCGGCAAAGATAAAGACCTGCACGGCGCTGCTGAAGGCATCGATGTGGTTTTTCATATCGCCGCTTTGTTTCGTGCTGAAGATGTGCCAAAGCAAGCATTCTGGGATGTGAATCTTGATGGTACGCGAAAAATATTGCAAGAAGCCAAACGCGCCGGAGTGCAGCGTTTTGTGCACTGCAGCACGGTTGGCGTGCAGGGCGAAATCGACCACCCGCCGGCAAAAGAAGATGCTCCCTACAAACCCGGCGATTATTACCAGGAATCGAAAACGGACGGGGAAAAGCTGGCGCTGGAATTTTTTGCCAGTGAGAATTTACCCGGCTGTGTCGTGCGGCCGGTGGGCATTTACGGCCCTGGTGATGACCGTTTCCTGAAAATTTTCAAATTTATCAACAACGGCAAATTCCGCATGATCGGCAGCGGAAAAGTACTGTACCATCTCACTTTTGTCGAAGACCTGGTCGCAGGTATTGCCCTTGCGGGAGAAAAGGATGCAGCGCTCGGTGAAATTTTTACTATTGGTGGCGAGGGCTATTTAACACTCGGTGAGTTGGTGGAGAAAATCGCCGGAGTTTTGCGCAAGTCGGTGCCGGCAACCAAAATTCCCGTTTGGCCGGTCTGGTTTGCCGGTTTGCTTTGCGAAATTATTTGCCGGCCTTTTGGCATTTCACCGCCCATCTACCGCCGCCGTGTCGATTTTTTTATCAAAGACCGCGCTTTTGATATCTCAAAAGCGAAAAAATTACTCGGTTACCAACCAAAGGTAGCTCTTGAAGAAGGTCTCACCCGAACGGCGGTATGGTATAAAGAACAGGGCCTTTTGGATTAATCGCCACCGAGGCTGAGCCTGCCGAAGCCGGAACAAATGTCCCTGCAAGCTCAAGGGGATTCAGGCTGCCACAGAAACTTATAAACACAGGACTGGATTATGAGTGAAAACGGAATCAAAAAAGACACAGTAGAAATCCAGCGCGAACTTTTCGACGCCGACAAATCCAAATTAAAAAAGTATCAGGAATTGATCATCGGCGGCGGTGGGCTCGGCAGTCTGATCAAATACGAACTCATCATTACGCTCACTTCTTTTTTGCCCGGTGCATTCGGGCTCTTGTTACGCAGCAAACTCTTTCCAAAACTCCTCGGCAAATGCGGCCGCAATGTGACCTTCGGCACCAACGTGGTTCTGCGTCACCCCGGCAAAATCGAAATCGGCGACAATGTGGTCATCGATGACAACGTCGTGCTCGATGCCAAAGGCGCCGACAACAAAGGCCTGTTTATCGGCAATGGCGTCTTTGTTGGGCGCAATACGATTTTGAGCTGTAAAAACGGCGATATCATTCTCGAAGACAATGTCAATATCGGTTTTAACTGCGAGATTTTTTCGGCAAACTCTGTGCACGTTGGCAAAAATGTGCTCATGGCAGCCTACACTTATCTCGTCGGTGGTACGCACACGTTCACCCGTACCGACATCCCGATGATTCAGCAGGAGCGTGAAGCCCGCGGCATTGCCGTCGGTGAGGGCGCCTGGCTTGGAGCGCATGCCGTGGTTTTTGACGGCGCCAGCATTGGCAAAGAATGCGTCATCGGCGCGGGCGCCATCGTCAACCGCGATATCCCAGATTGGCAGATCGCTGTCGGTTCACCGGCAAAACCGGTAAAAGACCGTCGCGAGCTGGCCGGGGATGAAGAATCGATCGAAGCTTAGGAGCTTGAGAATGGCTGATCCAATTCGTGTTTTGCACGTTATCGATAAATTTTCCATGGATGGGGTGAATCCCAGCAGTTGCTCCCGCCTTTTTGCCCAGTGGATTCCGTTGCATGATAAGAATAAATTTCAAATCGACGTTGCCGGCCTGCGGCCGCGGGATGCGGCAGGGGTATTTTTGGAACAGCACGGTATTAAAGTTTTCTACATCGAGGAAGGCAAATACAGTCCGAAAAATATCAAAGCCATCGCTGAGCTGGCGAAAAAAGGAAACTACGATATTCTGCATTTACACGGCTACAGTTCGGCGAATTTCGGCCGCCTGGCGGGCAAAAAAAGCGGCGCCAAAACCATCGTGCACGAACATGCGGTACTCAAGGTTTTGCCGCACCAGTTTGTCATCGACTGGCTATTGCGCAACAAAAGTGATGTCGGCCTCGGCGTTTCCAATGCGGTGAAAGATTTTATGATGAAAGGCCGTTCTCTTCCGGAGGACAGAATTGAAGTCATCTGGAACGGTATCCCGCTCGAGGAATTTTCACAGCCTGATGATAAAAAAGTCAGAGAATTCAGGAATAATCTCGGCCTGCCGGACGAGGCTTATATCCTGGGCACGGTCACCCGGCTGCGTGAGGAAAAAGGCGATAAATATCTGCTTGATGCCTTCGCGGAAATCGCTGAGGCACATCCGCCGGTTTTTCTCGTTTTGATCGGTGACGGGCCTTTGAAAGATCAGCTGTCCGAACAGACGCACAAACTCGGTATCGGTGATCGGGTGATTTTTACCGGTTTCGTTGCAGATGTTCCCGTGGCCTTAAATGCTCTCGATCTGATTGCCATCCCCTCGCTGCGTGAAGGTTTCGGCCTGGCACTCGTGGAAGCCATGGCGGCGGGAAAACCCATCGTTGCTTCTTATGTCGGCGGTATGAGGGAACTGGCGGAAAACGAGAAAAATGCCCTGATGGTACCACCGGCTGATGCAAAAGAACTGGCTTCAGCTCTGCAGCGATTGCTCTCCGACAAAAAATTGCGCGAGTTGTTATCGCAACAGGCGCGTGCTGACAGCGCCAAATTCAGCATCGAAAAAAATGTCGATGCGTTGGAAAAACTGTACGAACAGGTCGTGAATTGACTGGTTGCTGATCTTAAAAATGCCCGGACGTATGAAAAGGATTTTATACTTACATTTTGCCTGAAAATCTGAAAAAGAAAAATGTTCTCAACATTGACTTACAAACTTCGTTGGAGTTATCGCAAGAATTGGCCGGATATTAAAGGCATCTTTTCACGCCAGTATCCTGAATTCATCTTCAGTTCTGCGCCCTCGTCAATCGAAAACCAGATTCCGGTTTTTGTCTTTCATACGGCAGACCCGATTACTTTCGAAGACCAGTTGCTCTATTTGAAAAAAAATTCCTATCGCACTTTGAACGGCCGAGAGTTTTATCAGATTTTAAAGGGAAAAAGCCAACTGCCCGAACGATCCGTTGTGCTGACTTTCGATGACGGCCTCGCCAGTTTATATTCCGTCGTCTCGCCATTGCTGAAGAAATATGATTTCCAGGCTATTTCATTTCTCATCGCCGGTATCATCCCCGATGAAGCACCGGAGACGGCAAATTATGAAGACTATCTCTCCGGCAAAGTGCCGCTGGAAAAATTGCTCGAGCGTGAAAAAAGTGAATTTCCACTGTGTTCATGGCAGGAAATCAACGAGATGCACGCCTCCGGCGAAATTGATTTTCAAGCGCATACCATGTATCATCACCTTATCAATATTACACCACAAGTTGTTGATTATATTAATCCCAATTTTGATTTTTATTTCTATGCGAATATTCATGTTCCGCTCTACTATGAAAATGGCGAAGCCAATTATCAACGCGATGTGGCGGTGGGAACGCCGGTCTATCGTTCGGAACCGCGTATGAGCGGTCTACCGCAATATTTCGATAATGAAGATGTGCGTCAGGCCTGTGTTGAATTTGTGTTCCAGAAAGGGCGCTCCAGTTTTTTTATGCGGGTCGATTGGCGCCAGCAACTGGCAAAATTTTATAAAAAACAGGTGGAAAAATTCGGTCTCGGCATCTACGAAAGCCGGGACGAAATGAAGGCAAATATTCTGCAGGATTTTCAAGATTGCAAAAGTGTGATTGAAAAAAATATCTCAGGGAAAAAGGTAGATCAGTTTTGCTATCCCTGGTTCATCGGTTCTGATTTGGCCGGCGAGCTTGGGCGGCAGGCCGGTTTTACGACGCAATATTGGGGTGTTTTACCAGGGCGCAAATGCAATACGCCGAATGACAGCCCGCTGAAAGTCGTGCGCATTGAAGATCGGTTCTTGCATCTGCTGCCCGGGGTCGGTCGCCGGTCGTTGCCGCAAATAATCTCGGAAAAAGTAACCAAGAATTTGCCGATATTTAAAAAACGGTTGCGCAGCACACTTTAGAAAAAGAAAAATGCAGCGGCGAAAAAAATCGATTTGTCGAACCTATCAAGCCGATGCATTAAAATAAGCACGTAAAAAACAGAGAAGGGTTGACATGATTTTTGGAAGTCTCGGCGAAGATATAAACAGCATTTCCCCGGCTGAATCCTATGCGACGATCTGGGGTGTCGATGATATGAATGCGCTGGCGCACGAATATCGCAAAGACCGCTTCACCTTGGGCATGACCAGTTCCGGTGCACGTTCCCATGACGCTGGACACATTTTATATCACAATCCCGATGCCGGGGTGACGATTGCGGTTTACGGCTGTATTTTTAATATCGCAGAACTGGCGCGGCAGCTCGGCGCGGTGTTCGATAAAAACTATCAGACCAGTGTCGGCACCACGATTTTTCGTGGCTATGAAAAGGAAGGTGCACAGTTTTTCCGTAGATGCAACGGCAACTTCGTCATCGTCATTCATGATGAGCGGAAAAATCGCCTCTGGCTGGTGCGTGATCATCTTGGTATTGAATCGCTTTACTACTACCGCAAAAACCAGCTGTTATACTTTAGCTCCAGTTTGCACCAGTTGGCAGCCTCGCCCCGCGTCGATGCCGGTCTCAATTCCGTTGCCGTGATGCGTTATCTGTTATTCAATTATAACCCGGCGTTCGACACTGTTTTTGAAGATGTACAAAAATTGCGGCCGGGTTATATGCTGCGTATCGAAGACGGCCAGATGATCATCGATCCCTACTGGTATATTTCGTTTAAAGAGCCATTCAAAAAATCGGACAGCGAATACAAGGAAGAATTAATCGACCTGTTCAACGATGCTATTCGTCTGCGCCTTGATGACAAGCGCTTTCGCACCGGCGTTTATTTAAGCGGCGGCATGGACAGCAGTACCATCACCGGTTTGATGCGGCCGATGATGCAAGGCCCGTTGCATTCTTTTTCTTTCCGTTGCCGCGGCAAAACTTTTGACGAGTCTTATTATGCCCGTTTTATGAGCGAAAGCTACAACACAACTCACCACGAAATACCTTATGAGGCTGAAGACGTTTACCGCATTGCGCAAGTGGCGGCGGCCTCAGACGAACCCTTTTCCGATATCGGCATCGAAGTGGCTTCCTATTTGCTGGCGGAAAAAGCATCCGGCATCGTCGATTATGTGATGACCGGTGATGGTGGCGATGAACTCTTCGCTGGGCATCCGGTTTATATGGCGGATAAAATGGCGGAGAAATTTGAGCGCATACCGAAAAAATTACGCCACCCGCTAACAAGCATTTTACAAAAATTACCTGACCCCGAAGCAAAGAAAAACCTGCTCGTTAAAGCAAAACGTTTTTCCTATAGCACCGGTTTTTCCGCTGACCTTTTCAGCAATCGCTGGCGTATTTATTACACCGACGACGAACTGAAAAAATTGCTCACGCCGGACTGGTATCAGACCCTGAGCAAAAAAGACGCGCTGCAGGATATCAAAAATCTCTACCTCGAAGCCGATGGTGGTGATTTCCTCAGCAAAACCATTTATGGCGATTATTACACCGTCACCGGCTTTTATCTGCGCCGCATGGAATTGACGCGGCAATTCGGCCTCGAAGGCCGTTATCCCTTACTCGATCATCGGCTGGTTGAGTACACCTCCCGTATTCCGTCCAATCTGAAACTGGATGAAAAAGGACAAACCAAAGCCATTTTTCACAAAGTGATGGCCGGGGTTCTGCCGGATGAAATCGTCTTCCGCACGGATAAACTCGGGCATAGCGTCCCGTTTAAAAACTGGCTGCGCCACAAACCTGTGGTGCAAAATGTGATTCGTGAATGTTTGACCCCGGAGGCCATTAGTAAACGTGGTATATTCAACAATGATTTTGTGCAAATGCTGTTTAAACGGCATTTGAGCAAAGCCGACAATAACAGCCACCGTCTGTGGTCGCTGCTGACCTTCGAATTGTGGTGCCGTGAACACCTCGATAACCGCAAAGTCAACAAAGCCGTCGAAGCTGAACTCGTATAAAGATGAAATTTTTATTAAAAGGACTGATCAGCGTTGGCCTCATCGGCGCGCTGCTCTATTGGAAAGTCGATATCGCAGAATTGGGGCGGGCATTTCGGCAGGTCGATATCCTGTTATTCGCATTTGCCTCGGTACTTTTTCTGTTTCAGCAAGTGGTCATCGCTTACTGCTGGCAGGTGGTTTTGCAGGCGCAGGAAAATCAGATTCCCTTCGGCCGCATTTTGCAGGTGCACTTGATCGGCGCTTTTTTCGGTACTTTTATGCCGACGAGCATCGGCATGGATATCGTGCGCGCTTTCAGTTTGAAAAAATATCTTTCAAACCGCCTGCACGCCATGAGCTCGATGTTTGTCACACGGGTCGTCGGATTCGTGATCAATTTTGCCATCGCCCTCGTCGTCGCCATCCCGGCAGCGCAGCAGACTGGCAACAGCCGTCTTTTCTGGATCGTTCTTCTGATGACTTTTGCGTTTTGTTTTGCCGTCTATGTGCTTTTGCAGCCAGGGCTGCTATATTTTTTCAAACCGCTTTTTGAGCGCTTTAAACTGCAGAACATTTTCGCGAAACTCGCTGAATTCCAGGAAGGCACAAAAGCATTACGTCATCAGAAACAGTCAATGATAATTTTGTTACTTTTGTCGTTGTTCTTTCAAATTCTCGGAATTATGATTATTTATCTGGTCGGATTAAGTCTGGGATTATCGATTGCTGCCTACCATTATTTCATCCTTATTCCGTTGATCACCACTATTACCATATTGCCCCTGTCGGTTGCCGGAATCGGTGTGCGCGAAGGTGCGTTTGTCTTTTTTTCGTGCCGCTGGGTGTCAGCGAACCACAGGCTTTCTCCCTGTCTCTGCTGGTTTTTGCCCAGTGGGTGGGTTTGGCGTTGATGGGTGGTGTGGTTTATTGGGCCTCGGGAATTGAATCCTCGCGGCAGAACGATGGGCAAACAGTTACAGAACCAAACTGATCAGGAAGGATCGGCATGCCGGCATTAAATTCTAAAAAATTCGCTTTTATCGGGGCCGGGAAAATGGGGGAGACCCTGATCAAAGGCATTCTCGCCTCCAGCGAAGTCAAAAACGAGCAGATTGTCGCCACAGCGCGACACGAAAAACGACTTGGGCAACTGCGCGAACGTCTGAAAATTTCGACAACTTTGAATAATATCGAAGCTGCAGAATCCGCCGATGTCGTTCTGCTCTGCGTCAAACCGCAGGCAGCCGCAGGGATCTTAGCTGAATTGCAAAGCGTTCTCAAACCCAATCAGGTGGTCATCTCCATCGTCGCCAGTGTGACGACAGGGTTGATCGAAGATAAATTATTGAACAAAGTGCCGGTCGTGCGCGCCATGCCTAATACGCCGAGCCTTGTGGGTGCGGGGATGACGGCGATCTGCGGTGGTAAATTTTCGGAAAAAAGGCATGTGACGCTGACGGAAAATATATTTAACCTCATCGGCCGTACTATCGTGCTCGATGAAAACTATTTTGACTCGGTAACCGGGCTGAGCGCCAGCGGTCCGGCGTTCATTTATATCATCATTGAATCGCTCGCTGAGGGTGGGGTCAAAGCCGGTCTGCCACGCGATGTGGCGACGGAACTGGCGGCGCAAACCTGTCTCGGCGCGGCGAAAATGGTGATCGATACACAGGAACATCCGGCGGTTTTGAAAGATAATGTAACGACACCGGCGGGTTGCACCATCGATGGTATTTTAAAACTGGAAGAAGGCGGTTTGCGGGTAACGCTGATCAAAGCCATCGTCGAAGCTGCCAAAAGGGCGAAGAGTTTGATTAATGATTAGAATCGAATTTCGATTTCAATATTTTCGAAACGTCGATTTTGAAAAATCCCAAGAATGAAAACAGGTAACCTAATCTGGATAAACCGGAACTTGAAAAAGAAAATTCCAAAGCGCACGCAAAGTCATCGAGACGCAGAGAATACGCAAAGATTTTTTTAATTTTTCTTTGTGATTCCTTTGCGGCTTAGCGTCTTCGCATGAAATTTTTGCTTTTGCGGATTTAGATCAATATTTCTTGCCAAAAAATGGCAGAAAATTACTTACAGTTACTAACCTGCATTATTCACAAATTCTTTAAAAAAAGATTGGTAAATAATTTATTTCATTGTAGTTATCCTAAAGCATAGTTGGGAACTTAATTTTTTATTAAAAAATCATCTCGCCAAGCCGCAGAGACATAAAGTTTTGTTTTTAAATATTTTATGCTGTTTTTCTCTACGTCTCAGCGAGAATAATAAAGGCTTAAGAGTTAACAAATGCCGATAAAACTCATTCAAAATAAACTTGACTGGCGTTCGCAGGCCGCAGACTGGGAAGCGGTTTTTGCGGCGAACGCTAATCACACGCCGTTTCAAAGTTACGAATGGCTGAGCACCTGGTGGGATTTCCTCGGGGATGGCCGGCTCTATATTTTGCGCGTCGAAAAAGATGACGGCAGTGTCGCCGGGTTTGCACCATTTTTTCTGCGCAAGAAATTTTACGGTCTGCCGCTCAAATATCTCGCGTTCATCGGTGTCAAACGTACTGATTATCTCGATTTTCTCGTCCGCTCCGGTGATGAAGATTTTTTCTTTCACGAAGTTTTTCATTTTCTCAGTGAAAAATCCCGAGCATTTTCGTTTATCGAACTCAAAGATATTCCTGATACCTCGACGAATCTGCCTTTTTTAGTTAAATATATCGGCGGATATTTCCCCGTGTACGCGATGGAAAGCAGCCGTATTTGCGTCACCCTACCGCTGCCGGGCGAGTGGGATGATTTTCTTGCCCGCCTGGGCAAACGCACACGCAAAGACGTGGGATACGACAGGCGTTACATCGCCAAACGCCATGAAACCCGGCTGGAAGAATTTACTAACGGCCGGGAAATTACGGGCGTTTATGATGATCTTGTGCGGATTTACAACGAGCGCTGGATCGGTGAAAAAGGCGCCACTCGTTACAGCGAAAGTCTCTTCGCCCAATTTGAGCGCACAGTCTGCGAAAAACTGGCTGCCCGTGGTGATTACCGGTTGTGGCTGCTGTACGCAGATGATCAACCCGTCGCCGGCATCTCGGGATATGAGCGCAATAATAAAATCTATGCTGACGTGTACGCACACTCACCCGGCTGGCATAATTTGAGCGTCGGCAACATCGTGCTCGGCCACGCGATCGAGAATTCTATCGCTCGCGGCATTACCGAGTTCGATCTCTCCCGTGGTGATGAACCCTATAAATACCGCTGGAAAGGTGAGGAAAAACGCAATTATCACATCAGGATTTTTATTGATCGTAAAATGATGGCTGCCGCAGCGCTCGCAGAACATTTATACGTCACCGCCAGCAGCAGCAAAACCCTGCATAAATTAAATAGTGTTTACCGAAAACTCAGATTTGGGGAGGCATGATGCCGTTACCAATCGCACACGGCATGGCCGGATTAACAATCTATTTTTGGGGCCGGGAGATCAGGTTCTTTGAAAATCGTGGATTGACGTTACTGTTTTTTGCTTTTATCGCCTGTCTGCCCGACGCTGATTTTTTGCCCGGTTGGCTGCAGGGAAACCCCAATTTGTATCACACATTGTGGAGCCATACGGTGGGAGCGGCTGTTTTGGTCGCGGCGCTGTTCGCTTTTGGGTTTTCCCGCAAAAATGGTTATTTTAGTCGCTATTTTGTTATCTTTTTTTCACTTTACTATTCGCATATAATTCTCGATTTTTTCAATGATGATACACGCCCGCCGTTGGGCGTGATGGCATTCTGGCCGCTGAGTTCTACCTTTTATCTCTCACCGTTTCCTCTTTTCGATTCGGTGCATAAATCATCGGATTCGAGCACTTTTGTTGCCTCGGTTTTATCGTTGCCCAATCTTGTTGGCGCTATAAAAGAGTTGATAATTTTATCTCCGGTGGCCGGACTTTCTTTTTTTCTCAAAATGCGAAGAAAAAAAACGCAAACAGTGTAATGATACTGTAAATACTGTTTTTCTGTCACTTATGTCGTCTGAAAAGACAACGTGGACGAAATTTATAAAATGTCAGGCAGTTTAACTTTTTGAAATTCAAATTTTAAAACAACGGCGTATGGCAAAAGTAAAAAAAATCGATGTCTCCATCGTTGTGCCGATGATGAATGAAGAGGAAAACGCACCGCTTTTACACGAAAAGATCCATCAGGCGATGGATGCCTGGCGGGGCGAATACGAAATCATCATCGTCGATGACGGCAGCACTGACGGGACTTTTTCAATTCTTGAATCTCTTGCTGAAAATGACCCGCGTTTAAAAGTAATTAAATTTCGTGGCAATTACGGTCAGTCTGCGGCCATGGCTGCCGGGTTTGAATATTCTACCGGCGAAGTCATCGTCACCATGGATGGCGATTTGCAAAACGACCCCAAAGACATCCCCGCCGTGGTTGAAAAACTGCACCAGGGTTATGACGTGGTGAGTGGCTGGCGCAAGAACCGCAAGGACAAGCTGATCATCCGCAAAGTGCCGAGCAAAATTGCTAACTACCTCGTCCGTCGAACGACCCGCGTCAGTCTGCACGATACCGGATGTTCGCTGAAAGCCTACCGCCGCGATCTGGTGAAAAATATCCGGCTCTATGGTGAATTTCACCGCTTCATTCCGGCCCTGGGCCGTATTGAAGGCGCGCGCATCACCGAGTTGGTGGTGGATCATCACGAGCGTCAGTTCGGGGAATCGAAGTATAATATCACCCGAACATTCCGGGTGATCATGGATTTGACAACGCTTAATCTATTGCTCAAACATTTGACAAATCCGGTACATTTCTTCGGTGCTTTGACGCTGATTTTTAACGGCATTGGTCTGTTTGCACTTATCGGATTTCTGTTTGCCTGGGTGACAAATACGCTGACGCCGGATGAGATGAATATTCAGGCCTCACTGATTTTGCTGATGATATCGGCGGGAGCCAATTTTCTGTTTTTCGGACTCATCGCGCAGACGGTCGTGCGAACGGGTGAAAAGCGTGATGAACGTATGTTTGACTTGACACAGTATTGAAATGTATCTGTTTGGCACATCGAGCGGATGCTGAGCTTGCCGAAGCGGGAGCGACACTACGGAGCAGGGGCTCGAAGCACGCCCTTCAAGCTCAGGGAGCGTTACGCTCAGCGAGACGCTTTCACTCTATTTATCACGAGTGAGGCTGAACAGATACATTGAAATGTCGATAACTGAATGATTTTAAATAGTTAACAGCCAATTTAGGTAACTATTCAGCACACCAGGCGGACGCTGAGCTTGCCGAAGCGGGATATTTTCTCAATTGTCCGAAACGTGCCCTTCAAGCTCAGGGAACGCTTCTCTGGCACGCTGAACAGTTACAATTTTAGAAACATAAATTCCAGGGTTTAACATGGCCGAACAAATAACAACAGTGGAAAAAAATGACGTTGTGGCAGTGGCAAAGGAAACAAAAAATTCAAAACCCAAATCTTCACGCAAACGCACGAGTGTTGTGAAAAGCAAAGCAACAGCCGCGGCAAGCAAAAAGAAAAATGCCAAAACCTCTCCGGATATCTCATTCATCATCCCGATTCTCGACATGGATAATTATGTAGAAGACTTATATGCTGATATCCTTAAAAGCATGGGAAAAAGCCGGTTGAGTTATGAAATTCTGTTTGTCGATGATGCCAGCAGCGACAGTACCTGGAAAAAACTTGACGCCATCGCACAAAAAGATAAAAAAGTCAAACTCCTGCGCATGCGCAATACCTTTGGCGAAGCCAGTTGTTTTGACGCCGGGCTCAAACACGCAAACGGTGAAAAAATTGTTTATTCCGCCGCCCGTGTACGGGTGAACATGCAACAGATCAGCGCTTTTCTCGCCCGCCTCGATGAGGGCAATGATCTGGTCGTCGGATGGCGCTGGCCGCGGAAAGATTCGGAAATGAACCAAAAGGTTTCAGGCTGGTTCAACAGCCTTGTGCATAAAATCGGCAGGCTCAAATTGCATGACATCAATTCGAGTGTATTCGTCACGCGTAAAAGCATGCTGGAAAAGATCACTTTTTATGGCAATCTCAATATTTTCCTGCCGATTTTGGCAGCGCGAAAAGGCTATCGGGTTGTCGAGGAAAAAATCGAGCAGATGCCCGGCCAATTCCGCCAGTCGAAATATCCCAACGAGTATTTCCAGCGTGTCCTCGATATCATTTCCGTCGTTTTCCTGACCCGCTATTCCAAAAGGCCACTGCATTTTCTCGGTTTTTTCGGCATGGGTTTTACAGTCGTTGGGCTGATCTTGAATATTTATCTGTTCTTGTATCGCATTTTGGGGTTCGGCGGTATCGCCGGCCGGCCGTTGCTATTGCTGGGCGCGTTGCTGCTCATCATCGGTTTGCAGATGATTTCCATCGGCCTGATCGGTGAAATGATCATTTACACGCATGCGCGTGAAATCAAGGAATACAATATCGACAGGGTGGTTGGTGAGTGAAACTGATTATACAAATGCCGTGTTTGAATGAGGAAGAGACCCTTCCCATCACGGTAGCGGATTTACCCAATTCCATTCCCGGTGTGGATGTGATCGAGACTTTGATCATTGATGACGGCAGTACCGACCGGACAATCGAAGTAGCGCGTGAGCTCGGCGTCAATCATATCGTCCGTTTGCGCAATAACAAGGGACTTGCCGAGGCATTCGCCGCCGGGCTCGATGCCTGCCTGAAGCAGGGCGCAGATGTCATTGTTAACACCGATGGTGATAATCAATATCAGGGCAAATACATTCCCGACCTGATCAAGCCGATTTTAGACCGCGAAGCCCACATGGTGATCGGTGACCGGCAGGTACAGAAAATTGAACATTTTTCCTTTTTCAAGAAAAAACTGCAAAAAATGGGCTCCTGGGTAGTGCGCAATCTTTCCGATACCAATGTTCCGGATGCCGCCAGCGGATTTCGGGCCTATAGCCGGGAAGCGGCTTTGCACATGAATGTGATCACCAAATTCACGTACACCATGGAAACGATCATTCAGGCCGGGAAAAAGAACATCGCTACAACTTCGGTGCCGATTGAAACCAACGGGAAACTGCGGGATTCGCGACTTTTTACCTCGATTCCTGTCTACCTGAAACGCAGTATCGGCACGATTTTACGTATTTATACGATGTACGAACCTCTGCGGGTTTTTCTGGCAATCGCCAGTTTGCTGTTTCTCGGCGGCACGGCTATTTCACTGCGTTTTCTCTATTATTATTTTTGGGTTGATAGCGGCGCCGGCCATATTCAATCGTTAATTTTAAGCGCCGTGCTGCTACTGTTGGGCATTCAGTTCGGCGTACTCGGTGTTGTTGCCGATCTCATCTCCGGGCATCGTCGCTTAACGGAAGATACGCTATACCGCGTTAAAAAAATCGAACTTTATGTTCATGATAAAGAAAACAAACGGTCCTGAACGGGGGAGGAAGTCGCAGCAAGCACGATTAAAAAAAACGGCTTGGCTAAATTTTAAAAAAAACAACTCAGGGATTATCCGGATTTGTCGGGTATGATAATATTGAAAAAGACATTATGGTTGTGGCTCGGTTTTACGACGATTTTAATTTCCGGGATTTACCTGCGACTGCTCAACCTCGATGCAGTCAGTTACTCATCCCTTGAGGTTTCTGAAGTTTTCAATGCCCACCGGACATATCTCGGAGAAGCCCCCCTGCTGCATGGCAACAGCAGTCAGGCGCAGATTTTTTCACAGGTAATTCAGTATTCATTTACAGCTTTTGGCGACAGTGAACTCGCTGCCCGGGCGAGCAGTGTTTTTTTTGGCGCTTTGCTCATCGTTCTGATGTTTTTCATCGGCTGGCGCTTTACAGGCAAGGGCAACGCAGGAATTATCGCAGCATTTGTCACCGCATTTCATCCGCTGCTCATCGATTTTTCGCGCTTGGCTACAATTCACAATACGTTATTTTTCCTGCTGACATTTTTATTCTATGCCTTTTATGAAGGGATTGAAGGAACGCGGGAAAAACATGTGGGACTATCGCCGGACAGGTTCAGAATTCGTAAAATACTCGCTCTTTGGAATATCGATTTTTTCTGGCTCACCATCACACTGCTCGTCGCGTGGTCAATGATTTACATCTTTCCGCAGAGCAACGGTCTTTTTTATGGCCTGGCGGCCTATAGTCTCACATTGCTTTTGCTGCAATATTTTCATGCCAAACAAAAAGCAGCGCTGAAATGGAAATATTTAACCATGCTGTTGCTTCTGGTTGGTGCAATGGTTGCTTTACGGCAAACGGGAACGTCGTCGGCTGCGCCGTTTGCGGACTGGTCGTTGCAAACACTCATGGGAGAGCATGCCGGTGTTTCCAGCTTTTTTTTGCATCCATCCAACTGGACGCTTGCCGCTTTCGCATTGATCGGCGCCATTTTCAGTGTGATCAATATGTATAAGGCGGGATTTTACACGCTTTCGGTTTTTGTCAGCTTTTTGCTGCTGGCGCAACAAGGCAGCAGTGGGGTGGACTATTTTTTTATTTTTCCACTCTTTTTATTGCTGGCGACTTACGGCGTCTTCGAATTTGCCTATTATATCCGCCGGCAACTCGATGTACAGTTGATCAATATCAATCAGTACAGACGTCTGCATATTACGCCGCAACGCCTGGTGATGGGGCTGTTTCTGGCGATAATTGTCGTGTTTTCTCCCTGGGTCGGAGAGGCGAAAAATAGCGCACAGCGCCCGATGCTTCTCGGCCATCTGTTGCCTGTTGAGTGGAAAGCGGTCGGTAAATATTTAAAACAGAACCAAAAAACAGAAGAGCCGGTTGTTACAACAGCACCGGAAACCGTCTGGTTTTATAGTTTGCCGGGCTTGTATTTCCGAATATTGCCGGAATTAAACTCCACCGGGCAGGAAAATCTCCAATCAGGAAGTGAGCACAGCATCCGCAGCATCTCTACAACCGATTTCCAAACTATCATCGATCAGTATCCCTCCGGCTGGATCGTTTTGCAGAATACGCTGCAAAACCGGAACTTGTTGCTGCAGATAAAATTGATGACCCGGGAAAAAACGGAATTTACCACACGTTATGAAACGCCGGGAAAAACAGCGCAGGTTTTTCAATGGCAAAACAAGCAGGAACAAATGAGCCGGGACAACGGCATGTGATTATAATTTTTAAACGTAAAAATAGTGTAGGTTTGAATTCATGAAAATAGCGATTATGGGCATTCGCGGCATTCCCGCGAATTATGGAGGTTTTGAAACGTTCGCCGAAGAACTGGCGCCGCGTTTGGTCGAGCGTGGACATGAGGTCACCGTGTATGGTCGTTCTAATTGCATCAAATACAGCGATCAATATTACAAAGGTGTACGCATCGTTATTCTGCCGACGATTAGCCATAAATATCTCGATACGGTGGCGCATACCTTTTTGTGTGCACTGCATTCCATCAACAAAAAATATGATGCCGTGCTCATTTGCAACAGCGCCAATGCCTGCTTTGCCTGGATTCCGCGACTCTTCGGCAAGCCTGTTGCATTAAATGTCGATGGGCTGGAATGGAAACGCGCCAAGTGGAATACGCTCGGCCAGTGGTTTTACAAAATTTCCGAATGGCTGTCGACTTTTACCGCGAGTGAAATTATCACTGATGCGGCCGATATTCAGGCTTATTATTTGAAAAAATTCAAAAAAGAATCAACGCTGATTTCCTATGGCGCCCCTGTCGGCAGAGTGGATACGACGAAAGTTTTGCAGGAGTATGATGTCGAACCGGGGAAATATATTCTCTATGTCAGTCGTTTTGAACCGGAAAACAATCCGCATCGCGTCGTCGAAGCATTTGAAAAAACCAAAACCGATCTCAAGCTCGTGATGGTGGGCGATGCGCCCTATAAAACAGTGGAAATTAGCAAAATGAAAGAAACACAAGACCCGCGTATCGTTTTCACAGGTTATGTTTTTGGCGAGGGCTACCGTGAATTTCAATCCAACGCCTATTTTTATATTCAGGCAACCGAAGTCGGCGGAACCCATCCGGCATTGCTCGAAGGCATGGGGCATGGCAACTGCATTCTTGCTAATGAAGTGCCGGAACACCACGAAGTGCTCGGTGATGCCGGTGTTTTTTTCAACACAAAAAACAACGGCGACCTGACCGAAAAAATGCAATATCTCATCGATAATCCGGAGATTGTTAAAGAAAAGGAAGCCCTTGCCGTGGCCAGAATTAAAGAAAAATACACCTGGGAGCGGGTGACGGAAGCTTATGAAAAACTGTTCGCCCGTTTATGCGGAAGCAGCACCCAAATCACTGAGCCCTTCGATGCGACGCAGGAGAAACTTCACTGCAGCGATAATGGGTGTTAGTCTGCAAGCCTCGCTTCGGGAAGAAATAAACGAGCAGTAATGATTTATGCAAAACGAAAAAACTTATTCCATCTGTTACATCGCCGGCAGGGAAAAATCCTATTCCCGCACACAAATCGTTTTGTATGCACTACAGGCAGGAAAACACCGGGTATTCCCTCTTCTTCCGTCTGATAAATCATTCTTGCATTATCCCTGTTTATTGTTCAAATTTCTCTTTATTGTTGGCAAATGCGATCTTGTTGTCGTCGGGTTTTATGGCCATTTCCTCATTCTGTTCGTGCGTTTGATAACGCGTAAACCCATTCTGTTCGATGCATTGGTGAGCACGTTTTTCGTCATGCGTGATCGCGGAAAATCAACCGGCGGCGGTCTCAAAGACCGGATATTTTTTCTCATCGACAAGCTGGCGATGTCAGCAGCCGATAAAATCGTGCTCGAAAGCGATGATCATACCACTGCGAGGGCGCGCGTTTTTCGGCTGCCGCTCCGGCGCTTCGAGCGCATTTATTTGCCGACGGTCGATTCGGTTTTTTCTCCACAGAAGACTGCTGATCAAACTAAGCCGTTTTGCGTTCATTTTCACGGTGAATTTGCGCCGTTTCACGGTGTGAAATATATCCTCGATGCAGCGAAAATTCTCACGGGAAAAAACGTGCGCTTCCGCATTATCGGCAATGGCATAACTGCTGAAGAGAATAAAAAATACGCCGCCGAATTGAATTTGCAGCATGTTGAATTCATCGAGCGGGTTCCGTTTCAAGACTTGCCAAAATTGATGAGTGAAGCCGGTGTTTGTCTCGGCATCTTTGGTGATACAAAGCGTACATTGCATGAATTGACCAACAAAGTTGTCGAAGCGATGGCCGTCGGCGCTGCTGTCATCACCGCAAAAAATGCACCGGTGCAGGAATTACTGCAGCATGAAGTGAGCGCAATTCTAATCCCGCCCGCAGATGCCGCAGCGCTGGCCACAGCGATATTGCGTCTCAAGAACGACCCTCGATTGCGTGAAAAAATAGGCCGCAATGCCCGAGAAGTCTATCTGCAAAAATGCAGTCTCGAGAACTTCTGCAAATCCTTCAACGCCGTGGTTGAAAACCTGATGCAGTCAAAATCGGAAAAAGGACAGCGATGAATATCCGGGCGACGTTTTTAATGCTGGTTTCGCAGATCGCCAGCCTGGCCAGCGGTTATGGAATTCAGGTTTTTCTCGCGCGCAAACTCGGTGTGGAAGGATTCGGCACCTTTGTCGTCACTTTTTCGATGCTGATGACCATCGAGTATTTCGTCGTCGCCGGCATTCCCAATGCCTTGCAAAAATTCATTCCTGAAGCGCCGGAGAATAGCTACGGCATCCATAAAAAGTTTTTCAAATGGCAGCTTTTCTACTCTGTTCTTGTGCTCATTACGGCGTTTTTTGCTTCGCCGCTCATCGGCAATTCCCTCGGTGATAAAAATGTTTCGGCCCTTTTTCGCATCGCCCTGCTCGATGTGCTACCCTATGCCTTTTTCTGGTATTACGCGGGATTTCAAATCGGCCTCAAACGCTTTGAAAAATTCGCCATCGTCTCCATCGTTTATTCGATGTTTAAACTGTTGTCGATTGCCACATTTGTCTATCTTGGTTTATCTGTGCGCGGCGCTTTTCTCGGCAATGCCTGCGGTTCATTCATCGGCATGCTGGTGGGCTATAAAGTTTTATCCCTGCAACCGGCTAAGATTCAACCGGTCTCCCGCCATGCCCGCGAGTTTATCATCGCCAATATCGTTTATGCAATCGGGCTTAACATGTTGTACTATATCGACATCTGGTTTGTCAAGCGCTACTGCAGCGAAGAGGTGGTCGGCTTTTACGGTGCGGCATCGACGCTTTCCCGCATTCCCTATGTTTTCAGCATTGCGCTGACGGGTATGATTTTACCGACCCTTTCGGCTGCGGTTGCCAAAAAAAATGAGGCGGAGATCCGTCAGTTGATCGAGCAATCGCTGCGTATTGCGTTAGTGCTTTTTGTGCCGGCGGCGGTGCTGGTGCAGACCTGGGGGCTGGAAATATCAACTTTTATTTTTGGTGGAAAATACAGCGGCGGTATTGATTATTTAAAAATATTATTTCCCGGTCTGTCATTGCTGGCGCTTTTTTCCATCACCAATACCATGCTGATGGCGGATCGGGGAATGAAAATTTGCGGCATGCTCGTCGTCGGGCTGGCGATTTGCGATGTAGGTTTAAACGTCGTGCTGGTGCCGCGTTTTACCGCTCAGGGCGCTGCCGCTGCAACAACGATTACCCTCGTCGCCGGTTTGATTGTGAGTGCAGGCCTGGTTTTTAAAAACTATCACAGTCTTGTTCAAATCCGCACAATGGTGCGAGTTATTATGGCCGCCGCGGTTAGCGGTTTTTTATCCTGGCTCTGGGTGCCGCAGACGGCTTTAACTTTCATCGCGGGCGTGCTCGGATTTACAATCGTTTATTTTGCCCTGCTGCTGGTCATGGGCGAGGTCTCGCAGGCCGATATTCAAAAAGTCCGGCAGACGATCATCAAAAAATTTTCATAATTCACGAGGACTATCGTTGCCTTCAGCAGAAATACTTTGTGTTTCATGGCACAGTACGCTGCCGCAGAACACCGGCGCCAACATCCGAATTCGTAGCCTTTTGCAGGAATACAAAAAGTTTCACCCTGTGTTGCTGGCGCCTGCACCTACCGATTCCGGCTTTGAACATGTGCAGTTTTCTTCTTTTAAACTGCCTTCTTTGCTGAACCGGCTTTTACCTTTTAATGCTGATATTTTCGCTTGTCTTGGTTCGAAACCTTTTAATAGCGCATTGCAAAAGCTGCAGCAGAAAAAATTTATCGCCGTGCAGTGCGAACATTTGTGGACTTATCCGCTGGCGAAAAAACTTGCCCGTCATTTTCAGATCCCATTGTTGCTTGTCGAACACAATATTGAAGCGACTTATGTCGCGCGGGTATACGGAAAACCTGCGATCACCGCGCTGGTGCGTCGTCTTGAGCAGAAAGCGATCGATGGTTCGGATCGCATCATCGTCTGTTCGCAAATTGATGCCGGGCTTTTACAGCAGGAATTCAAATGCAAAGCGGAGAAAATCTGGATTGTACCCAACGGTGTTTATAGCGCTGAAAATAACCGGGTATTTGGCCCTGATAGCTTGCCATCGCAATTACGCGAGCGGAATTTTGTCGTCTTTCTGGGCAAAACCAGTTACCAGCCCAATCGTGAGGCTATCGAAGTTATCAGGAATGAACTGGTCGGCCGATTGCGCGAAAAGGGCATCATCGTTGCCGTGGTTGGCGGCCCGGCGGCGGCCGATTATACACATATCGATGATGGTTTTGTTTTTACAGGATTTGTAACGGAAATCGAACCCTATGTATTACAGGCGAAAGCCTGCATTGCGCCGCTGGTTTCCGGCTCCGGCACCCGATTAAAAATTTTGGAATATGCCGGACTCGGGCGCCCTATCGTCGCCACTTCCGTCGCCGCCGAAGGCATCGATTTGCAAAATGATACCGAGATTTTGCTGCGCGATGATTGGGCGGGTTTTTCTGAGGCAATCATCGAAATTCAGGCAGACGATCCTCGCTGGAAAAATCTCGGGCAGCGAGCAAAAAAAGTCGTGCAGCAGAAATATCGCTGGCAGGCAATCGCAGAAGAATTTGAATTACATTTATCGCAGTTGAAAACCTGAATGGGCCGATTGCCGGTCACGGGTTGTTCCATCTTAATACATAAAAAATGAAATAACACATAATAACGCTGTCTTACCTCTATTTTTGTGCTCAATCAGAACAAACCGGCTGGCACGGCTTTTGATGAAAGTCAGCGTAATTATCAACTTTGTCTGAAAAAGATTAGAAACCTCATGGAACGATTGCAAAAAACATGTTTCCCACGTAATTTTGTTATCCTGTTCGTTCTCGGCAGTCTGGCGCTCGGCAGCCTGCTGCGCCTGATGAATCTCGATGTTCCGAGTATCTGGATCGACGAGCTCAACCATTATTACGCTGCATCCAGCTACAACGAAACCGGGCAAATGACTTTCCCCTCGCAGCAGCCGAATGAGCGGGCAAAACTCTATTCCATGCTGGTTGCTTATTCTTTTCGTATTTTCGGCCAGAGCGAATTCGCTTTACGATTTCCCAGCGCCATTCTCGGCGTCCTCTGTATCGGCATTGCGTTCTCGGTGGCGTTGCGGTTTTTGGGAAAACATACGGCGATGATCAGCGCGCTTTTTGTGGCAATCTCACCTTTTGCCATTGGCTGGTCACGACTGTCGCGCATGTACACTTTGTATCAGGCGCTTTTTATGCTCGCAGCGTACTGGTTTTATCTCGGTTTTGAAAATCAGGGCAAGGGGCGAATGACAGCGCTGCAGGATGATTTATTACACAAATTGAAACAGGGGGATTTATCCACCACGTTACAGTCGTTGGGTATTAATTTTTTCTGGCTATCGGCTTCGGCTGTTTCGTTATTTCTCGCTTACGGCATTCACGAAACCGCTGCGTTGTTTGTCGTGGCGGTCATTTTTTACACCGGTTTTATGACCTTTGCAGTGCCCTTCGTCGATGGTGAACTAACACCGCGGTTTTTCAAATATCTGATCGTTGCGCTGGGGCTTTCGCTTTTTCTTTTTATCGGTTACAATTTTGTACCGTTTATCGCAGCGAAAATTGAATTTGGCCTGGCGTTTATTCCCAAATGGGCGGAAGGCACGCATTTTCAGAATCGCAAATTGTATCTCGAATTTCTCTTCGATCAATACCATTTTCCCATGGGTATTCTTTTTATCTTCGGCTCCATTCAGATATTTGTCCGTAAAAACAAACCCGGGCTTTATCTGTTGATGATCTTCACCGTTTATTTTTTCCTGTTTTCAGCCGTATTCTCCTATCGCCATTTTCAGTATTTATTTTGTGTTTATTCCATTTTCACGATTATCTCAGCCTATGCTTATAGCCATTTCATTGAATTTGAATTGGAAAATATCAGAAGATACTGGCACATCGGTTCTGCATTTTTGAAAAAATGGCTCGTTCCCGGTGTACTGCTCGCTTCATTTTTCTGGCTGCCGCTGACTCAATCCGTTCGTTTTGCCCTGCGTATTCCCCGCAGTCCCGATGGCAGCTATAACGGCGCTCAATATATGGAAGAATGGCGCGAAGCCGGCGCTTTCGTCAAGCGTGAAATGAAATCGGACGATATGATCATCTCTTCCGATGCGCTTGGCACGCTACATTATGCCGGTAAAGTCGATTATGACCTCAACTTTGCCGATTATGATCTCTCAAAAGAAGAAGGATTTCGCAATGCGGACGGGGTTTATTTTGATTTGTATTCAGGCGCGCCGTACATCATCGAGGTCCGGCAGTTGGAAGAATTGCGCAGCCGCAACAAGAGCATCTGGCTTCTTTTTCAATCCTATAAATTCAACCGTGCCAAAGCATTTATTACACCGGAGCTGAAAAGCTATATCCTGAAAAATTATAAAAAAGTCCTCGATACCGCCAACAAAACCGTGGTCGTTTATAAATCGCAATAATTTTTTGAGAATTTTCACCCCATGAATCGCAGTAAATTTTATTATATCGCTGTCATCCTTTTGGCAGGATTTTTCTTCCGTCTGTTTTTACTGAAATACCGTTTTGTCGTCGGTTTTGATGAAGTCCATTATCTTCGCCTGGGACTTGCTGCGGCACAAAACGGTTTCGCAGATTTGCTGCATCCCTATTGGCCGCCGGCTTATCCGGCGCTTATCGCCCTGTTTTCGCAAATAATAAGTGATGGTTAATTGGCCGCACGGCTGGTCAATATTATCGCCAGCATCATTTCTGTCTGGCTGGTCTATCGCCTCGCTAAAGAGGCTTTCTCTGAAAAACCAGCACTGCTCGCAGCGCTTGCGCTGGCTTTTTTCCCGCCGTTGGCATTTGACGCCACCAGTGTTTTGGCGGAAACCATTTACACCATGTTTGGTCTGGCAGCCATTTTCAGTGGTTGGGCTGCCTTGAAAAAACGGAAATTATGGCCGGCCGGACTGACAGGTTTTTTTTCGGCTCTGGCTTATCTAGCAAAACCCGAGGGCATATATTATGTTATGGTTTTCGCCGGCATCACCGCCGTGATTTTTCTGCTCAATATTAAAAAGCCTGAGAAAAAACTGCTCGCGATGACCGCTGTGAGTCTGACCGGATTCCTGATCTGTTCTTTGCCTTATTTACTTTATGTAAAAAGCGAGATGGGCATGTGGAGTTTGAGTATGAAATTTCAGGTGAACCAGCAATTTGCAGCGCTCGCCTGGGCAAAAGACAAATCGCCGGAAGCGCGGTTTTCATTGACTGAAGACAACCGTTACCTGCCGACCGATGTCGCCTATCACGAAGGCAATTTTCAAGTACTGGTCGATCAAAATACCAGTAGCGGGCGAGAGAAAAAAGTCGATATCGGTATCGGTTTGCTGGTCAAAAAATATGTTGAGAATTTTTTTAAAATCAACCGTGAGGGCATTCCGGTCGTATTGACTCTGGCGCCGTTTTTACTCGTCGTGCTGGGTTTATTCGGCAGAGCATGGAATGCTGAAGAAGCCAGATTTAATCTCTATCTCCTGGCTTTTATCCTTTTTTGGTGGCTTGGCGCCATGCCGTTGTTTCACGTCAATTTACGCTATTTCACACCGCAATTGCCTTTGCTGTTTGTTTGGCTGGCCAATGGTTTTTTCATCCTGATAAGAATGACCAGCAAAACTTTGGCGAATAATCAGCAACGCCTGCCCTCAGGTTTACAGCCATTCTTTAATCTCATCGCAACCAGCGTTGTCGCACTTTTTCTGCTGGGGTTTTCGTATGTGCCGGAGTTGGGGAAAATTATTAAAAAAAATACGGCTGATAGTGATTATTGGGCGGATGCGGTGGAGCTCAAAAGCGCCGGTTTATGGCTTAAAACCAACAATAACAAACCGTTTCGCATCATGAGTGAAAACAAAGCGGTGGATTATTACGCCGGTATTCTCGATACCCGTAACACGGTTTCTTTTCCGATAAACAAAGATTTCGACCGCATTCTAACCTATGCTAAATACAAAAGAGTTGATTACCTCGTCGTGACCGACCGCTATAAAAGTAAATTCACCAATCTACAATTCCTGACGGACAAACAGAACCCGTACGCTGAACTGGAACTGGTTTATGAAAAAAAGAACGCTGCAGGTATCACTACCGTCATTTATCGGTTAATCCGTTGATGCTGCAGTGGCAATCGATCATATCACCAGAAATTAAACCGTCAATTTAAAATATGCCGACACTGTTATTTCCATTCGGGCAACTTGCCTACATCGTTTTAAGCTTTACCGTCATCGGTATAGCATTTTTTAATGCCGGGACAAAGCATCATGTACTACTGGCAGCCGGCATTATTACGGCGATGTGGCAGGGCGGCTTGTGGATTAAAGCGTTGAATTTCGATATCGGCATTATTCACATCACGTTTTTCGCGCTGTTTGTTTATCGCTTTATCAATCCCGGCAAGAAAATTAACTTTCGCAAGAAATATAAAGCGATTTTTATCCCCTGGCTGCTCATGGCCCTGTGGGGATTTTTATCGATCACCAAAGCTATCAACAAAACTTATGCTCTCGAAGGGCCGGTCATTTTGTTGATGGATTTATTTTTTCTCCAGGTGATGGTTGAAAATATCCGTACGCCGGGAGATTTTCGCTTTCTCATCAAATGCCTTTGCTGGACGATCATCATTCAATCGTGCATTTCGCTCCTGCAATTCAAAATCCCGTTTTTTAAAGTTGGCGTTATCGATGATATCGCCTCATACATGTGGTGGCGCGCCAAAGGCACGCTTTTTCATCCCAACCAGATGGGCATCGTGCTGGCATTTACGCTGCCGGTCATTTTGCGGGCGCTCATTGGCAGTATTACCCTGAAAGATAAACCGTTGATACGGCTGACAACCGTAACTCTGGCTTTGGGATTTACAGCCCTGGTCACAACTTATAATCGTGGCTCCTGGGTTGGCATTGCATTTGGCCTGTTTGTGATGATTTCGATCGATTTGTTTTCCCGCGGCAGTCGCTATAAAAAAGCAGCCATCGGCTTGCTTTCCGTCGGTATCATCGTCGTATTGATTGGTTCCATCAAATTCGGCTCGCTGATTCTCGATCGCTTTGTCAACAGTGACGCTGATGGGCAGATCGATAACCGCACTGAGCAAATGGAAGAGGCGAGGGAGCTGATCAAACTCAATCCGATTCTGGGAGTCGGGTATAAAAACGATAACTTTTACGCACGGGAGATTTTTGTCCACAACAATTATTTGTTGATCGCTGCAGAAATCGGTATCCCGGGATTGTTGTTTTTTCTGTGGTTTCTGGGGAATTATCTGACGCTGATTTGGGGTGGTGTGAGATCGAAGATTTCTTTTGTCTCAAATTACTCAAAAGGCTTCGTTGCGAGTATAATAGCATTTTGTATAGCATCGATTCCCGGGCCTGATTTTTGGATCACTGCAGATGTTCAACGGCAGTTCCTCATCGTGCTCGCCGTGCTCATTTCCGCTCGCAGACTCGAATCTAAAATAATTGAAATACAAAAGAATAAAAAGTTAGGTAGTGCCAAAAAGAAGCAAATAAACCAGGCGAAGCTGTCGATGATAAATAAGTATTAAACTTGCATTAATGCTTTTGTCTTAGATTGGCGGAAGCTATACGAAAATACAAGCAGGACTTTAAAATAAAAGGAGATTACAATGGCGATTCTATCCTACAGCAACGAACATGAAGCGGGCGCTGCGATCGTTGAAAATGGCGAAATTATTACCGCAATTAACGAAGAGCGGCTTTCACGAGTGAAAAATCAGGATGGCTTCCCACAACGGTCGATCGATTACGTGTTAAAAAAATCGGGTAAATATTATAATGATATCGACCATATCGTCATCCCTGAAATTAGCAAATTCCGCGATCTTTTCACTAATGTACTGACCAGGTTTCCAGCTAATTTATTCGCCAAACCAAAGGGCGTCAAAGCCGACTTCCTCGATTATGTGCGCCAGTTTCTCTATGCCGGATATATTCTCGTCAATGCCTACCAGCGCACGCTGCGAGAGCATACAAACGACGAAAACCGCTTGAAAAAAATGTTCCCTAACGCAAAGTTTCATCGCATCGGCCACCACGAAGCCCACGCTGCGAGCGCATTTTATACCAGTGGCTTCGGCAAGGCGATTATCGTTACCGCAGACTACTGGGGCGACTTTATCACTTCGATGATTTCCGTGGGCAACGGTAAAGAATTGACGCCGATTTTTAAAACCTATTACCCGCATTCGCTGGGGCATTTTTATGCCAGCCTCACCAAATGGCTGGGATTTCGCGCCAATCGTCACGAAGGCAAAATTCTCGGGCTCGCTGCGTTCGGTAATGCCAATTCTCCAATTTACGATGAAATTAAAGATTTGCTCATCGTCGACGGTATGTCCATCAAAGCGCCGTTGATGATCGGTAAAATGTGGCATCCCAAGTTTAAATTTCTCGAAAATTGTCTGATGAAACGATTGCTGGACAATCACAGCCGTGAAGATATTGCCGCCGTTTTTCAACGGCGTTTCGAAGAGGTTTTTGTCGAGCTGGTGACAAAGGCGGTTGCAAAGCTGGGTATCCACAAAGTTGTTTTGGCGGGCGGTGCTTTTGCAAACGTAAAATTAAACCAGCGTATTTATGAAATCGATGGGGTGGAAACAGTTTATATTTACCCCAATATGAGTGATGGCGGTATTTCTCAGGGGGCGGCGCTTTATTATGATATTTTCAGGAACGGCAGCCAGGGTGCGAAATTGCCTAATGCCTATTACGGCCCCTCATACAGCGATGAGGAAATCGAAGCAACACTGAAAAAGAATAACGTCAAATACAAAAAACATGGGAATATTGAGGCCGAAATCGCCAAGGTTATCGCTGACAACAAAGTTGTAGCGCGTTTTCATGGTGGCATGGAATTGGGCCCGCGAGCACTCGGTAACCGTTCAATTCTTTACCAAACCGTAGACCCGGCGGTGAACGACTGGCTCAATAAACGCCTGAAACGCACCGAGTTCATGCCTTTTGCCCCGGTGACTTTGGAAGAATATGCCGACCAATGTTATCTCAACTTTAAAAATGCCTCCTTTGCCGCGAAATTCATGACGATCACTTTCGATTGTACTGATTATATGAAAGAAAACAGCCCCGCAACCGTGCATGTCGATGGCACTGCACGGCCGCAGGTGATCAATGAGAAAGATAATCCAAGTTATTATAAGATCCTCAAGGAATACCATAAATTGACCGGTATTCCAAGCTTGGTGAACACCAGTTTCAATATGCATGAGGAACCCATCGTCTGCACTCCGGATGACGCCATCAGGTCATTTTTATCCGGCACCTTGGATTATCTCGCCATCGGCAATTTTTTGGTGAAATACAGCGATCAGAACGAAGAAAATCAAAAACTGGCCGATGCTTACAAAATCGATGAACCGAACGAGGAAAATAAGGAATTGTTACGGGCATGATCGCCGTGTTTATCGAAAGAATTTGAGTTTAGCATTGCTTTATAATGGGTTGACTTTGCCGGCAAATGTGCATTTTTTCCGCCCTTTGCTCGAGAAGAGGAAGCCCATTTTTTTTAAAATTTACAGCGGAGCTGTGATTTTATGGTCATCAGTTATTTTTCATACGTTTGGGATATAAATGGTATTTCTGCTGGTGCGGCGGTAAAATCCAACGAATTCATCGCTGCGATCCGCAGAAAAAATCACAAGGTTTTCCTTGAATGGCGCACCAAACAGCCGGAGGCACAAATTCCTTTTAATGGTGCATTAAAAGCTCAGCGCAGGGAAAGTGTGAAAACCGCTTTGCGCCGTGCCTATCGCGAGCCCCGGTCGTATCTCATCAATATTCCGCGCTTTTTTTCCGAGTACAGAATCTTAAAAAAACAGCAGCCTGATGTGCTTTTTTCCCGCCATGATTACGGCAATTACGCCAATCTGTTGCTTGCAAAAATGCTTGGTATTCCACTGGTTGTGGAAGTAGATTGCCCGCCGACGCATGAATGGTGTCATTTTTACGCCCAGGATGCCCTAAAATTTGGTGATTTTTCACTGAAAGTCGAGCTGGATTATTTGAAGAAAGCTGATGCCGTCATCACCCAATCGACCGAGCTGAGCCGCTATTATATCGAAAAAGGTGTGTCAGCGGATAAAATTACCATGATTCCCAACGCTGCCGACACCAATAAAATCAAACCATCGCAAGCAGATGAAGAACTGGTCCGGCGCTTTGGTTTAAAGGGTAAAATCGTCGTCGGCTGGGTTGGCGCCGGTCATGCCTGGACCGGTATCGATGTTTTGATCGATGCGGTTTACCAGGTTATGCCCCATTTCCCAGATGTCTATTTCATGATGATCGGCACTGAAAAAAACATGCGATTTTTTCGCGAAAAATTTGCTAAAAGCGATTTTGCTGACCGTATTGTATTGACAGGTTATGTACACAATAGCGAGATCCCGCGCTATCTTTCCTGCATGGATATCGCCATCGCGCCCTATCCGCAGCTCGATTTCTTCTATGCCTCATCGATGAAACTGTTTGAATACATGGCAGCCGGAAAAGCGATCGTCGCAACTCGAATTGGCCAGCTTGCTGAGGTCATTACCGAGGGTGAAAACGGTTTTCTCTATAACGCCGACGATGCGCAGGAGTTGAGCGGGAAAATCAAATACCTCATCGAAGAAAAATCGCTGCGTGCGAAACTCGCCCGGGCCGCCCGTGCTGATGCTGAAAAGGAGTATAATTGGGATCGAGTGGGGGAGAAGATGATAAAGGTTTTTAGAGATGTGCTTGAAAAGTGAAGTCACTTAACGGTTTTTTACTTACAATAAGTCCTGTTCTGATTGTACAAAATAATAATTGGTTCAAATCTTGCCAAAAACCTTTTTCAAAAATATCGTGAGCCTAAAAGTTTTTGCTCTCACATTGTTGTATTCGGAAATTGTATTTTGTAATTGCCCGATCTTTGAAAGGATTCGGAATGAAAAAAATGGATTTTATGGTTAATTCGACTAGAGCTAAAATTTTGCCTTGCATTATTGTGCTTATTCTGACGCTGGTTGCCGGGACAAATTCAAAACTTGAAGCTCAGCTGGCACAGCATTCCTACCCGCTCATTGGCTGGCAGACTTTTTCCGGCGCTTCGCATGATTTTTATGCCCGCTTCGATATGATCATCACCCGCAACCGGCACAATGGCTGGGCGGATCAATTGAAGCAGATGAACCCAACGATTACCGTGATTCATACTTATGACTGGAACACTGCGCAATATCCCTATATCGACAATTTCCCGGATGAGTGGTTTTTACGCGATTCTAAAGGTAATAAAATCAGTGGTTACGGCAATTATATGATGGTCAACCTCAGCGATGTTTGCCCCAGAGCTTCCGGCGGTGTGATGGCCAATATGCGCTATGCTGATTACTTGCCAATCTTTCTCACGCAAATTGTTGATTTAAATCATTTCGACGGATTGGCGACTGACGGCATCTGGGGACGCACAGGTATGGCCTGGCTCTATAACCGTGATAAATTCGCCGATGTGGATATCAACAACAACGGTGTCAATGATCATGATGAGATGTCGGATAGCGAGTTCCTCAACCGCTGGCAAGGCGGTATTGATGTTATCATGGAAAAACTGCGGCAGCGTATCGGCACGAATAAATTGCTGATCATCAATAGCGGTACGAAACACACCTGGGGCTGGGATAAACAAAACGGCATGATTATCGAGAAAAGGCGAGGTTTTTTTAGCGATAAATTTGATTATGACTGGTTCAACAAAATCAAAAAATATGCGGTGCAGCCATATATCAGTCTCGAAGACGGTATGCCCTATAATTCACACCCGAAGAAGGGATATCCATCGAAGGACAGTTTTACCGAGATGCGTTTCGGGCTGGTGATGTCAATCTTCAATGATCATTATTTTAGTTTTCAGGACCTTGAAGCAAGCGAACATTACTGGTCGTTCTGGTATGATGAGTTCGATCTCAACCTCGGCCGCCCGACAGGCCCGCCGCACCAGATCCGCCCTGGGTTGTGGGTGCGCTTTTTCGATAACGGCTGCGCCATCGGCTCGTGCAACGGTCAGCCTCAGACAGCCAGTGCAAACGATCTCACACAATTTTCCGAATATGACGGGCCTTATTTTCGTTTTAAAGGCGGGCAAAACCCCTCATTTAATAATGGCAAGCAATTCGAATCCATCGATCTGCATGGCATAAAAATCGACGGACGTTATTTCGGTGACGGCATCGTTTTACTCAAACAGCCGCGGTTTGTCATCGCAGATATCGTTATCGATAATTCGGCAGCCGGCACCTCTCCATCTTCCGCGATGGCGGAATTAGGAGCTGGTTTTGAGCAAAGCAAAGATTGCTGGAACAACGGCTACCTGCTCAATTGCAAAAGCTGGCTCGATACCTATGAGACCGCTTTATCCTACGGTTCCGGTAAAGCCATTTTCCGTCCCACTATTGCCATTGCCGGTAATTACAAAGTTTATGAATGGCATCCCCAGCTTTCAGGGTTGGCTTCGAATGTCACATATCGTGTACGTTCGGCAGGTGGTGATCAGGATTTCGTAATCAACCAACAGCAGAATGCCGGGCAGTGGAATGAAATCGGCCGTTTCCGTTTTTCCAACGGCACCAACGGCTTTGTCGAAATTCAGGCTGATGGCGCCAATGGTGCTGTTGCAGCAGATGCTATAAAATTTGTCTTTGATGATTACGGCACCGATGTGGACCCCATTCCTCCGGCGCCACCGGGTAATGTGAAAATTCAGATCAAAGGCAATTGATATAATCTCAGCTTTCCGGGCAAAAGGGGTTGCTCAGGGTGATTTATTTGGATTTCACAAAGGAATGACAGAGTTGCTCAAAAGCGATGAATATTTTCTTGAGAACTCCGCTTTAAAATTTTAAAATCTGACTTGATAACCAAACGTTCGTCCTCAAAATGAACGTTTGGTGGTAATGTATACAATGATAACCTGAGTTCAAAATTCGCGCTGTCCATACTTCGCGCTTCATCGACTCCCAATTTGAACTTCGCGGACCACCTCTTGACGGACAGTGAATTCGACTGAATACTCATATTCATACGAAAAAAAATTATACTATAAGAAATGAAACTGCAAAAAAGAATGCTGCACATCGATATCGCCAAGAGTGTAGCTATAATCTGGATCGTCTACGGTCACGCGATCGTGCAAATGCAGGGTTCGCTGTTTTACGACCAATATCTCGATGCGCAGACAACGTTCATGTTTTCCCTGTTTTCTTTCCGCATGCCGCTATTGTTCATGATTTCCGGCGCTTTTCAGCGTAAGCGACTGGAATATTCATTTTCTACTCACAAGAATTATTTAAGCAAAATCGGACAGACAATTTTGATGCCGTTTTATACACTGTCGTTGGTATTTTTGCTGATCAATGTCATCCTGAGTAATCATCTTAATACGCCTTCACTGGCCGACATGATTTTTTCATTGCTCTTGCAGCAATCCAACAGCAATACGCTGCCTTCCGGTGTGATGTGGTTTTTATTTACTTTGTTTTCATGTGCCTTGCTTACTTATGCCGCAATCAGGTTGCTTAAAATAAAACCGCTGCATTTCCTTATTTTTACCCTTGCGCTAAAGGTTTTTAGCAGCTATTTTATCGATACAACTTATCTCGCCTTCGACACGACCTCGCGCTATTTATTCTTTTTCGTCCTGGGTTACACTTTCGATAAATACGTCATCCAGCAGCCCATTTACCAATGGAAATACCTGGGAACATTTCTCGCGGCTTATCTGGCTCTGGTACTCATTTATGTTAAAATTGCAGCTTTGCCGCCCTGGTTTGCCCTGGTTTATGACTTTATCCGCTCATTAGAAATCGCAGGAATTCTCGTCACCCTGTTGATTTTTGGTTTTGCCCATCGCGTAGCCCTGGTTTGGGGCGAATCGCGGTGGATAAAGTTTTTTCTCTATTGCGGTACCTCTTCGATGTTGATTTACGTTTTCCATATGCCGACATTTACCATTATCAACAAACTTGCTGAATTGGCCCGTTTCGATGCGGATTCGACAAAACTGTTGCTGCTGTTTGTTTCCGGTGTTATCTTCCCGTTGCTTTACGGCAAAATTCTGAGCTATCATAAAATGACATATCGATTGCTCATCGGCCGCGATCCCCGATAGTTTGGTTCAGATGAGAACTTTTTCATCCGTGTGATCATCATAAAGCAGTGATGATTCCGGCAGGCGCTGAGGAAACGATTCACCCGGCATCGGGAATGAATTGCCTGGGGCTGAATGGAAGACTTGCAGGCGATGAATCGGCTCGATTTCTGCATTTTCAATTTATGCAGATATTTTTAATATTGATTAAGTTGATAGAAAGTATAAAAATTCTGCGCCTGGTGGATGTGTAAAATCATATTTTTCGGCTGGTACTTCTGTTGTCTCTCCTTCCCGGAGTGGATTGCAGCCTAACTAAATTCATATATCTTTTTGCATTGGTGACATCGGATATTTACATTTTGATGTTAATATAAAATGGCAATCTAATTGGTGGAGCCCCAATGAAAATTTTAGGCATTTCTGCGTATTATCACGATTCGGCAGCCTGTTTGGTGGATGATGGAAAAATTATCGCGGCGGCTCAGGAAGAGCGATTTACGCGCAAAAAACACGACCACAATTTCCCTGTTCATGCGATCGATTATTGCCTTGAAGCGGCTGCTATCCAAGGCAGTGATCTGGATTATGTGGCCTTTTACGATAAACCATTTCTCAAATTTGAACGACTCCTTGAAACTTATCTGCAATACGCGCCCGTGGGTTTCAAATCATTTGTCAAGGCCATGCCGCTATGGATCAAGCAAAAATTGTGGATGAAAGATGACATCAAAGAAAAGCTGCAGTTCGACGGCACGGTGCTCTTCCCGGAACATCACGAATCGCACGCGGCTTCGGCTTTCTATGTCTCGCCATTTGATGAAGCTGCTTTTCTCACTGTCGATGGCGTTGGCGAGTGGGCGACGACGAGTTATGGCGTCGGTCACGGCAACAAAATGGAAATGATCGCCGACATTCAGTTTCCTCATTCCCTTGGTTTACTTTATTCCGCTTTTACTTATTACACCGGTTTCAAAGTCAATTCCGGTGAGTACAAAGTTATGGGCCTGGCGCCCTATGGTGAACCCAAATATGTCGATCTGATAAAGGACAATCTGATCGACATAAAAGATGATGGTTCTTTTAAAATGGATATGTCCTACTTCAATTACTGTGTTGGATTAGCGATGACCGGGCGAAAATTTCACAAGTTGTTCGGCGCGCCGCCGCGCAAGCCGGAAACCCGTCTGACGCAGCGGGAGATGGACCTGGCGCGTTCGGTGCAAGATGTTGTCGAAGAAGTAATTCTCAAAATGGGACGGCATATCCGTAAAAATACCGCTATGAAAAATCTTTGCATGGCCGGTGGTGTGGCGCTTAATTGTGTCGCTAACGGCAAGTTGCTGCGGGAAAATATTTTCGACGATATCTGGATTCAGCCCGCTGCCGGAGATGCCGGCGGCGCATTGGGCGCGGCGATGCTGACCTGGTATCAATATCTCGATAATGCCCGCATCGTCGAAAACAAGGCCGACGCCATGCACGGCGCTTATCTCGGCCCGGAATTTAAAAATGGTGATATCGACGCTTTTCTGAAGAAAAATGATATCGTTTATAAAAAATTGGCTGATGCTGAAATCAGCAAAACCGTCGCCGAACTCATTTCGGCTGAAAATGTCGTCGGCTGGTTTCAGGGACGCATGGAATTCGGGCCGCGTTCCCTCGGCGGGCGCTCGATTCTCGGTGATGCCCGCTCGACCAAAATGCAGGAAACGATGAACCTGAAAATCAAGTTTCGCGAGAGCTTCCGGCCCTTTGCACCGTCGGTGAAATCGGATAAGGTCACGGAATATTTTGAGCTCGATCGCCCTAGCCCTTACATGCTGCTCGTTGCCGATGTCCACCGTAAACGGCAAAAAAAGATGACGACAGAAGAAAAGAAAAGGTTTGGCCTCGATAAATTAAAAATCGTGCGCTCCGATATTCCAGCGATCACCCATGTGGATTACAGTGCTCGCGTGCAGACCGTACACAAAGAAACCAACCCGCTATACTATGATTTACTCTCGGAATTTGAAAACCGCTATGGCTGCGCCACGGTGATCAACACCTCGTTTAATGTGCGGGGCGAACCTATCGTTTGCACTCCGGAAGATGCGTACCGCTGTTTCATGCGTACGAATATGGATTATCTCGTGCTGGAAAATTATCTGCTCGCCAAAAAAGACCAGAAAGACCTGGACAATGATAGCGACTGGCAAAAAGAATTTGAACTGGATTGAGGATGTCTGATGCTGATCGAAGAAATTAAGAATATCAATAGTGATAAAAACCAACTGCGTCAATTCGGGCTTTCGGTGGGTGGCGTTCTCACCGCACTCGGGGCGATTTTGTTCTGGTATGGCAGTGAGAATGCCCTCTATTTAATCGCCGGTGGCGGACTGCTGTTGCTGTCGGGATTGCTTGTACCCCAAATTCTCTTTCCCCTGCAAAAAGTATGGATGACCTTTGCCGTCATCATGGGCTGGGTGATGACGCGCGTGATTCTCGCGGTGCTCTATTATGTTGTTCTCACCGCCATCGGGCTCATCGCCCGGCTTACCGGCAAGCAATTCCTGGAATTAAAATGGGACTGCAATCAGCACACCTACTGGAATTATCGCGCCAACCGGGATTTTGACAAACAAATCTATGAAAAACAATTTTAAAAGGACAGCATCATGAGCAAGGTTTCATTGGTCATCGAGTTTTGGGACTTTTTAAAGGCAAGAAAAAAATTCTGGCTCATGCCGATTGTGTTTTTTCTGGTGTTGCTGGGGGCCATTCTCGTCGTCTCTCAGGGATCGGCGCTTGCACCATTCGTTTATACGTTGTTTTGATCTGACTTCTTAAATTAAACTTTGCTGTTCCTATGAGCACCACACACAAAAAACAGGCTGTCTTCTCGCTGATCCTGATTTTTTTTCTGCTCTTGCTGACAGATACATTGCTCTATTTCGGGCTTTCGTTGATCAGTAAAAAGAAGAATATTTTCTACGGGCAGACGCAGGTCGAACAGGTAAAAATCGATAACTGGCTGGCGAACAGCTATGATTCTGATCTGGGCTGGAAGCTGCATCGCAATGACGCCAACAACCTCGGTGCGCGGCGAAATTCGGAATATCCACTGAAATCCGTTTACGATATCAAAACTTTTGGTGATTCCTTCACCATGGGCGCGGAGGTGAGCGTTGAAAATACATGGCAGGCTTTCATCGAGAAAATGACGGGCAGGGATTGCCTGAATTTCGGCGTCGGCGCTTATGGTTCGGATCAGGCGTTGTTAAGCTATAAAAAATCGAAAATCAAATCACGCTACGTGGTTCTGGGAATCCTGTCGGAAAATATTGGTCGTGTTGTCTCGGTTTATCCGGCGTGGTATATGCGGGAATGGTTTCCGCCAAAACCGCGTTTTAAAAAAGCCTCCGAAGGCTGGCAAGTATTGGAAATGCCCATTGATAGCAAAGAAAAAGCAGGCCTCCTTCGGGATGAAAGATTTGTCAATTCTCTGAAAACAGCCGATTATTGGCCGGGTTATTATGAAAAAAATCTTAAAGCCCCGGCGAATTTACAGTGGCCGGCATTTTATACGATCTTCGGGCATTGGCAGTTTTTCACCTCACGGGCGCAAATCGTTTTTGCCAACTGGACAGAGCCGACGCTGCAAAGCGAAATGCAAAAATATAAATATACCCACCTTTATAATGCTGATTCCGAAGCGCTGCAAATCTTAAAATTTATTCTCGATGAATTTGCCGACACAGCACAGCAGCGTGATGAAATCCCGATTATCCTTCTCTTTGCCGATCAGTTTTCCATCGATATTATTAAAAAATACGGACATAAAATTTATGGCCCGTTGATCGAACATGCCAAAACCCGCGGTTATCATTTTCTCGACATCGGTGACATTTTTGCCAAAGAAGATTATTCAAAATATTTTCTCTATTATAACAGCCATTATTCCCCAGCCGGTAATGAAAAAGTGGCGCAGGCAGTGACCGATTTAATTCAGTCTCTGGAAAATGCTATTAGCTATTAGCTTTGGGCAAAAAAACAGTTGCACAACGCTCACTTTTTCTGCGGTTTATCCCGGCTATGCTCGTCGGGGATTTAAGCTCGCATACTCACCCATCAAAGAATCCTCGATGCAATCAATGGCGGAATTCTACGCTTGATAAGCAAGAGGAAAATTCTGCCAAGCGTAACGCGCGTGCCTCTCGGCGAGGACGTCTTCTCTGCTATATTGAAATTATGCTAGCTGAACAGTTGCCTGACTTTTTTGATAAATATTTAATTTTTACAAGTTTGCGTTCCGATAATCGATTAAAAACATAGACAAAAGAAAGTGTATTTGTACTGGTTTGTCTGGCGAATTGTAATACATTTTAAAAACTCAACAAGGTTTTCTTCAGTTGGCCGCCAATATCCGTACTGTCAAAATTCGGGAACAATGATCTGGAACTGAATAGCATTTTGAGGCAGAATTGAAAGTATTGATGATCGACAAGTATTATTTTATCAAAGGTGGGGCTGAACGCTATTATTTTGAGTTATCAAAAGTTTTACAGGCCTTTGGCCATGAAGTGATTCCATTTTCCATGCAGCATGAAGAAAATTTTCCCACGCAGTATGCCGACTATTTCGTTCCCAATATCGAATTCAATGGCCTGTCGGCAGCGCAAAAAATCCGTCAGATGCCGGAAATTATCGGTCGTATCATGTATTCCCGCGAAGCGAAAGAAGCGGTGACCCGCCTCATCGAAGCGACGCAACCCGATATCGTCCATTTGCACATGATCGATCATCAACTCTCACCGTCGATTCTGCATGCCTTCCGCGATGCCGGCATCCCGGTGATTCAAACCTGCCATCAATACAAATTGGTGTGCCCGAGTTATCGCCTTTTTATCATGCATAAAAACGAAGTCTGCGAGCGCTGTATCTCCGGCGATTTTTATCATGCTTTCGCACAGAAATGTTTAAAAGATTCCCGCACCGGCAGCGCCATCGTCACCGCGGAAAGTTATTTACATAAATGGATGAAAATTTACGATCACATCGATCTCTTACATGTTCCCAGCCGTTTCCTCGGGCAAAAACTGGTGCAGGGTGGGTTCCCGCAAGAAAAAATCTGGCATAATTTCTACACCATCAATCTCGATGATTATCCGTTTCATCCCGAATTTGAAAATTACTGTCTTTATTTCGGACGCCTTTCTCAGGAAAAGGGCATCGAGACCCTGCTAAAAGCGATGCAATCGCAAAAGGCAGTCAAATTACTTATCGCCGGTGAGGGCCCCTACCGGCCGCGTCTCGAGAAGATGAAAGCTGAAATGGGGCTGGAGAATGTCACCTTCCTTGGCAATAAGGGCGGACAGGAGCTGGTGAACCTGGTGCAGAAAGCCCGCTTCATCGTCGTGCCCTCGGAGTGGTACGATAATTCACCGCTGGTGATTTACGAGGCTTTTTCCATGGGCAAACCGGCGATTGTCAGCACTATGGGTGGTATGCCCGAACTGGTGGATGATGGCGAGAACGGCTTTCATTTTTCCGCCGGCCGGGCCGATGAGCTCGCTGAAAAAATCGGCACGCTATGGTCTGATGAGGAGCAAATCAGAAAGTTCAGCGCCAACGCGCGGCAGAAAGCTGTTGCCGAATTCAGCCCGGACAGCCATTACCAAAACATCATTACGATTTATGAAAAACTCATCGAAAACAGAAAGTAATGGATACTAAAAAGCGAATTTTAATCACCGGCGGCGCTGGATTCATCGGTTCACATCTGACGGATAATTTGCTCGAGCGAGGCGATGAGGTGGTGGTGATCGACGATCTCTCCACCGGCAGCCTGGAAAATTTGCAGCAAGCTTTCACCTCGCCGCTTTTTACTTTTATCGAAGGTAATATCATTGGTAACCGGTTGCTTTTCGAGCTTGTGCGCGATGTGGATACGGTCTTCCATCTCGCCGCTGCGGTAGGTGTCGATTACATTCTCGCCAATCGCGTCGAAAGCATCGAACGCTGCGTTGAAGGTACGCGCCCGGTTTTTGAAGCGGCAGGCCGTTTTCGAAAAAGAGTTATTTTTAGCAGCACCTCGGAGGTTTACGGCGAAAGCGGTGCCTTGCCGTTTGCCGAAAACGGTAAATTGGTCATCGGCACACCACAGACTTTTCGCTGGAGTTATGCCTGTGCCAAAGCATTGGATGAATTCATGGCGCTGGCGTTTCATAAAGAGCAGGGGCTCGATGTGGTGATTCCGCGATTGTTCAACACTGTCGGCCCGCGTCAATCGGCAAAGTACGGCATGGTTTTACCGCGATTTCTCAAACAGGCGCTGAACAACGAACCATTGACCGTGTTCGGTGACGGCAGCCAGAGCCGTTGCTTTTGCTACATCGATGACGTGGTGCGGGCGCTGGTTGATTTGATGCATTGCCCGGGGGCAGCAGGGGAGATCGTCAACATCGGTTCAGCCGAGGAAGTCACTATTGATGAGCTGGCGCAGCGGGTGATTATTCAAACCAACAGCTGCGCCGATATTAAAAATATACCGCTGGATCAGGCACGCGGCGAAGGTTTCGCCGATATGCAGCGGCGGGTACCGGATTTACGCAAAGTGGCAAAGTTGATCGGCTGGCAGCCGCGCTATCGTCTGGAATCGATTATTGCTATTCTGGCGCGGAAACTACAATCGCAAAAACAAGATGCGGGCGCGAAGCTGCGTATCACTTAGTTGGAAGATTAATCTTTTAAAAATCATCTCGTCGATTTTCTCTGCGCCCCTATGATCCGGCGAGAAGAATAAAGGTTTTAAGGATTTAAAATGGCAGATAAAGTTCGGGTTATGCAAATTGTCGATGGCTTTCGCATGGGTGGCGCGGAAAATAAACTGTGGGAACTGGTGGAACATCTCGACCCGGAAAAATTTGAATCATTCGTCGCCAACGTCGGGCCATCCGGGCCGCTGGAAGACCGCTTCAAAGCCATCGATGTGCCGGTTTTCGATTGCAGCCGCAAGCACCGGTTTGACGTCGCACCGATTTTTAAGCTGAAAAAAATCATGCAGCAGCATAAAATTGATGTCGTACAGAACACACTTTTCTGGGCTGATATGGTGGGTTCCATGGCAGCGCGGTTGGCGAAAGTGCCGGCAATCATTTCATGGGAGACGGTAACGCATGAAGGTAATCCTTACCATGCCGAGTTGCAGCGCCGTTTCGGTTATCAGATTGCGATGAAATTTACCGATTGTGTGGCTGCAGTTTCGCACGAAATCAAACAGAGCCTGCAAACCAGACGCAATCTGCCTGCTGAAATGATCGAGGTCATTCACTACGGTGTCGATCTGCAAAAATTTTCCCCCGATGATACGTCGGCTGTTAAAAGAGAAGAGCTCGGTTTTTCTCCCGATGATGTGGCAATCGTCATCGTCGCCCGGCTGGAAAAAGTGAAGGGGCATCGTTATTTTATCGAGGCTTTTAGCAAAATCGCGGCAAGATACCCGCAGGCGCGGGTGATTTTCGTCGGAGACGGGGCGGAGCGAAACATGCTTGAAAACCTGGCACATAAAGCCGGTTTAAACGGGCAATTGCAATTTCTTGGCATCCGCCACGATGTGCCGCATATTTTAAATGCCGTCGATTTTTTCGTCTTGCCGTCGATCGCCGGCGAAGGTTTGCCGAACGTGGTACTCGAGGCTATGGCTTGCCGTAAACCGGTCGTTGCCGCTGATGTCGGTGGCACCGCCGAGGCTGTCGCCGATGGCAAAAACGGTTTTATCTTCCCGCCGAAAGATGTTGATAAAATGGCTGCCGCACTGGAAAAACTCATTTCCGACCGGTCGCTATTACAGGAATTCAGTGCAAAATCTCGCCAAATCGCTGAAACGGATTTTTCGCTCGCCAAAGAAGTTAATGCATTTCAGCAACTTTACCTGAAACTTCTTGCACAAAAGAAAAAATAATTTACAATTGGAACAGGCTTATTGTTTTAGTTTACAGAACCTTACCATCGCATTTTCAACATTTTAATAAATGATAGATGAAATCTGCCCATGAGCAAACTGAGGCGTCTCTTTAAAAATACACTCGTTTTGATGCTGTCAAATGTTCTGCAGCCGGTGATGGGATTTTATCTCATCGTCGTCATCAGTGATTTGATGGGCGCTGAAGGGCTCGGCGAATACAATACGATTTTCAATTACTTGCTTATTTTTCAGGTGAGCGCTGCATTCGGCCTGCGCAATTTGCTCACCCGCGATCTGGCGCAAGACAAGGACAAAACCGCAGCATATCTCATTAACGGCAGTGTGATCGCATTGACTAGTTCGTGCGCCAGCGCATTGCTCATGGGTTTCTGTGTGTGGCTCATCAGCGATGACCCGGTGATCATTTCGGGAACATGGATCGCGGCGTTGTCGCTTATCGCCACCGGTGTCGGTGATGTGTACGAGGGCGCGATACGCGGTTTTGAACACATTGCGCAGATCGGCTACGCATGGATCGCGGAGAATTTCGCCCGTGTCCTCATTTGCCTGTGGTTGATTTTTAATGATTACGGCATCATTCCGCTGGTGTGGACTTATGTGGCGCTGCGTTTTCTCAAAGTGCTTTATTATGGCTGGTACGTCAATAGCCATCTGGAGAAGCTGGCCCAAAAAATCGACTGGTCTTTCATGTGGCAACTGATTGGTAAAGCGAAAGTTTTTGCCTTTACTGTTTTTGCGGTCACCATATATTGGCGTGCCGATGTGATCATGCTCGAATCGATGCTCTCGGAACGGGACGCCGGGTTTTATTCTGCGGCTTATCGCTTTCTCGCTATCGCCATCATCCTCGTCGATAGCTTTGTCAATTCGCTTTTCCCGGTTCTGGCCAATCTGCACACCGATGATGAGGATAGTTTTCAGGTCGCTTGCCGCAAATCTCTGCGCCTGCTGGTTACCGCGGTGACGCCATTTGCCCTGCTGGTTTCTCTTTATGCCGGCGAGATCATCCATTTTGTTTTCCCGGCCGAGTTTGAAGTTTCGGTTCCTGTGCTGCGGCTGATCATCTGGACGATCGTACCGTACTCGATCTCGCAAATTTTTGCTTATGCGCTCGTCGCCGCTAAAAAGCAGCACATCGATTTGCTTGTGAACGTGCTGGCAATGCTGGCAAATGTCATATTGAACTGGTTTCTCATTCCACGCTGGGGGGTGATGGGTGCAACCAGTGCAACTTTTATCTCCATTTTCATCTATGTCGGCATTCAGGTGCCGTTTGTATTTCAGAAAACCATTATCATTCCCACCGGAGAGATCCACCGCAGGTTGCACAAGATCATCCTGCCGTTGCTCGCTATTTTTGCCATCTATTATTCAACTTCCCATTTTTCCTGGTTAGTGATGACACCCATCGCATTTCTGCTCTATGTGGTTTCGCTGTTTATTTTCGGTGGCATCAACAAAGGTGACCGCGCTCTTTTAAAGCGTATTCTCAAGCGTTGATTGCCGAATTCCCGCCTATTTTCAAACAATAAAATTCAGCCGCAAAACCCAGTGGGTTAAAGTGAAACATTGTTGAAATGTAACGCGAATTCAGTGTTCGCTCATGAGACAGTGTCGTCGTAGGAATACGCTGTGAAAGTATCATTTTGAACTTGACTTATGAAAAAAATGCCACTGGCATAAAGTTTGTTAACGATGCCATGTGATTAAAACGATAACTATCATATGAACTGGAAAATAACTGCAGCATGGCAAGGAAATGGATTCCTGCCCTGACTCTTGATAGACTAATCAAGGAGAGAACGAATGTTTACAAAAGTAAGCCGTACAATGAAAAAGACACAACGTCTCATCGGAGTATCACTTCTCGTATTTGGATTAGGAAGTGCGGCCACTGTAAATGCCCAGGTTTTTACGGATGATTTCAACCGGGCCAACTCAACCAATCTCGGTGGGAACTGGCAGGAAGGAACCGGCTTTGAAATCAGCAATAACCAGTTGATTATGACCGCAACCGGAACACCGGACGGTTTTAATGATTTCTGGGCTGTTTCGACACAGGCTATTGATCCCAACTCGGTGCAAATGACCTTCGGGCCAGATTCTGACGAGCTGGGCCGGCAGTATTCCGGCTTGCTGGTTCTGGTTGAAAATGACGCCCAGAATAAACCCAATGGTTATCTGATATTCCGCCCCAAAAGTGGTACTTCATATCGCTTGAAGTTGTTTGAAGTGCAGGCTGGTGTGGTTGTCGGCAGTAATATTCAGGATATTGCCTCCAATACAAATGCGGCCACCGCAGCCGGGGATGTTTTTAAAGTCGTGTTTTATAAAACCGGCTCAACACGAACATTTAACGTTTTTCTCAACGGCACACATGAGGGAACACTGGTCGATACGCAGGGCTTGCAAGGCGGCGCCGCAGCGACCTATGCCGGAATCATGATCAACAATAATACGACTAATGCTGTTGATGATTTTCGTATGGAAACGGTCAATGATGCGACAGCGCCGGGCACGATTTCCCTTTCTGCCGGCTCTCCGACGACCAGTTCCATCGATTTGAGCTGGACGGCTGTCGGCGACGACGGTAATACTGGTCAGGCCGTCAGTTATGATATTCGTTATTCGCTGAGCGCTATTACAGACGCCAATTTCGCAAGCGCCAGCCAGCTTGGCGCCCCGGCCCCGCAAGCTGCCGGGCAGACGGAAAACCTGACCGTCAATGGCCTGGCTGAGGGCACGACTTACTTTTTTGCCATTAGAGCTATCGATGAATTCGGCAATGTCGGCGCTATTTCCAATTCGCCTTCCGCGACGACTACGACCAGTGGCGGCGGTGGTGGTGGAGGCGGCAGTGGCGGATATGTGCCGACCACTCTGGTAAATCAGACCGATGACTTTGAACGTGCCGGGCCAAACCTGGGCGGAAACTGGAGCGCTGACGCGACACTTAATATCGTTGGGGGGACAGTACAAACGACAACCTCTGCGCCGGACGCGTTTGATTTTGGCGCCGTTTTCACAAAAGCCAAAAAGCCCTATGAGATTTCTTTCACCTGGGGCGCCAATGCAGATGCCAATTTACTGCAGTATTCAGGGATTTTTATTGCAAAAAACGGAACCGATACTGCGGATGGCTATCTGATTCAACGCCGCATCGGCAGCCCCTCGAAAACTGTTTTGTATCAGGTTACTGGTGGTGTGCCGGGCGCTGAATTGGGCTCTGGCAATTCCCAGAGTGCGGCAGACCCTGGTCCTGGTTCCACGCTGAAAGTTGCCTTGACTTTCGGTACTGCCGGTGAACTCAATATAACCGTCTCGGTTGACGGAAGTTTTGACCGCGAATTTCAGGTTGTCAGTCCCGGATTCGATCAGAACTCCGACTGGTGGGGTGGATTTATTCTCAACAATAATGTCAGCGGAACCGGTAATGAAATCGATGCTTTTACTGTGGGGATTGAACCAACCGGCCCGACAGACCTGAACTTGATCTCCGGCGGTAATCAGGAAACGCCGGTCGCTACCGTTTTCCCGCAACCAATTGTGCTTGAATTACTCGATTCCAATGGTGAAGCGGTTGTCGGAGAAGAAATCGAATTCATTGTCAACCCGCCGAATGCGGTGACTTTCGATAAAACCGGCGACGGCAATATCCGCAAAGAAGCGGAAAACGGCATCATCGACGGCAACGCGGGAATTGCTGATTATATGTTAATCAAATCCGATGCTAACGCCTCTGGCGGCAAATACGTCACTTATGATGTTGCCGCAGGTAGCCCCGGACCGGATGGCTGGGTGCAAATAAATTTCAATATCCCGGAAACAAATACCTATTACATCTGGATGCGTTATCTCGGTAAAGATAATAGCGTAGGGAGTTACAGCTTTAAAGTTGAACTCGATGAGGATGGTGATCAATTTCTCTATGAATTGAGCTATTCCGCCAACTGGCGCTGGGTGAAAGTTTTTAAAAACGGCGTCCAGTTTACCCCATCGCTGACAGCCGGAAACCACAATCTTCGCTTCCATGCCTGGCATGATCAGACCTGGCTCGATAAAATTTTGATCACCAAAGATCCCAATTATGTGCCCTCCGGTCTCGAGCCCTCACAAGGTTATGTTACTGATGCGACCGGCCAGGTCTCGGCGACGCTTACCGCCGGTAATACGCCTGGAGCGGTTGATTTAACGGCACAATACGGTCAATTGCAAGCAGTGGTACCCGGGCTCGCCATCACTGCCGATGATGCGGCGACACTTTCCGTAGTAAAACGTCCGGGCGACGGCCAGGCCGGCCAAGTGAGCGATTCCCTGATCGTGCGTGTCGACGATGACAAAGGCAATCCGGTTGCAGGATATAAAGTACACTTCCTCGTCACACAGGGTGGTGGTTATTTAAATACTACCGCACCGGTGATCACCGATGCCAACGGGTTGGCATATGTCTTTTTAACTTACGGTGCTCAATCCGGTGTTAATATCGTCAAGGCTTATGCGCAGAGCCTCTCCGGCTCACCGGCGACTTTTACACCGTTGACAACCTCGGGTGTGGCCAGCCGTCTGACTTTGCTGAATGGAAATAATCAGTCCGGTATCGCCGGTGAGCCGCTGGCGAACAATCTGGTGGTGAAAGTGGAAGATCAAGCTGGAGTCAGCGTCAAAGATTACCCCCTGTCATTTACCAGTATTGCTGATGGCGGTGTGACCAACAGAAATAATCTGATTGCAAACGGTGATCTTGAAGGTGCCTATGTGGTGAAATCCGTCGGGGATGTCGCCCCAGGATGGGACGCCTGGCGTGCAGCCGATGTTGCGGTGACGCATAGCAAGGTTCCTGGCTATTTGAGCCAGAATGCCCAGCGCATCAATGTTTTGGGCATGAATAGCGCCTCTATTTCGCAGGGCCTGATCAACTTGCCGGCAACCACTAAACGTATGGTTTTGAGTTTCTACTATAAAATGACGGGTAAAACCAACCCGGGTGTAACGGTCCTTTTGCGCCAAGGCCTCGCCGATGTAATGGAAGAGGTGACCATTCCGCCGCTTGAAGGCAGTTGGCAGCAGTTCGTGCATTATTTTAATTATGATGCCGTCTATGATGAACTGTCGTTGCATTTGATTGTTAGCGATAGCATGATCGTCGATTTTGACCGGATTCGCATCGATTATGTTTCTGATTTAAACGGTGAAATGGTTGCGACCTGGACGCTGGGCAATGCGGCCGGGACACAAAAGATCAAAGCTGAAGCTTTTAAAGGCGGATCACCGCTGGTTGGTTCGCCGAAAACTTTTACCGCGACTGCAACAGCCGGCGATCCTTATGAGGTTCTGATTACCAGGGGACAGGATCAGGTCGGCGCTGCGAATACGGTGCTCCCGGTGCCGTTGGAAGTTAGAGTGACGGATAAAGCCGGCAACGGCATTGCTAATCATGTTGTCGAATTTCATAATATTCAGGGTGGCGGATTACTGAACGGCAGCACGCTTTCTCCGGTTATTGTGAATACTGATACCAGCGGCTTCGCCTCGGTTAATATCACACTTGGGCCTGACAACAATGCAAATAGTATTGTGCGTTTCGATTCATATTTCAGCGGGTCGCCGCTCATTGGTTCCGGTGGCCAGTTTTTTGCCAGCACGGCGGAACCGAGTAAGTTTTCTTTGCATTCCGGTGTGGATCAGCAAGGATCGGCGGGGCTGCCTTTGCCTGAGTCGATTAAAATTCTCGTGCAGGATATCAACGATACACCAATTTCCGGTTATCCGGTGCAATTTCAGGTGGTCACCGGCGGCGGTAATTTTAATGGCGAAACCCTGGTCGAAGTTCCAACCGGTGCGAACGGCATTGCTGCTGTTTCATTTACTCTCGGCAATGAACCCGGCGCCCTCAATACGATTGAAGCCTCGGTAGGCTTTAGCCAGACTTCATTACAAGTGAATGCCACGGCAGCAGATTTAAAACAAATTTCCCTGCTCGACGGCAATATCCAAATCGGTACAGTCGGCACTGAGCTGGCAAAACCGCTTAAAGTCAAAGTTGTCGATATGCTGAATAACGGCATCCCCAATTGGCTGACAGAATTTAGTGTGACTGCAGGTGGCGGCCATCTTGGAAACAACGATACGCAGAAACAGGTTTATACCGACGCTAACGGCGTGGCCCAGGTCAATTTTTTTCTCGGTCCTATTGCGGGCAACGGCAACAACACTGTCGATGCGTTTACGAACTATAAAGGGCAGCCTTTGAACGGATCACCGGTTTCGTTTTCTGCTTCGGCAAAAGCAGGTGCGCCCAAACGCATTGAAATCGTCGGCGGTAATAACCAAAAAGGTGTTGTTGGCAACCCGCTTGCAGAACCGCTGCAGGTCAAAATCTCGGATAACGCCGGTAACGGCATCGCCAACCACAATGTTGTTTTTACCATTAAAACCGGCGGCGGCAAGCTGCAGGGCGCCACGATACGAACGGTAAAAACAGACATTGACGGTCTTGCCAGTGTCTCATTCAGTCTGGGTTCTACTGCGGGTGCGAATAACAACAAAGTTGAAGCTAGTGCGAAAAACGGCACGACGCCGCTGGAAAATTCTCCGGTAACCTTTATCGCCAGCGGCACGGCGAACAGCGCTTACAGTCTCGCCTATGAGCTTGGAAATAACCAGCAGGGATCAGCCGGTCAGGTGTTGGGTGATTCACTGCTCGTTGTCGTTAAAGACCGGCAGGGCAATCCGGTTGGACAACACCCGGTTGAGTTTATTGTGACAAAAGGTGGCGGTCGATTAAATGGCACGACGGACACGACCGTTGTCGACATTACCAATGCCCAGGGAAGGGCATCCGCTGCATGGTTTCTCGGTGGTGTGCTTGGCAATGCTGCACAGGAAGTGCAGGCCACCTCTACCGATGGTCAGGATCTGCTGCTCAACGCACCCGTCGTTTTTAAAGCGACAGCAAAAGCCGGCCTGCCGGATTCAATCAAATCCTACATCAACGCCATCACCCCGGTCGTTGCCGATGGCCAGACTAAATCGGAAATCGTCATCAACCTGCGGGATAAATTCAATAATCCCTATTCCGGTGGTTATGTGACGATTCAGGTTTCCGGCGATGGCAATAATATCGATCAGCCCGTTACCGCTTCAGATGCACAAGGCGTGGTCAAAGCTTATGTCTCATCGCGCGTGGCGGGTATTAAAACAGTGAAAGCAATTGAATTAACCAGCGGGGTGCGCATTGCAACGGGAACGACAATTCAATTTCTGGCGCAGGCGGCTTCAAAATTATTGCTTGAATCCGGAAACGGCCAGGAGCGTAATTTAGGAACAGCGCTCGAAAGTCCGTTCGTGGTTAAAGTGACCGACATCAACGGCAATCCCATTTATAACCATCCGGTCAATTTTAAAACGGTATCCGGTACCGGATATATTTTTGAGCAACAACCGGTGCGTACTGATTCCGGCGGGTTGGCGCAGGTCACTTTTGTTCTCGGGCAAAATGGCTCTGGAAACACTGTCCGCGCCTTTGCTGACGGTCTCAACGGCTCGCCGGTTTCCTTTAGCGCTACCGGGCATTCCAATATCGGTTCGATTGTTGTCAAAGGCACCGGCGATGGGCAGAGTGCTGCTGCCGGCGAACTTTTGCCGGAATCGCCGGGATTGAAAGTGCTGGATGCCGGCGGCAATCCCGTCTTTGGCCATCTTGTCACCTATGAAGTCACCTATGGTGGTGGTTCGGTGAATGGACAACCGCAAGCTCAGGTTCGAACGGATGCTTTCGGCTTGGCGCGGGTAAACTGGCGCCTGGGCCCCAATGTCGGCCCGAACATCATGAACGCGAAGGCTGCAGGTATCACACTTTCGACCACATTTGAAGCCTACGGCGCCAGCGGTAATGCATATGCGATCACTCCGCTTTCACCACTGGAACAATCCGGCTCGGTTAATCAGAAGCTGGGTGGCGCTCTGGCTGTACGGATCACAGATAAATTCAATAACCCGGTTTCAGGCTCGGCCGTCAGTTATGCGCTCGTAAAAGGCACCGGTGTGCTCTCGGAAGTTCAAAAGGTATCAAACGCCGAAGGTTATGCCAATGTTGACTTCACTTTCGGTGCTGATGCAGGAGAACGCCTCATCCGGGTTTCCGGCGATGGCTTATTCAATTCACCTGTCAGCTTCAGGTTGATAGCCTCCGCCGCCGCTGCAACTTCTATGGCGCTGTTTGATGGCAATCAGCAGAAGGGCACAGCCGGGAAGTTCCTGTCCTATCCTTTGCGTGTCGCAGTGACCGATATCAACGGTAATGCGGTTCCAAATACAACGGTCTCATTTATCGTCACCAGCGGTGGGGGCAGTATGAAATCCTCACAGGTGATCACTGATGAACGCGGTTATGCCTCGGCTATCTGGAAGCTGGGCCCCTCCGTCGGACAAAACAGCGTTAAAGCAATCCTCGATGCAAAAAGCTCGGAGACCGTCACTTTTACAGCCCAGGGTGAAACCAATAATTTTCCGGTATTTATCGAAATCGGCTCCAAAGAATTGAGCGAAGGCAGCTCGATAACTTTCACGGTGGCTGCTTCTGATGCCGATGGTGATCCTATTAATTTGAGTATTAAAAATAAACCCGCCGGCGCGGTATTCAACACCAATAGCAACCGGCGATTCGAATGGACGACGAGCAGCGATGACGCCGGTTTTCACGATGTGATTTTCATCGCAGATGATGGTAAAGGCGGGGTCTCCGAATATCTCGTGACCATCAAGGTCAACAATACCAACCGCCGGCCGATTATCTCCAGTGCGCAGCCTTCTGCCAGTGCGGTATTTGTCGGCAATAGACCGGAATTCGAGTTCAGCGTTTCAGCTACGGATGCCGATGGCGATCACCTTTCCTACCTGTGGTATCTCGATGGCCGTCACGTGGCTTCCACCAGTGTTTATGTGTATAAACAAGGCGCCGGCAAGCTGCACAAAATCGAGGTCCGTGTTACGGATGGCGAGCTCGACGCCAGCCGGGTTTGGGATGTGACCAATGCGGTGAACGTGGTTAATTTCTCAGCCTCGAATCTGGCAAGTGGCGGCGTGACGTTAAACTGGGTGACCAGCAGTGAATTTGATAATTTCGGCTATAATATTCTCCGCAGTATCCGCCGTGATAAGGGTTACGAACAGGTGAATGTTGAAATTATCAAAGCCGACGGCAGTGGAAATTATACATTTGTGGACAATACAGCCCGCGCCGGGCAGCAATATTATTATCAACTTGAAGATGTTAGCTATTCAGGAGTGAAAACACTGCATGGCCCTGTCGTTGTGCTGATGGAAGTCCCCGAATCATTTTCGTTGAGTCAAAATTATCCGAATCCATTTAACCCTGAAACCAATATTCGTTTTCAACTGCCGCAATCAGCTGATGTTGTTCTGAAAATTTACAACACACTGGGCCAGGAAGTAAAAACGCTTGTCGACCGGCAGATGAATCCTGGTACACATGTCGTGCTATGGGATGGCCGCAGCAATCTTGGCACACGCCTGCCCAGCGGCATTTATTACTACCAGATTATCGCCGGACGCTTTCATGCATCGCGTAAAATGCTTTTGCTCAAATAAGGATTGATTCGTCATCAAACCCTGGCCGTGACAGCAATGCTGTTACGGCCTTTTTTTATGTATGGCTCACCCGGCAGTTGATAATTGGGGCAGATTAATCGATTTTTACTGGATTTACAGATAAAAGTTGAATAGATTTGATAGACGAATTTAACACTTCTCCTCGTTTCCTGTCTGCTTTATTAAATTGTTAACGACAATCCGTATTATTGATGGATGTGAATTACATTGTATCGCAAGCTATGGAAAAATAACATCTAAAACCTATTGTGTTTAATGCTGGTTTCTTCTGAATCAAAACAGGATAATATATGAGATTAAATATGAGACTACAATTACTGCTGCCGGTTCTCTCTCTGGTGATATTTGCGTGCTCTGTCCCGCATAGCCAACACAGGCAAGCGGTAATTAAAGATGCAGCGCGTGGGAAATTGATCTACTCGCATGATTTATCTGAAGCAATAACAAATTTCATCCCTTCCACGGTGGAAGTCATTTGTACGATGAATTATGATATCGAGCATTATTTTTATCATCTATCATCAGGTGAACACATCAAAGACGAAAACAGCCCGACGGGTTATCAATTGCGCGATGGCGAGAGTATATTGCGCGATAAGAAAAATTTCCGTGCCTTTGGCGGCGGGGTAATCGTCGGTGATAGTGATGATGAATTTCTGATATTGACAAGTCGGCATATCATTGTTCAGGAAGATACCATCATTCACTATATCACAAAAAAGGGAAAAAATACCCCGGTAGCACGTATGCGGGCTTTTTTGACTCACATTCGTTTCACCGTGCGCGGGCAACGACATTCATTGGAGAAAACCGCACGGATTCTCGCCGGTGATGCACGGGCCGATTTGGCGCTTGTCGCCGTTAGCAAACGCGGCCAAATCGGTGAAGTTTTTCAGGGTAGTGTGATTCATGCGATGAACAATGTGTGGGGATCGCTGGCGGTTATCGCTGGATATCCTTCTGAAATTCTGCAAGTGGCGATGGGGCTTACCTCCGCCGCGCCTTACCCCGGCAATTTCAGTCTCGATATCAACGGTACTTTTGGCTATTCCGGCGGCCCGGTTTTTTTATTCGATGACCGGCAGGAACTGGCATTTGCCGGTATTGGCCGTTCAATTCCCGGAAAACGTATTTTTCACGTCGTCCCGGATTCGACACTGCAGTTTGCCACAAAACTCCTGCCGTCAGATATCGGGCGCCTGCAAATTGAAGAAGTCCCTGTTTTTGGCGCAGCCCGCATGTACGCTGTGGATATTCGTTTTATCAAGCGTTTTCTGAGCGAAGCAATAGAAGGATTGAGCAAAAAGGGATTTAATCTAGCAAAAGGATTTGAGGAGATTTTAAACAATTAGAGCTCGGCATTCAATTCGGGGGCATTAGCGGCATGTATCAGTAATAGACTCATGTTTCGCGGTGGAGCCTACCCCGGGTTTTATAACTTACTTTAAATGCAAAGAGCGTAGATTTTGCTGTAATTAAAATATTGCTTTTATTCCATTTGCAAGAACAATTCAAGTTTTGTCTAAAATTAAACCTTTTGAGAAATCAAAACACTGAAGAATAAAAAATTTCAGCCACAGATTGACACAGATTAAACACGGATTCTTTTCTTCTGCCTGAAAACCAGTGTTTTCGCATGAAACAAATGATTTTTAAATCGGTGATAAGCTAAAAAACGGGGACATTCTAAAATATGACTTATTTTATTGCAAATAAAGTTTTTTTATCTTATCATTAACGTTCAATGTTTTAACTGAATGGTGTCTGTTTCAGGCTGTTACGAATTTTGTTCAGCATGTATGATTGGTAGATACGATCGTTTCTGACAATCTATAAACCATAGAAAAATCTATAGGTTGTCTCTGTCTGCCCGGCAGTGAACCGGTCGATTAAAATAGCTTGCATCTCCTGGTTGAATTCACTATTTTCTACCCGTTTAAAACCTGACCAGGGGGGAACCGGTCTATCACAGGCTTCTCTGTGATTTTTTATTATTTGGCAAGAAGATGTTCCAGGAATTATCTGATAAATTTGAAGGGATCTTCCAAAGGCTAAAAGGCCATGGTAAAGTTAATGAAAAACATCTTGACGAAACCATGCGGGATATCCGCCGTGCACTTTTGGAAGCCGACGTTAACTACAAAGTCGCAAAGCAGCTCATCGCTGAGATTAGACAGCGCGCCCTCGGCGCCGATGTTGTGCATAGCGTTACACCAGCTCAGCAGATCATTAAAATTGTTAACGATGAACTGACGCGTCTGATGGGTGGTGTGCATGCACCACTAAAAACGGTCAATATTCCACCTGCGATTATCATGGTGATCGGCTTGCAGGGCGCCGGGAAAACGACATTTTGCGGCAAATTAGCCAGTCTTCTAAAAAAACAGGGGAAAACACCTTTTCTTATTGGAGCGGACTTGCAGCGTCCGGCAGCTGCTGAACAGTTACGCATCGTTGGTGAGCAAGTTAAAGTCGAGTCTTATTCAAATTTACAATCCGATCCGGTGCAGGTCTGCAAACAAGGCTTTAAACGGGCTCGGGAAAATGGCTATGATACGATAATCCTGGATACCGCCGGCCTGCTTCATGTCGATGATCGATTGATGGGTGAATTGGCTGATATCAAAACAACCCTGAAACCCCACGATATTCTATTTGTCGCTGATGCGATGACCGGGCAGGATGCGGTGAACGCCGCCCGGATTTTTCTCGATCGCATCGATTTTACCGGCATCGTGTTGACGAAAATGGACGGCGACGCACGCGGTGGAGCGGCGCTTTCAATCAAATCTGTAACCGGAAAACCGATACAGTTTATCGGCACTGGTGAAAAGCTTGAGGCATTGGAGAAATTTCATCCGGAGCGCATGGCCTCACGAATTCTCGGTATGGGTGATATCGTCTCCCTGGTTGAAAAAGCGCAGGACATCGTCGATCTCAAACAGGCGAAGGTGCTGGAAAAAAAAATACGCCGGGCAGAGTTTACATTTGATGATTTTTACGATCAGTTACAACAGATCAAGAAAATGGGACCGTTGAGTCAAATCGTCGGCATGATTCCGGGATTAAACACAAAGGCTCTCAAAGATGCACCGGTTGACGACCGGGCATTCGTCAGCATCGAAGCGATCATCAATTCGATGACAAAAGAAGAGAAACAACGGCCGCAGATCATCAATGGCAGCCGCCGTTTGCGGATCGCAAAAGGAAGCGGGACCTCAGTTCAGGAAATCAACCGCTTGCTAAAGCAATTTTTTACTATGCAGAAAATGATGAAAAAATTCAACAAAAAGGGCATGCGCGGTATAAACATGCAGTTTCCATTCTAATTTAAAACAGATATTGGAGGATTTAACTTGGCAGTTCGTTTGCGCCTACGCAGAATGGGGAAGAAAAAGCAACCGTTTTATCGAATCGTTGCGATCGATTCACGTGTTAAACGTGATGGAAAATATCTCGAGAATTTGGGAACATATAACCCCATCAAAAATCCGACCGAGTTGACTCTCAATGCGGAACGGGCACTCTATTGGTTGGGTGTTGGTGCTCAACCCTCGGATACTGTACGAAATTTGTTGAGCAAAACAGGTGTTATGCTGCGTTTCGACCTGATCAAACGCGGTAAAAGTGAAGCTGAAATTGAAACTGAATTCAAAAAATGGATGAAGTTACAGGAAGACCGGCAGAAACGTCTCGAAGCAGGCAAAGCTCAATTAGCAAAAAGTGCTGAAAAAGAAGCCACCAAAGCAACAACTGAAGATGCTGCTGCCGCTAAAGCAACTGCCGCTGCTGAAAAAGAAGCAACGGAAACTGAAGCAGAAACCGCAACCGCTGCTGCTGAAGAAACACCTGTTACTGAAAATGCACCGGCAGAAGCACCTGTGGATGAAAATGCAACAGAAGCAAAAGCTGAAGAAAGCGAAAATCCTGAAGCCGCTGAACAAACAAAAGAGTAGTTGCCAGGATATTCTTGTTGCCTTTTTGTGATAGAAATCAAGCTTCACGCACACCAGGAAAATTATTGAATCAGCTATTAAATTGAACCTCAATTCATGCAGCTGTTTTATATAATCGCTAAATCGGAACTGGTTTAACAAAGGTGGTAGACCATGAAGGAATTTCTTCTGTTTATCGTGAAGCACCTTGTCGACAATCCTGAAGCCGTAGTCGTAAATGAAGTTGATGGCGAACGTACAGTAGTCTTTGAACTTCGTGTCGGGCAGGGGGATATGGGGAAGGTGATTGGTAAACGCGGGCAGACTGCAAAATCTATTCGTACGCTTTTAGCAGCCGCATCCGCAAAGACCGGAAAACGGGCTGTGCTCGAGATACTGGAATAATCCCGGCTTTCGCACAGGCATTTTTATGAAAATAATTCCAACGTGTCGGTGAGATATTTTATTCTTTGAACGCAATGCAAAAAGCACGAAGCACTGATACTCTGGTTACTATTGGCAAAATATTAAAGCCGCATGGCATTCGGGGTATTGTTAAAATTCTTGCCACGACGGATGAGCCGGAACGTTTTCGCCTGCTCGAAAGAATCAATATTCGTTATCCTGGAACGGGAAAGCTGGAAAATTACACCATCGAACAGATTAATGTCCAGTCTACCGGAGTTTTGATCAAGTTTGCAGGTATCAATAATCGCACAGAGGCTGAATATCTGCGCGGTTGTGAGTTGATAATCGATGAAAATGATTGTTTGCCGCTTGCAGCAGGCGCCTATTATTGCTTTCAACTCGAAGGCCTGCAGGTTGTCGATTTAAACGACAAACATCTCGGTGAAATCATTCAAGTTTTGCAATACCCGGCGCACGATGTTTATGTCATGCGCTATGGCACTGCTGAAGTGATGATCCCGGCGGTTTCTGAATTTATCAAAGCCATCGATATTGAAACCGGAAAGATGATTCTGAGTCCGGTCGAAGGCCTGTTGCCTGAGGAAAAATGAACTTTCATATCATTTCGGCTTTTCCCTGTGTGTTCCCCGGCTTTCTCAATGAAAGCATGCTCAAAAGGGCAGAAGAAGCAGGCGTTGCACATTATTATTTGCATAACCTGAGGGATTACGCCCACGACCGGCACCGGACAATCGACGATTACCCCTACGGCGGTGGCCCGGGCATGATTTTAAAACCAGACCCGGTTTTCCGGGCGGTGGAAGATATAATCAGCAATTTTCAGCCGGAAAATCCGCGCATTATTTTAACCAGCGCAACCGGCAGGTTCTTTGATCAAACTTATGCAAATGAGATCGCCGCAAATGTTGATGAAACTCTCATCATCATTTGTGGTCACTATAAAGGCGTCGATGAACGCGTCCGATCGCACCTGGCAACCGAAGAAATCTGCATCGGGCCGTTTGTTTTGACCGGAGGTGAACTGCCGGCATTGATTCTCGTCGATTCACTGGTGCGGTTGCTGCCTGATGTGCTTGGTGATTTTGATTCCGCTGCTGGTGATTCATTCCAGACCAAACTTCTCGATTGTGCCTATTTTACCCGGCCACAAGATTTTCGTGGTATTTCGGTGCCGGATGTATTACTTTCCGGCCACCATGAGAAAATTAAATCCTGGCGGCAGATAAGCTCTCAGGAAAAAACGCAGTCGCAAAGCGCTGAAAAAGAAAAAAATTAGAGTGATTTAATAGACGTATCCTGGAGGATTTCCGATGAACAAAATTGATGCGATTACGGCATCGCAATTGAAAACAGAGTTGCCGAATTTTGGCCCGGGCGATACAGTTTCAGTCCATTATAAAGTAAAAGAAGGTGAAAAAGAACGCATTCAGATTTTTAAAGGGGTGGTCATTCAGCGCAAGGGCGCCGGAATCAATGAAACATTCACCGTGCGGAAGGTTTCCAACGGCATCGGCGTTGAACGCATCTTCCCCGTGCATTCGCCGAATATCGACCGCGTCGATCACGAACGCCGCGGTAAGGTGCGCCGGGCAAAACTCTATTATCTGCGTGGACTAAAAGGCCGGGCCGCACGCATCGCTGAGAAAAAATAAGCCGCGATTTTTTTCTGTTTTAAGCCGCATTTGTGAGTAAATGCGGCTTTTTTTATTTGTATTCAAACGAAATTTGCTTATCCTCAACTTTCTTGATTTCATCATCGCGACAGCCTGTTTTGTGCGATTTTTTTTGCCCTATTTTTTTGATGAGGATTTGAAAATGGAAACCCGATTCGCCCGAATTACGACACCGGTTCCCGGTCCCCGCAGCATTGAACTCATGCAGCGCAAAAAAGCAGCCATGCCCCATGGCGCCATTTCCAACCTGCCTGTTTTTATCAAAAAAGCTGATGACTTCCTGCTCACTGACGTCGACGGTAATGTATTCATCGATTTTGGCGCCGGTATCGGCGTTTTGAATGCCGGCCACAGCAACCCCAAAATTCTTGCAGCAATAACACGACAGGTGCAGAGCTTCACGCACACCTGTTTTCACATGGCGATGTATGAACCCTATATCGCACTCACTGAAAAGTTGAACAACCTCACGCCGGGTGATTCGCCCAAGAAAACCTACCTCGTCAACAGTGGTGCCGAGGCAAATGAAAATGCGGTGAAAATTGCTCGCCGTTTTACCGGCAAAAGCGCTATTGTTGCTTTTGAGCACGCATTTCACGGCCGCACCTTGCTCGCTCTTTCCCTTACCGGCAAAGTCTCGCCCTATCGTCAGGGTTTCGGGCCGATGGCGCCGGAAATTTACCACTTGCCATCACCGCACCGCTCCAACAGTGGTTTTCTACAACCACCGGAAAGCACGAATTACGACGCCGGATTTATCGCTGAGCAACTGAAAACGGTGGTTCCGGAAACGGATATCGCCGCATTTATCGTCGAGCCGGTGCTTGGGGAAGGGGGTATTCTGCCGTGCGATCAAAAATATCTCGATGCATTGTTCGATTTTTCCCGATCCCGGGGTATCCTGATCATCGCCGATGAAATCCAAACCGGCTGGGGGCGCACCGGCAAATTATTCGCGATGGAACATTTCGGTTATGAACCGGATATTCTCGTTACCGCAAAATCTATCGCCAGTGGATTGCCGCTCAGCGCGGTTGTCGGCAAAGCAGAAATCATGGATTCAGTGCAACCCGGCGGCATCGGCAGCACCTATAGCGGCAATCCTGTTGCCTGTGCTGCGGCCCTCGCTGGTATCGATTTTATCGTCGAGAACGACCTTGCAGGAAAAGCGGGAAAAATCGGCAGCATCACGAGAGAAAAATTGGCGTCGCTTGTGGAAAATCATAAAAACATTGTGGACGTGCGGGGAATCGGGGCGATGAACGGGATCGAGTTCGTCGTCGATAAAACGAGTGGTAAACCCGGTACGGAAATCGTCCGGGCGGTGCAAAAGATATGTTGGGAAAACGGTCTTGTTGTTCTGAAATCCGGCTCACACGGCCATGTGATACGCATGTTGCCGCCATTGACGATTTCGCAAGACGGGCTCAGGGAAGGTCTCGAAATTTTTACCGCTGCCGTGCAAAAGCTTTAAAGTACATCCTCGGCTGCAGCACGGATATCCCGCATCGCCTGTGCGATTTTTCCGGCCCCGAAAATAGCGCTGCCGGCAACGAGGGTGTCGGCACCGTGCGTTATAATTTCGGCAGCGGTTTCGCGGTTGACGCCGCCGTCGACTTGCAGTAAAATCTGTTTGCCACTGGTTTCGATCATCCGCTGTGCGGCAGCGATTTTCTGCAAGCCGCGCCGGATGAATTTTTGCCCGCCAAATCCCGGATTGACCGTCATAATCAAAATAAGATCGAGCTCGGATATGATATCTTCGAGCACATGAACAGCGGTTGCAGGATTTAATGCCACTCCGGCTTTCATTCCGTGCTGGTGAATACACTGCACTGTTCGGTGCAAGTGCGGACAGGCTTCCTGATGCACGGTGAGAATATGCGCTCCGGCTTGTGCATAATTTTCGATATATTGGTCGGGATTATTGATCATTAAATGTGCGTCTATGGGTGTTTTAACGCAGCGCTTGATGCTGGCAACCATGTTATACCCAAAGGACAAATTAGGCACAAAATGCCCATCCATAACATCGATGTGGATAAAATCAGCCCCGTTTTCAGCAACCTGCCGCACCTCTTCTTTCAGCTTCAGTAAATCGGCCGAAAGGATGGATGGGGCCATATAAATCCGCTTTTTCATTTTCATTGAATCCGTTACGTTTTTTCAAATCCTGAAATCATATCAACTCTGCGTTGGTGTCGTCCGCCATCGAACCCGGTGTTGAGCCAGGTATCGACGATATCGAATGCAACTCCGACGCCGGTGCTACGGCCGCCGAGTGCGAGGATATTGGCATTATTATGAGCACGGCTCATGCGGGCGGTATAGGCGTCGTGACATAAAGCAGCGCGAATACCGCTAAATTTATTCGCTGCGATGGAAATGCCGATTCCGGTTCCGCAAATAACGATGCCGCGATCACATTCGTTCTTCTGTATGGCATGGGCCACTTTTTCAGCCATCACCGGATAATCGATAGCATTTCCGGTAGAATCCGTGCCCATATCTGTGACCGCAAATCCACAGGCGGTTAAATGACTGACTATTTCATCCTTTAAACTAAAACCGCCATGGTCGGAAGCGATTGCGATTTTCATTGAGTTCCCTTTTGATGAAAATTTATAAAAACAATTTTGACTGAATTGTATAAAAAATCATGCCGCTCAAAACAGTCGTTGAGGTGCCGATGGCGACAAACCACGGCCAGGGCACACCGCTGAAATTGACAAAAATCATGATGAAAAGCCCGCAAATCATCGCAGCAATAACTTGATTTTGCGATATCTTTTGTGAGAATAATCCGAGCAAAAAGGTTCCGAGAAGCGCGCCGTAAGTGAAACTGGCAATTTTTAATCCGCTTTCCAGCACACTGCCCCACTGGCTCGAAATCATGGCGACACCGATGAGCAAAACCGCCCAACCCAGCGTTGCGATGCGGCTGAAAAATAATTCCCGTGCTGTATTCCAGTTGGGTTTAAAATAGGGTTTGATAAAATCCATCATCGTCGATGAAGCGAGAGAATTCAACGATGAACTCAAAGTCGACATCGCGGCAGCAAAAATAGCAGCGATAACCAGGCCGCTGAGCCCGGAAGGTAGTTCGTTGATGATGAAAAGCGGGAAAATTTCATCGTTTTTAGCAATATTCAGTTTTTCCGGGAAGTGGGTGTAAAACGCATACAGCAGGACACCGATGGCGAGGAAAAAGAAGAATTGCACCATGACCACCAGGCCTGAGGTTACCAGCGCTTTCTGGCTGTCGCGAACGTTGCGGCAGGCGAGCAAGCGCTGCACGATGAGCTGATCGGTACCGTGGGAAGCGAGTGATAAAAACAGGCCGCCGACAATACCAGAGAAGATCGTATAGGTCGAATTCAGGTTAAAATTAAAATCGAAAATTTGAAGTTTCCCGGCTTCGCCTGCCAACGCCAGTAATTGATCGAGCCCACCGGTGGTGTGATCGATAATGATAAACATCGCGAGAACAGCGCCGATCAAATAAATTGCCAGTTGAATGGCGTCGAGCCAGATTACTGCTTTTAAACCACCGAAATATGTGTAAATTATCGTCACACAGCAGATGATTGCGATGGAAAGCGGGTAAGAAAAACCGGTGATGATCGCCAGCGGAATGGCAGTGGCAAAAAGGCGTACGCCATCGGCAAGCAAGCGGGTGATGAGAAAAACAGAAGCGGTCACCGATTGCGTTTTACGTCCGAAGCGGTTGCGAATAAAAGTATAGGCGGTGAACATTTCGCCGCGAAAATAGGCCGGCAAAAAAAACAGACTCACCAGAATGCGCGCCAGCAAATAGCCAATCGTGAGCTGAAAAAAAGTCATGTTGCCGCCAAAAGCCAGTGCCGGCACGCCGATAAAAGTCAGCGTGCTGGTTTCCGTCGCTACGATGGACAAACTGATGGTAAACCAGGGCAGGTCGCGGTTGCCGAGAAAATAGTCTTTGGCGGATTGTTGCGAGCGCGCGAAATAAAAGCCGAGATAAATCGAACCCAGCATACTGATCAGGACGATAGCGTAATCCAGTATTGTAAAACCCATAAATTCCTCGGTCGTGTGATTGCCGGAATAGCTGCAAATATAGTTTTTGCAATCTGCAAACGCAAGGATTCAAAACAGATTTTTTACTGGATATCTTGTAAAAATAACCATCTTTGCGTACTGAGGCAGGCTTATCAAATATTGAGATAGGTAAAAAATATGCCCGAACTACCGGAAGTTGAGACCGTTTGCCGTGGCTTGCAACAAACCATTGCCGGCAAACAAATAAAAGCAGTCATCGTGCGCGAGACCCGTTTGCGCAAACCGGTTATGAGCGAAAAGTTGTACCGGCTTCTGCCGGGAAAAAATTTACAACGAATCGAGCGGCGCGCAAAATATATCGTTATGCATCTCTCCGACAGTGTTATCGTTTTAGCGCATCTCGGCATGAGTGGACAAATCGTCGTGCAGCCGGCCGATGAACAATATCGCAAGCATGATCACATCATCGCCAATTTGTCCGAGGGCCTGCAAATGCGGTTTCATGATCCGCGGCGTTTTGGTTTGTTTGAAGCGTTGACTGTCGAAGAGTTCGAAAAACATCCGCGCTTGCAACATCTGGGATTGGAACCATTGGATAAAGGTACCGATGCTGAGCAGACCTGGTCACACGTACGGCAATCGAAGAAGCCAATTAAAAATTTGCTCATGGATGCGAGCTTTATCGTCGGTGTGGGAAATATTTATGCCAGTGAAGCACTATTTTTTGCCGGGGTTCATCCACAAAAAATCGCCGGTAAAATGTCCAAAAAGAAATGGCAGGAGCTGCTGCAGCAGGTGAAAACCGTGCTTGCCAAAGCCATTGCGCAGGGTGGAACAACGCTAAATGATTTTGTCAACAGCCAGGGGGAAAGTGGCTATTTCCAGTTGGAGCTGGCGGTTTACGGGCGGGAAAATCAAACCTGCAAAACCTGCGCAAAACCGATAAAACGAATCGTGCAAAGTGGGCGCAGTTCTTTTTACTGCCCCGGGTGCCAGCGGATTTGACATCTCGTTCGAAGGCCGGGGTTGGGAAAAAATTATTGATTAGACCTTTTTCCCGTAATCTTAAAAGACGGTCAGTGCAATATGGTATTGGGAAATTTTGGATCAATAATTATATAGAATTATTAGTCCGGATTTAGTAGTTTCTCGATATATATATTTTGTCGGCCTGTTTTCAATGTCATTAAGTTAAGCCCACCCGTATCTGTTCAGCGCATCAGGCGGACGCTGAGCTTGCCAAAGCGGCAGGGGCTTGAAGCGTGCCTTCCAAGCTCAGGGAGCGTTACATTCGGCGAGACGCCTTTGCTGCTATTGAGCGCGCGTGAGGCTGAACGAGATATGCCCACCCTTGCGAAGGTTACTGGAAATACAGGAGTTATGATGCAGCAACATGCTTTGAGATTAAGCTGTTGATTTTTCTAACTTCGCAAAGGTCAGCATCTACTATGCTTAATGACATTGAGCCAGTTTTGACAAAACCGAAGTTTAAATCAAAAACAGATTCCTTGAATTGTGATTTGGAACGGAAACCAGGATGAAGATCAAATTTATTAGACGTTTAGTTATTATCTTACAACTTCTGTTTTTTTTCACCGCTTGCTCAGGTCCGAAATCTCTGCAAAATTCACCTGATATCGATAGTTCATGGCAGGGCACATGGTCCGGACCGGCGCTCGTCGAAAAAAGCACTATAGCAGCGAAAAAATTCGAGCTCGACATCGTTTTTACCAGCACCCATATCATCGGTTATTTTACTGATGAAAAAGCCGGTATCCGGCGCAAAGTGGTGACCGATTTAAAAATTCATGACGACGAACTGCAATTTAAAGTACCTTATCAGACAAAATATGTTTTGCGCTCCTACATGAAATTTACCGGCAAGCGCAAGGGCCGCAGCATGACGGTCACATTTAGTGGCAGGGAAGGCGGCTGGGAATTCAGCGGCAAGTGGCAGGCACGCAAAAAAATGAGATAATAATTTTCGGATGATCAGTGATGTTTATCGGGAATTTCTCAGATTTTGGAGTGTGGATGATTTTATGAAAATCTCTCTCTTTGTATTTGGCAAGATCAAAAGCAAATTTTGGCAGGCAGCCTGCAGTGAATATGGCAAGCGCATCGCACACTACGGCACATTGGAGATCAAAGAATTCAAAGACAGCCGTTTTGATGAAAAAGATTGCGACAAAGCCATCGCCGAGGAGTCGTCGCGGCTGCTGACAGTGGTTCCGGTGAATGCTTTTTTTATCGCACTGGATTCGCGTGGAAAACAGCACAGTTCCCGCCAGTTGGCGGCATTCATTTCAGAAAAACAAACTTACGGCCCTGCGGAAATCGTCTTCGCCATCGGTGGGCCTTTTGGTTTTTCCGGGGCTGTTTTGCAGCGTGCTGATCTGGTTTTGTCACTCTCCGAAATGACCTTCCCGCACGAACTGGCGCGTGTCATCTTGCTCGAACAAATCTACCGCGCATTTACGATTTTGCGTGGTGAAAAATATCACAAATAGGCTTCTCTTATGAAAAGGAAAACGCATGTCGCAACAGATTACGCTGAGCGATGTTTTACAGGCTAAAAAACGCATTGCGCCCTACCTCACAGCCACACCGGCGCTCAATTTTGAAAGCATCGATCAATTATTCGGCTGTGAATTATGGATTAAATTTGAGAACCATCTGCCCACCGGCGCTTTTAAAATCCGCGGCGGCATCAACCTGTGCAGCCGGCTCAAAGAACAGGGCTACCGCGGCGGACTGGTGGCCGCTTCGACGGGCAATCATGGACAGTCGGTCGCTTGCGCCGGCCGGCTTTTTGGCCTCCCGGTCAAAATCGTCGTACCGGAAAAGGCTAACAAAGATAAAGTGCGCGCCATGGAAAACTACGGCGCTGAGGTGATTTTTCATGGAAAAAATTATGCCGATTGCTGTATTTTTGCGGCGGAACTGGGTCGTGATGATACATGGCGCTACGTCTCCGGCGGCGACGAACCGGCGTTGGTGCCCGGCGTCGGCACCTATGCGCTGGAGTTGTTTGAAAAAGTGCCGGACTTGCAAACGGTTTTTGTGCCCGTCGGTGGCGGCAGCGGGGCGTGTGGCGTGTGCATCGTTGCCCACAATATCAACCCGGCAGTGCGTGTTGTCGGCGTGCAGTCGGCGCATGCCGATTCCATCTTTCAATCCATAAAAACCGGCAAGTTTTGCCGCACCACCTCGGCGGATACTTTTGCCGAGGGTTTGGCCACCCTGCATCCATTCGAATATACCCTGGCGATTTTACGCCGGGAGCTGGATGAAATCGTCTGCGTCGATGACGAAACCTTGCGTCACGCAATCCGGCTTTTGCTGCACCACACGCACAACATCGCCGAAGGAGCGGGGGCGGCGGCGCTGGCGGCCGCATGGCAAAAGCGGGAAAAACTGGCGGGGAAGAAGGTGGGCATCATTCTTTCCGGTGGTAATTTGACGGTTGAGCAATTGTTGGCGATTGTAGGATGAGCTGATATTGAACGATAGGGTTTGTAGCGACTTGTGTGGGTGGAAGTTATACTTCCCGCATGTTTTGCAATTGGCTGTGCCAGTCGATTTTGACGGCTTGCAAAACGCATTTCTTTTTGATCGCTTCGTCCAACCGTTGTAAATACTTTTCTTTACTGATTTTCCGGGCGCCGAAGCGTTTTAAAACGTCGGTGACCATTTGAATATCGAACAAACTGAACCCGGCCCGGGCAAGCCAGACCCACAGGTGCGCCAGGGCGATTTTGCTGGCGTCCCGTTGACGGTAAAACATCGATTCTCCAAAAAATGCAGCGCCAAGACTGACGCCATATAACCCGCCGACCAGCGCCCCGTCGATCCACGTTTCGATGCTGTGACCGTGGCCGTATTTGTGCAATTCAACGTAGGCGTCGATAATTTCACTGGTGATCCATGTCGGTTCCGGACGGTCTGAGCAAGCGGTGATGGTTTCACGAAAAGCTTTGTTCAGAGTGACGGTAAATTTGCCCTGTTTCAGCACCCGTTTCAGATCGTGCGGAATGTGCAGATGTTGCAGCGGGATGTAACCGCGCGGGTCGGCCTCGTACCAATTGACGACACCGTTTTCATCACCCATCGGGAAAATGCCCTGGCTGTAGGCAGAAATGAGGTTTTGTACGCTAAGGTCGATTCGGTTTATCATGTGATTGGACAAATTGATTTTTCATTGTCAGTTGAATATGAAGGTTTTGTCGAACGGTCTGCGCAAGAATGATAAATAATTTGATAATTAGGCTTTATCTATTCTCAAAATAACCATACAATTTGAACAAGTCCAGGCAAAAAATTATTTCGGTTTCGCGGCGCACGGATGTGCCTGCTTTTTACAGTAAATGGTTCAGCAACCGGCTGCAGGCGGGATTCGCCGAGGTGGTCAATCCCTTCAATGCCCGCCAGATAACCACGGTTTCGTTGCTGCCGCAGCAGGTTGGCGCTTTTGTCTTCTGGACGCGTAACGCCCGCCCGTTTTTCCCGCTGCTGCCGCGTTTGCAAAATGAAGGCTATCGTTTTTATTTCCACTGGACTTTAAACCGGTATCCCGCCGAATTCGAAGCGAAAAATCCTGCTGCCGCCCGCGTGATCGATTCGATGTACGAATTGGCGGATATCATCTCTCCGCAAAGGCTGATTTGGCGATACGACCCGGTGATCGTTACCTCGCAAACAAGCTTGCAATGGCACGCGGAAAACTTCCGGTTTTTGGCGGAAAAACTGCGTGGCGCCAGCGAAAAATGCATTTTCAGTTTTGTCGATATGTATAAAAAAGTGGAAGGCCCGTTGGCTTTGCTGGCGCAAAAAGGCGTGTCGATTTTAACAGCGGATTTTTCTAAAAAAACTGCTTTTGTGCGGCAAATCGCAGGTATTGCTGCGCAGAACAAGATGCAATTGCAAGCCTGCTGTGAAGATGAATACTTATCCCCGGGCAGTGTTGAAAAAGCGCGCTGCATCGATAATTCCCTGTTGCAGCAATTGTATCCTGAATTCCAGCCGGCGGCTCAGGCAAAACCGACACGCAACGAGTGTGGTTGCGTCGCCAGCGTCGATATCGGCGCTTATGATAGTTGCCTCTTCGGCTGCGTATACTGTTACGCCAACCGCAATTTTTCCCGCAGCCGCCGGCGATTTCAATCCCACGACCCAGACAATCCCCGGCTTATTCCTGCAAATTGATAAAATCAAATCTTTATAACTTTGCCTCGGCGGCTCTGTTTTTGAATTGAAAACGGCCGTTTTTACAAGTGATACGAATGGGACTGGTTTTGCAAAAATTACCACGGATCACGGCCTCGGCGAGAGGGTCTTCGACGTATTTGCGAAAGATACGTTGCAGCGAACGGGTGCCGGAGAAGGTATCTTCGTTTAGTTTTTTAACGATTTCCCGCCGCGCCGCAGGAGAGATTTCGAGTTTGATGCCCTGTAAATTCAATTCACTATTGAGTTGTTGCACATGCAGCAGCACGATTTTTTCCAAATCGGCACCCGAGAGTGAGTTGAAATAAATCGTATCGTCGATGCGATTGAGAAATTCGGGCGAAAAAAAGCTGCTCAAAGTTTTGTTACAAAACAAATTGCCGGAGGGCGCTGCATCTTCATGATTGTTCAAAAAACCGAAACGGACTGTTGCCCCCGGACTGTTGCTGATCAAATTCGAAGTCATAATCACCACCGTGTTGCGAAAATTGACTGTTTCACCCTGTGAATCCGTCAGCCGTCCCTCATCGAAAAGTTGCAGCAGAATATTGAAAATCGAGGGGTGAGCTTTTTCAATTTCATCAAACAGGATAACCGAATAGGGGTTGTTGCGCACGGCCTGGGTGAGATATCCGCCTTCGTGGTACCCCACATAACCCGGCGGCGAACCGATGAGTTTGGCGCTGGAATGTGGTTCGGCATATTCGGTCATGTCGACGCGGATGAGTTTGCTCGTCGAACCGAATAAAGTTCCGGCAAGCACCCGTGAAAACGCGGTTTTGCCAACGCCGGTCGGGCCGAGAAAGAGAAAAATACCCGTCGGCCGGTGCGAAGCGCCGATGCCGATGCGCCGCCGCCGGATCGCTTTTGCCACAGCGCTGATCGCTTGTGGTTGCCCGATGATTTTCTTTTGCAGGTTTTTTTCGAGATTGATGAGCTGCAATTTTTCTGCGCTGCGGATTTCCTCTACCGGTAGTTGCAGCCATGCAGCGATGATTTTCTGTACACTTGCCGGGGATACGGTTTTGTGGGCGTTGCGCCGCCTGCCACGTTGCATACACACCGTGGCGGCTGCCTCATCGAGCAGATCGATAACCTTGTCGGGCATGCAGCGTTCGGGAATATATCGCTCTGCGAGAAAGATGGCCGTATCGATGCTTTCAGGCGGTATTCTTACGCCGTGAAAGGATTCAAATTGCTCTTTGATACCGGACATGATTTTGCTCACTTCGCATAAATCCGGCTGGGCGACACGCACGACCTGAAAACGCCGTGCCAGGGCTTTATCTTTGGCGATATGTTTCTGATATTCCTGCGGTGTCGTGGCGCCGATGCAGCGTAAATTTCCCCGCGCCAGCGCCGGTTTGAGTATATTTGCCGCATCTAACGAACCCTCGGATGAGCCGGCGCCGACGAGCATGTGCACCTCGTCGATGAATAGAATGACGTTCTCCCGCCCCTCGATGGCGTCGATAATTTTTTTAATGCGATTCTCGAACTCCCCGCGATATTTTGTCCCGGCGATGAGCAGAGCGAGATCGAGCCGCAAAATGATTTTATCGGCAAAGTTCTCGTTTCCTGTCGCTGTAGCGCATTTCTGCGCCAGCCCTTCGATGATCGCCGTCTTGCCGACTCCTGCTTCGCCGATGAGCAACGGGTTGTTCTTGGTTTTACGGCAGAGAATGCGCTGCACTTCCGTCAATTCCCGTTCCCGCCCGATCAGCAGCGCCAATTGGCCGGCGCGGGCAAATTGGGTTAAATCATCGCAAAACTGCTTTAAAATTGTCGCCGGCTCACCCTGTTTTGTTTCTCTGGTTTTGTAAAAGGAGATACGCTGCAGAAGGTTGCGGTTGTGCGCTCTGCCCCGCGGACGCAAGAAACCGCGCATACGGGCTCTCCACGAGGTATTGTCATTTTGCGAATTGGGGTTGTAGCAAGATTTGTTTTTTTTGTTGTCGGCCATAATTTTCACAGTTTTCGATGATGGGAAATCGTTGGAGACAAACGGTCTGATTGCCTTGTTTCGCAGGTTTGTGTATTCAAAAAAAACGACAGCAAAACCGGGATTATTTAATAAATTTCAATAACTCCTTTTTAATTATCAGTATTCAGTTTTTTATTGCAATTCTGCCCTTTTCTTGGTTCATTACCCAATTCTATACGGGGAATTTTCTTCCCGGTACAGCGGCAAATTTCTGGCTGATTCAAAACACAATTTCTTATTTTGGAAGCCGGTATATGGATACCAATACAATAGGCGTTGAAAATGTTTATGCGCTTTATGCTCTATCGACGGTCGTCCTTTTCCTGATTTATGTGATCGGTTACAGCATTTATGAAGGTTACAAAAAAGAATATCACTGGCGCTGGGCGATCATTTTATTGCTCTCGATCGTTTCATTTTTTCAGTTCGGATATCGTACCGGTACCTTCAATTTTATGATTAAAAAAACAGGGGAACTTCTGGCCTCGCCGCCGTGGAAAGCAGGCGAAACGACGACGGAAACAACCGAAGATAGCCGGCAGTGATTTTCGATGAATCCCTTGCAAAATAAAATCTCTGCAGAGCTCATCAGCAAAATAGATCCGGCCGCATATGCCGGCATTGCACGCGACTTTCTGCAAAAAAATAACCTGAGCACAAAGCCAGCGCGCGAGATTGACCGCATCGCTGAAGTCCTGCAGATTTTTCTGCAAATTCCTTACGAAAATCTCAGCAAAATCATGAAGCTCAACCGGACGCATCATGATGCCCTGGCCATTCGTATGCCCGATGAAGTATGGGATGATTTTCAGCGTTACCGCCTTGGCGGCACCTGCTTTTCGCTGACGTTTTTCTTGCAGAGCATCGTGTGTTTTCTCGGCTTCACCTGTTATCCGGTGATGGCGCATATGCGTGCCGGCAAAAATCATCATTGTGTGCTGGTGATCGATTTCGGCGGGCAACATTTTCTCGCCGATCCCGGTTATGTCCTCGATGTGCCGATGCTCATTTCGACCGACCGGCAATTGCATTTTCGCAATGCGCACACGGCAGTGGAAATAACCCCCGCTGCAGCGCCGCCGCAATATAACCTGAGCACGATAACCCGGCAGCAAAAACAATGGCGCTATTTTTTTGAAGATAAACCGGTTAGTCCGCAGGACTTTGTGCAACACTGGCTGGCCTCTTTTTCGTGGAACGGCATGCACGAACTTTGTCTCTCGCGCAACGAAAAGGATGCATTGATTTATGTCCGTAAATTTCACATGCGGCAAACGAGTTTTGACGGCAAGAAAAATTTTAATTTGAAGAAGAACCGTGCGCAAATGATTCGCGATTCCTTTGACATTCCGGAAAAGATCGTGCTGCGAGCTGAAGCAGCTTTGCTGGAAAATAAGGCGCGGACATTTCAGGAGAAAGAAAATGGCTGAAGCGATTGCTGTACCGCCGGTCAAATTGCTGATCGCAGCGCTTTTTGTCGAAAAGAAAAATTTGCAAAATGCGCTGGACTTGCTGGAAAAACAATTCGGCGCCATCGATTTTACCAGCGAGGCTTTCGACTTTTTTGCAGAACACTATTATGCTGCGGAAATGGGCAGACCGATCAAAAGAATTTTCTTTTCCTTTGCCGGCCTCGTCGATGCCGCCGACCTGGCGACAATTAAGCTCAGCACGAACCACATCGAGGAAGAGCTCGCTGTGGCCGGCAAAAGAACCGTGAATCTCGATTCCGGCTATCTCGATTTCGATAAACTCGTGCTCGCTTCAATGAAAAAAAACGCACAAAAAATCTATGTGGGAAAAGGGGTATGGGCCGATATGAATTTGATGTACGCCAAAGGCCGCTTCACCGCTTTCCAGTGGACATTTCCCGATTTTGCCCAGGGAATTTACGATCGATCCCTGCTGCGAATTCGTGAAATCTACAAAGCGCAGTGGAAAAAAATGTCAGCCGAAGTGCACCAATAGGATGAATAAACTATTCGGAGATTGCCATGCAAAGAAGCATGAAAATATTGCTCGCCCTGCTGTTTTTTGTTTTTGTCATGGGTGTCACCATCAGTATTTTAAGTTATATTTTAATCAACAAATCCCTGCCTGATTATGGTGCGGAAATCAGCCTGCCGCAACTCGAAGCACCGGTCGAAGTCAGACGGGATGAATTTGCCGTGCCGCATATTTTTGCAAAAACCGATCTCGATGCCTTTCGTGTTCTCGGCTTCGTGCATGCGCAGGAACGGCTGTGGCAGATGGATTTTTTCCGCCGTGCCGGTGCGGGGAGACTGAGCGAAATCTTCGGAGCGCCGGCTCTTGAAAGCGATAAACTCATGCGTACCTGGGGTTTCGCCGCCAACACATCCTGGCTGGCGGACAGCATCTCAATCGAATCGAAAGCGGTGCTCGTCGCCTATGCTCAGGGCGTTAATCGTTTTATCGAGCTCAATTCGTCACGCCTGCCGATCGAGTTTTCTTTGCTTGGTTATAAACCGGAGGCCTGGAAACCACGGGATGCGCTCATCATTCAGCGTTTACTGGCCATGCGGCTGAGCATCGCATGGCATGTGGAGCTCACATTTTATCGTATCGCTGCAGAATTTGGCGCCAAAGCAGCGCGTGAAATTTTCCCGGATTATCCGCCGGTTTCGCAAAAAGCCATCGAGCGGCCGGCAAACCAGGCCGCTAATTTTGCGGCTATTCAAAACAGCATGCAGGCTGCCGGCCGTTATACCGGCTGGGGCACGGGATTCGCCGCCAGCAACAGTTGGGTTGTTGCCGGGGAAAAAAGCCGCAGCGGCAAACCACTGCTGGCCAATGATCCCCATCTCGAACTCAGCGCACCTGGTTTTTGGTTCGAATTGCATATTTCATCGCCGTCTTATAACGTTGCAGGAATGAGCATTCCCGGCATTCCGGGTATCGTTATCGGCCACAACAGCTCCATCGCCTGGGGGTTCACCAACAGTATGGTCGATGATATCGATTTTTATTTTGAAAAAATTAAACCGGAGACCCCGGATTATTATCGCGATAAAAATCAATGGCGGAAATTCAAATATCGCACGGAAAAAATCGTCGTGAAAGATCGGCTTGATCCGGTTTTTCTCGATGTGCGTGAAACCGCTCGTGGGCCTGTTATTTCCGCCGTGCATCCGGGCTGGCCAATGGATTCTCTCGTTATAAGTTTGCGCTGGACCGGGGCGGGATTTTCTGATGATTTGCGGGCAATCTTGCTGCTCAACCGGGCTAAAAATCCCGATGAGTTTTTCGCTGCACTGCAACATTACGGCGCACCCTGCCAGAACGTAACCTACGCTGATCGCGACGGCAATATCGGTTTTCAAATGGCCGGGAAAATCCCCTTGCGTCGGGATAAACAGGGCCATTTGCCATACCTGGCCTGGGAGAACAAAGGCGATTGGCTCGGTGACCTGCCGCTCAAAAAAATGCCGCATCGCTGGAATCCGAATAACTATTTTGTTGTTACAGCGAACAATGCCGGACTCGCCGATGGTTTTAGCGGTTATTTTTCCAATGCCTGGGAACCGGAGAGCCGGGCACGCCAAATCACCCGGCTTCTGCAGCAGAAAGAAAAATTGACTGTCGCTGATTTCCAAAAAATGCAGCTCGATGAATTATCCTTGTATGCGGTTGAATTGATTCACCGGTTTAAAAAACAGATCGATATATTTGCCCTCAATGATCGTGAAAAACAAATCTGGCAACTATTGCTGGAATGGAAAGGGGAAATGCATCAGTTCAGCGCGGGGGCGACGATTTTTCACCATCTGCTCGTGAATCTTTTGCAGGAAACATTTTCCGACCAGTTGCAACCGGCCGTTTATCAGGAATTCATGCGCTGGACAACGATTCCCGCACGCGCCCTGGAAAACCTCGTGCAAAACCCGGGCTCGGTTTGGTGGGACGACCGGCAGACAGCCGGACGAGAAAAAATGGGCGACATGCTGCACCGTGCATTCACAAAAACGTGTGCGCAACTCCTTGAAAATTATGGCGATGGCCCCGGATTTTGGGAATGGGGACGTATCCACCGTTTTACGCTGCGACATCCCCTCGGCAAAATCCCGCCGTTCGATTATATTTTCGACCGGGGGGAGTACAATATCGGCGGCGCGGCCGGATCGATTCACAAAGCTGAATATCGTTTCACTGCACCATTCGCCGTCGATGTCGGCGCTTCCATGCGGCAAATCGTCGATCTGGCGCAGCCGGACAGGGCGTTCACGATTATTCCCGGTGGACAGTCCGGACAGCCGTTTTCCGATCATTATGATGATCAGATCGCCATGTGGCGCAACGGCGAATTGAAAAGCGTCAGCACGGGGCAGGACAGTGCTGACGGTGTATTTGCAACTGTGCAATATTTTAGGCAAAAATGATTTTATCGGTTGAATACATAGTCGAAAGTCATGGAAAAACATGATGAATCATAAAATTTCGCTTTTATTGGGTTTTTTCTTGGCCTTCATTTTGGCAGAGCAGGATTTATTAGCACAAAATGAAATGCGGGATAAAAGCTCTGCAGCAGATACGCTGCGTTCGCCTGATGGATGACGAGCATTTCATCGACAGGCTGGAGCACTTCGTTTATCTTTATGAGAATAATCTCGGCTGGTATCCGGTGGTGAGCTTCACCAACGGCACAAAAAGCCAGTTCGGCGCTGCGATTTTTTACCGCAAAAAGCCGTTGTCGCTCTCACTGAAAGCCGCCTGGCGTAACGCGGTATTGTATAATACCCGACTGCGATTCTCACGGTCGCATTTGCAGGGCAATATTCTTTGGAAATTCGGCCTCACCGGTCGCTTGCGTAATCGTGATGATCTGGAATATTACGGCCTCGGGGCATACCCGGAAAAGGATTCACGTAACCGTTTTCACGGGGAGCAAAAAAGCGGGGTCTATCAGCAAAAAATACAACGATTACTGTTTGTCACCGGCATGCGACCGGACAGTCATTGGCAGTTCTTTTACACCAGTTATATTGAAAAAAGGCAGCTCGGTAATCCTGCTGCAAACCAGTCCACCAATCTCGATCAGGTTTTCGCACCCGGCAGCATTCCCGGGGTCTGGCATGGCGCCGGCAGCGCCAACAGGCAATTCTATAATGAACTGGCGGGTTATTTCGATACGCGCAAAAAACACGACCGTATATCTCCGGGTTGGCATGTGGAATCCTATATCGGGCTTTCAACGGGAGTGGCCGCGGATAGAAGCCGTTTTCTGCGTGCCGGCGGCGCCTGCGCTTTTTATTTGCCGGTGATAAAAAATAACCGTTTAATCGTACCGAAAATCGCTTTTAATATGATCGAAAACCTGCAGGAAAATACGCCGGTATCATTTGCCTATTATCCAAAGCACCGCAGCTTTCGCGGTGTCTCCGGCCGTACGCTTTTGCGAACCGACAAGTATTCCTTTGTGCCTTCGCTGGAATACCAATGGCCGCTGTCGTCGATTTTAAACGGTTATATGTTTCTCGATTACCTGCTGGTTGCTGATGATTTGCAAAAATTGAGCTTTAATCAGGCACCCTATATTTATGGTCTGGGCATAAATTTAAAGGATGGTACACGATTTTTCGTCGGTACAGGCTCTGAGGGAATTCGCATAACGGTGAAAATCGGTCTCTCATCCCGCAGCGATGATCGCACCCGCTGGCAGTAAAATTGATGTCAAATTTGCCCCCGGAGTGCATTATGTGTCCATCTAAGATAGAGAAAAAAATGAAAAAGAGAGCAACATACGGCAATTACAGGTTTGCTGCTGTCGCTGCAGGTCTGATTTTTGGCGGCCTGTTTTTAGGCCGCTGCGCCTCAATACCGCTACAATTCACCGGTGCAAATGTCGCTGAGGTGTATCCTGACCGCGAACCGGTTCCTGTTCCGGTCAAAAGCGACTATGAACCCATCTCATACCGTTACGACGTGCTGGTGCGCCGCCCTTTGATCAAAGGGCGGGATGTGACGAACCCTGGGCCCGCCCGCGATGTCAATTCAATGGACGTGGTGCCGGCGTCAAGCTGGTTCACGCCGCGCCTGGGTTACAGAGAAATTTCACCGCAGCAATTACTGCACGGCCCGCAAAAAGTCGGCCCGCC